>CAVQXI010000018.1:0-48396 GCA_963717875.1 uncultured Alphaproteobacteria bacterium
TCCCGCATTGAGTTACTTAGTGACAGATGCGGAAGGCAAACGTCTCGCCGGCAATCTGCCTTCGATGCCCGCTCATGTCGGCTGGACCGACATTGAGACTGAACCCACCTCGGGCGGTTCTGTCGAACAAACCCTTCGTGTGCGCACGGTCTTGCTGGGCAAGGGAGTTCGCCTGGCGGTCGCCGACGACCTCGATCCGATAGAAGAGATCCAGCAGGCTTTCTTAAGCGCCTTGGGCTGGGGACTGGCAGCCTTCGTTATACTAAGCCTGGCAGGCGGAATCCTCCTGAGCAGAGCCTTTCTGCAAAGAGTGGACGTCATTACACGAACCGCCGAGGCGATCATTGGAGGTGATCTGCATTCACGCATTCCCCTGCGCGGCACCGACGACAACCTTGACCGACTGTCTTCGACGCTCAACCGGATGCTCGATCGTATCGGGGATCTGATGGAGAGTTTGAGTCAGGTCTCCAACGATATCGCCCATGCCCTCCGCACGCCGCTGAGCCGTCTGCGGCAAAAGTTGGAAATAGCCAAGACGAACGTCGGAGATGATCACAAGACCGAAAGCTCGATCGACGCGGCCATTGATGAAACCAATACCATCCTCGATACCTTCTCGGCCCTGCTCAGGATTGCACAGATTGAAGCCGGGACACGGCAGGCAGGCTTTCGGCGAGTAAACCTCAGCACGACGTTCGAGAATGTTGCGGATGCCTATCTTGCTGTTGCGGAGGAGCAGGACAAAGGCTTGAGCGCCAAGATCGACCCCGACCTCCAGTATTGGGGGGATCGCGACTTGCTCACCGAGATGCTTGCAAACCTCCTCGACAACGCAATCCGCCACACGCCCGCCGGCAGCAATATCGAGGTAACGCTCGCAGATCACGGCGCGGGGCCTGTTGCTACCGTAGCGGATAGCGGGCCAGGCATCCCTCTTGAGGAGAGGGAGCAAGTCTTTCGCAGATTTTACCGGCTGGAACGAAGCATTGCGCAGCCCGGCAACGGACTCGGCCTATCACTCGTTGCCGCCGTGGCTGATCTCCATGAGATCGAACTCTGCCTGGAAGATAACGCTCCGGGTCTGCGGATCAAGATGCAGTTCAGGAACGCGGCCTCTGGAAAAGATGCGGTGCATTCGGTTCGGACCGATTCACAGTCGAAGCATCGATCGTCATTTGCGGGTCTGGAGTCTTCCGCTGCAACTCCACAAGCAGCTGGGCGCTAACGAGAGGACGAATTGGCAGGGGCACGGGCGGCAATCGGGACTGTTTTAAGCTGCACACTGGTTGCCGCTTGCCAATCCTATGCGCCCCTGCCGTTGCCCGTTTCCGACAATCTGGCAACGAATGTTGATGGCACCCTGCAGGCACGGATTGTCCGCAGCAGCTTTGAGGAGCCGGGAAACGGTCCGGTCCTCTCGATGTTGGATGCGGCTTCGTTGGCGGTCCTCAACAATCCGGATCTGAAGGCAGCAGTCAAAAGCGTGAAGGTCGCCGATGCGAAACTTTATGCTGCGCACCTGATTCCCGATCCGCAGCTCACTTGGAGCATCGATGCGCCCCTAGAGAATATGGCCGGGCTCGTGAGCGCTTACGGCATCATGCCGAGCTACGACATCCAGGCGCTCATCCTTCATCGCTCCGAGGTCAAGGGTGCGCAGGCAAGCCGCCGACAGACCGCTCTCTCCGTCGAGTGGCAGGCCTGGCAGCTCTCGCAGAAAGCGCGCGACCTCTTCATCCAGGTAAAATTCCTTGAAGAAAGGCTGGTGCTTCTTGAGCGCAATGTCGCTCTGTTCCGTCAGGATTACGACCGGGAAAAGAAGGCTTTGGCCTCGGGAGATGTCACTTTCGCAGCAGTAAGCGCCGATCTGGTAGCCCTGGCTGATGCCGACCGGGACCTCAGGGCCGCGCGGCGTCAGGCGGCCGCCAATCACATCGCACTCGCAGCCCTGATGGGCGTGCGCCCGGAAATCGCTTTTCGTCTTGGCGATCTCAACCCGTTGCCCCCGAACGTCACCAATGTTGATGCGTTGCTGGCATCGCTGCCTCACCGCAGACCCGATCTGCTTGCGCTGCGCGCCGGCTATGAAAGCCAGGAGGCGACAGTCAGACGCGCCATTCTCGCCCAGTTTCCCTCGATCAGCATTGGCGTGAACCGCTCGCGCGACAACACCGACGTGAATGCGATTGGCCCCGGCGTCACAATGAACCTACCGATTTTCAACCGCAATCGCGGTCAGATCGCCACAGAGAAAGCCACGCGCGCCCAGTTCCGCGACGAATACCAGGCGCGTATTGATCAATCCGTCTCCGATGTTCGCGCGCTTCAGGCAGAGATCCGGTTGCTGAAGCCGGAAATCTCTTCTCTGGAATGGTCCGTGGGGGAGTTGCGCCAGGCGGTCGCCCGTTCTCGTCACGCGTTTGAGGCGGGGGACTTCCCGGCGCTCAACTTCGTCTCGATGCAAACCTCGCTGAATGCGAAGGAACTCGAGCTTCTGGATCGGCGCCAAATGCTCTGGCAGGCAACCAACAACATGGCTGTGCTGCTAGCCGATGGCCCGCGCGAGTTCGCCCCACCTTGGGCGATACGGCAATGAGTGGGACATCAAAACATTGGCTTATCGCGCTCGTCGCGTTTGTCATGGGAAGCGCCGCAGTAACGGGGGCCATCGCCAATAGCCTCTCCCCGAATGATGAGACCCCGACGTTGACGAGCACCGAAGCGCCCCTGTCGATTGACACCGCGGAGGTGAAACGCGAACAGGTTACCGAGACCGTCACGGCCTTCGGCACCGTCGCCGCCGACCCGAACAGCCAGTTTGTGATTGTCTCGCCGATAGACGGCGTCGTCAGGAAGCTAAACGCCTACAAGGGCCAAGTCATCCAGATTGGCGACGTGGTGGCGGAGATCGAGCCAGGCCCGGTGGCGCGCGCTCAGTTTGCGCAACTGCAAGCCGCCGTCACCAATGCCGAGCAGCAGCTCGACCATGTGCGCCGCCTCTTTGCGCAGCAGCTTGCCACCAAGGATCAGGTCGCCGCTGCGGAGCAAGCATTGGCTGATGCACGCGCGCAGCTTGAGGCGCAAACTGCGCTTGGAGCCGGCAAGGAGCACGTCGTCCTGCGCGCACCCAAGACCGGCATCGCTAGCAATCTTGCTGCCCAAATCGGGAGCCAGATCGCCGCAAATACGACCATAGCGGAATTTGCCGATCGCACTTCGCTCATGATTTAGCTCGGTATCGAGCCCAGCGATGCAGCCGAAATACGCCCCGGCGATCACGTTCAGTTGGAGCACCTTTTTGCCAAGGGAGCGCCGGTACCGGCTGCAATAACAAGCGTCGGAGCAATTGTTGATCCAACTACGCGTCTGATTGATGCGTTGGTGCAGGTAACTGGAGACGCAGCTAAGCAATTCGCGTTGGGGGAGACCGTCAAGGCAACGGTTGCAAGCAAGCAGGCCGAGGTCCTGACCATCCCGCGAGTCGCCGTACTTTACGATGGCAACCAACCCTATGTCTTTGTCGTCGAGGACGGACACGTCCGTCGGCAAGACGTGACCCTAGCCCAGGTAGAAGGGGAAAGTGTTTGCGTAGAAGACGGCCTTAAGGCCGATCAAGAGGTCGCGATTTACAACCTCATCGGACTCAGGGATGGCGCTGCCGTGAGCGCGACATCGCCTTGAAGATCCCCGGCTGGGCGGCCTCGCATCGCCGCTCCATCCTGTTTCTCCTGCTGCTTGCTGCCGTGTTTGGCGGCCTAGCTGCCTTTCAGCTGCCCGTGGCCCTATTTCCCCAGATCGACTTCCCGCGTGTCGTGGTGTCTCTCGATGCAGGCGACCGTCCCGCAGACCAGATGGTGGTTCAAGTGACCCGGCCCGTAGAGGTCGGGGTGCGCGCTGTGCGCGGCGTGCGTGAAATACGCTCAACCTCGACCCGCGGCAGTGCCGAAATTTCGGTGAATTTCGCGTGGGGCACGGACATGCAGCTCGCGACCCTTGACGTTGCAGCTGCAATAACGCGCCTGCTCGGAACACTGCCGGCCAATACCACATTCACGATTTGGCGCATGGACCCGACCGTGTTTCCGGTTGCCGCCTACAATCTCACCTCCCGCACGGTGGATCAGGCACGTCTGCGCGCGATCGCAGAATATGACCTTGTGCCTTTACTGTCGGCAATTAACGGCGTTGCCAAGGTGACTGCGTTAGGGGGCGATATCGCCGAGTTCCAGGTCGATGTCAGCCCCGATGACCTGGTGGCCTATGGCCTCACGATTGACGACGTTGCGAGAGCGCTTTCATCCTCAAATGTCTTGCAGGCCGTGGGCCGGCTGCAGGATTGGCACAAACTGTTTCTGGTTTTGACAGACGACCGACTGATCACACTCGATGACATTCGCCACACCATCATTCGCTCGGGGCCAAACGGCAAGATTGAGCTTGAGGATATCGCCAAGGTGGTGCGCGGTCCGGCTCCCCAGTGGGTTATCGTCTCTGCAGACGGTGTGCCGGCGGTCTCCTTGCAGATTTACCAGCAGCCGGACGGCAACACGATCCAAATCGTGCAGGATGTCGAACGTGTGCTCGAGGCCCATAAGGATAAGCTGCCGCAGGGAACCGCGCTTAACGCTTGGTACGATCAGGGCGCGCTGATCGCGGCTTCGGCGAAGAGCGTTCGTGATGCCATTCTGATCGGCATCGCCTTATCGGCCGTCGTCCTGTTCGTCTTCTTGCGTAGCTTTAGGATCACGCTGATCGCTGTCATCGTGGTCCCGGCCGTTTTAGCGATCTCCGTTCTGGTTCTCTATGCGGCAGGGATGACATTCAACATCATGACCCTTGGCGGCATGGCTGCGGCGATCGGCCTTGTCATCGACGATGCCATCGTTCTGATCGAACAGATTGTCCGGCGTGTCGTCACGCTGCCGAGTGGGTCCCACTCGGAACGCGTCAGGATCGCTGTCTATGAGTTTGGAAGGCCTCTGGTCGGTTCTTCTCTGGCCACCATCATCATCTTCTTGCCGCTGGCGTTCCTGAGCAGTGTGGTCGGTGCCTTCTTTAAGGCACTGTCGCTGACGATGGCGAGCATTTTAGCTATCTCATTGCTGATCAGCTGGTTCGTCATTCCAATTCTGTCCGAGCATCTCTTGCGTCCGGGCCTGGAAGAACAAGAAGCGCGCAGGGCAAGCCGGTTTGGACGTGGATATGAATGGTTGTTGACACGGCTGCTGAGACATCCATGGCTCGTTCTGCCTTTTCTCTTGTCCATCATCGGCGCCGGGCTGTTTGCTTACCCGCAAGTCGGCTCTGGATTCATGCCGGCCATGGATGAAGGCGGCTTCGTGCTTGACTATAGAGCGCCGCCCGGCACCTCGCTGACCGACACCAACGAGCTCGTGAAGCAGGTCGAGGACGTACTTCGCGCCACGCCTGAGGTGCTCACCTATTCACGGCGCACGGGACTGCAGCTTGGCGGCGGTATTACCGAAGCCAGCCAAGGCGACTTCTTTGTCCGCCTTAGGCCGTTGCCGCGCCGGCCCATCGGCGAAATCATGACCGCTGTTCGAGAGCAGATCGAAAGGAAGGTCCCCGGCCTCGAAGTCGAGCTCTTACAATTGATGGAAGATCTCATCGGCGATTTGACGGCAGTGCCGCAGCCGGTCGAGATCAAGATTTTCGGCGACGATGTGCAGGCTCTGTTGGCAACCGCCCCAAAGGTCGCCGAGGCCATCTCGCATGTGCCGGGCATTGTCAGCGTGAACAACGGTATTCAGCTTGCCGGAGACGCGCTCACGATCCACGTAGATCGGCAGAAGGCGGCCATCGAGGGGCTGGATCCCGCCTCGATCACGACCCAAGTCGCTGCGTTTCTCAGTGGCACGGTAGCAACTCAGGTCCAAATGGGCCCACAAACAATCGGTGTGCGCGTTTGGCCCTCGGCGAGGAACCGACGCTTCACGTCGGATCTTTCGCACATGCTGCTTCGGGCGCCGGACGGACACTTGGTGGTTCTCAGTCGTGTAGCCTCTCTTCAACTCGTCGTGGGCCAGCCTCAGGTGGTCCGGGACAATTTGAAGCGCATGATTCCGGTTACCGCCCGCATTGAGGGGCGGGACATCGGATCGACCGTGAGTGACGTCAAGGCGGTGCTGGCCAGCCAAAATCTCATTCCAGGGCAACTCTATTACGAGCTCGGCGGCCTCTACAAAGAGCAGCAGACGGCGTTTGTCCAGCTCACGACCATTTTCATTGCGGCTGTCTCTTTGGTGTTCGTGCTGCTGCTGTTTCTCTACGAGGACTTCACGATAGCGTCTCAGGTTTTGCTCGTGCCCATCGTCGCTGTGAGCGCAGTGTTCGTCGGATTGTTCCTCACGGGAATTGATCTCAATATCACTGCCCTAATGGGGCTAACTATGGTCGTGGGCATCGTGACCGAGGTGGCCATCTTTTATTTCAGCGAATTCGAGCGGCTGAAAAATGAGGGAGTACCCCTTGAGCGGGCGTTGGTCTCTGCCGCACAGAACCGGCTGCGTCCGATTGCCATGACCACCATAGCCGCGGCTCTTACGCTGCTACCGCTCGCATTGGCCCTTGGTCAGGGCGCGGAGATGCAGCAGCCTTTGGCTATCGCAATCATCTCCGGCCTCGCCGTGCAGATGCCGCTTGTCTTGCTGATAATGCCGGCCACTTTTTTCGCTCTCGTCCGTCTCAGTAGCTCGAAGGCCCGATAGGCCTGGGTTCTCCTGAAGACTCTTAAACTGTCCGCTATTGGCACAAAGCAGACATGCCGACTGCCGAGCCTGACTTCCGCTTTTGACCCTAAGCGGACATGGCCGATGGGGTCGACTTCCTAACTAGCGATTCTTTCGACGGACTTTGTGGGCACAGCAGTTGTTCTCACCACAGGAAGTCGGACAGGGATCCACGCGCTCTTCGGCACCCGCGACCGCTCTCGACGACGATCCCACACTTCGTTCTCAAGCGCCCACCCCACACGTTCGTGCGGAGCCATGGCATCAAGTGCAGCAACGACGCTCTCGTATTCCTTTACAGCTAATTCGGTCGGCGCCCCTTTGCGGAGGCTCTCTCTCTGCTCCCGAAGGTAATCTGGCCAGCAAGAACTCGTGCTGCGATTGTTTGGAAGAGGAATATCCGCGACAACAAGTCTTTGCCCCATCGTCTCGAAAGCCATATCTTCATCCAGCCCCGAAGCAATAAGAAGGTCAATCACGGCGCAAACTCTTGCGATCAGGGCAAAACTGGCAGGCTCTTTTTTTCGCCGATCTCTAATTTCAGGACTGGGCCGCGGTAGTAAGCGAACGAGGCTAACGCCGAGGCTCGGACGTCCATTCATCCAGGAGTTTTTGGGAGTTGTGGCTACCGTGTCGCCATTCCTGTTTTTGGCCTGATACAGTGCCAGATCCGCGCGTTTCATCAAATCGTCAGCAGTGTCTCCGGACTGAAACTCGCTTACCCCTAAACTACAGGTGACGCTGACGATTCCCTCAGGCGTCTGCAATCGAGCGTCGGAGATTTTCGCTTTTAAGGTCGTAGCTTTCTCCAATGCGCAGCTTAGATTGCTGTCCGTTAGGATCACACCGAATTCATCGCCTCCAAGTCGTCCGACGGCCAAATCGAGTTCCTGTGCAGCTGCAGTGATCGTGCGGAGTGCTTCATCACCCACATCATGGCCATAGCGATCGTTGATGGCCTTAAAGCGATCTACATCAAGATAAATTACGGATAGGGCCGTGCCACGGCTTGCATTTCTGCATGCTGAAGCCAGCTTTCGAAAGAACGATCGGCGGTTGTCCGCGCCGGAAAGATAGTCGGTGGATGCTTCCTTCATGAGCTCGCGCTGCAGGGATGTGATCCTCTCCGCCACCCGAAGCTTTGCACTAAATTCCTCGGCACAAGAGAATTCATCCAAGGCCTCATCAGCGCCGCTGTCGAGCGCTTCGATCTTGGCCGTGTCTTCGCCTGCTGGAACCACAAACAGAATGTAGAGCGCTCTGCTCTCGCCCGCGGCAAGACGTGCCTCCCAACAAACTTCCAAGCCAGAAATAGGTGTTGCGAACGCGCCAGTTACCAACATGTCGATCGCGGCGTCGGATCGAACCGCTTCGAGAGCTTCGCGCGCATCTTCAAAGCAGAGCACATCGTGGCCCCTCTCTTGGAGGGCACGCAGCATGGCGGCCTGGTTCCCAGAGTGGGACCGTATAAACGCAACGCGCATCGAATATTCCCCGTCCAGCGACCAAATCCTCAGACGCCGCGTTATAGCAGGACGCCCTTACATCGAAGCTGACGGAAAGATGCAAACTTTAGGTACTTTGTTTCTTGCCTCTCAACACGCATTAGAGGCTATCTGAGGACGTGGGTGGGAGATCTCATTGCTGCCGACGTCAGGTTGCTTTGAGTTTGTCGGCGATATTAGTGAATAGATTAGTCAACGAGCAGCCAACCATTGTCAGCGACGTGCTAATGGCGACCGCAATGCCGGCAGCAATAAGAGCATATTCAATGGCTGTGGCACCCGATTGATTCTCAATGAACCTGATGAAGACCTTGCTCATCCCAAACCAACCCCGGGCATTGTAGACACCCCTCAACTCGGCAATGGCCGATGCGGCTGGCCCGCTTGATTCCGCATAAGTACAGCAGGCCGGGCTTTTGGCTGACTGATTGAGAAGCTCCATCAGTTGGCAAGGCCCTTTTGCGCTAATGCGCTGCGCCAATGAGGAAGTTCACCCATCATTCGTTGTATGGGGGTGCGGGTGTCGAGACTCTGTATGGCCCTACGAGTGGCCTTGGCATCCTTGGCAGTCATGGGCTCCCGCGCCGATAAGGGCAGGTCTAGCCAAGCATCGTCGTCATTAGCCTTGGGCGTGCGTGCCATCGGAACGTCTCTCCGGGTTACTCGCATGGACCCGCGTACATTCAGCCCAACTTTGGTTAAGCAAACCTTTCGCCTGTTTCTGACAACGGAGCGGACACCCCCGCGGGCCAGCCTGAGGCGTGCTCCTCACTAGGGAATTTGGCCCACAATCCCTTGTGGATGCTAGCGTCCAGGCTACGCGATTGGCCTGATTTGGACGAAATTCCCTGTATTTTCGCGTAGATCAGGGAATTTGACCGCAGAGACACGTTCGCCGCAGCCTCCCAGCACAGCCACCTAGTCGCGGCCTTCCTCGCTCTCTTCAGACCTCAACCAAACTGTCCCGAAGAAACGCGGAATTGCGCCACTAGTCGGCGAGGACTCTGTCTCGTGAGAGCAGAGAGACGCGACCTACGCGGAAGGTGGGGACCTTCCGGCGGCTTTTTCTCAGTGGGCCAGTTTTGGGGGTCACACTTTGCCAGGAACAGATGGTCCCACCATCAGCCTAGCATCAAGGTGCGCATCGAAGTTCTAATGGAAGAGATCGATGTTCCAAAGTTAGGTAGCTAGCAGGCCACCTACTCTTTCCTGCTTTTGCCGAAAGCACGAGAGGAGGAACTCGGTTTTTGAACTGGACTCCTTCGCGATTAAGTCCGATCCGGCGTCAGCCTTCCCGCCGCGCATCGGGAAAGAAGAGCTGCTGTCCGTCGATCTTATAACTTGCTATGGCAGCCTGACCTTCCTTGCTGGTTAGCCAGTCAATGAAGGCTTGTCCTTTCTTAGCTTTGACGTTCGGGTGTTTCTCCGGATTTACTAGGATCACGCCATATTGGTTGAACAGCTTCGGGTCCCCCTCGACGAGAACTTTGAAGTCATCCTTGTTGGCGAAGCTCAGCCAGGTGCCGCGGTCCGTTAGGGTGTAGGCTTGCTTGCCGACCGCCGTGTTGAGAGTGGCCCCCATGCCTGATCCGGTTTCTAGGTACCAGTCGCCGCTTGCCTGCTTTGGGGCGACCTTGGCAGCGTTCCAGAGCCTGATCTCTTCTTTGTTAGTGCCTGAATCGTCGCCTCGTGAGGTAAAAGGCGCCTCGGCCGCGGCAATTTTCTTGAAAGCCTGGTCTGCATGCTTCAGACCTGCGATTCCGGCGGGATCGGAGGCTGGTCCAACGATCACGAAGTCGTTGTACATTACGGGGTAGCGTCTTACGCCCCAACCCTCCGCCACGAACTTCTCCTCATCGGGCTTTGAGTGGACGAACACAACGTCACCGTCACCGTTGCGGGCATTTTTTAGAGCTTGGCCCGTGCCTACCGCGACGACGCGCACCTCTATGCCGGTCTTCTCCGTGAACTTCGGCAAGATGTGATCGAATAGACCTGAGTTCTGCGTGGATGTCGTCGACTGGACTATGATGAAGTTGTCGTCGTCGGCGAAAGCGGCTGAAACTACCGGAACGAGCAGGAGCGCGAGGATGACGCTAAGAACTACTCGTCTGTGCATAGGCCCGATCACGGCACTCTCCCAAGTCAAAGCACGAGTCCGCCACTCAAGAATGCCTGCGCTCCTTCACTTCGCGGATTCGTAAAGAAGCTCTCGCTATCTTGGTGCTCGATAACGCAACCTCGGTGCAGAAATATGACGTCGTGCGCAAGTCGCTGCGCTTGACCGACATCGTGAGTCACGAGGATGACCTTAATGCCGCGGCGTTGTGCATCCAGGAGCAGACGTTCGATGGCTAACGTCGAAGCCGGGTCGAGGCTCGAGGTCGGTTCATCGAGAAATAAGACGTCGGGCTCGAGGCTAAGGGCCCTCGCGAGGCAAAGCCGCTGCTGCTCGCCTCCCGACAAGACGCGTGCGGGGGTCGATGCATGCCTTTGGAGCCCAGCTAGTCTGAGAGCTTCGCCGACTCGGATGGCGCGCTCTCCACGCTCTATGCCGCGTAACCCAAGTGCGTGGGAGATATTGGCTGCCACCGAGCGGCGCAGCAAAATGGGACGCTGGAACACCATGGCCTGCCGGCGAGCCATCAGGCGATCCACGCGCCGTCCCGCCCACAGGATTTCTCCCCGCGTGGGCGCGATGAGCCCATGCATCAATCTGAGGAGAACGCTCTTGCCGGCGCCGTTCGGTCCCATGATGGCCGAGATGCGACGAGATTCGATCGTCAGGTCGATCCCGTTGATGACACGCTTGCTGCCCGCCTCGTAAACGAGTTCCTTGAGCTCGACCGGGAGAGGCGGACTGGCAAGGTGACCTTCGAGCGCTTGAAGGGGAGAGGTGGAATCAAGCATAGGCGAAACGGTTGGCAAGACGCTGGACCCCGATCAGTGCCGCGTTGACGGCGAAGGCAAGGCCAAGAAGAACGATGCCAAGTGCGAGCGCGAGTGCGATATTACCTTTCGAGGTCTCCAGGGCAATGGCCGTCGTCATCGTTCGGGTCACATGGTCTATATTACCGCCAACGATCATGACCGCGCCCACCTCGGCAATGGCCCGGCCAAAGCCCGCAAGCACTGCGGTGATCAGGCGATAGCGGCCGTCCCAAAGGAGCGTCACGACGATATCGCTGGATGAGGCGCCCAGCGAACGAAGCTGTTCATCATACTCCTCAAGAAGGTCCTGACAGGATTGCCGGGTGAGTGCGCCGATGATCGGTGTCACCAGAACCACCTGGGCGATGATCATGGCGGTTGGCGTGTAAAGGAGTTGAAGCACGCCGAGCGGCCCCACATTCGACAGGAGAAGGTAGACGGTGAGGCCTGCGACCACAGGTGGAAGGCCCATCAGAGCACTGAGAACCGCGGACACGGCGCTCCGTCCCGGAAAGCGGTAGACGGCAAGGGCGCCCCCGATGGCGAAGCCGAGCAGACTCGCAATCACGACTGCCGAGAAGCTGACTTTGAGCGATAGACCCAAGATCTCGACCAGGGTGGGGTCGAGGGTGCCGATGAGACCGACGGCTCTTCGAAATGCATCGATGAAGTCGGTCATTGAAGCGAAACCGTCCTGCCGTTCGATCAGGATTTCCGATTGGACGTTCGGTTTCTCCGATCGAAAACCGCTTTGGTATCAACCGCGGACAAGTTGGCCCGTGCTGGCTTGCCGCTCTATGTCAGAAACTGGTATCACGAGTCTGGTTCAAATTCCCGCTCGGAAAAGGGAAGTAGAACAGTGGAGAAGGAAACCCCGTTGGGCGGCGGGCCTGATCGGCCCGCAAGAAACGTCGGATCCCGTAAGCGCGCGCGAAAGTTTCCCAAAGGAAGGCAACTCGATCTCGCAGCGCTTGAACAGGTCAGAGAGTTGTTGGGCGACCGTCCCCGGCGACACGACCTGCTGATCGAATATCTCCATCTGATTCAAGACCACTATCACTGCATCTCGGCGCGGCATTTGCGAGCGCTCTGCGATGAATTGCGCCTGCCGCAAGCGGCCGCCTACGAGGTGGCCACCTTCTACGCCCATTTCGACGTGGTGAAGGAAGGTGAGACGCCGCCTCCGCCGACGACCATCCGCGTCTGCGACTCGATCACCTGCGCGATCAAGGGCGCGCATGCGCTTTACGACGCACTGAAAGCCGATGTCGATCCCGCTCAGATCCGCGTTGTCAAAGCGCCGTGCATGGGCCGTTGCGATACCGCGCCGGTGTGCGAGGTCGGTCATTACTTCGTGGACAACGCCAAGCCCGAGACTGTCGAGGCTGCGGTGAAGAGCGGCAAGCACGATCCGGATATCCCCAAGTACACGGATCTCGCCGCCTACCGCGCCGAGGGCGGTTACGCGATGCTGGCAGAGTGCCGCGAGGGCAAACGCAAGGTCGAAGACGTCATCAAGGAGATGTCCGACGCCGGACTGCGCGGTCTCGGCGGCGCCGGTTTTCCGGCCGGCAAGAAGTGGCAGATCGTCCGCTCGTTCCCGGGTCCCCGCCTGATGACCATCAATGGCGATGAAGGTGAACCCGGGACCTTCAAGGATCGTTACTACCTCGAGCGCAACCCGCATCAGATGTTCGAAGGCGCCCTGATCGCGGCATGGGCCGTGGAAGCGGAGCGGATCTACCTTTACATGCGCGACGAGTATCCCGCGGTGCTTCACATCTTGGCGCACGAGATCGCCGCGCTCGAAGAGGCAGGACTTCATAAAGAAGGGCGATATCGAGCTGCGCCGTGGTGCGGGCGCGTATATTTGCGGCGAAGAGTCGGCGATGATCGAATCGATCGAAGGCAAACGCGGCTATCCGCGCAACCGGCCGCCCTACATCGCGGAGGTCGGTTTGTTCGATCGGCCGACGCTCAATCACAATGTCGAGACGCTCTACTGGGTCCCTGAAATCATGGAGAAGGGAGCCAAGTGGTTCGCCGATCACGGGATGAACGGCGGCAAGGGCTTTCGGTCGTGGTCGGTCTCGGGCCGCGTGAAAAAACCTGGCGTTATCGTTGCGCCTGCCGGGGCGACTGTGAACGAGCTGATCGAGCGTGCGGGCGGCATGGAGGACGGGCAGGAGTTCAAGGCCTATCTGCCGGGCGGCGCATCAGGCGGCATTCTCCCCGCGCGGCTCGGGGACGTGCCCCTCGACTTCGGTACGCTGGACCAGTACGGGGCCTTTGTTGGCAGCCATGCCATCGTGATCTTCTCGCAGCAGGATCGCATCGCCGATGTGGCCATCAACCTGCTCCAGTTCTTCAAGAACGAGTCCTGCGGTCAGTGCACGCCGTGTCGCGTGGGGTGCGATAAGGCCGTGGCCCTTCTTCAGAGGGACGACTGGGACCCCGACCTCTTGGGCGAGCTCGCCCAGGCCATGAGCGACGCCTCGATCTGTGGCCTCGGCCAGGCTGCTCCAAATGCTTTCGTCACCGCGATGGAATTCTTCTCCGATGAGCCCGGGCCCATTAACGGCGCAGGCCCGCCAGCCAGATATTGATGGATGACGCCATGACCGACCAGTTGTTGTTCACTCTCGATGGCGAAGTGGTTTCCGCCCGGCCGGGCGAAACGATTTGGCAGGTCGCGAAGCGCTACGGCACCGACATTCCGCATCTGTGCTGGCTTCCTGAGCCTGGCTATGCGGCCGATGGCAATTGCCGCGCCTGCATGGTCGAAGTCGAAGGTGAGCGCACGCTCACGGCCTCCTGCATCCGCAAGCCCACACCCGATATGGTCGTGAAAACGGCGACGGATCGGGCCGTGAAAGCGCGCCGCATGGTGATGGAGCTTCTTCTCGCGGATCAGCCGCCGCATGAAGATTCGCCTGATCGCGTATCGCCGTTTTGGCATTGGGCCGAGGCGCAGGACATTGAGACGTCGCGTTTCCCGGCGCACGGCATTATCAAGCCCGACCTGTCCCATCCCGCTATGGCGGTCAATTTGGACGCGTGCATCGACTGCGGTCTCTGTGTACGCGCCTGTCGCGACGTACAGGTGAATGACGTCATCGGCATGGCGTTCCGCGGCATCGGTGCACGGCCTGTTTTCGATTTCGACGACCCCATGGGGGATTCGACGTGCGTGGCCTGCGGTGAATGTGTGCAAGCCTGTCCGACCGGCGCGCTCATGCCGAAATCGATCATCGATCCGATTACGCAACACGGATCGAGAGAGGTCGACCGCGAGGTTCACTCGGTTTGTCCGTATTGCGGCGTGGGGTGCCAGATCAGCTATCAAATCAAGGACGAGAAGATCGCTTTCGTTCAAGGCCGCAACGGCTACTCGAATGAGAACAGGCTGTGCGTCAAAGGCCGGTTCGGCTTCGACTACGTCACCAATCCCCAGAGGCTGATGAAGCCGCTGATCCGCAAGCCTGGCCTGCCGAAGGGCCTCAACGTCGATCCCTCGGACCCATACACGCATTTCCGTGAGGCTAGCTGGGAAGAAGCGCTCGAGGCCGCGGCATCAGGTCTCGCCCGTGTAGCCGACGAGCATGGCGGCCAATCCATCGCGGGGTTTGGTTCGGCCAAGTGCTCGAACGAGGAGGCCTATCTCTTCCAGAAACTGATCCGTACGCGCTTCCGCACCAACAACGTCGATCACTGCACGAGGCTATGCCACGCGTCCTCGGTGGCGGCGCTCATCGAAGGGATAGGCTCAGGAGCAGTGACGGCGACCTTCAACGAGGTTGAGCATGCCGATGTCATTGTCATCATAGGGGCCAATCCGACGGAGAATCATCCGGTCGCCGCGACTTTCTTCAAGCAAGCGGCGCGGCGCGGCGCCAAGCTGATCGTTATCGACCCTCGCGGCCAGTCGCTTCGCAACTATGCGACCCACATGCTGCGCTTCAAGTCGGGAAGTGACGTGGCGTTGCTCAATGCCATCATGCATGTGATTGTCGAGGAGAAGCTCTACGACGTTCAATACCTGCAAGCGCATACCGACAACTTCGAGCGTCTCAAAGAGCATCTTGCCAGCTATAGCCCGGAGTCGGTTGCTCCCGTTTGTGGTGTTGACGCCGAAACCATTCGCGAAGTTGCGCGGATCTTCGGCAATGCTGAGCGCGCCATGATCTTCTGGGGCATGGGGATCTCGCAGCATGTGCATGGCACCGACAATTCGCGCTGCCTGATTTCGCTCGCTCTCATGTGCGGCCAGGTCGGGCGTCCTGGTACGGGACTGCATCCGTTACGTGGGCAAAATAACGTTCAAGGGGCGTCGGATGCCGGTCTAATTCCAATGTTCTATCCGGACTATGCGGATGTGGAAGCTGAACCGGTCCACAAGAAATTCGAGGACCTATGGCAGACGCCGCTTTCCGATAAGACTGGCCTGACTGTGGTCGAGATCATCAATGCTGCCAACAAGGGTGAGATCAAAGGCATGTACATTCAGGGTGAGAACCCTGCCATGTCCGACCCCGATCTCGACCATGCGCGTGCCGGTCTTGCCAAGCTTGAGCATCTTGTCGTGCAGGACATCTTCCTGACCGAGACGGCAATGATGGCGGACGTGATCCTGCCGGCGTCGGCATGGCCCGAGAAGACCGGCACGGTCACCAACACCAACCGCCAAGTGCAGATGGGCCGTAAGGCACTCGACCTTCCCGGTGACACGCGTGAGGACCTTTGGATCATTATTGAGTTGGCCAAGCGGCTTGGCTTGCCATGGACCTACAGCAACCCCTCGGAGGTCTTCGAGGAGATGACGCGCGCCATGCCTTCGCTCGACAACATCACGTGGGAGCGTCTGGAGCGTGAATCCTCGGTCATCTATCCCTGTCCTGAGCCCGATCATCCCGGCGAGGCGGTCGTGTTCGCGGACGGCTTCCCCACCAAGACGGGCCGCGCCTATTTGGTGCCCGCCGATCTGCTGCCCCCCGCCGAGGTGCCGGACGAGGAGTATCCACTCGTCCTAATGACGGGTCGGCAGCTTGAGCATTGGCACACAGGCGCCATGACACGGCGCGCCGAGGTGCTCGACGCGCTTGAGCCTAGCGCCACGGCAAGTCTCAATCCTAAGACGCTCGCGCGTTACGGTATTGCGCCGGGCGATATGATGCGCGTCACGACGCGCCGCGGATCGATCGAATTGACGGCCCGCGCCGATATGGCGGTGCAGGAGGGAACGGTGTTCATACCGTTCGCCTATGTCGAGGCGGCCGCCAACATCCTGACCAACCCGCAGCTGGATCCATACGGCAAGATTCCCGAGTACAAGTTCTGCGCGGTCAAGATTGGCCCGGCGCAGGGTAGACCAGAGCACGTGCCTGAGCCAAGTCTCGACGTGACAGCCTCGGGCCTCTAGCCGTAAAATTCCGCATGGCTTTTCCGGATGGCGTCGTCGGCGTTCTGCTCGCGGGCGGCAGATCGAGCCGCATGGGCGGCGGCGACAAATGCTTGCGGATGCTCGGCGGGACAACGATTCTCGCCCGCATTATCGACCGGCTGAAGCCGCAGGTCTCCGACATCGTCATCAATGCCAACGGTGACGCCTCGCGCTTCGCCGCCTGCGGCGTTCCGGTCGTCGCTGACAGCATCGTTGGCTATGCCGGACCGCTCGCCGGTGTGCACGCGGGGCTTGAATGGGTGAGAGCCAACCGCCCTGGCTTCGATCATGTCGTGACAATGGCAACCGACACGCCGTTCTTTCCCACCAACCTTGTACGCCGGCTGCTTCAGGCATCGGAAGACAGCTCTGCGCTGCGCATCGCGAAGTCCGAAGCGGGCACGCACTACGTGATCGGCCTGTGGCCGGTCGAGTTGGCGGCGGCCCTTGAGGCATCGCTTGAGAGCGGCGAGCGCAAGGTAGGAGCCTGGACGAAGGAGCATGGCGCGCTCGAGGTGTTCTTTCCGTCGGTCTATGTTGCCGGGCACAGCATCGATCCCTTCTTCAATATCAATGCACTCGAGGATCTCGCTGCTGCCGAAGCCCTTCTTAGTGAGAAGGCGTCATGAGACCGCCAGTCTTCGGCGTCGTTGGCTGGAAGAACTCCGGCAAGACCACGCTCATGGCAAATCTCATCCACGAGTTCACGCGGCGTGGCTTCACCGTTTCAGTCATCAAGCATGCGCACGCGAAATTCGAGATCGATCATCCGGGACGCGACTCTTTCAAGATGCGCGAGGCAGGCGCGCGCCAAGTCATGCTGTCCTCGCCGCGGCGGTTCGCCTTGATGCGTGAGCTCGGCGGCGCCCCCGAGATGACCTTCGATGAGCTTTTGCTGTACGCCGGCCCCTGTGATCTTGTCTTGGTCGAAGGCTATAAGCGTGATGCCTTTCCCAAGATCGAGATTCGCCGCGAAGGGGCTGCATCGCGCGCGCCCCTATCGGCTGAATGTCCGCAAGTCGTGGCTGTCGCCTCTGACAGACCGGAAGCCGAGCAGGAGTCCTTGCCCCTGTTCCACATTGACGCCATTGCAAGCATCGTAGACTTCATCATTGCCACGTCCGGGCTCAAGCACCCATGACACTTAAGCTGACCGACGATTGCTTCGTCCTCGACAAGGACCGCCTCCCGCACCACGAGGCGCTCGAAATGCTGAGGGCGCGCGTGAAGCCGGTAACAGCGACCGAACAGGTCCCGCTTGCCGAGGCGACCGGCCGCTTCCTGGCTGAGCCGATTATCGCGCCACGGCCGATCCCGGCACACAATAATGCCGCCGTCGACGGCTACGTTTTTGCGTCATCCGCCTACAACTCCGAGAAGGGAGCCAGTTTCAGGATTGCCGGCGAAGCTACGGCAGGTCATCCCTTCCAAGGGTCGGCACCCGGCGACGGTACTATTCGAATCTTCACCGGGGCGGTGATCCCACCCGGTCTCGATACGATAGCTATGCAGGAAGACGTCAGACTTGAAGAGCGGGAGGGGGTGCGTTGGGCGTGCATACCGCCGGGACTCAAACCGGGTGCCAATCGCAGGCTCGCTGGCGAGGACACGAAAGCCGGCGAGACGCTCGTGGCGACCGGCACACGAATGAGGCCTCAGGAGGTGGCCAGCGCAGCTGCAACAGGGCTTGACGCCCTATTCTGCCACGAACCCCTGAAGGTCGCCGTGTTCTCCACGGGCGACGAGATTCTGCGCCCCGGAGAGATGTTTTCCGAAGGCAAGGTCTACGACGCCAACGCACCCATGCTGCATGGTCTCATCGCCGCGACAGGCGCCAAGACGGTCGATATGGGAATTCTGGCGGACACTGCGGCGGACGTTACCGGCGCCCTATCTCAAGCGAGCCGCAATTTTCACGCCGTGGTCGTTTCCGGAGGGGCCAGCCAAGGCCAAGAGGACCATGTCGTCCGCAGCATCGAAGAGCTTGGCAAACGCCATCTTTGGCAAATCGCGATCAAGCCCGGGAGGCCGATGAGCTTCGGTCAGATTGGCGATTGCGTGATGCTTGGCCTTCCTGGAAATCCGGTCGCCGTATTCGTTTGCTTCCTCATGTATGTGCGACCGGTGCTGACGCAACTCGCCGGAGGCATGTGGCCGGAGCCCGTGCGATATCCCGTGCCGGCCGCTTTCACGCAAAAGAAGAAGAAGGGGCGACGGGAGTTCTGGCGCGCTCGGCTGGCGAAAGACGGGGACGGACGCCTCGTCGTCACCAAGTTCCCACGTGACGGGTCGGGGCTGATCGCGTCTTTGCGAGAGGCCGATGGGCTGATTGAGGTTCCCGAGGATGTCGAAAACGTCCACTCGGGCGAATTGGTGAACTTCATCCCTTTCTCCGAGTTCGGTCTTGGCTAGAATTGGGATTGCCACAGGCCGGAACGACCGCTGGAAGCTTTCCTATTGGAGACTTCGCATGGGGAATTTCGAGACGGACCGCGAACGCGCCGCCAACGATCTAGCGGAGCGACTGTTTTTCGAACTGAAGAAGCAAGGCGACCGCTATTCGCTGTGTCGCAAGATCGGTGACCATGCACGGAGAGATAATCTGACTCTCGACGAGGTTGAGCATTTGCTCGAGCGCTGGAAGCTCGAGGGTCCCCACGGCGGCTAAGGTCGGATCCTATTGCGATTCGGGCAGCTCGATCTCGCCTTCAACCACGTGTTTGAGATCTGTTCCCTCGCCGGTCAGAACCATCTTGACCTTTAGGGTTCCCTTGCCGGCGAGATTCTCCTCCCGCACCACCTGTTCGATGGCTTGCTGCGATGTGACACCCACCTCTTTGAGGTATTTGCGCATCGAAATATTGAAACGTTCCATGCTTGAATCTCCTAAAGCTGATCGTGTGAATCTACGAAAGGAGCTATCTATATCAATGCATACGTGAGAAGCGGACCATTGTCGCATGACGCCGAATGATCTCACCATCAGCCTAGCATCATGATGTGCATCGAAATTCGAATCCGATGCTCTCAGCCAGCTAGTCGCCGGCTTTCTCGCTCTCTCCAGACTTCACCCAAACTGTCCCGAAGAAGCCCGGAATTGCGCCACTAACTGGCGGCGGTTCTGCCCCGGGAGAGCAGAGAGACGCGAGCTTGGGCGCACGGCAAGGACCTTCTGCCGCTTTTTCTCAAGTGGCCGGTTTTGGGGGTCACACTTTCCGGGGACCAGATGGTCTCACGAACAGCGTAGCGTCATGATGTGCATCGAGTTCCAATGTAGACAGTTACTGACACTCTGCTGTGCCCAAGAGCGTGTTGAGGACGGCCGTCAGGTCTGGCCCGGCGACGAAGGCATCGGCGCCTTTCTGCATAGCCTCGCGCCGCTGCACCCCGCCGAAGCCGACAACAAAGACGCCCACCTTGCGTGCGGCGAGATCGCTAGCGCCGTCGCCAACAAGTGCCACCGAATGCCGAGACGCCGTCAATGCGCGGCACACGATGGCCTTGCCCTCCTGGCGTGACAGTGGCGACCCGCGGTCGAAGTCACGGTAGGTGCCGTCGTCTGCGAAGATCACGTCGACGGCGTGAACATGTGAGGCCGGAATTTCCAATACTCGGGCGAGGGGTTCTATGGCCGGGCGCAAACCCCCGCTCACGATGTGTACGGGCTTGCCGGCACGATTCAGTGCCATGATTGTCTCGGGTGCACCCGGCACCATCTCTTCGACATAACGCTGTCCTAGCCATTCAATCGACTCGCGGTCCGGACGGACGACCGAAAGGCGTTGCGCATAGACGGCATCGAGCGAGAGGGTCCCCGCCATGGCGGCCGCTGTCAGAGGCTCAACCTCCTCCTCGATGCCCGCGCGTTTAGCCAGCTCGTCGATTCCCTCGATGCGGCTCAGCGTGCTGTCGCAATCGAAGCAAACGATATCGAACAGCTCTGCGTCACAGCTCGAATTCCACGGCTTGCTCGATTGGTGGCAAGGCTCTGATCTCGCCGAGTGCGCTCGGCGAGAGCGGGGCGGAGGTGCTGATCAGTGCAATCGCCGTCTCCGAGGTGTCACCCACGCCGACATGCATGCGGGAGATGTTGATGTTCTCCCGGCCCAAAATGCCACCAAGGGCGCCTACCACCCCGGGCTGGTCGTGATGGCGCGTAAATAGAAAATGTCCGTGCGGCACCGCCTCGACGTCATAGTCGTCGATGCGCACCAGCCGGGCGTGGCGCTCGCCGAGCAAGGTGCCGGCAACCGTGGTGCTCTTGTCGCCGGAGACCGCGCAGATTTCGACTAGAGAGACGAAGTCGCGCGCATTCTCTGTCCGTGATTCCCTGACCTCAATGCCCTGCAATTTGGCGAGGTGGCCGGCATTAACGCGGTTGACGCGGCACGTCATGCGACGGCTGAGAAGCCCAACCAGGGCCTCCGCCGTGATCGGCCGCGAGTCCAATTCGGCGACGCGGCCGAATAGACGCACCACGAGCTCCGAGATGGGGTCTTCACAGATGGCTCCAACGAACCGACCGAGGGCATAGGCAAGTTCCTGATAAGGAATTGTGCGAGCGAGTTGTTCCGAGGTTACGCGCGGAAGATTTACAGCGGTTTCCGCCGCGCCTGTCGCGAGGAACTTGATCACGTTCTGCGCGATCATGAGGCTCACAGCCTGTTGTGCCTCCTCGGTGGAGGCCCCGAGATGGGGCGTTAAAACCACATTGTCCAGCGCCAAGAGTGGCGAGCCTGCCGGCGGCTCCTTCTCGTAGACATCGAGCGCTGCCCCAGCGAGATGCCCGCTCTTGAGCGCATCGACCAACGCCGCCTCGTCGACCAACCCGCCTCGGGCACAATTGATAAGCCGCGCACCGCGCTTCATCGAGGCAAGACGCGCTCGCGTCGATCAGGTGGCGCGTCTTTTCCGTCAGCGGGCAATGAAGGGTGACGTAGTGGGCATTCGCAAGAAGCGCGTCGAGCTCGCTTGGCTCGGCGGCCGATTGCTCCATGATCTCCGGCGCGACGAATGGATCATACGCCAAGACCTGCATCTTGAGCCCGACACAGCGTCTTGCCACCAAGCGACCGATCGTTCCGAAGCCGATAATGCCAATGGTCTTTCCGGCAAGCTCCACCCCGGAATAGCGCGCCGGTTGCCACTCGTTTTGCCGGACGGAGCGGTCGGCCTGAGGCAGGTGGCGGCTCAAGGAGAGCAAATGTGCAAGGGTGAGCTCGGCGGTCGTCGTCGCGTTGGCATCGGGTGTATTGAACACCACGATGCCACGCTCCGTTGCTGCGGCGACGTCGATATTATCCACGCCAATGCCGGCCCTGCCGATTGCCTTGAGCCTCGTGGCTGCGGCGATGACCGGTCTCGTGACCCGCGTTTTGGAGCGAACGATGAGAGCGTCGTAGTCCGGAATGCGCGCGGTCAAGTCTGCCTCGTCGAGTCCCGTTTCCACATCCACTTCGATTCTGGCATCACGCGCGAGCAGCGCCCGGCCGTCGGCATGGATAGGGTCCGCAATCAAGACCTTGTAGAGGGCATCCATTCGATTTCCATTTGCTTGAAGACCAAAGAAGCGGATTGTGGGTCACACCTGTGACGCTCGTGACCGCTCCTCCTCACCCGACTCCCCTTTGACGTAGGACTCCATGGGAGGGCACGAGCAAACCAAGTGACGGTCCCCAAAGACGTTATCGACGCGATTGACGGGCGGCCAATACTTGTCGACGCGGAACGCACCTGCCGGGAAGCACGCGTTTTCCCGGGAGTAGGGGCGATGCCAATCGCCGATGAGATCTTCCACAGTGTGGGGTGCGTTCTTCAGGGGGTTGTTCGTGCGATGGAGTCGACCTTGCTCGATGGCCCGAGCCTCCTCACGAATTGCGAGGAGCGCGTCGCAGAACCGGTCCAGTTCCTCCTTGGTTTCCAACTCCGTCGGCTCGATCATGAGCGTGCCCGGCACCGGCCAACTCATCGTCGGTGGGTGGAAACCACAGTCGATAAGCCGCTTGGAGATGTCATCGACCGTCACGCCGGCATCCTGAAGGAGCGGGCGCGTGTCGATGATGCATTCGTGCGCGACCCGTCCTTTACTTCCCGTGAAGAGAACGTCATAGGCACCGGCCAAGCGCTGGGCGATATAATTCGCACTCAGGATCGCGACACGAGTGGCTTGCGTGAGTCCGGCCCCTCCCATCATCAGCAGGTAGCTCCAAGGAATCGCCAGGATGCACGCGGAGCCATAGGGCGCCGCCGAAACGGTCATGGTGCTCCCGCCGGTCTCGGGATGGCCCGGCAGAAATGGAACCAAGTGCGTCTTGACGCCGATGGGGCCCATGCCGGGTCCACCGCCGCCGTGGGGAATGCAGAAGGTCTTGTGTAGGTTCAGGTGACCCACGTCCGCGCCGAGATCACCCGGCCGCGCAAGGCCCACCAACGCGTTCATATTGGCACCGTCGAGATAGACCTGCCCGCCATTCGCGTGAGTGATGTCGCAAATCTCGCGCACCGTTTCCTCGAACACGCCATGCGTCGATGGATAGGTGATCATCGCGACCGCAAGGTTTGCCGCGTTCGCCTCGGCTTTGGCGCGGAAATCGTCTACGTCGATATTGCCGTGCGTGTCCGTCCCCACCACCACGACCTTGAAGCCGGCCACCGTGGCCGAGGCAGGATTGGTGCCGTGCGCGGATGCCGGGATCAGGCAGACATTGCGATGATCTTCGCCGCGATTCTTGTGGTAGGCGTGGATGGTGAGGAGTCCCGTATACTCGCCTTGCGCGCCGGAGTTGGGCTGCATCGAGAAGGCATCGTAACCGGTGATCTTACAGAACTTTGCCGAAAGATCTCGGATCATCTCGATATAGCCGAGCGCCTGATCCGCCGGGGCAAAGGGGTGGATTTCCGCGAACTCGGGCCATGTGATAGGCAGCATCTCTGCTGTCGCGTTGAGCTTCATCGTGCACGAGCCGAGCGGGATCATGGCGCGATCCAGTGCAAGATCGCGATCCGCGAGACGGCGCATGTAGCGTGTCATTTCGCTTTCCGCGCGGTTCATATGGAATACGGGATGGGTGAGATAGGCAGACTGGCGGATCAGTGCCTTAGGCAGCCGGTATGTGGGGTATTCGTCGCGATAGACGAGATGGTCTCCGCCAAATGCGCGCCATACGGCCTCGAGCGTGTCGGGCCGCGTGCGTTCGTCGACCGTAATGCCAATACGGTCCGTTCCCACCTTGCGCAGGTTTATGCCGTTATCGACGGCATTCTTCATGACAAGCCCCTGATAGGGTCCGACATCGACAGTGATCGTATCGAATAAAGCCTCGGGGCGGATCTTGAAGCCGAGCGATTCGAGACCGTCGGCCAAGCGGGCTGCCTTGCGATGCACGCGTTCGGCAATCGCTTTCAAGCCTTTGGGCCCATGGAATACGGCGTACATGGACGCAATCACGGCCGGCAGGACCTGCGCCGTGCAGATGTTTGACGTCGCGCTCTCGCGTCTGATGTGCTGCTCGCGGGTCTGCAGCGCTAGGCGATAGGCGCGATTGCCCCGCGCGTCGATCGAGACGCCGACCAACCGCCCCGGCATCGCGCGCTTGCAAGCATCCTTGACGGCGATATACGCGGCGTGCGGGCCGCCATAGCCCATGGGCATGCCGAACCGCTGCATTGAGCCGACGGCTATGTCCGCCCCCATTTCCCCGGGCGCCTTTAGAAGTGCGAGCGCGAGTGGGTCGGCCGCAACAGCGGCAAGCGCCTTGGCGGCGTGCAATTTGGCAATGGGGCCGGAGAAATCATGAAAAGCCCCTTCGACGCCCGGATACTGGAAGAGCGCGCCAAAGACCTTCTCCGCCGTCAAGTCCTTGAATGGGTCGCCGGCGATGACCTCCCAGCCGAGCGGCTCCGCGCGCGTCTTCAAGACGGCGATCGTCTGCGGTAGGCATTGTGCATCGACAAAGAAGGCGCTCGCCTTCGACTTGGTGACCCGGTGCGCCAGCGCCATGGCTTCCGCGGCGGCGGTGGCCTCATCGAGCAACGAGGCGTTGGCGACGTCCAGACCCGTCAGATCCGCGACCAGGGTCTGAAAGTTGAGGAGGGCCTCGAGTCGCCCCTGACTGATCTCCGGCTGATAGGGCGTGTAGGCGGTGTACCAGGCAGGGTTCTCAAGGATGTTGCGTTGGATCGCGGGCGGCATGATTGTGCCGTGATAGCCCTGGCCGATGAGCGAGGTCAGAACACAGTTCTTGTTTGCCGTCTCGCGCAAGCGATCGAGCGCGGCGCGCTCTGACAGCGGCTTGCCGAAATCGAGCGGCTTTGACTGGCGAATACCGCTGGGCACGGTCTCGTCGATGAGCTGATCGAGGCTCGCCACACCGATCACCTTCATCATCTCCGCCATCTCCTCAGGCGACGGCCCAATGTGACGGCGGTTGGCGAAGTCATAAGGCTCGTAGATATCCTGTGGTGCCATGACGTTTTCCATTCAGTCAATAAGCTGCTTGTAGGTGGCTTCGTCCATGAGTCCATCGACGGACTCCAAATCGGCAAGCTTTAGCTTGTAGAACCAGCCATCACTTTCCGGATTCGCGTTCACGATCGATGGGTCGCTCACGATAGCCTCGTTGATCTCTACCACCTCGCCGGCAAGAGGTGCGTATACGTCGGAGGCGGCCTTCACGGATTCCACGACGGCGGCCACTTGGCCTTTGTCAAGGGTTGTGCCGATCTCGGGCAGTTGCACGAAGACGAGATCGCCCAACTGCTCCGCCGCATGGGCGGTAATGCCAACCGTCGCAACGTCTCCATCGATCTTCAACCACTCATGGTCTTTGGTGAATTTTAGCAAAGCGTGCCTCCTAGAAAGTGGACGAACTCAACCGCGCTTGTAGTGGTGCCCAACGAAGGGAAGCGGAGTGACAGTGGCCGGCAACCGCTTGCCGCGGACTTCGGCGAAGAGTTGGGAGCCAAGGTCGGAAAGAGGGGTCGGGACATAGCCCATGGCGATTGGCCGATCGAGACTTGGACCGAACCCGCCCGACGTGACGTGCCCAACCAATACGCCGCCGGCATCGTCGGCGAAAAGAGGCGCGCCAGCGCGCACCGGCGTTCGGCCCTCCGGCGCTAAACCGACGCGATGCGCTTCGGTACCCCTCTCCAGCTCGTCGAGAATGATGGGTGAGCCTGGAAATCCGCCGATGCGCTCTCCGCCTCCACGGCGGGACTTTGGAATCGCCCACGATAGGCCGGCCATGACCGGCGTTGTCGCCTCGTCGATGTCGGCGCCGTAGAGGCACAAGCCCGCCTCGAGTCGCAAGGTGTCGCGTGCCGCGAGTCCGATCGGTGCCACGTCCGGATCTTCCAGTAAACCTTCCGCGATCTCGCGGGCGACATCCGACGGCATGGAAATCTCGAAGCCATCCTCGCCGGCGTAGCCGGAGCGCATGACAACGCAAGGAGTGCCCATGATCTTCATCTCGTGCACCTCCATGAATCGCATTTCTATGCAATCGGGGGCGAGCCTTTGCCAGTGCCGCCTCCGCCTTCGGGCCTTGCAATGCGATCAACGCATGGTCCGACCGCTCGACGTCACAGTCCTGAGCAAGGCCATTGAGTAGGAGAGCTTCGTCGTTCTCCTTGCGCGCGGCATTGACAATGAGGAGATAGTGGGCGCCACGATTGGCGACCATCAGGTCATCAAGAATGCCGCCGCTCTCGTTGGTGAAGAAGGTGTAGCGCTGCCTGCCTGGGATTAACTCCAGGATGTCGGCGGGGACGAGGCGCTCGAGCGCGCGTGCGGCGTCGGCTGGAGCGCCAGATTTCGGGCGCAGCAAGATCTGACCCATGTGTGAGATGTCGAACAGGCCTGCCGCCACGCGCGTCTGCCGGTGCTCAGCCAACACGCCCGTTGGAAAATTTAGCGGCATGTCATAGCCGGCGAACGGCGCCATGCGTGCGCCCAAGGCCAGATGCAGGGCGTGCAACGGCGTCCGCTTCAATTCTTCCGACACTGTCTTGGTAGCGTCGACACTCATGCAGAGGCTCCTCGGACTCGCTTGCCGGCGCAAATCCGCCGGAAAGAGCCCCCTCTGTCACAGAACCTGAAAGATTCGACACACGTCCCCAGAGGCCCGGGTCCTGCTGTGTCTTTTCCTCTTCGGTGGGCCAGAGAGAATCTGGCCGCTTTCCAGAGTGTCAGTAAGCCTTGCGGTCCTTGTTGCCTGAGAGTTTCCGGGGCGGTTGCTCCTTCGGCGCCGGGGGCTAACCGGTCTCTTCCGCAAGACGGAACGACCCTTGGAGAATGGTGATTCTAGAGGAGACAATCAACTGCCGGAGACCGTCGTCTATTCGGCCGCGTTCTACTTTTCCACGAAAAACTACTGAGGAGGACCGGAAATGAGCCACCAATTGGCGGCAGTTCTGCGGAAAAGGGCCCTGAGACGCGAAGCCAAGCTGATGATTCCGAGGCCAGCCCAGCCTACCATCATGATGTGCATCGAAGTTCGAATCCGATGCACTCATGGGCGGAGTCACCCAAAACGAGGATCACGCTGTACGAAAAACCGTGTTCGATATAGGTGGCTTCGAGCCCCCGCAACCAATCTAGGCCGATCGCCTCAATGTCCACTTGGTACGTTCTTGAGCAAATCCTGCCCCCGCAACCAATCTTTCCCCTACCTTCCTCGCCGGCCGGTGCGAGCAGCCCGGCGGGTTGCCCCTCGATCTCGATCCCGACCGCTCCCGGTACGCATCAAATGTATTGTCTGCTGTTTGGTGGCGCTCGGACTTTTGTCCATCTCGACAACAGCCGGTTTGAGTCAGGAGCCGACATGAAGTTGGCCAGCCGGGGATGTCCCCTCCTGACCCAAAGCGGACAACCAGCACTGCTGATTGATGTAGGTCAAGGCAGAGCTCCGTCTGCAGAGGGCGCTGGGCTCTCCCGTAACATTCCTGCTCCATATTTGGCGCCGAATGGCAAGATTTGCGGTACTTAGTCGGATACGCTCCCACCACTCCACCACTTCCCCGACCAGAGAGAAACAACATGAGAACGTTGGTTCTTATTACCCAACTGCTGGTTAGCACTGCCTTCGTAATGCCGGCGGCGGCGGAAACTTACAAGATGACAACGCCCATCGCGCCGGGCATCGCGACCCCGGATGAGGTCGAGACCTCGATCGGAACGCTCAAATTGCACGATGGCGTTCCGTCGGACGAAACCACCGAAGCAATCTACGACAATCTCGATCGGTCGCGGGCGCTCCAGGCCTATCTGCTCGGTCTGCCGATTGTGAACCAAGTCGCCATGCGCAATGCCCTGCGCGAATACGGTCCGGTCAACACGACCGACGTGATTTGGGAGAACCTCGTCGACTCGAAGACCGTCGAGCTTACGGCCAATGACAACACGGTCTACAGCTTCATCTGGCTCGACACGAGCAAGGGGCCGCTGGTTGTCGAAATTCCGCCTAAGGTGCTCGGGCTGATCGACGACATGTGGTATCGCTGGGTGGCTGATGTCGGCATTACCGGCGAGGATCATGGCAAGGGTGGCAAGTACCTGATCCTGCCTCCCGGCTATAAAAGCGAAGTGCCGGATGGATACTTCGTCGTGCGACCGAGCACCTACGGCAACTGGATGCCGTTCCGCTCGTTCCTGGTGGATGGCTCGCCCAAGCCTGGCGTCGACCTCGTCAAGAAGACGCTGAAGATCTATCCGCTCGGGGATGAGGCCCATCCCCAGCCAATCAAGTACGTCAACCTGTCCGGCGTCCCGTCGACGTTTGTCGCTCCAGCCGACTACTCGTTCTGGGAACTGCTGAACCAGGCCATCCAGGAAGAACCGCCGGAGGGGTCCGACCCAACGACGCTGGGCCTGTTCGCTTCCATTGGCATCGAGAAAGGCAAGCCCTTCGCCCCTGATGAGCGGATGAAGAAGATCCTCGCTGATGCCGCCAATATCGGCGCCGTCACAGCACGCACTATCGGTTACAAGATGCGCGACAAAAGCGGCTTCATCTATCCGGACAGCTATTGGCGCAAACCCTTCTTCGGCGGCTACAAATTCGAGGTGTCGCCCGGGATCAGCAATCTCGACGGCGCGATCTTCTTCTACTTCCTCGCTACCGGTGTCACACCGGCAATGGCCGAGAAGATGGTGGGTGAAGGCTCGCAGTACCCATGGACAGCGCTTGATGCGGACGGAAATCCCTTCGATGGGTCGAAGACCTACAAGCTGCATTTGCCGCCGCATATCCCCGCCAAGGATTTCTGGTCTGTCATTGTCTACGACACCCAGACCCGTTCCATGCTGCAGACAGACCAACAGTTTCCGAGCGTGTCCAGTCAGGACAAGGACGTGAAGGTCAATGCCGACGGGTCGGTTGACGTATGGTTCGGCCCCAAGGCGCCGGAGGGTATGGAGCACAACTGGGTGCAGACCATTCCCGGCAAAGGCTGGTTCATGATCCTGCGCCTCTACGGCCCGCTCGAACCCTGGTTCAATCAGACGTGGCGCCCTGGAGAGATCGAGCCACAAGGCTGACTTGAGGCGTTTTTCACATACGCACTCGGAAGCCCCGCCCATGAGCGGTGCTAAGCTGCCTTTGAAGGGAAGCGCACCGGGCCCCGATCATTCGGCATCTCGGTCAACACGGGAGCATCGATGGCATGACGAGCATATCGCGAAAGTTCAGGGAACTAGTCGTAGCCGGGCTATCGGCACTAATGCTGACGCTGGTTGCTGGGATACCGACGTCACCGGTTGCGGTGGCCGGCGAGGAAGAGGCCAAGGCTCTGCTGAAGGCTATGACTGACTACATGGCGCAGCAAAAGGCCATTTCGTTTGACTTCGATGCGATCCTTGAGGTCGTTACAAAAGACAAGCAGAAACTCGCGCTAGCGAGTTCAGGCACTGTCATACTTAACCGGCCTGACAAAATTCGGGCTTCCCGGTCAGGCGGCTTTGCTGACATCGAGACCGTCTTTGACGGAAACATGCTGACGGTGCTGGGCAAGAACGCGAATGTCTATACACAGGTCGAAATTCCGGGCTCCATCGATCATCTGGTCGACGAACTGAAGGACAAATACAACAGGCCCCTTCCAGCTGCGGACTTGCTTCTCACGAATGCTTACGACGAGTTGATGGCCAATGTGATTGACGTGAAGGATCTTGGCAGCGGCGTAATCGGCGGCACCGAATGCGATCACCTGGCTTTTCGAGAAAAGGAGGTTGATTGGCAAATCTGGATTGCCCAGGGGGATCGTCCCTATCCTTGTCGGTATACTATCACGTCAAAGCTCATTGCCGGCGACCCGCAATATAGCGTTCAGGTTAGGGACTGGAAGACGGGCGACGAGGTCGCGGCTGACAGCTTCAGCTTCGAGGCGCCGGCTGGCGCCAAGCAGGTGGACATAGCAGACCTGAAGAAGATGAAGGACATGGGCGTACTACCGAGCAACTTCGTCGTCATTGGAGGTGAACAATGAGCGTGTCAAAGACAATTGGCTTGCTACTGCTGGTCAGCATGGTCGGATTTGGCGGACTCGCTCTTAGCGAGCGTTTCTTGGTTCCTGGTGTTCAAAGTCTCGTCTCGACGGCCGACGCTCGAATTGGCCGACCCCTAACGCCGGTCAGCGTCGCCGGCGTGGCCCGACGGACCGTGCGTCGGTGCGCCGTTGGCGTGTATCGCTGCTAAGAACCGCGCGGCAGCGTGTGGCAGATTGCGGACGCGAGAGAGCTTAGGGTTCCCTTGCTTCTTGCGACGGTGATCCACCGCGAGGACAATGTCCGCTCATGGCACTTAGCAGACATGCCGACTGCCGAGCCTGACTTCCGCTTTTGACCCAAAGCGGACGTCCTCAAATTGGAAGATCGTCGCTACGAAGCAGGTGCTTCTGAGGAAATCACCTTAACGTAAATGACCTTGCCGTCGCCCGGCCCGTAGAAGTCAGGCAGGCGCGCCTGCTCGGTAAAACCCATACGCTGATAGAATCCGCGCGTCGGGGCGTAGCGGTCCGACGACGAAGTATCGGCGTAGATGTGCTTGGCGCCTGCCCTGCGCATGGCGGACTCCGCCCGGGCGTAAACCTGGCTACCGAGCCCTCTCCCCTGCTCCTCCGGCGACACCGCGATCCAATAAAGATCGAACGAATCCTGCGCGCCGTCGATCGGACCATAGCAGGCATACGCCACGAGGCCGGAGCCGCGCTCGGCCAGCACGAAGTGGTAGCCGGAGCGGATGCCCTTAGTGAGCCGTTCGGTAACCAGCTCGCCAGCGATGTCCACTTCTGCGGCGCTGAAGAAACCGGTGCTCACCGCGAGCGAGCGAATCCGCCCCACGTCGTCGGCCATCACGGCGCTCCGCCATTCCAGCCCCTCCCGGGCGCGCTTCGCGGTGAGTTCGCGCGCGGCGGGCACAGCAGAACGCGCTGCGGTATGACCGGCGACGAGCCCGACGAAGAAATTCCGTGCATTGGTGCCGAGCGTGCGGACGCGATAGCCACCCTCCTGTACCACCAGCGTCGGATAGTTCTGCTCGCCGATCATGCGGCCAAGCTGCTCGAAGTCCTTGGCGCGGTTGGGCCACGTGCCGGTGGGATCGCCGCGGGCCGTATCGAGGCCGAGCGACACGACGAGATAAGCCGGCCCGAAGCGCCTCACGCGACGCAGCGCTTCGGCCACGGCGTTGCGATGTTGCTCCGGCGTGATGTGCTCCGGCAGCGGAATGTTGAGATTGTAGCCGGCGCCCGCACCAATCCCCGTCTCGTCGCGGAACCCGGCGAAATAGGGATAGGCGAAGCTCGGATGACCGTGCACGGACACGGTCAGAACGTCGGCGCGATGGTAGAAGATCTCCTGCTGGCCGTTTCCGTGGTGATAGTCGATGTCGAGGATGGCGACCTTGCCGTAGCGTGACAGCAGGTTCGCCGCGACGGCCGCGTTATTGAAATAGCAAAACCCACCGAATGCATGCGTCTCGGCATGGTGCCCCGGCGGCCGCACCAAGGCATAGGCGAGCCCCGTCCCTTCCAACACTTTCTCCGCCGCGGTCAAGGCGCAGTCGACGGCTGAACGGGCCGCGAGATAGGCGCTCTCGTTCAGGGGCGTGAAGGTGTCGATACAGTAATAGCCGGCAAGCACCGTCTCGTCTTTCGGCGGCCGCGTCGCATTCCGCACCGGGAACACGTACGGGTAGATTGACTTCTTAGAGCCGGCGATCAGGCAGGCCTTACGGATATAGTCGACGAGCCGCCCGTCATGAACGGCGCGGATATGACGGTCAGAGAAGCGCTTGGTCGGCAGACGCTCGAACAGGCCCGATGGCTCAAGCTCGGCCATGATCGAGCGGATGCGCACCGGCGCCTCCACGTAGCCCCGGTCCTGCACGTGATGCAGCGTGTGCTCGTCGTTGAGAACGAGCGCGATGCGCGGCGCGCCCGGGAGCCGCACCTCGCCCTTCGGTGCGCGCCGTGACTTCACATAACGCGGCGCGCGCAAGACCACCGGATCGTCCTGGAACGAGTCGACCACCGTCTGCACATAGGCGGCGGGCAACTGGCCGTATTTGCGCTCGAGGATGGCGCGCACCACCTTCTTCGCCTTGTCGCGGCTCGGCAGATCGTTCGAGCCCAGCGGATCGAGCACCAGATAAGGAGGGTCGGTGGATCCAGGCGTCACAGGAGTTCTCATAAGCGGTATTGATGATCGGCCGCGCTCCATAGCGCTCGTAGAATTTCAGTCGCGCGATGTTGTTCTCCCTGATCTCAGGATTGGGGCTGAGCGCCGGGTCGTCGGGCAGGCACTCGAAATAGAGCTGCGTGCCAAGTGCCCGGGCCTCTTCCCGCACCCGCTCATAGAGCGCCGCGCCGATCCCGCCCCCCATGCGGCCTTTGGCCGTGGAAATGATCTCCAGATACGAGAAGCCAATGTCCGGAACGTAGAGCAAGAGCGCCACGCCGAGGGTCTGGTCGCGGCCGTTCTCCGCCACGAACAGGCTCGAGACAAAGCGGTGCTTCAGCGGATTCGACAGCTGGTCGGGAAGCTTGGCGATGTCCTCGTCCGGCATACCGGAGAACTGCTCGCGCATGATCTTCTGCGCCGCCTCGATGGCTGCGCGGTTGGCGGCGGCGGTGGCGTCGGCGACTTTGCGGATGCGCAGCATCTCAGGCGTGCGCAGGTCTAGGCGGTGACATGCAAGGGGGCACGAGAGGCCTCCACGATCTGACCGATCATGTCCTCGTAGGCAAGGCCGCTCTCTCCGGCGGCGGCGGCAAAGCCCGCATCCGGGCTGAGGCACGGGTTGACGTTGATTTCGAGAATATATGGCCGGCCTTCCGCGTCGACGCGGAAGTCGATGCGCGCATAGGAACTGAGCCCGAACAAGATCCAGGACGCCTGCGCGAGCAGCGTGAGCCTCGCGGCCAGCGCCGGCGCGCTTTCCTCCAAGCCGAATCGGCGCGGCGTCGCGATATAGGCCTCGCTGTCTGGCGCCCACTTGGCCTCATAGTCCACGATCTGCGGGCGCCCCTCTTTCCAGTCTTCGAAGGTGATCTCCGCGATGGGCAGCACCTCGACGCCTCTGTCGCTGCCCAACATCGCCACGTTGAATTCACGGCCCTCGACATAGGCCTCGGCGAAATGCTCGGTCGTCCAGCGGGCATTGCGCGAAGCGATCGCTTGCGGGGCTTCCGCGCCGGGCACTACCGACGCTTCATCCATGCCCAACGACCCATGCTCCCATATGGGCTTCACGATGACGGGCGCATCGGGCGCGAGCCCGGTCCCGTCCTCCGACCATGCGGGTGTCGGCAAGCCCGTCTCGGCCAGCCTGCGTTTGGTGTCGACCTTCGACAGCGTTTCGCGCCATGCGCTCGTGGCGCACCCGGTATAGGGAATACCGAGCGCGTCGAGCCGGGCCGGCACCAGGGGCGCGAGTTTGCCGTCGCCCTCGACCGCGTCCACCAGATTGAACACGAGCAGGGGACGGCGTGCGGACAGCGCCTCCAACTCCACAAGATCGGAATGAAGCGCGACGATCTCGGTATCGTAGCCGAACTCTCTCAGGGCCGTGGCGACGAACTCCGCTGCAACCTGCGTGTCGATCTCATCGGGGCGATCGCACGTCGCCGCGTGCAGGACTGGGATGAACCCTCTGGTCCCGGAACCCATCAGGCGGTTCGCCGAAAGCGCTTCCCGTCAGGACGCGTCTTTCCATACCGGGCAAGGCCCGCATCGAGAATCATGCCGATGAGCTTAGCAAACTCGATCCCGTTTTGCGCGGCGAGGATAGGCAAGTCCGAATGCCAAGGATTGAGCCCGGCGAGCGGATTGGCTTCCAGGAAATAGGGCTCGCCATGCGCGTCGGACCGAAAGTCGATGCGCGCAGCGTCCCGGCACTCGAGCGCCTTATACGCTTTGAGGGCGCGCACACCGGCCAGACGCGCCTCGGCGTCGTCGGCGCGGGCGTATGTGACGAGGTCTTCGCAGAGCTCCTTGTTGTGCAGCGAGTAGACATTAGCCTCGGCGTTGGGCTTCAGCACGATCTCGCAGACCCCGATCACCCGCGCTTCTTTACCGTTGCCGACAATGCCGACGGTGAACTCCCGGCCCCCAAGGTAGCGCTCGACCAGCGCCGGCTGGTGAAAGCGCTCAAGGACACGGATTGCCGCCGCTTGCAGCTCCTGGGCGTTGTGCACCAAAGAGCGGGCCTCGCAGCCCTTGCCCGTGCCTTCGGCGAGCGGCTTGACGAAAGCGGGGAATACGTCCCACGCCACGAGCTCGGCCGCGCTTGTCTCCGCGACGGCAAAGACCGGCGTCGGCACGCCCGTCTCCCGCACCAGCCGCTTCGCCACCGCCTTGTCGAGCGAGGCCGCGAGCGTCAACGGGTCAGAGAGGAGATAGGGCTGGTCGAACAGCTCGCAGAGCGCTGGCACTTGCGCCTCACGCGAGCGGCCTTTCACGCCTTCGGCGATCGAGAACACGAGATCGTAGCGGTCGCCCGCGACGAACCGTGCCGCGAGCGCCTGGCCGCGCCCGACCCGGACCGGCTCGCAGCCGAGCGCTTGAAGCGCGCCTGCGAGCGCATCGATGGTCTCAACGGAGTCGAACTCCGCGATCACCTCCTCGGAGAAGCCGAGCGCGCGATAGTCGTCGCGCAGGTCGTAGACGAGGGCGACGCGCATCAGGACGTCTCCCCGCACGGCCGGTCGGCGCCCACCGTTCCGTCAGGATCGGTGTAGCGGTAGGTGTTGCCCTCGAAGTTCTTGAGGATCAGGTCGTCGCCTTCGCGCCCCACCACGTAGTCGGGAAGGAGCGGGATCTTGCCGCCGCCGCCAGGTGCGTCGATCACATAGGTCGGCACGGCATAACCGGTCGTGTGGCCGCGCAGACCCCGCATGATCTCGAGCCCCTTGTCGATGCTCGTGCGGAAGTGCGAAGAGCCGGTGATCGGGTCACACTGGTAGAGATAATAAGGCCGCACGCGCCGCATCAGGAGCCCGTGATAGAGCGTCTTCAGCGTGTCGACGCTGTCGTTGATGCCCCTGAGCAGGACCGTCTGGCTGCCGAGCGGGACGCCCGCGTCGGCGAGACGCGTCACCGCCTCGGTTACCTCCGGCGACAGCTCGGTCGGATGGGTGAAGTGGATGCTCATCCACAAGGGATGATGCTTCCGCAGCACCTTGATCAGCGAGCGGGTCACGCGCATGGGCAGCACCGCCGGCACCTTGGTGCCGAGCCGCACGAACTCCACGTGCTTGATGCCGCGCAGGCGCCCGAGAAGATAGTCGAGCCGCTCGTCGGATAGCGTCAGCGGGTCGCCTCCGGAGATCAGCACGTCGCGGATCTGCGGGTTGTCAGCGATGTAGTTGAGCGCGTCCTCCCATTGCGGGCGGCTGAACGAGTAGTCGCCGCCGGCATCGCCCACCATGCGCGAGCGCGTGCAGTAGCGGCAATAGGTCGAGCAGAAGCCGGTGGCCAGGAACAGCACGCGGTCGGGGTAGCGGTGCACGAGGCCCGGCACGGCGCTATGGCCGTCCTCCCCGAGCGGGTCGTCCGCCTCGCCGGGAAGTCTTGAGGTACTCGCTGCCGACCGGGATATGCGTCCGGCGGAGAGGCTCCAGCGGATCGTCCCGCGCCATGAGGCTCGCGTAATAGGGCGTGATGCCGAGCGGCAATGATCCCTGGTGGCGGGTGACCGCGTCGGCCTCGTCGTCCGAGAGCACGAAGATGCGCGAAAGCTGCTCGAGCGAGCGGATGCGGTTCCGCGCCTGCCAGCGCCAGTCGTTCCATTGGGCCGGATCGACCTCCGGGAAGTAGCGCTTGCGGAAGGCCCGGGTCTTCGGCCCGACCGGAAACCGCTCCATGCGCGCCGTGAGCACGCCAAGATTTGGCGCGCGGCCAGGCGGCGCCGCGGGCGTCAAAGCGTTGATGTGAAGCTGTGGGTTGGAAAGGAGTGAGTGTGCCGCCTGCGGGCAACTCGGAGGCTCTTCGGCCTCGCCAGTCTGCAACTTCATGAGATCTGCGACCCCTCCGGGGCTTTGACCGGGTCGATGGTGGCGCCAGCCGCCGACGCTGGACCCGTCAAAAAGCGCACGTCATTTCATCGAGGTCTATGGCTTTTTCAAGTGGGAAAGGTGGCGTGTCCAACTTTTTTTTCGTTCTCTTGGCGGGTGGCGTCCTCGGGCTCTGGTAGGTCCTAGGCGAGTGCTCAACCGTCCGCTTCTGGCACGAAGCGGATATGCCAGCCAGCAAGCCTTTACGCCAGCTTTTGACCCTAAGCGGACATTGTCCCACCCCCAGGCAACAGACCCCTTGAGGAGCCTCGGGTTACCGTTGCCAAGCCTGGGATCAGTCATCTCTTGAAGTGGCGGGGAAGGACCAAACCGAGTTAGGGCTCTAACTTGACGCGCATCAACGTTCGAAACGGTGCCGCCAGCCATTATCAAGCCCTTACTAGGGCGGCTCGTGCCCTGCGAATTTGCATCTCCTCGGTGGTTTCTGACCAGTGGCCGCGTTAGGCTATCGGCTCGGTAATCGCTGAGCTGAGGGAGGCATGATGAGCTACTTCCTCGACCGCCTTACCTTCTTCAACCGCGTCGTTGACGATTTTTCAGATGGCTATGGGGTCGTCACACGCGAGGACCGGCGCTGGGAAGACGGCTATCGCAAGCGCTGGCAGCACGACAAGATCGTCCGTTCTACCCATGGCGCCAATTGTACCGGCTCCTGCTCATGGAAGATCTACGTCAAAGGCGGCATCGTCACTTGGGAAACGCAGCAGACCGACTATCCGCGTACGCGGCCTGAGCTCCCCAATCACGAGCCGCGCGGTTGCTCGCGTGGGGCCAGCTATTCCTGGTACCTCTATTCCGGCAATCGGGTGAAGTATCCGCTGGTTCGCTCGCGCCTGCTCAAGCTGTGGCGCGAGGCCCGCATGGTCCGCACCCCCGTCGCCGCTTGGGCCTCGATCGTCGAGGATCCCACTAAGCGCGCTGCCTATGTCAAAAAGCGCGGTCTTGGCGGCTTCGTGCGAGCGGGCTGGGACGAGGTCAATGAGATTATCGCCGCGGCAAATGCTTACACGGTGAAAACCCACGGGCCGGATCGCGTGTTCGGCTTCTCGCCGATCCCGGCGATGTCGATGGTGAGTTATGCGGCGGGCTCGCGCTATCTGTCCCTGCTCGGCGGCGTGTGCATGTCGTTCTACGATTGGTATTGCGACCTACCGCCCGCATCTCCTCAGACTTGGGGCGAGCAGACCGACGTTCCCGAAAGCGCGGACTGGTACAATTCCGGATTTCTGATCCTGTGGGGATCGAATGTCCCCCAGACGCGCACCCCCGACGCCCACTTCTACACCGAGGCGCGCTACCGCGGTGCCAAGAGCGTCGTGGTCACGCCCGACTATTCGGAGGCCGCGAAGTTCGCCGACCTTTGGGTGCATCCGAAGCAGGGCACAGATGCGGCGCTTGCCATGGCGCTGGGCCATGTCATTGCCCGCGAGTTCCACGTCGAGCGCCAGGTTCCTTATTTCGCCGACTACGCGCGCAAATACACCGACATGCCAATGCTCGTCCGCCTCGTTGAGAATGACGGTCGGCTGGTACCGGAGCGGTTCGTCCGCGCCAGCGATTTGGACGGGGCTTTGGGCGAGACTGCCAACCCCGAATGGAAGACGCTCGCTTATGACGAAATCTCGGGCGAGGTCGTGGCGCCGAGCGGCGCCGTCGGGTTCCGCTGGGGCGATCAAGGCAAGTGGAACCTCGAGGAGAAGGACGGCAAGGGCCGGGAGACAAAGCTTCAGCTTTCGCTCGCCGAGATACGCGACGAGATCGCCGATGTGGCTTTCCCCTATTTCGGCAACCGCGAGCACGATCATTTCGCAGGCACCAACCACCCGGACGTGCTGATGCGCCGGGTGCCCGCCAAGCGCCTGCAGTTGAAGGATGGCGAGGCGCTGGTGGCCAGCGTCTACGATCTCTTCATGGCGAATTACGGCGTCGATCAGGGATTCGGCGGCGAGCATCTTGCCGCGTCTTACGACGATGTGGAGCCCTATACCCCTGCCTGGGCGGAGAAGATCACCGGCGTGCCGCGCGAGCAGATCGTCACCATCGCCCGGGAGTTCGCGACCAACGCCGAAAAGACCAATGGGCGCTCCATGGTCATTCTGGGCGCCGGCGTGAACCATTGGTACCACATGGACATGACCTACCGCGGCATCATCAACATGCTGGTGATGTGCGGCTGCGTCGGTCAGTCGGGCGGCGGCTGGTCGCATTATGTTGGGCAGGAGAAGCTGCGTCCGCAAACCGGCTGGCTCCCGCTCGCCTTCGCGTTGGATTGGGGCCGTCCGCCGCGGCAGATGAACTCCACGTCGTCGTTCTATGCCCACACCGATCAGTGGCGCTACGAGACGCTCGACGTGTCGGAGATTCTCTCGCCCACTGCGCCGGCCGGCCCTTGGGACGGGGCCCTGATCGACTACAATGTGCGCGCCGAACGCATGGGTTGGCTGCCGTCCGCGCCACAGCTCGAGACGAACCCTCTTTCGATCGCGGCCAAGGCTGCGGCCGCCGGTAAGGAGCCGAAGGATTACGTTGCCGCCGCGCTTAAATCCGGTGAGCTCGCGCTCTCCTGCGAGGATCCGGACAAGCCGGCCAACTGGCCGCGCAATATGTTCGTTTGGCGCTCCAACCTTTTGGGCGCCTCGGGCAAGGGGCACGAATATTTTCTGAAGCATCTGCTCGGCACGTCGAACGGCGTGATGGGCAAGGACCTGGGCACGACCGGAGCGCAGAAACCCCAAGAGGTCGAGTGGCACGACGAGGCGCCGGAGGGAAAGCTCGACCTGCTCGTCACCATCGACTTCCGCATGTCGACCACCTGCATGTATTCCGACATCGTGCTGCCGACGGCCACCTGGTACGAAAAGAACGATCTCAACACCTCCGACATGCATCCCTTCATCCACCCGCTGACATCCGCGGTCGATCCGGTTTGGGGCGCGCGCAACGACTGGGAGATCTACAAGGGCATCGCCAAAGCCTTCTCCGAGGTGGCGCCGGAAGTACTGGGCGTCGAGAAGGACGTGGTGTTGACCCCGATCATGCACGATACGCCCGGCGAGATCGCCCAAGCGCTCGACGTGAAGGATTGGAAACGGGGAGAGGTCGATCCAATCCCCGGCAAGACCATGCCGCAGGTCACGGTGGTCGAGCGCGACTATCCAAATCTCTACAAGCGCTTCACCGCGCTCGGGCCGCTTATGAGCAAACTCGGCAATGGCGGCAAGGGCATCAATTGGAAGACGGAGCACGAGGTTGAGTTCCTCAAGCGTCTCAACGGGGAGGTCGAGGAAGAGGGGGCGACCAAGGGCTTGGCGCGTATTGATAGCGATATCGACGCAGCTGAGGTGATCCTCACGCTCGCGCCGGAGACGAATGGCGAGGTCGCGGTCAAGGCGTGGGACTCCTTGTCGAAGACCACCGGCCGCGGGCTCGCCCATCTCGCCCTCCACAAGGAGGACGAGAAGATCCGCTTTCGCGACGTAGTGGCCCAGCCGCGCAAGATCATCTCGTCGCCGATCTGGTCTGGCTTGGAGTCGGAGAAGGTCTGCTACAACGCCGGCTACACCAATGTGCACGAGCTGATTCCATGGCGGACGCTCACCGGGCGGCAGCAGCTCTATCAAGATCACTTATGGATGCGCGCCTTCGGTGAGGGCTTGTGCGTCTATCGCCCGCCGATCGACACCAAGACCGTGAAGCCGGTCATCGACCGCAAGCCCAATGGCAATAAATCGGTCGTGCTCAACTTCATCACCCCCCACCAGAAATGGGGCATCCACTCCACCTATACCGATAATCTCTTGATGCTGACGCTGTCGCGCGGTGGTCCGATCGTGTGGATCAGCGAAGTCGATGCTCAAAAGGCCGGCATCGTCGACAATGACTGGATCGAGGCCTTCAACACCAACGGCGCGCTCGTTGCCCGCGCCGTCGTCTCCCAGCGCGTCAAGGAAGGCATGTGCATGATGTATCACGCGCAGGAGAAGATCGTGAACGTGCCTGGCTCCGAGCAAACCGGCCAGCGCGGCGGCATCCACAACTCGGTGACACGGGCAGTGCTCAAGCCGACGCACATGATCGGCGGCTATGCCCAGCAGTCCTACGGGTTCAACTACTATGGCACTGTCGGCTCAAATCGCGACGAATTCGTCATCATCCGCAAAATGGCGGAGGTCGACTGGCTCGAACGGCCCGCCGCGGACGAGGCCCCTGAAACGTCCCGACTGGAGGCCGCAGAATGAAAGTCCGCGCTCAAATCGCCATGGTGCTGAACCTCGACAAGTGCATCGGTTGCCATACGTGTTCGGTCACTTGCAAGAACGTGTGGACCAGCCGCGAAGGCATGGAATATGCCTGGTTCAACAACGTCGAGACCAAGCCCGGCATTGGCTATCCCAAGGAGTGGGAGAACCAGGAGCGCTGGAACGGCGGCTGGCGCCGCAAGCGGAACGGCAAGATCGAGCCCCGGATTGGCGCCAAATGGCGCGTGCTCGCCAATATCTTTGCCAATCCTGACCTGCCCGAGATCGACGACTATTACGAGCCCTTTACCTTCGACTACCAGCATCTGCAAAAGGCGCCGGAGCTGCAGGCCATGCCGACCGCGCGGCCGCGTTCGCTCGTCAGCGGCGAGCGGATGGAGAAGATCAAATGGGGTCCGAATTGGGAGGAGATCCTTGGTGGCGAGTTTGCCCAACGCTCGGCCGACGTGAATTTCGAGGGCGTGCAGAAGGAAATATACGGGCAGTTCGAGAACACCTTCATGATGTATCTGCCGCGGCTGTGCGAGCACTGTCTCAACCCGGCCTGCGTCGCTGCGTGTCCGTCTGGCGCTATCTACAAGCGTGAGGAAGACGGCATCGTCTTGATCGATCAAGACAAGTGTCGCGGCTGGCGCATGTGCGTCTCTGGCTGCCCGTACAAAAAAATCTACTACAACTGGTCTAGCGGCAAGTCGGAGAAATGCATCTTCTGCTTCCCCCGCATCGAGGCCGGTCAGCCCACGGTTTGCTCCGAAACGTGTGTCGGCCGCATCCGCTATCTCGGCGTGGTGCTCTACGACGCCGATCGCATCGAAGAGGCGGCAAGCGTTGCGGACGAGCAAGACCTCTACGAGGCGCAGCTCTCGATCTTTCTCGATCCCAACGATCCGGAGGTGATCGCGCAAGCCCGCGTCGATGGCGTGCCCGATAACTGGCTCGACGCCGCCACCCACTCGCCGGTGTGGAAGATGGCCATGGACTGGAAGGTCGCGTTTCCGCTGCACCCCGAATACCGCACACTGCCGATGGTCTGGTACGTGCCGCCGCTGTCGCCAATCAACGCGGCGGCGGAGACCGGCAAGATCGGCTTTGACGGTGAGATGCCGGATGTCCGCAGCCTCCGCATCCCGCTCCAATATCTCGCTAATTTGCTGACTGCCGGAGATGAAGAGCCGGTCGCGCTGGGACTAGAGCGCATGCTGGCCATGCGCGCCTATATGCGCGCCAAAACCGTCGACGGCGTGATCGACGAGAGCATCGCCCACCGCGTGGGCCTGGACGGTCGAGATGATCGATGACATGTACGAAATCATGGCCATCGCCAACTACGAAGACCGTTTCGTCATTCCCACGGCGCATCGCGAGCTCAGCGAGGATGCCTATGACATCCGCGGCTCCTGCGGCTTCTCTTTCGGGAACGGCTGCTCGGGCGGAACGACGGAGGCCAACCTGTTCGGGTCCCCGAAGAAGCACAAAACTCCGCTGGAGGTCGCCTGATGATGAAGACCTTCAAAGTTCTCTCGGCGCTGCTCAGCTATCCTGACGAAGCCCTGCAGAAAGCTGCGCCGGATCTCGTGAGCGTGCTCGACGAGGAGAAGCTCCTGTTGTCCGAGAGCCGCGCTTCTCTCGACGCGCTGATCGAGGAGGTGGCGCAAGCCGACGTCTATGACTTGCAGGAGCGTTATGTCGAGCTGTTCGATCGCACGCGGTCCTTGTCCTTGCACCTCTTCGAGCACGTCTATGGCGAGAGCCGCGACCGCGGCCAGGCGATGATCGACCTCAAGAGCCTGTATGAGCAGAATGGGCTCAGTTTCAGCACGAGCGAGCTTCCGGACTACTTGCCGGCGTTTCTCGAGTTCCTTTCGACGCGCCCACTCGCGGAAGCGCGCCAGCTTCTAGGCCAACCCGCGCATATCTTCGCCGCGCTAGCCGAGCGCCTGGAGAAGCGCGATGCACCTTATGCGGCCGTGTTTCGGACGCTGGAAGTGCTCGCCGAGCCTGCAGCCGATGCATCCCTTATGGAGGTCGTGCCGGAAGACGCCGACACCGACCCTAACGATTTCGCTGCGCTCGATGCCCAATGGGAGGAGGAGGCGGTGAGCTTTGGTCCCGGTGCCGTGCCAAGCTGCAAGGACCGGCTTGTGGCCCAGATCCGAGCCGGCAGGCGCCCGGTCTCCGATGTGCCGATGAAGGGAGAGGCGCCATGAGTGATGCCATCAACCAATTTCTCTTTGGCTGGTATCCTTATCTTTGCATCGCTGTCTTCCTCTTCGGCAGCCTTGTGCGCTTTGACCGTGAGCAATACACGTGGCGATCGGGATCGAGTTCAGCTCCTGCGGCGCAAGCAGCTCACCTGGGGCTCCAATCTTTTCCATTTCGGCATTCTCATCATCTTCATCGGCCATTTCGTTGGCCTGCTGACGCCGATTGCCGTGTTCAACTTCCTCGGCATTTCACACGGCTTCAAGCAGATGATGGCGATCGTCGTTGGGGGTGTTGCCGGCGTCGCTTGTTTCATCGGCTTGACGCTGCTTGTGCATCGGCGGCTTTTCGATGCGCGTATCCGGAACAATTCGTCATTCGGCGACATTGCCGTCCTCTTGCTGCTCTACGTTCAGCTCACCTTGGGCCTCGCCACCATTCCGATCTCGCTCCAGTATTTGGATGGCAGTGAGATGCTTAAGTTCATGACTTGGGCGCAAGGCATTGTGACGTTGCAGCCCGGTGTGGCGTCGCTGATCGCTGACGCGAATCCAATCTTCAAGCTGCATCTGTTCCTCGGCATGACGATCTTCCTCGTCTTCCCGTTCACGCGCCTCGTCCATGTCTGGAGCGCGCCCGTGTGGTATCTCGGGCGGCGCGGCTACCAGGTGGTCCGTACGCGGCAGCAGGTCGGGGCTTACGGCGGGCAGCAAGGACTTCCGCCGCGACGCCCCAGTGATCGTCCTGTACCGGCGGAGTAAGCGCCGTGACGTGCACCGCTCACACACTCGATACGCTCCCCGAACGCTCTCCAGTGAGTGTCAACGGAGTGGAGATTCCGCACGACGCCATCGCGCGCGAGGTGCAGCACCATCCGGCGTCTAAACCGATTGCAGCCTGGCAGGCGGCGGCGCGCGCGCTTGTGGTCCGCGAGCTGCTTCTCCAGGAGGCGCACCGCCTCGGGATTGAGCCGGCCCCGCGCAAGAGCGATAACGGGCAGCGTGAAACCGAGGACGAAGCGCTGATCCGACGCTTGATTGAACGAGAAGTCACGACTCCCGAGCCGTGTGACGAGGACTGCCGGCGCTACTATGAGCAGAACCAGCATCGCTTTCGCTCGGAGACGATCTTCGAGGCAGCCCACATTCTGTTTGCAGCTCGAGAAGATCAGGCGGAGGACTATGCGCTGGCCGAGCGCGACGCAGGCCTGGCGCTCGCCGAGCTTAGGCGACAGCCGAACCGGTTCGGCGAATTGGCGCGGATTCACTCTGCCTGTCCGTCTGCCACCCAAGGCGGCAATTTGGGCCAGATCACCTCCGGCCAGACGACCCCCGAATTCGAGCAAGCGCTTTCGGCGCTGACACCCGGAGGCATCAGCGAAGCGCCGGTCAGAACGCCCTACGGTCTACACATCCTCCGCCTGGACCGCAGGATCGACGGAACCGCGTTGCCCTTCGATCTCGTCGCTGACCGGATCGCGGACTACCTCCGAGAGAATGTCATGCGTCGCGCCACGGCCCAGTATGTCGCGCGCCTCGTTTCCAAGGCCCAGATCACCGGAATAGCCCTTGCCGGCGCGTCGGAGCACCAGGTCAACTGACGGCGGCCGTCCCTTCCTGATATTGAGCGCGCGGCTGACCCGCGGCCCCTGAACCCAACGTCAGTGGCCGAACGGGCTGTTTGACCTTCTGCCGTGGTGGTCGCTACCCTCACGGGCTGACCCAGAAAGGAAGGCCCGGGGAATGGCAAAACTTGACCGTAGCCTTATCCATGCGCTGCCGATCTTCAGCGCCATGGGCGATGCCGAGCTTGACGACGTCATTGCCCATGCCAAGGCGCAGCGCATCCCCCAGGGAAGCTCTGTCTTCCAGCAGGGAGAGATCGCCAACTCCTTCTTCGTGCTGTTGCATGGCCGCCTCAAGGTGGTGAAAGTCACGCCTCACGGGCAACAAGTCCTCATCCGCTTCGTCAGTCCCGGGGACATCTATGGGATCGCCAAGGCACTCCGCCGCGAGGACTATCCGGCTACGGCGACCGCCGTCATTGATAGCATCACCCTGGTCTGGCCGAGCGAAATCTGGGATGGCGTCATGGCGGCCCATCCTTCCTTGGCCACCAACGTCATGCAGATGATGGGTGACCGGTTGCAAGAGGCTCATACCAGGCTCAAGGAATTGTCGACCGAGGAGGTCGAGCATCGTGTGGCGCACACGCTGCTGCGGCTGATTGCGCAATCCGGCCGTAAGACCGAAGAGGGAATGCTGATCGACTTCCCTATTACGCAGCAGGATCTCGCCCAGGCCTCTGGAACGACCTTTCATTCAGTCAGCCGAGTTCTAGGTGCCTGGGAAAACGCAGGCCTCGTTACCGTCGGGCGCCGCAAGATCGTCGTTCGCGACGTGCAAGGTCTGACCGATGTTGCCGAGCGCCACGAGAGTTTCAGGGAAAACGGACGAACGCGCCCTAACTGAACCCGAGCTTGCGTTGCATCAACATCGAGTCCGCGCCCCGTCCGTTACAGTCAGCCCAAAGCAAGCCAAATCTCCGGGAAGGCGAGGTGATGCAACGCAGCCTCGAGGCGGAAGCGAGCGGAGCCCGCAGACGCGCAACCGACAACGGCCTCGTTCCGCTTTTCAGCTATGGTTTCCGGCCGTTCTTCCTCGGCGCGGGCGTTTGGGCCGTCATCGCCATGGCCCTTTGGATCGGGTCGCTCGCAGGACTGTGGCGTCTGGCCGAAGGGTACGGCGCTCTCGCGTGGCACGCCCACGAGATGATCTTCGGGTACAGTGCGGCTGTCGTGGCCGGTTTTCTGCTGACCGCGGTCCCCAATTGGACCGGGCGTCTGCCGGTGTCCGGCTGGCGACTCGTTCTCCTGTTTCTCCTCTGGTGCACGGCGCGTGTCGCGTTTCTTGTCACCGGATTGACAGGGCCGTGGCCGGCTGTGGTGCTCGACAGTCTGTTTCTTCCGTGCCTCTTGCTGCTCATGGCCCGCGAGGTCGTGGTCGGCCGCAATTGGCGCAACCTGAAGCCGCTCGTCCTTGTCGCGCTCCTGGCTGCCGCCGACATCGGCTTTCACGCCGAAGTGCTGAGCACGGGAACCGCGAGCGCCGCAAGCCGCGTCGGGGTGGCGGCGCTGATCGGGCTCATCATGCTGATCGGCGGGCGCATCGTCCCGAGCTTCACCCACACCTGGCTGTTGCGGATGGGGTCGGCGCGTCTGCCCGTTTCATTCAACCGGTTCGATATTGCAACGCTTATCGTTTCCGGTGTGGCGCTCGCCCTGTGGATCTTAAGTCCCGGAGCCATGGCGACGGGCGTCTCTATTCCTGATTGTCGCACTCCTTCAGACTTTGCGCCTATGGCGTTGGGCAGGCCCGTATGCGTGGCGCGAGCCTCTCGTTTTCGTCCTGCATCTCGGCTATGGCTTTGTCCCGCTTGGCTTTCTGCTTGGTGCCATCTCCATCTTCGAGCCGCACGCTCTTGCCGGCACCGCGGCCATGCATGTCTGGACCGTCGGCGCCATCGGCATCATGACACTTGCCGTCATGACACGGGCCACGCGTGGCCACACAGGCCGCACACTCACGGCATCGACGCTCACGGTCGTCACTTACGCGATGATGATTGCCGCTTCCGCGTTGCGCATCGCAGCCGGAGCTTTCCCGCAGGCCTATGGCGGTCTGCTCGAATTTGCAGCCATCGCGTGGATCGCGGCCTTCGGCCTGTTCCTTTTCGAGTACGCGCCGATGTTGCTTGGGCCGCGGCTCGGACCGCAGTTAGGCCGGCTGAGCGGCCTCCGCGGAGCTTTTTGTACCGCGAGCTTGACGTAGAGCAACGACAGCCGCCTGGCCTCTTGCTTAGAAGGGAGCTTGCTCGCTGGCCGTGTACTCACAGAAACCGGGAGGTGAGTGATGGCAAATTCAAGGCTACTGTGGCCGACGCATGAGGAATTGCTTCAGCGATACAAGCTGATGGACCGGATGATGGAGACGCGCGGGGTGGATGTCCTTGCGGCGCTTCGCGTGGATGGTGGGCTCGCCTTCATCGAGGCCCGTGCCAAATGCCGCTACTGCGTGCACGAAGGGGTATGCCGCCATTGGCTGGCAAGTGAAGGGCAGCGAGGCTCTGCGGACTTCTGTCCTAATGCGGCGTTCTTCCAGTCATGCCTGACCATCCAGAGCTGAAGTTTCTCCGGCTTGGCATTACCCGCGTCTGGCTGAATAGCCCGTTCGCCGGTCACATCAACGAAGGCAAAGACAATGATCACGAGACGCATCGCATTGAAGGGCGCAGCCATCGCAGCTGCCGCAGCCATCGTTCATCCAACTTCCGCCGGCGCTCAGGATGCGCCTGCCGCCGAGTCACCTGAAAATGCGTCGCTGGAGAGACAGAAAATAGACCTGGTGGCGCCCCCATTCGTGCATCCGCATGAGCAGGCGACCAAGGAGCCCCCGAAGATCATGGAGGTCACGCTCGTAATCCAGGAGAAGGAGGTCGTGGTGGACGACGCAGGCACCAAGATGCAGGCGATGACCTATAACGGATCTATTCCGGCGCCACTGATCGTTGTGCACGAAGGCGACTACGTCGAGCTTACGCTGGTCAATCCTCCCACTAACAAGCTTACGCACAACATCGATTTTCATGCGTCCACCGGCGCTCTTGGCGGCGGGGGGCTTACGCTCGTCAATCCTGGACAGCAGGTCATATTGCGTTGGAAAGCGACACGTCCCGGCGGTGTTCGTCTATCACTGCGCGCCTGGTGGCGTGATGATCCCATGGCATGTCGTATCTGGGATGAGCGGTGCCATCATGGTGTTGCCGCGTGAAGGGCTCACGGACGGTAATGGTAAGCCGCTCCGTTATGACCGCGTCTACTATATCGGTGAGAGCGATTTCTACATCCCGCGCGATGAGGAAGGGAACTTCAAGACTTACGCCTCACCCCTTGAGGCATTTGGCGAAACCATCGAGATCATGCGCAAGCTGGTTCCGAGCCATGTCGTTTTCAACGGCAAGGTCGGTGCGCTGACAGGTGACAACGCGTTGACTCGCAAAGTCGGCGAGACGGTGCTGATCGTTCATTCGCAGGCCAATCGCGACACGCGCCCACATCTCATCGGCGGCCATGGCGATCATGTGTGGCAGAGTGGCAAATTCTCCAACGCCCCAGAGACGAACCTGGAAACCTGGTTTATCCGTGGCGGATCAGCAGCGGCGGCACTCTACACATTCCTTCAGCCCGGCCTTTATGCCTACCTCAATCATAACCTGATCGAAGCCGTCATTCTCGGCGCTACCGCCCATTTGAAGGTCGAAGGCGAGTGGAACAACGACTTGATGCAACAGGTCGCAGCTCCTGCCTCGATACCTGGACACGTAATGGGGTCTGATGCGGCGGCGCCTTAGGAGTAGTGGCTGGGCGCCGTAGTCGAGCTCGCAGACCTCTCCTAGATCTCTGCCCTTCGCACTGTACCCGATCGAGTACGTGCCGATGCTGATCAGACGACGCCGGGGGCGGAACTAGTGGCTCAAAAAAAGGCACCCCCATTCCGGCGGGATACCTCTCGTTTAGCTTAAGCGTAGCCCTGGCGCTTCAGACGGTGACGCGGCCAAAGACCGAACCACGAAGGAGACGCCGCCTGAAGCCAAGAATCGTCATCCAGGACGTTAAGCTGTCGCAAGCTGGACGAGATCAACCGAGCCCGTAGCAATCTGTCGCGCGTCTTGCCCTA
>CAVQXI010000019.1:0-38378 GCA_963717875.1 uncultured Alphaproteobacteria bacterium
CCGCGCTCGCCTGGTTCAATATCGACTTATTCCTGAACGGCACCTGGCACGTGGTGGAGCATACCAAGCCATTCGACTGGCACGCGCTCAGGGTCGTGTTCGGCTTGCTCGTGGTCGTGCAGGGCTTCGAGACGTCGCGCTTTCTCGCCGGCGCCTATCCGCCCGAGCTACGCGTCCGCACCATGCGCTATGCGCAATGGCTGTCCGGGGCGATCTACATTGTCTTCTTTCTTCTGGCGACGGCCGCGGTCGACGATCCCAAGGCCCTCAACGGCGACGCCACCGGCATCATCACCGTGCTCGAGCCCGCCGCCTCGAGCCTGGTCTATCTGATCGTGATCGGCGCGGTGTTCGCTCAGCTCTCCGCCGCCGTCGCCGACGCCATCGGCGCCGGCGGCCTCATCGAGCAGGTCAGCGGCCAGAGGATCGACCACCGGCACGCTTATCCGGTCATCGCCCTGATCGGCATCGGACTGACCTGGTCGCTCGACATTTTCGGCGTGATCACGCTGGCTTCGCGGGCGTTTGCCCTGTTCTACCTGATGCAATGCGTGGTCGCCGCCGGCGTCGCCCTGAAGACCCCGGGCTTACGCCGTCGCGAGCTCTACACCGCCGCCTTTCTGGTGCTCGCCGCCGTGGCCCTAACCGTGGTGGTGTTCGGCATTCCCATGGAAGGGGTTTGATATCCTTTCCGGTCCATGGAATAGGGGCTTGAGAGCGCGCTCCCTCGACGTTGCGCTGAGGCGGGCGCCCGTGCTTCGATAGGGCCAACATGCGCTGAAAAGTGCGCCCGGAGACAGCGAATGGCAGACGGCAAAACCAAACGCGATAAGCCTTGGATGTTCCGCACCTATGCGGGCCATTCGACGGCCAAGGCCTCGAACGAGCTTTACCGGAAGAACCTCACAAAGGGGCAGACCGGCCTTTCGATCGCCTTCGATCTGCCGACCCAGACCGGCTACGACCCCGACGAGGCGCTCGCCCGCGGCGAGGTCGGCAAGGTCGGCGTGCCCGTCTCCCATCTCGGCGACATGCGCCATCTGCTCGAGGGCATCCCGCTCGACGCGATGAACACCTCGATGACGATCAACGCCACGGCCGCGTGGCTGCTGGCGCTCTATGTCTCACTCGCCGACGAGCAAGGCGCCGATCGCACGAAGCTCACCGGCACGGTGCAGAACGACATCCTCAAAGAGTATCTGTCGCGCGGCACGTATGTGTTCCCGCCGGTGCCCTCGCTGCGTCTCATCAAGGACGTCATCGTCTTCACCAACCGCGAGATGCCGAAGTGGAATCCGACGAATGTCTGCTCCTACCATTTGCAGGAAGCCGGCGCGACGCCGGCGCAGGAACTCGCCTTCGCGCTCGCCACGGCGATCGCCGTCCTCGACGAGGTGAAGAACTCGGGCGAGGTCGCGGAGGAGGACTTCTCCCGCGTCGTCGGTAGCATCAGCTTCTTCGTCAATGCCGGCGTGCGCTTCATCACCGAGGTCTCCAAGATGCGCGCCTTCGTCGATCTGTGGGACGAGATCGCGCGCGACCGCTATGGCGTCGAAGACCCGAAGCTCCGCCGCTTCCGCTATGGCGTGCAGGTGAATTCGCTGGGGCTCACCGAGCAGCAGCCCGAGAACAACGTCTACCGCATCCTGCTGTCGATGCTCGCCGTGGTGCTGTCGAAGAACGCCCGCGCCCGCGCCGTGCAGCTGCCCGCCTGGAACGAGGCGCTCGGCCTGCCGCGTCCCTGGGACCAGCAATGGTCGCTCCGGCTTCAGCAGATCGTCGCCTACGAGACCGACCTTCTCGAATATGCCGACATCTTCGACGGCTCCGAGGTGATCGACCGCAAGGTCGAGGAACTGAAGGAACAAGCCCGCGCCGAGCTCGCCAAGCTCGACGCCATGGGCGGCGCCGTCGCCGCCATCGACTACATGAAGGAGGCGCTGATCGCCTCGAACGCCGCGCGCGTCGCCGCCATCGAGCGCGGCGATCAGGTGCTGGTCGGCGTCAACCGGTACACCGAGACGGAAGAATCGCCGCTCGATTCCGGCGCCGAAGGCATCCTCACCGTGCCGGAGACGGTCGAGATCGAGCAGATCGCGGCGCTGCAAGCTTGGCGTCAGCAGCGCGACGAGGCCGCCGTGCGTCAGGCGCTGCGCGATCTGAAGGAGGCCGCGAGCGAAGGCCTCAACATCATGCCGCCGTCGATCGCCGCCGCCAAAGCGGGCGTCACCACCGGCGAGTGGGGCGGGGTCTTGCGCGAGGTGTTCGGCGAGTACCGCGCACCGACCGGCATCGGCGCCAAGCACGCGATCGACGAGGAGCGGCTGAAGGAGGTGAAGGAGCTCGTGGCCCAGGTGTCGGGCAAGCTCGGCCGCACGCTCACCTTCGTCGTCGGCAAGCCGGGCCTCGACGGTCACTCCAACGGCGCCGAGCAGATCGCCGTGCGCGCCAACGACGTCGGCATGGATGTCATCTATGACGGCATCCGGCTCACGCCCGCCCAGATCGTCGAACAGGCGAAAGAGGCCAAGGCCCATGTGGTCGGGCTCTCCATCCTCTCCGGCTCGCACGTATCGCTCGTGCGCGACGTCGTGCAGAAGCTCCGCGAGGCGGGGATGGGCGACGTGCCGGTCGTGGTCGGCGGAATCATCCCGGCCGAGGACGTCAACATCTTGAAGCAGTGCGGCGCCGCGGCGGTCTATACGCCCAAGGACTTCCAGCTCAACGAGATCATGACCGGCATCGTCAATCTCGTGGACCAGAAGGTCGAGGTCCTGGCCGAAGCCGGCGTCCCCGTGCCGCCGCTCAAGGCCAAGGAAAAGGTGCCGCTCTAAGAAATCTCCCGTTGGCTGGGCGATGACAGCGGCCGGGCTTTGCCGCTAAACTCGCCCCAACGCCGAATCTCTTTCGGGCGTTTGGCCAAGGGGGAGCATCATGGACTTCAAACTGAGCACACCGCGCCGGGAGACCTTCCTCGTCTCCGTCGTCATCGCCGTCCTGGTCGTCATTGGCATGATCGTGCCGCTGCCGATCTTCACCGGCTACGGTCTCGGCCTATTGCTGATCGCCTATCTGATCCTGCTCGCCGGCGTGCTGATGGACAACGTCTGACGCGCCTTAGGCCCGGCTTTAGCTCGCTTTGGCGGCCCGCACAGGCTCGTCTTTGCCCGCGAGGAACGGCACCAGCGCCGCGTGGAGCGCGCGGCCCTGGATCGGCTTCGCCACGCGCGCGTTGATGCCGGCGAGGACATAGGCGAGGTTGTCGTCCTCGGCGCCCCGCGCGGCAATCCCCACGATCGGCACTTCCGCCGAGGGCGCGTGCAACGCCCGGATCTGCTTGGCGATCTTGAGGCCGTCATAGTCCGGCAGCACCGTGTCCATGAGGATGAGATCGTAGGGTCGTGCCACGAGGCACATGAGCGCCGCGGCGCCGTTGCCGACCACCTCGTAGGTCAGGCCGAATTCATCGAGATAGGTCCCGATCAGCATGCGGTTGACCGAGTTGTCCTCGACGACGAGCACGTGACCCGACAGCGTGCCATTCGAGGCGGCAGGTTTGCTCTGCGCGCCTTCGATCGCAGTAGTCTCCTCCGCCGCGGTGACGGCCCGGAAGGTGAACCAATAGAGGCTGCCCTGACCGGACACGCTGTCGCAGCCGGCTTCGCCGCCCATCGCTTCGGCGAGCAGCCGCGCGGTCGGCAGACCGAGCTTGCCGCCGGCGCGAGACGTATCGGCCATCGGCTGGAATAACCTGGCCCGCTCGGCCGCGCACAAACCCGCGCCCGTATCGGTGACGTCGAAGCGAACCGTGAACGGCGTCTCGGCATCGTTGATGCTGACATAGAGCCTGATGGAGCCTTCCGATGTCGATTGCAGCGAGGCCTCGATCAGGCCCATGAGCACCTGACGCACACGCGCCTCGTCGCCGATGATGAAGCGCGGGCAGTTGGCGGCCATATCGACCCCGGTCGTCAGCCCTTTTTCGCAGGCCCGCGCCTGAAGCTCGGTAGCCGCGCTCTTTACCAACGCATGCAGATCGAAGCGCTCGGTGGCGAGCTCGGCTTCACCGTCCTCGAGCGTGGCAAAATCGACCACCTCGGTAAGCGAGGACAATAGGCTCCGCGTCGACTGCACCAGTGTCTCGGTATTGCGGCGCTGCGCGGCATCGAGCTCACTGTCGAGCAGGAGCTCGGCCATGGCGACCACCGCCTCCATAGGCGCGCGCAGCTCGTGGCCGACGATTGTGAGAAGACCGGATTTGGCCGCATCGGCCGCTTCGGCGGCTTCGCGTGCCTGACGCTCCGCCGTTAGAGCCTGAACGAGACCCTGGATCTGCGCGAACAGATCGTTCGCCTGAAAGTCCTGCGCTTGCATGACACGCCCCCGCTGTTTGGTTCTTCTTTGTCGTTCTTTATTTCGGGGAAGCATGGCATATCCGACTTAAAACTCGGCTAAACGGCGTGGTTTATGAGGTGCTAAGCGGAACCGGCCCCGCGCGTGGGCCGCAAGGTGGAAACGCCGGGACACGGTTCGCCCTGCGCCTTTCCGCCGCCCTCCACTTGCCCGCCCGCAATATCTACTTTAGAACGATCCTAAACTAACTCGAGGGCTCGCCTCAGTAGCCTGCCCCCGTCCCTGAACTTGGTTGCGGCGCAGGACGTGAAGACAAGCCGTCCGCGCTGCCTTAGTAGAAAAGGCATGATTGTTTGCTCCTGCTCCATGATCACGGCCGAGGATATCCACGAAACGGTGTCGGCGTTGCGCACCAAGGATCCATTCGTCGTGCTGACACCGGGTCTGATTTACCGGGCGCTCGGCAAGCGGCCGTCCTGCGGCAACTGCCTGCCGCACATTTCCAGGCTCATGGTCGGCTACGACGAAGAGGGGCCGAGCTCGGCCGCGTCGCTCCCTCACCGGTCACCGTTCGAGAGCCAGCGGGACCAAGACTAGCCGCAACGAACAGAACACGTCATGATCAACATCACGGTTGAGAGGAGAATCGCGAAATGAAGGGCAATCCGACGGTCATCGAGTACCTCAACAAGGCGCTGACCAGCGAGCTCACCGCCGTCAATCAGTATTGGCTACACTACCGGCTCCTCGACGACTGGGGCTACACCAAGCTCGCCAAGAAGGAGCGCGAGGAATCCATCGAGGAGATGCATCACGCCGACAAGCTCGTGACCCGCATCATCTTCCTCGAAGGCTTCCCCAACATGCAGCGTCTCGACCCGCTCATGATCGGCCAGAACGTCAAGGAGATCCTCGAATGCGATCTCAAGGCCGAGTACGGCGCCCGCGCGCTTTACATGGAAGCCCGCGCCGCGTGCCGTAAGGAAGAGGACTATGTGAGCATGGACCTGTTCGAGGAGCTGCTCGCCGACGAGGAAGGTCACATCGACTTCATCGAGACCCAGCTCGGCCTCCTCAACGACATCGGCGCGCAGATGTACGGCCAGCTCAACGCCCATTCGGCGAACGAAGTCCCCGAGGAATAGGCGTGGCCCTTCAGGTCTCCGCCTAGATGACCTTGCCGCAACTCGACGGTCCGCGCCTCGGTCCTGCCGCGGGTGGCGCGCCACGCCAACTCGTGGTGTTCCTCCACGGCTATGGCGCCGACGGCAACGACCTGATCGGCTTGGGGCGCGAGTGGGCGCAAGAGTTGCCGCACGCGGCTTTCGTGTCGCCGAACGCGCCGGAGCCCTGCGGCATGGCGCCCATGGGCCGGCAGTGGTTCGACCTCTCCATGGGCGACATGACCATCATCGCCGAGGGCGTGAAGCGGGCCGCGCCGGCGCTCGATGCTTTCCTCGACGCGGAGCTTGCCAGGCATAGCCTGCCGGGCAGTGCGCTTGGCCTGGTCGGCTTCAGCCAAGGCACCATGATGGCGCTCGCCGTCGGCCTTGCCCGGAAACCCAACCCGGCGGCCATTGTCGGCTATTCCGGCGCGTTGACCACCGTCGAGGCGCTTCCTGAGCCGGGCACCGGCCCGGCAATCCTGCTCGTGCATGGCGACATGGACGAAGTGATCCCCATCGATGCCATGCACATGGCCCGCGAGGCCTTGGCCCAAGCGGGCCTAGCCGTCGAATGGCATATAGCCCCGGGCATCGGCCACGGCATCGATGGCGAGGGCTTGCGCCTCGGCGGCGCCTTCCTCAAGCAGGCTTTCGCGGCGACTGCCTCACCCGCGCCCTAGGGGGGGCAAAGGGCCAAACCACAGCATGTGGGGCCCTTCACATTCGTGACACGTCCTTATAGTATCCGGCCCATCGAGAAGGAGGGCCCGAGTGCGACGGGCAAGTTTAGAGGACCTTTAGGCCTTGAACGTCGCAACCGCATCGGCCGCCCCCGGCACTTTCCCGGCGCTCGTGCTGAATGCCGACTATCGGCCGCTCTCCTACTATCCGCTCTCGCTCTGGGGTTGGCAGGACGCCGTGAAGGCGGTGTTCCTCGACCGCGTCAACATCGTCTCAGAATACGACCACGCCGTTCACTCCCCGTCGTTCGAGATGAAGTTGCCGAGCGTGGTGTCGCTCAAGAATTATGTGCGTCCCGCCCTCTATCCCGCCTTCACGCGATTTAACGTGTTCTTGCGCGACCGCTTCACCTGCCAATATTGCGGCGACAACCAGGACCTCACCTTCGACCATCTGATCCCGCGCTCCCGCGGCGGCCTCACCCGCTGGGAGAACGTCGTCGCCGCCTGCGCGCCGTGCAACTTGCTCAAGGGGGGCCAGATGCCCGAACGGGCCAAGATGTGGCCGGCGCAGAAGCCATACCGCCCCACAGTGTTCGAACTGCACCGCAACGGGCGGCTGTTCCCGCCGAACTATCTGCATGAGAGCTGGCTCGACTATCTCTACTGGGATACCGAGCTCGAGCCGTAAGCCGGCCTCTTTCTCAATATCGCGTCGTGAGGTTCGTCAGCCACTGGGGCGAGGCGTCGACCAGATACGTCTCGAGCCGCTTGTCGGCACCCGTGGCGATCAACAGCCCGACGGCGACCAGGAACGCGCCGAGCAGCATCTTGCCGCCTTTGCCCGCCTCCGCCAGGCGTCCCCGCCAGCGCAGCATCGCCTCGCGCGACACGAAGCCGAGCAGCATGAGGGGAAGCGCGGCGCCGATACCGAACACGAGCATGGTCAGCGCCACCTGCCCGAGATCCTCGCCCTTGGCGGCAAGGAGCGACGCGGCGCCGAGCGTCGGCCCCACACATGGGGCCCACACCGCGCCGAGCAAGAGCCCGAGGCCGAATTGACCCCACAGGCTCGTGGCGGTGAAGCCGCCGAAGTGATCGTCTACCCAATTGCCGACCGGGCCTGCCGCCACGGCGAACTGCTCCTGGAACCGCGGCACCAGCAGCACGGTGCCGACAACGATGAGCAACACGGCGGAGATGGCGCGAAATACATCGGTGTCGAGGCCGATGGCAAAACCGACCGTGGCGACGAACAGCCCGATCGCCGTAAACGACACCGCGAGCCCCACGGCCAGCACGACAGGCCCGAGCCGGTGCTCGCTCTGCGCCGTACCGAACACGATTGGCAGCAGCGGCAGCACGCACGGCGACAGCACCGAAAGCACGCCCGCCAGAAATGCCAGCCCGAGTGTGCCGATCATCGCGCGCCCCTCACGAGCTCGCTTTAGAGCGTCTTGTCGAGAAGGCCCTCGATGGAGAGCGCGCTGGTGTCGCCCACCGAGCGGTCGACTTCGTCCTTGCCCTTGAACACGATCAGCGTGCTTTGCCGCTGCACGTTCAGCGCCCGCACAACGTCCTTCTGATCGTCGTAGTTGACCTTGAGCACGACGAGGTCTTTGTATTTGGGCTCACGCGTGAGCTTGGTCAGGATCGGGTTTTGCGCCCGGCACACCGAGCACCACGGTGCGAACACGTCGACCAGGATGGGTTTTCCGTCATTTTTCGCGGCGGCGAACTCGTCGGCGGTGAACTCCTTCCACTCGGCCGCCGAGGCGGGCACGGAACCGAGAAGAATCACGGCAACGAGGCCGGCAAAAAGGGCGCGATAAAGGGTCATTTTTCCGTCCTTCCAGGTGGAATTCTTCACCGCTGCTATAGCAGTGCCCGCTTGGCAAACGCCAATCACCACCCTTGAAATCTACGTGAGCGGAAAAAGTCTTTCAGATCAGGGGCGTCGGGTCGCACCGAAGGCCGCGACCACCGCCAGGAAGGCCGAGACCACCGCGTCCCAGCCGGCGAAGGACAGCCACAAGAACCGCCACGAGGCCTCGTCGCAGCGGATGATGGGCGTATCGACGATGCCGCCTTGGCCCCAGGTCAGATTGAAGGCGCCGCTGCACGTGTCGGGCCCCGGCCACCACTTCCACTCGGCGCCCGCGTGATAGACGGCAAGCGCGGCGTTGCACATGAAGGCGAGCGCGATGAGCACCAGCAGGACGCGCGCGGCGCCGCTCATCCGGAAGCGCGCGGCAAACCACGCGATCAACGCAGCCGGCACGGCGAAGTAATAGGCGTAGCGCTCCTGGAGGCAGAGATGGCACGGCGCGTAGCCGCCGAAATGCTCGAAGGCGAGCGCGGTCAAAATCGTGGCGAGCGCCACCGCGAACACCACGCCACCATAAAACATCATCGGCCTTGGAGCTTGCGCCATCGCTGCCCTCTTAGAACACGTACTTGATTAGGACAAAGCCGCCGATCAGCAGCACCACGAACACGATGGACAAAATGCCGAGATATTTGTCGATGAAATCCTTGATCGGCGGCCCGAACCAATAGAGCAGGCCCGCCACGATGAAGAAGCGTAGGCCGCGTGCGGCGATGCTCGCCAGCATGAACACGAAGAAATTGAGCTGGGTCACGCCGCTCGCGATGGTGATGACCTTGTACGGAAACGGGGTGACGCCGGCGAAGAACACGATCCAGGCGCCGTACTCGTTGTACCGCTTGGCGAAGTCCTCGAACGCCGCCGTATAGCCGTAGAAAGAGAGGATCGGATGCCCGATCGTCTCGAACAGGAAATAGCCGATGATGTAGCCGAAGATGCCGCCGACGACCGACGCGAGCGTCGCGATCGCGGCATACGCCCATGCCTTCCGCCGCTCAGCGAGCACCATGGGGATGAGCACCACATCGGGAGGGATCGGAAAGACCGAGCTTTCGATGAATGCTACGCCCGCCAAGGCCCACGGAGCGTTGCGATGAGCGGCGAGCTCCATGGTCTTGTCATAGGCCCGCCTCAACATGGCGCTTGATTTAGCCGGGGCCGGAGCCCTTGTCCATCGGCTCTCTCCGGGGCCGCTCAGAGTTGACCCCGCGAGCGGCTTACCCCATGTTCCCGGCCCGAAAGCCCCAGTGGCGGAATGGTAGACGCGACAGACTCAAAATCTGTTGTCCGCAAGGGCGTGCTGGTTCGAGTCCGGCCTGGGGCACCACACTTTCCGCACTTTGACACATAGACTGACCTTCGAGTGCAGACATCCCATGCATCGAAGCCTCCTCAAAGCTCTGGCCGTCCTACTGCCCCTTGTTGCGTCGGGCGTAACCCTCGCCAAGGACCAGACCGACCGCGAGTTTCAGGAGTGCCCTGAATGTCCGGTCATGGTCGGCATCCCGGCCGGGACCTTCGTCATGGGAAGTCCGGCGAAGGAACCCGGACGTTTCGATGCCGAAGGGCCGCAGCATACCGTCTCGCTCAAAGCCTTCGCGCTCGGCAAATACGCCGTCAGTAGCAAGGAGTTTCTCACCTTCCTCAGAGAGACCGGCTATCGGCCTGCCTCGTGCAATCGGATCCTCGGGATGCGGTGGCATTCCCCGGGCGGCGGCCGCGCCTCGCCGCCATTCGATGCGGACCCCCCGCACTGGCCGGCCGTCTGTCTCGATTGGCCCGCGGCCCAACGCTATATCGCATGGCTGAACGCCAAGGTCCGCGCAGCACGTCCGCAGACGGCCCGTGCACACGGTCCTTACCGTCTGCCGACCGAAGCGGAATGGGAATATGCCGCGCGCGCCGGCACCACGACGGCGCGCTGGTGGGGCGATGCCGTTGGGATCGGCAATGCCAACTGCAACGGCTGCGGCAGTCCGTGGGACAATCGCCTGTTGGCGGATGTCGGCAGCTTCGCGCCGAATCCCTTCGGGCTCTACGGCATGCTCGGTAACGCCTGGCAGTGGACCGCCGATTGCTGGCATCCGAGCTATCTCGGGGCGCCGGACGACGGCAGCGCTTGGACCAAGGATCACTGCCTAAGGCACGTCATTCGCGGCGGCTCGTGGAACAGCCTGCCGGTCTACGTGCGCTCCGCCGCACGCAGCAGCAGCGGCACCGGCGACGAGGACTCCGATTTCTCCGCGCTCACGGGGTTTCGCGTCGCACGCGATTTGCCCTAAGGGGCCGTGTGCGCTCAGCGCAACGCGTCTTTGGGATCGAGATAGAGCACGACCTCCATCTCGCTCTGATAGTGACCTTTCGGCATCACGAACGGCGAGGACAACAGCACGGCGTTGCGCGCGCTGGCGGCGATCTCGTCATAGGCAGGGTCGACGGCGGCATGGTCCGCGCTCAGGACCTCGGCCTTGAGCACCTCGCCGCCGCTCGTGATCTCTACCCGGATCGGGACGGACACGTGGTCATGTCCCAGACTCGCTACGTCGAGATGCCAACGGCGCATGACTTGGGCGCGGAGGAAATCTCGCACCTGATACATGCTGTCGAAACCGAACGCCGCCCCATCGTTCGCCGCCGGCATGGCGGCCCCGCCGGAGTCGCCTTGCTCGCTCATGTCGGGCTGGCGGAGCTTGGCGAGAGCCTGAAGCTTTGCGGTCAGTCCATCAGCCTCGGGCGAATCTGATGGAATTTGCGCCGCCGCCGAAGGCGCACCCGCGAGCGCCGGTCCAGCTGGCACGTCTCGCGCAATCTGCTGCTGCAGCGAAGTCTGCGGCAACGGTGCGGGCGAACCGTTTCCCACCACCCTCACCTCGACCGGGATGAACGTGGCCCCGCCGCGCGCGGCTTGCAGACCTTGCTGGCCCGCCACAAAAAACACCGATAGAACAAGCCCGTGCAGGAACACCGAACCGGCAAAACCGGCCCTGGAAGCGCTCCGTCCCTCCCCGGCCCCGACAGGACCCGGACCAGCGGATATGTCGACGGACAGGGGGCTGGACATGTCCCCAGCCTACGTCCATACGAGCCACGGAATCCAGACCACTCGGCGTGTCACAGGAGGATGGCGAGTGAAGCCGCTGACGGCACTTCTTCTCCTCGGCGCCTTGAGCGCGCCCCATAGCGCTCTTGCCGCGGACGCTCGCCAAGCCTTCGGCTCAGGCGCACTCGCTCTGGCCGCACTTGTCGGCGGCGACTCGCCGCTCCTCGGCGATAAGGACAAGGCTGCGATTGCCCAACTCCTCGACGGCAACACGACGTTCGACTTTCCGAAGGGCCAAACCGTTACCGTCACGGCCGACAAGATCACCTGCCATGCGAGCAATGTCGACATCGCCGAGCATGACTGCGCGCTCAGCTTTGGCAAGCAGGACGTCAAGCTGCAGGGCCGCGCCGCGCATGAGCTCTACGCGACCCTTCTCGAGATTGGCGCCGAGCCGGATCCCGGCGCCGGAAATATCTGGGTATCCGTGTCGAAGTTGAGTTGCGCGATCGACGTCGCCGAGGTGCAAGACAAGTCGGGCGGCGGCGCGAAGTGCAGCTATGCGTCCGATGACTAGCCGTCTCGCTGCATCTCTGATCGCGCTCGCGTTGCTCGTCATCACCGGCGGCGGCGCGTGCGCGCAAGATGCGCCGGCCAGCACGCCGCGCGCGGTGATGGAGGCGATTCAAGCCGCGCCCACACCGAAGCCCGAGCAGGTCGTGGTCGGCGCCTTCATCAACGACATCCAGCAGCTCGACTTCAAGACCAACAACTACGTCATCGATCTCTATGTGTGGTTCCGCTGGAAGTCGCCCGATATCGATCCGTCAAAGAGCATGGAGTTCATGAACCGCTATGCCTCGGACGACAACCGGCGCGACGCGCTGATCGACACGCCCGAGGAGATGCCTGATGGCAGCCGCTATTCGATCATCCGCTATCAGGGCCATTTCTCCACCAAGTTTCCACTCGAGGCCTATCCCTTCGACACCCAAACCTTGAAGGTGATCATAGAGGACACGCTCGCCGGCGAGGGCGAGCAGGTCTACGTGCCCGACGGCAAGACTCCTGTGATCATCGACCCCGTCATCACGCTACCGGGCTTCCGGGTAGGCAAGCCGGCCATGCGCGTCGTCACCAACACCTACCCGACGAATTTCGGCGATCTTTCGGTGGGCAAGGCGGAGCCCTATTCGCGCATCATCATCTCGGTCCCGGTGACACGGCCCGTCGTCGCCATGTCGCTCAAGACCTTCGTGCCCATCATCCTGATCGTGGTCTGCGCCTCGCTCGTGTTCTTCGTGCGTCCGCGCTACGTCGAAGGCCGCATCGGTCTCGGTATCACGGCGCTTCTGACCCTCGTGGCGCTGCAACTCACCGCGACCGCGCCGCTGCCCGATGTCGACTATCTGATGATGCTCGATAAGGTCTTCCTGCTCGCTTACCTCTTCATCATCATCGCGCTCGCCCGCGTCGTGGCCTCGTCTTGGCGGGGCGCCGAGCCAGACGCCGAGCCCGCCATCAAGCGCAACGACCGGATGTGGTTCGGCGCTTTGCTCACCGTCTATCTGGTCGCAAACATCGCGGTCTTGTGGACCGCCCTGACCTAACCATGGGCGAAGTCACGACCAGCGATGGTGTAACTCTTCGCTACCTGGAGGCCGGTTCCGGCGCACCGCTGGTCATGATCCCCGGCTGGTCGCAGACCGCCGCGCAATTCAAGCATCAGCTCGAAGGATTGAGCGATCGCTATCGTGTCATCGCGCTCGACATGCGCGGCCACGGCGATAGCGACAAGCCCAGCCACGGCTATCGCATCTCACGCTTGGCAAAAGACCTGCATGACGCGCTCAGCGCACTCGATCTCCCCGATGTCAACCTGCTCAGCCACTCGCTCGGCTGCGCCGTGGTGTGGTGCTATCTCGACATGTTCGGACCTGAGCGGGTCGCCAAGCTGGTCTTCGTCGACCAGTCGCCGTTCCTCACCGAGAGCCCGAGTTGGTCAAAGTTCGAACGCGACGCCGCCGCGTTCGCGCTGACACCTGAACAACGGCGCGATCCCATCACGCTTTACGAGGTCAATAACCTCATCGAGGCCGTCACCAACCTCGCTGGGCCCGAAGGCGAAACGGTTACCCGCGCCTTCGTCGGCGGCTTGTTTACGAAGCGTGTCTCTGAGGAAGAGAAGGCTTGGGCCATCGATCGGATGCTGATGTTGCCCCGCGCCTACGCCGCGCGTCTGATCTACGATCATGCGCTGCGCTCCTGGTTCGACGAAGTCGTGCGCATCACGTTGCCGACACTTCTCATCGGCGGCAAGGCAAGCCAAATTCCGTGGAAGTCGATGCAGTGGATGCATGAGCACATCCCGGGCTCGCGCCTCGAGATCTTCGAGGAAGAGGACGGCGGCAAGCACTTCACATTCATGGAGAACCCGGAGAAGTTCAACCAGATCGTCGCCGACTTCCTCGGCTAAGTCGCGGGAAAGGCATTGACTGTCGACGATCACCGGTTGCTCCCCCGCGCCCCGTTGCCTAAGCTAAATCTCCTGTGGGACGGGGCGGTTTGGCATCTGCCAGCTCGCGTTCATTCCGCGCAAAGTCACGGAAGGAGAACGCTAGATGCCGCTGAGGCGCCAGGCCCCGTATCTCATCGTCCTCGTGGTCGTCTTTTTGTTCAAAGCTCTCCCCGCTGTCGCCGACGACGGCATGCAATGGCAATTCTACGAATTTAACGACCCGGACAACAAAGGCGTCATGACCGCGCGCCTGGTCTATGGCGTGCCCGAGACCGACAACGTCCAGGTGATGGGCGTCTGCGATGCGCGCCCTAGCACCGGCGTCAAGTTTTCGAGCGTGACCTTCGGCGCCGATATCGGCGCCCTCGCCAACGGCGCGGAGTCCGACTTGCGGTTCTCCGGCGGCGGCTTCGAGCAGACGCTGCATGGCAATATCGAGCGCGCCGAAGGTGAAGGCGTAAGCGGCGTCCATCTCGACATCAAGAACGACGACCCGATCTGGACCGCGTTCGCAGATAAGGACACGCTCGACTACCAGGTCCCCGGCTACCGCGCCGCCACGCTGAGGCTCACCCCCGGCCGGGACAAGCTCAAAGCCTTCGTGGAGGCCTGCCGGACCTACGAGAAAGCCGTCCAAGGCGACGTCGCCGCGGGCGGCAACGAACAGGCAAGCGATAGCGAAGAGAAGGAGCTATTCGACAATACCAAGGAGCTCGGCACGGTCGCCGCCTTCGAGGCGTTCCTGGCACATTATCCTTCCGGCTTCTACGCCGACCTCGCCCGCGCCTATATCAAGAAGCTCAGCAACGCCGTCGCAACGCCGCCAGCACCGCCTGCCGCTCCGCCGCCCGCGCCGACGCCGACGGCTATTCCCGCCCCTGGCCCCGATCCTTCTTGCAGCGATCTGTTCAAGGTGAAGTCGCAAGTGAGTGACACCCCGGCGAAGATCACCTTCATCAACACGTCCGGCATGTATCGCAGCATCCTATGGCTCGATTTCAGCGGCCAGCCAAAGGACTACGCCGGTCTCAATAGCGGCGAGGAGGTCACCCTCGATACGTTTCTGACCCATCCCTGGATGGTCACCGACGGTCCGGGCAACTGCGTCGAGATCGTCATGCCGCACGCAGGCACGCGGGTCGTGACGCTGACCGGGCCAGCGGACTCCGTGGGCCAGGCACCGCCGCCACCCGTGAAGAAGGCGTCGCCGCCGCCCGCGCCGGCGCCTAAGAAGAAGGCTGCCGGGCCGAAGTGCCGCTCGCGCTCGGTCCTGATCGACGGCAAATGCGTCCTGAAGCGCAACACCGCGGACTATTGCGGACCCGGCTACCACCTCAAAGGCAACAAATGCGTTCACGGCGCCTATATCGCGCCCAGGGTGAGGAAATCGGTGCATGGCTGCCCGCCGGGGCTGGACTGGAACGCTCAGGAAGGTTGCCACGAGAACGATTAGGCTACGCCGCCTGCCGCACGCGGCCTGCGTTGAGCCGCACCGGCAGGGCCTTCACGCCGCGCAGACCGAAGCGCTCGATCCACTGGATGTTGCCTGGCTCGGCCAGTGCCACGTCCGGATAACGGGCATAGAGCCGGCCAAGCGCGCTCTGCGCCTCCACGCGGGCGAGCTGCATGCCCAGGCAGAAATGGATGCCCGAGCTGAACACCAAATGCGGATTCGGAAAACGGTCGAGCTTGAGCCGGTCGGGCTGGTCGAACACGGCGGGGTCGTAGTTGGCGCCGGCGAGCATGCCCATGATGAAATCGCCACGCCGCAGCGGTTGGCCGAAGAACGCGCAATCCCGCGACACATAGCGCGGCTTCGTGCTCTGCACTGGAGAGGTAAAGCGTGCCAACTCCTCAACCGCACGCTCCATGCGGTTTGCCGGGTCCGCCAAGAGATAGGCCTTTTGTGCCGGGTTCTGCTCCAGCGCGACCACGCTGTCGGTGATGAGATGCGTGGTCGTCTCGAAGCCCGCGAAGAGCAGCAGAAACACCATGGAGACGAGCTCGTCCTCGCTAAGCCTGTCGCCGTCTTCTTCGGCGCGCACGAGCTCGCTGATCAATCCCTCGCGGGGCTCTCGCCGGCACGCCTCGATCTGCCCGCGCACATACTTGATCGTGCTGCCCATCGAGAGAAAGGCGCGAAAGATACCGAAACTGCTCCGCATCGATGTCGCGGCCTTCGCCCAAGTCGAGAACACTTGCCGGTCCTGATCGGGCAAGCCCAGAAGCGCGCAGATGACTTCGAGCGGTAGACGCCGTGAATACGCATTCGCGAGATCGACCTCATCCTGACCCTCGAAGCCATCGAGGATCTTGTCGGCGAGCCGCTCGATGTCGGCGCGCATGTCTCGCACATGCCGACGCTGAAACGCCTGGTCCACGAGTTTACGCAAGCGCCGATGGTCCGGCTCGTCCTTCAGCAGCATGTTGTTGGTCATGAGGAGCAGCGAGCGCGGCATCCACCATTTCATGCCAGCCACGCCCGACTTGCCGGCATGGCGCGCCTCCTGCACGAACAGCGCATTGTCCTTGACCATTGCCGAGGTTGCCTCATGCGTGGTCGTGACCCAAGCCTTGCCGACGAATGGCAGCTTGACGGGGATCACCGGCCCAGCCTCCCGCATCGCTGCGAACAGCGGGAAGGGATCGGCTTTGTTGGCCACGTTGTCGAAATCGAAGCGCAGTGGCGCGCTCAGACTGTAGGGCCCATGAGTCGTCATCGCACGAGCTTGCTCCGCCTCGTCCGCCTTTGCCAGGGAAACCGACAAAGCAAAGCGGCCCGAGGATGACGCTCCCCGGAGCCGCTTCAAGCTCATCGCGTGTAGGACTTAGTGCCCGAGTTCGTGCCAGTTCCGCTCGCGCACATCGACGCCGTAATACTGGGCTGCCTTCTTGATATTGGCGAAGGCGAGATCGCGGTCGGAGTCCGACACACCCTCGACCTGGTCGAAGCGAGCGAGCGCGTCGCGCACGTGGTTCGCATCGGTGAGCGGCTCTTTGCGCTGCTGCGGGAAGGCGAACACGCTCTGGGGCAGGTCGCTTCTGGTGGTCAGATCGCCGTGCTCGGTATGGGGCTGCCAGGTGGTCTGCATGGCTCTATTCCTCCTTGAGGATCGTGGGGGGCAATGAGGGCTAAACGCGTTTCTTCCCTGTGAGTTTCCTGGAAGACGTCACCGCTTCCACGGGACGCGCAAGGCCAGGACGGCGCTGACGGTAGGCACCAATAGTTTCGCTCTCATTAGCTCCCTGCCCCGCAGATTCCGGCACATTTTCCAAAATTTTGAGCCGTCGACCCGCCGCGCGCGACCATCACTTCCGGCCCTTGGAGAATCGCTTCAGGATGCCCCCTGGGGGGAGGATCTCATGCAGAACCTGATCTCGGCATTCCCGGCGCTTTGCTATTGCGTGGCGCTCGTTCTCGGCTTCCTCGACATTCCTCAGCCGTTCGGCAGCGCGGATCTGTCGCCGCTCCTCCAGTGGATGCTGTCACTCGGGCTTGGCCTACCAAGCCTGTGGGCCGCGTTATCGCATGCGGCCTTCTCTGATCGTGTCGCCCAATCCATCGGCTGGGCGCCGAGCCCGTTCCAGAAGGAGATCGCCGGCGCCAATCTCGGCATCGGGCTGGGAGCGGTCGCCGCCTCAGTGCTCGGTGTACCGGCCGCCTGGGCGATGACATTCATGGCGGCAGGCTTTCTGTGGAGCGCTGCCGCGGTTCACGTCGCCGACATGGTGCGGCGGAAGAATTTCGCCATCAACAATGCCGGCCCCATCTTCTGGTGGGACATCCTCACGCCGCTCACGCTTTTCATCCTGCTTCTACTGCGCGCCGCCTGAGCCGGCCTTAGCAATGAACGGCGAGCCAGACCGCCGGCGGACTTTCGCGCGTCCAGGTCACGCGATGACGGCAATGGGCTGGAATGAACAGCCAGTCGCCGTCTTCCAGCGCCCGATCCTCGACCTCGCCCTCGATGCGCAAGCGCGCGGCGCCGGCGACGAGAAGCACGAACTCATCCCCGTCCTGGTCGTACCAGTCGCCTTCAGGCGTCGACTGGCCGGTCGAGACAATCCGCTCAATGCGCACGCCCGGTCGCTCGACGAGAACATCGAAAATCTCTTCCGCACCAGGCTGTGCCGGGAGGCCCGCCAGCACGTTCCCCGCCTGTACCGTGCCTTTGGGCTTAAGGGGCAATACGCGTCACCTGGTAGAACCGCTCGAGCCACTTGCCGTCCTGCTTGACCAGGATGGACGTGATGAACACATCGCCGGAGAGCGACCGGCCTTCGAAGGTGCCGTCGAACTTGGCGGTCAGCGTCCGCATTGCCACGTCTGGGCCAAGCAGGACCACTTTGGGCTCGCTCCGTTCGGTCTGTTTGTATTTCAACTCGGGCAATGACGCGATCTGTTCGTCCACCGTTTGCGGCTTCCGGTAGTAATGCGTGACCGCCACATGATCCGGCGTCATCCGCGCCTTGATCGCGGCCGCATCCTGCGCCTCGAAGGCCTCATCCAGCTCGGCCACGACATTGTCGACGGCCTCGATGGTGGCGACGTCGCCGGGGTGGTCGCACCCGGCGACGCCGACAAAGATCAGGAATGAGAGCGCGGCAAGAAATTTCCGCATGTTTAACTCCTCAGGCCGATGTTGACTGTTTGTTGGCTGTTTGGGGTTTCACTTTGGCCGAGACAACACAATAGGCCCTTAATCCATGACGGCCTCGCCGACACCAGCACTAACTCGCGACCGCCCCATTATCAAAGGCCGGGCTGCTTTGCTCATCATCGATGTGCAAAACGGTACGTGCGGACCGAAGGAGGCGGAAGCGCGCCCCGAGTTCTACATGGCCACGGCGTTGCGCGTGATCCCCAATATCGCTGCCTTGCTCCAAAACTTTCGCGAGGCGGGCCTCGAGGCCATCTATACGGTGATCGAGAATTTGACCGCGGACGGTCGCGACCGCAGTCTCGACTACAAGCTCTCCAATATGGGCTTTCCCAAAGGCTCCCATGAAGCCCAGGTGGTCCCCGAGCTGGAGCCGCTTCCCGACGAGATCGTCTTACCCAAGACTTCATCGTCGGTATTCAACTCGACCAACCTCGATTACCTGCTGCGCAATATGGGCATCGAGGACGTGTTCGTGACCGGCTACATGACCGACCAGTGCATCGACCATGCGGTGAAGGATGGGGCCGATCGCGGCTACTACATGACCTGCGTGCACGATGCCTGCGCCGCACAGACGGAGGAGCGACATGCCGCAGCGCTCGCAGTGCTTCAAAGGGTATTGTCGTACGCTCTCCACGGACGAGGTCCTCGACCTCATCCCCGCCAAATGAGCGCCGCTATTTCTCCTCGCCCACGACCTTCAGGTCGTACGGCTTGAGATTGGCGTTGGTCTTGAGAAAGTCGGTGACCTTCTTGAGACCATCGACCGTCGCTGAGGAATAGAAGCCCGTTGTGCATGTTGAGTCGCTGTACGAATCGGCGACCATGACATATGGCCCCTCGTCCTTGACGATGTTGCAGGAGCACACCGCCTTGGTTGGATCGTCCTTGTCGAGAATGCAGGGCCTGTCGTAGCACCAGGCCCAAGGCCGGTCATTGGTGCACGCCGCGTAGCTCTTGATCGGGTAATAGCGCGATACGATCTGCTTGCCCTCTTCGCTATCGACGGGATCATGGCAGGGCGTGCTGCCGACGGAATAGCCGGTCTTGACCTCACAGTCGCACAGCACGGTGCCTTGGTCCTCCTCGATCGGCGTGCAGCTGGCTGTCGTGCACAGAGCATAGGTACTCTGGCAGACGATGTAGTCGCTCTTGCTCTCCTCGCTACAGCCGCTGAGCATGCCGCCGAGCACAAGAAAAGCGAGAGTGTAAGTCGTCTTCCACATCGCGCACCTCCCAGTTGAGTGAGATTAGCGTGTGCATGCACGTGCGCTACAAGGCATCGGATACACCGTTAGCGCACAGTTATCCGCTGTCTCTGTGGAGTTATCCCCGGCCTTCGTCGGCGCCGTGCCGCGTCTCAGTAGACCTCGGCATAGCGCGCGCACAGATCCTCGGGCGAAAGATCGGCGACATGAGCGAGTTCCGAGCGCTTGTGGCGGAGATAGGCTTCGAAGAAGGTCGGTCCAAACCAAGTCTTAACGGTGTCGCTCGCTTCCATGGCGTCGAGAGCTTCGCTCAGCGAATGCGGCAACGGCAGACTTTCATCAGGCAGTGACAGCTTCCGCGCCACGCCGTCGGCTCCGGCAAAAATCAGCGCGCCGAGCGCCATGTAGGGACTGGCGGCCGCATCGCACACCCTGAATTCCAGATTGAGCCGCGCCGCTTTCTCCTTCTCGTCGTGCGTGGCAAACACCGGACAGACACGCAGCGCCGCACCGCGGTCTTGGCGTTGGATGTCGGCGACGGTCGGCGCCCAACGGTTCGGCGTGAGCCGCAAATAGGACACGGGCGACGGTGCGGTGATGGCTGAGATCGCCGGCATGTGGTGCAGCACCCCGGCGGCAAACTGCGAAGCGACGGCACTCAGGCCGAGCGGTCCGTCGGGATCGTAGGTCGCAGGCGCGCCGGACTGCTCGTGCAGGCTGAAATGGATGTGCACACCGTTCCCGGCGCCGTCCGCCACCGGCATCGGCGAGAAGATGGTGCGGTTGCCCAGACGAAAGGCCGCGCTGCGCGCCATCTCGCGCGCGATCACGCCCTGGTCCGCCGCGATCAGCGCGGTTTGCGGCGCAACGGTCATCTCGTATTGGCGCGGGCCATACTCGGCAAGGAAGGAGTCGGGCTTGGCGTTCGCCGCACGAATCGCCGCGACGAGCATTTCGCCGAACGTGCCCTGGCGCCGGAACGCGCTCAGACTATAGGCGTGGCCCGGCAGGTCCTCGACGCCGGTATAGACGAACTCCTGCTCGAAGGCGGCGAGCAGATGGAGACCGCTTGCTTCTTTCAGCGCGGCGGAAGCGCGGCGCAGGAACGCGCGCACACAGCACTCCCACGGGCTGCCGTCAGTGTTGCGGATATCGCCGAGGAAGAAATGCTCCGCGGCCGAGCCGTCGCGGAAGTCCACATGCACTTCGGCGGTCGGATCCGGCACGATCATGAGGTCGCCGCCCGTTCCGAACGGCGTGTCGAAGATCGGCCCGAAGCAGGTCTGCATCAAGTTGGAGTGAGTCCAGCCGATGCCGGCCTTTCGCCGCGCCGGCAGTTCGCTTGCCGGAAAGCCCTTGCCGCGAACGAGCCCCGCGATATCGCAAGTCCCGACGAAAATCAGCTCTTCGCGCAGCATGGCGCCCCCTCTGGTCGATAGGAGGCGCCAGTTTACGTCACTTCCGGAAAAAAGCGCTTACCGCGGCCCAACTACGTTCGGCGGATATGCGCCCTGATCGGCTCGCTCGCCGTGGTCACGAACTCGGCCGAGAGCATTCGCAACTCTTGCGCTTGGGCTTCGAAAACACCCATGTGCTCGTGCCAGTAGTTCATTCCGAGCCGCATCGCCTCCATGGGCGACTTGGCGCCGGCAAGATCGCGCGCGAGCTCGAGCCCCGAGTTCATATTGGCTTGGGCGATATCCACGAGCTTGCTGTTGACCTTGCGGGCCACCGGCATGGCCGCCTTCAGCGACTTCTCAAGCGTGTCCACCGCACTCTCCACGGCGTGCGCGGTATCGGCGAGCTTCTCGTCCGGCTTGACCGAATTGACGAGAACCGGGGCCGGCGCCTTCGGCGCTGGTTCTTCCCGGATCGCCGCCTCGCTCACCTTGGCGGCGACCACTTTCTTCTTCGTCGGTTTCTTTGTTTGAGGCTTTCTCGGGCGAGTGGCCATGATCTTCCCCGCTACGTTGAGTGCCGCGCCTAATCCTTCATCACCAATGCCGCCAGATTAGGCGGACTGGCAATAATAGGGACGCCCCGCGGCCATTTTGCGGCGGCGCGGCGCGGCGCACGCGGCACCGTCCTCGTTTGCCTTGCACGAGGCGTGCCGCTTTGAAACCCCTTAGCCCGGCCCGGATTCGGCTCGCCCGGCCGCATCGAGCGCCGCAAACTCCTCAGCCGAAAGCGCGATATTGGCCGCCGCGACGTTCTCCTCCAGATGGGCCACTTTCGAGGTGCCGGGAATGGGCAGCATCACCGGGCTGCGGGCGAGCAACCAGGCAAGTGCGATCTGACTGGGGGTGGCGTCGTGGGCTTTCGCCATCTCATCGAGGATGGAGCCCTTCTTGGCGAGACTGCCATTGGCCAGCGGATACCACGGGATGAAGCCGATGCCGTTCGCCTCGCAATAGTCGAGCACGTCCTCGCTCTTGCGGTTCACGAGGTTGTAGAGGTTCTGCACCGTCGCTACGGGAAACACCTCCTGCGCCGCCTTGATGTCTTCGACGGACACCTCGCTCAAGCCCACGTGGCGCACAATCCCGTCATCGATCAGCGCTTTGACGGCGGCGAACTGCGCGTCGCGCGGCACCTTCGGATCGATGCGGTGGAGTTGCCACAGCCCGATCTGCGAAACCTCGAGCTTGTCGCAACTCCGCAACGCCTCGGCGCGCAGATGCGTCGGATCGCCGTTCATCTCCCACACGCCCGAGCGCGGTCGCAAGAACCCCGCTTTGGTGGCGATGAGCATGCCGTCGTAAGGATAAAGCGCCTCGCGGATCAGCATCTCCGACACATCCGGCCCATAGGAATTGGCGGTGTCGATGAAATCGACGCCGAGTTCCGGCAGGCGCCGCAACGTACGCAGCGCCTCTGCGCGGTCCTCCGGCTCTCCCCAGATCCCTGGGCCCGTGATGCGCATGGCGCCGAAGCCGAGGCGATGGACGGTGATCTCGCCGCCGACCTTGAAGGTCCCCGACTTTCCCGCATCGAGCGTTGTCGTATCCAAACTCATAGCCGTGCCTTTCCCGTGGGACGTCGTTGGCATTTAAGGTCGCGCGCCGAAGTTCGAAGGGCCGAGCCCCGCGGCCATGCGTCCCAGCCGCGCATGGCGGCCGGTGCTTAATCGTCTCGCCCATTCCTCGCGCGCCACAGCTCCCGGCATTTGACATACGCGTTCCAGCCGAGAAAGACGATCACCGCCGCGAGCATGAGACCGCCGCCGACAATCAACATCGCTGAAAACCTTTGGCTGAGGCTTTATGGTGAGACGCTACGTCCCGCCGATTGGTTCCCTCCATAGATGCAACACCCTGAAGATACTGCGTTTTTCGACATCCTTGTCGGCAGCTATCGGCGCTTGCTCGGCGAAGAGCCGCCCTTTCTTGAAGCCGGCGCGCCGCACAGCGCGGAATGGCTGTACCGGCACGCGCCGTCTTGCGTGCTCGCCCACAACACCGATCCCGACCCGCGCTTCATCTATGCCAACAAGATGGCGCAAAATTTGTTCGGATACGGCTGGGACGAGTTTGTCGCGCTGCCCTCGCGCCTCTCAGCCGAAGCCGCGGATCGCGACGAGCGCCAGCGCCTGCTCGAGTGCGTAGGCCGCGACGGCTTCGCGACCGGCTATTCCGGCATTCGCATCGCCAAGTCCGGCCGGCGCTTCACAATTGAGGACGGCGTGTTGTGGCAACTCCGCGAAGCAAACGGCAGCTTGCGCGGCGTCGCCGCGACCTTCGCCCGTTGGCACGACGCGTGATGCCCGTGGATTAGTGCTTGCGGCGGTTAACCTCGGCCTGGCTGATCTGGCCGTCCTGCACCAGCGCGTGGACGCACCCCTTGGACAGGCTCTTGCCGTTGCGATCCATGCATGAGCGGAGCGCCGCGCTCTCCAGCCCGTATTCGCCGCAATACTTCTTGTAATCCGCCCGGCAAAATTGCTGGACAGCCTTGCTGTACGACGACGCCGGATCCGCCGCGACCGCGTCGCTCAGCCCGATGGCCGCTGTAGAGGCGATAAGCAGCCCAAAAACAGTGGTCTTCATAAGTGATTCCCTCTCGAATCTCGGCATCCGAGCCTATCAAACGAACTCCGGCTTTCAAGCCCGGTTCTCCGCTCGTGACGCGGATTTCATAAAAAGAATCGGCGTGTTGGTTGTGCGCCACAGGAGTGCCGGAAGCTTGTGCAACCCACGCGCGGATGCGGGGCCGGGTGGGCCCCCTCGGCCACCGCCCCCGCACTCCTGACAACTTCTGGGCGCATCACTAAATACAACCAGCGCGTTTCCCTTCGAGGCCATTGTCATGCTTAAGCCCAGTACACCAATTCGGTCGGGCCTGCCGCCCGGCCCCAAGGGCTCGCCGTTCCGGGGCAGCATCCGCGAGTTCGGCACCACCCTTCTCGACTTCTTGCGCGACACGGCCAGAGAGTACGGGCCACTGGCGAGCTTCCGGGTGGGCCCCAAGCGCATCTTCCTGGCGAGCGCCCCCGACCTCATCGAGCAGGTGCTGGTCCGGGACGCCAAGCACTACATCAAGCATTTCGGCGCGCGCGCCTTCAAACCCGTGCTCGGGAACGGCCTCGTCACCAGCGAAGGCGCCTATTGGCAGCGGCAGCGCAAGCTGGTGCAGCCGGCCTTCATGAAGGCCCGCGTGCGGTCCTATGCGCCCGTCATGGCCGCCCTCACCGAGAAGATGCTCGAAGCCTGGAGCCCGGGCGATCAGATTGACGTCGACTTCGCCTTCGGCGACCTGACCAGCAGGATCGCGCTGAAGACCCTGTTCGATCTCGACGACGCGGGCGACCGCGAGCGCTTCACCGAGACGCTGAAATTCGCCTTCGACATCATGACCGCGCGGCTGGGGCGTCTCATCAAGATCCCGCTATGGGTGCCGACGCCGGAGAATGTGCGCCTCAACCGCGCCCTCGCCGAGCTCGACCGGACCATCCAAGGCTTCATCGAAGCGGGCCGCGCACGAGGAAAAAGCGGCGACGATCTCCTGTCCCGCCTCGTCTTCGCCAAGCACGAGGACGGCTCGCGCATGACCGACCGCGAGCTGCGCGACGAGGCCATGACGCTTTATCTCGCGAGCCACGAGACGACGGCGCTCACCCTCGCCTGGACTTGGGTTTTGCTGGCGCAACATCCCGCCGTCGAGGAGAAGCTCGTTTCTGAATGGCGGCGCGTTCTCGGCGGGCGCACCCCCACCGCCGACGACGTCACCAAGCTGCCCTACACCGCGCACGTGATCGCGGAATCCATGCGGCTCTATCCGCCGGTCTATGTGATCGGGCGCGAGGCGACCAAGGATCTCGAGCTCGGCGGCTATCGCGTGAAGCGCGGCTACACCGTGCTGATGAGCCAATGGGTCAACCACCACGACCCGATTTACTTCCCCGATCCGGACGCCTTCGTCCCCGAACGGTGGGAAGGCGGGCTCGCCAAGCGCCTGCCGAAATTCGCCTACTACCCGTTCGGCGGCGGCCAGCGCATCTGCATCGGCAATGCCTTCGCCCTGATGGAAGCGGCGATCATCTTGGCCGCGGTCGGCCAGCGCTACCGCTTCACCGTGGACGAGGGCTACGAGATCGCCTTCAAGCCGCAAATCACGCTGATGCCGGCGAGCGGCATCCCGGCGACGCTTCAGCGGCGCTAGCGGCGCGCGCTAATTGTTGCCTTTCGCCGTCGCGTCGGCCAGGCAACCGGCGATGAAGGCTTCCCGGTCGGGGGCGCGAAGCGGAGGCTCGACCTGGTCCGCCTTCTTCTCGCAGGCTTTTCGTACCACGTCCGAGACATCCGCCGAGGCGGGGTGCGCGGCGCACATCATGGTCGCGGCAAGAACGAGCCCGGCGAAGCCGGCCGTCACCATGGTCCGTGTCATCGCATGCGTCCTCCAGCTGCTACAGGGCCGCGACTAGTATACCCAGCCTTGCGGATTTCGCGACCATCCGATGGCCGAACGAAAGAAGGGCGCCGGGAAGGCCGGCGCCCCGCGTTTCAATTGCGCTTAGTCCCCGTCTGAATCGTGGGGCGTGTCGAAGGTCTCGTTCGACTCGACCTTGGCCTCCTCATCGCTCGGCGCCGCAACGGCCTCCTGGCCGTCTTGCTCCGCGTTCATCAGATCGTCCATGGCCGACTGGCCGGACTGCGACCCCTCGTCTTGGGCGAACCGGAGCAGGTTCCCCGTCTTCGATCCGGAAAGGCTCGAAGAGTTGAACGGTGCGTCGTTCTTCAGGCAACTGCCGGGCTGGATGATCGAGCAGTACTCCGACCCGCAACGTTCGCATTTCCACGGGGTGCCGTTGTCGCACCACGTGTCGCCCTCGCTCGTATTGGCCGGGCACGCGGCGAGCGCCACGCCGGAGCCAAACAAGACTGCGGCGACAAAGGCTCCACCAATCACGTTGATGAACCTAATCATGGCTTTCTTCTCCTAACCGGCCGACAAGCCGGCCGGCGGAAGACGCTGCTCCCTTTGTTGAAAATTAGCCAATCAATTTACGGGCCGCAGGCGGGGAGGGACAAAAGCGGGCAAGCGCCGCCGTCGCCGCGATGCGCGAAACGCATCCGGCTTGAAGCTCGCCTCCCAATGTCTCCCGAAAGTGTCTCCCGAAAGTCCGTCCCCCGAGCGACCGGTCCCTTGAGGGGCTAGCCCCGAGGGGGTGGCGCGCCGAGAAGCGCAAGTCCGTAGTGGTGTCCGCGAATCCTTTTGGGAAACGCGGCGGGCGCCTCGCGGCGCGCCAATCACGGCGGTTACGGCAGCGGGCCCCGCTTCTCAGTGGCCTTTGCGCGTTGGGCCGTCGACCCGGAGCGAGAAACACGCGCTCAAGTAGGCCGAAGGCCGGTAGCGCCAAGAACACGTCCCAGCCAGCTTCTGGCGGGGGCTCCTAGTAGCCCCGGGGGGTGGCTCCGGTGCCGCCCGGAGGCTTCCTTGCGAAGGAAGCCCGCAGGCGCCGCGCCCCGTCCCGCGATCAAGACGCCTCATGAGCGCGCCCCTCAAACGGACGAGGTGAACGGATTGTAGAGCAGGTTTGAGGTGCGGGGATAAGGTCTCGGACTGCCCGTGCTATGCTTCAAGCGCAACCAGGGAGGAAACTATGAAACAGCTCGTTTTCGTTTCGACGCTGATTGCCGCCGTGCTCTTTGCCGGCATCCTGATGTGGAAGGCCGAAGCCACGCCGCTCTCGGGCTCGGTCGCGCCGTTGGCGGTGAGCAAGAGCCAGGCGCTGGTGCTGGATGCCGCCTGCAAGTTCGGCACCACCCGCTGCGACGCCGGCACCAAATGGACGTGCGTGCACGGCTCGAATGCCAATGGCGACACCAAGAGGTGCTGGTGCCGGCGCTGCTAGAGGCGGCGCACGCTTAAGCTTTGGATTGAGGACGCTCTCACCTCCCTTCCCACGCGGGGAGGGAGGCCGTTGCCGTGGGTGAGCTTCGGCGCCACCCGAGTGACTTGCCGACCCGAGTGACTTGCCGGCTAGAGCAAGCCCGCTCTGCGCTCAAGCAGTGAAGCGGATGCGCAGATTAAGTGGCGCCGGAGCCCAAACGCGTTGCCGAATTAGAACGGCAGGATCACCGCGTCAGCCAAACGAGGCCCGCGACAAACGCAAGTATGATGGGCTGCAAATACTTTAGCGCGTAAGCAGCAGCCAGATAGATCATCTCAGCCCTTCAGCGGTGAGTAGGCTAGGCCGAAGTGATTTGCTGTCGCATTGCAGCGGATTCAAACTCGGCATCCGCGACGTGCATTTTGACCAGGTCGCCGATGGAGACGATACCAACCAGCCGACCCATTTCCACAACGGGCATGTAGCGGAACCGTTGGATTGTCATTTCCGACATTAGCCGGTCGTACGTGTCAGTGTTCTGCGCCGTGACCACAGCCGTGGTCATGAAGTCCGAGACTGGCTCTTTCAAGACTTTGGGCCCTGCTTGGCCGATCGCCCTTATGAGATCGTGCTCCGACATAATGCCGCGGACTTTGTCGTCGTCTTCCACGATGACGATGCAGCCAATGCGATGTTGCGCGAGTAGGTTTGCGATATCGAGCAATGAGCTATTTGCGGTAGTGGTGATGACACCACTACCCTTGAACTTTAGAATGGCCGCGGCATTCATCCTGCTTCCTCCAGGCTTGGGAACTTCGACGGGCGAATAACAGCTATGCGCCTAAGGTCCCTGACGATGGCTCAGTGCGCCCGCTTGGCAGCGCCGCGTGCCATTTGCGACTTGATCGGCTCGGCCGTATCGGCCACCACCTTCGTCGAAAGCGCGCGGACTTCTTCCGCCTGAGCCGTGAGTGCGTCGACCTGCTTTTGCCAATAGGCCGCCTGCAGCCTCACGATGTCGGCGAAGTCCTTGGCGCCCGCCAGGCTCGTGGCCAAGTCGAAGCTCGTATCGACATTGCGCCGCGCGATGTTGATGATCTTGCGGTTGAACGCGGTCGCGCCTTGGCCGGCAGCGCCGAAGGACCGCTCGAACGTCGCGACGGACGCTTCGAAAGCACCGACTGAGCGGTCATAGACCTCGCGAGTCTGTCCCACAGTCTTCTCGGCAAGGGCGCGTACGCCCTCTGGAATGTCGGTGTTGAGACCGAGGAGACCGAGTTGGGCAGTCAGGTCGCGATACGTATGACGGGCCTGAGCGGCGGCTTCTTGGGGATTGATGGAATCGTTCATGGTAGACCTCTTGGTGTTGCAGGGAGCCCCTAAGCCTTGAAGGCGTAAGGGTTCTTTTTCGGCGTGTGCAGAGTCTTAACGCTATCTCAGCGGGAGGCTCTCAAGAGCCCACTCGCGAAGCTCTACGGGATCGATCACGCCATCCGCAGCGAGCGCCGAGAGCTTGAGACTGAGTGCGGTCTTGAGGTCCAAATCCCGTTCGAAATCGCGAAACGGATCGCGAGCCTGAAGAACCACCCAGCTGGAATCGAATGCCTGTCCCAAGGCCTCGAGGGTCTTCGGATCATACAAATCGAGTCGGAGGTTTGAAGAGCCCATTGCGCTCCCCTCCATGCTGTTGCAGGCGGGAAGTCTTAGGCTCTCAGCCGTCGGTGCCTGTTATTGCTTTTACCGGCGATGATTAAGCATGCGCCTTTCCAGCGCGAATAGCGAATCAATAGAGGGTGATGGCCCAGGAAGGTGATAATTGCAGAATTTGAACGTCTGCTTTGGGTCAAAAGCAGACAATGCCATAGCCCAAGCCGGCGCGGGGCGCCGCGCAAGCCGCGCTCGTAGCGAGTCTCTCTCAGAGGAAGTTTTGGATTTTCGGCAGGGCCTTTGGCCGCCCGTTCCGCGCACCGCCTAGAGCGGCGGGAATTTCCGGGGGGCGGCGGGCTCGTCCTTGAACTCGGCCATCGACTGGACGCGGGGCTCGGCGACGACCTGCTCGCTGGCGAGGTCGATGCTGATCTCGCCGCGCTCGCTGCCGTCGGCCCGGTAGACCAGGCCGAAGATGCTGGCCGCCGTGCGCAGCCACTTGGCGCGGCTGTCCAAGGACCAGGTGCTGTCCGGGCTGGGCAGCCGGTTCACCAGACCCCGGATGAGGAGGTCGCTGATGCCGCCCTCGTCATCCGTGACGCTTGATTGTTCATCGAGAAGCATGCGCGGCTCCAATCCCTCCGGGTGCACCCCCGGAAACGTGGCGCGGCCCTTGTTGTGCAAAGGCGTGCATTCGCGCTCTTGTTTGCTACCGAACATGGTCTTAAGTCTTCGCATAGGTTGTGGGGCCCTGAGAATACATTGCTTAATCGTTGGTTAAAGCCGGGGCGGAAGTCCCTGAACGTCAACGGAAATTCCGCTTCGCCGCCGAGCAGGCGCCAAGCGGGGCGGGGCGCCCAAGAGCGCGCTCCCCGCGCGCCGCGAGAGCGGGCCGGCACCGCCGCAAGCCGAGCGCTCTTAACGCTGTGACGAAATGATCGCCCCAGCGGCGCCGATTCATGGTATGGTGTTTGCATGCGATGGGTATTCCCTCCCCATCACAGAGGTTCCCCCCAATAAGGAACCCGAAAAAGCCCCGTCCCCCCCGTCGGGGCTTTTTCATTTTGCGCCCCCGCCATGACCCGCGATCCGCCGGAACCCTACGCGCCGCCAGGTTCGGGCACGGGGGCACGGCAACCGTCGCTGGCATAGCGGCGCCGTTGCCCTCACCCTCAGCCGCGGATGTCAGGCACGCGGCACGCCTGCTATAGTCGCCGCCGAATCTAGGGACGCGTAACGGGGAACAGGGCCATGGCCGACGCAAAAGCCGGCAGCAAGACGGAAGGCGGGGTGTCCTACACCGCCGCGGGGATCGACTATTTCGAGGACCGGGAGCTCCGGCGTCACGCCGGCGTCTTCTATCTGTGGGCGCTCGGCGTCGCCGCCGTCATCTCCGGCGACTTCTCGGGCTGGAACCTCGGCTTCGCCGTGGGCGGCTGGGGCGGCATGTTCTGCGGCGCGCTTCTCATCACCGTCATGTTTCTCGGCCTCACCTTCTCCATCGCCGAGATGAGCCCGGCGCTGCCGCATACCGGCGGCGCCTATTCCTTCGCCCGCACCGCCTTCGGCCCGTGGGGCGGCTTCATCACCGGCGTGGCCGAGAACGTCGAATACGTGCTGACGCCGGCGGTGATCGTCTACTTCATCGGCGCCTATCTCACGGCGATCTTCGGCACGCCGCCCGAATGGCAGCCGGTGTTCTGGGTCGCGGGCTACATCATCTTCGTCACCGCCAACGCCAACGGCGTCGAGCTGTCCTTCATGGTCACCGCCATGGTGACGCTGCTCGCCATTGCGGTGCTGGTCACCTTCTTCGTCAGCGCCCTGCCCATCATCGACTTCGGCAAATACGCCATGAATATCGGCGTGGATCCGGCGACCGGGGCGGCGGTCCAGTTGCCCGACGGCGGCGGCCCGTTCCTGCCCTTCGGCGTCTACGGCGTGCTGGCGGCCATGCCGTTCGCCGTGTGGCTGTTCCTGGCCATCGAGCAGCTTCCCTTGGCGGCCGAAGAGTCGGTCGATCCGAAACGCGACATGCCGAAAGGCATCATGCTCGGCATGTTCACGCTGATCGTGCTCGGCTTCCTCGTGCTCTTTATCAACCCCTCGATCCCGGTGGAGCGCACCGTGAACGGCGAGACCGTGACCGGCGCCTTCGCGCTCGGCTCGTCGCCCGAGCCGATCCTCGACGGCTTCCGCGCCATCTTCGATATCCATGCCGCGGGCGCGCTGTCGCTCGCCGCAGTGGTGGGGCTGGTGGCGAGCTTCCATGCCATCATCTTCGCCAGCGGCCGCCAGATCTATTCGCTGTCGCGCGCCGGCTACTTTCCGCATTTCCTCTCGGTGACCCACGGGAAGCACAAGACGCCGAACGTGGCATTGATCGCAGGTGCGCTGGTCGGCCTCGCCGTGATGCTCGTCGTGTGGTTCACCAAGGGCGGCCAGAACGCAGGCGCCTTCATCGGCGGGGTGCTGCTCAACATGGCGGTGTTCGGCGCCATGTTCTCCTATCTCTTGCAGGGGCTGACCTTCATCCAGCTGCGGCGCAAGTTCCCCAAGATCGAGCGGCCCTATCGGAGCCCGTTCGGCGTCCCCGGCGCCGTGCTCACGGTGATCATCGCCGCTCTGACCATCGGCTTTCAGCTCGCCGATCCGGTCTACCGCGACGGCGTGATCGGCGTCGCCATCTGGTACGGCATCGCCATTCTCTATTTCGCGGTGCATAGCCGCAAAGCCCTGGTGCTGTCGCCCGAGGAGGAGTTCGCCATGCGCCACCGCGACGGCCCCGCCGAGAGCTGAGACAAGCCATGCGCCGCGCTGTCGCTCTTCTGCTTCTGCTTATGCTCGCGTTTGGCGCTCCCGCCGCGATGGCGCAGGACGACAGCGAGCCCGCGGCGAAGGCGGAGAGCGAAAGCGGCCCGGTGGCCTTCGTCACGGCTATCTACAAGAGCTACACGGATATCGCCCCAGGCGAGGACGGCGAGCCGGGGCTTCCCGACATGTACTCCAAGCGCCTGCAAGCGCTCATCGACAAGGACGCTGCCGAGAGTCGGGCCGGCCGATTGGACTGGGACCCGGTGGTCGACGGCCAGGATTGGGACGTGACCGGTCTCAACATCAAGGAGGTGTACCGGTCCGGCGGCGAGGCGCGGGTGCGCGCGGTGTTCGTCAACGGCGGTCCGCGGAACATGCTCTTCAACCTCGTGCGCGAGGACGGAAAGTGGCGCATCGACGACATCGCCGAGACGCTCAAACCCCGCTGGACCATGTCGAAGATCCTGGCGGATGCGCCGGACGCCTTCCCGGACGAGAAGACCGAATAGCCGTCATGCTGCGGCGCAACATGCGCGTCGAGAAAATGTCGAGATTCAGTCGCGGCCCTGCCACCTTCTCCGGCTAAACTTGGTCTCGACGATGGGGAAACGAAGGTTATGCAGGCTGTGCTGTCACTCATATCTGGCGCCGTGATGATCGGCCTGGTCTACGGTCTGAGCTTCATTCCGACCGCGACCTTGTCCCGGCCCGACGACGAGGTCGGGCTCGGCGTCAGCGACGAGGACGGCACCGTGCCGGACACGGACGTCGCCGACGTGCGGCCCCAGCGCCGCCGCGACCGCGAGACGGTCTAGGCCGCGATCGCGCCTGAAGCGCCGCGCCGGCACCTTCCTCCAATCCAGTTTGAATCAAAATGGCCGCGAACACGATCTCGCTGCGAGCGTGCCTGAAGCGCCGCGCGGTCTCGCCGCACCGCCTGTCAAGCAATCACCACGCTCCCGTCACATCCGTCTTCTAGGCTTTGACCAGGTCGATGATGCGGTCGATCAGTGATGCGGTATGGAGGAGGCCGATGATGGAGACCATGCACCTGTCCCTGCGTGCGGCACTCGCCGAAAATCGCCTCGAGGACTTCGTGCGCCAGGCCATGGCGCGCGGGCTTGAGTTCAGCCGCGGCTCCGAGTTCGAGCGCGGCCTGGCGCTGCTTCTGGTCCAGCGCAAGCAGAACCGGGAGCGCGCTGATAGGCCCATGTCCTAGCCGGCGCGTGTCTCAGCCTTGAGCGTAGGCCTGGCTGGCTGAGGCTACGGCTTCGGCGAGTCGGGCCGGATAGACCGGCTTCGACAGCACAGGCGCGCAGGGCACTTGCTCGTGAATGCGATCGAGGGTGTCGCGGTCGTTGCACCCGGTCACGAACACGATGGGCACGCGGCAGACTTCCCTGAGCCACCGGGCCGCTTCGATCCCCTCGCGGCCACCGCTGAGGCAGACGTCCATCAACACGATGTCGGGCTGATGGGCCATGGCGAGGACGAAGGCATCGTGACAACTCGGGGCCAACTCGGTCACGTCAAATCCGAGATCGGCCATGACATCTTCGAGTTCGAGGGCGATCATAATGTCATCCTCGACGATGAGAGCCCGACGGGATGAGGATGATGAGTTCCGGCTCATAATACAATTCCACATGGTCTCCCGGCGGCATGCCGGAGAGTCGCTCTGTTAGGTCTCCTCCTGCCTTTACCTACCGAGGTTGGCCTGAATGTTCTGGACCTTCATGTGTGGTTGACTGCCACACCACACCGCGATGGGTATGGAGGCCAGGCCCAGCAACACCAATGCCATAACAACGTCCCGCATCATCTCGGTCCTCCTCGGCGTGGTTCCGAGACCCCGCTCGTTGCCGACGGATGAGTGTGTCCGTGCGGCTGAGCAGAAGGAGAACCGCAAAACGAGGGGATGGTTCCGAAAAGAGATGTCGCTATCTGGCAACAGTTTCGGGAACCAAATCTCCGGAACGCGGTTGATGACGGATCGGCACGGCAACCCATGCATGCCCCCCATTGCATCCCTTGCTGTGCCGATTTCCCGGGAAAGTATTGGAAGTCCGGCTGATCCCTCGCAGCCGGACTTCCTTTTTGCGCGCGCCAAACTCGCAGCACATCCGGAGTTCGCGGACACATCGAGGGGGAGCTCGATGCGCACGGCCGCATCGAATAGGCCAAAAGAAAATGGCCGGGGCGAACCCGGCCATTTGCGCGTTTAGACCCCGGCTTTTCGCCGGGGCGAAGCCTCGTAAGCCGAAGCCTACATGCCCATGGCGGCGGCCTTGTCGAGCAGCGCCTGGGCCTGGCGGATCGAGGCGATGTCGATCAGGCGGCCGTCCAGAGACACGGCGCCCTTGCCTTCCTTGGCAGCCTGCTTCATGGCGTCGACGATGCGCTGCGCCTTGGTCACCTCGGCCTCGGACGGCGTGAACACCTGGTTGGCGAGATCGACCTGGGACGGGTGGATCGCCCACTTGCCCTCGAAGCCGAGCACAGCCGCGCGCTTGGCCGCGGCGAGATAGCCGTCAGGGTCGGAGAAGTCGCCGAACGGACCGTCGATCGGGCGGAGGCCGTAAGCGCGGCAAGCGACCATCATGCGCGACAGCGCATAGTGCCAGGGATCGTTCCAGTAATAGGCGCGGGCGGCGCCGCTCTCATCCTTGTCGGCGAGGATGCCGTAGTCGGGATGCGGCGCGCCGATGCCCATGGTGCGCGCGCGGGTCGATGCCGCATAGTCGGCGACGCCGAAGCTCATGGCCTCGACGCGCGGGCTGGCTTGCGCGATCGCCTCGACATTGGCCATGCCGAGCGCCGTCTCGATGAGAAGCTCGAGACCGATCTTCTTCTCGTACTTCTTGAACTGCTCGATCTGCGTGACCAGCATGTCGATGGCGTAGACATCCTGCGGCACGCCGACCTTGGGAATGAGGATCATGTCGAGGCGCGGGCAATTCTCCAGCACGTCGACTACGTCGCGATAGGCGTAATGGGTGTCGAGACCGTTGATGCGGATCATCATGGTCTTCTTGCCCCAGTCGATCTCGTTGAGACCCTGAATGATGTTCTTGCGGGCCTGCTCCTTGTCGTCCGGCGCCACGGCATCCTCGAGGTCGAGGAAGATGACATCGGCGCCGCCTTTGGCCGCCTTCTCGAACAGCGACGGGTTGGAGCCCGGCACGGCCAGCTCCGAACGGTGCAGACGCGGAGTTGCCTGCTGGATCAGGGTAAAGCTCATTTTACATGTCCCTCCTGGTTTAACCTGTGGCGCCGAGGCCGGCGGCAACGGTGTTGATGGAAAGCAGCAATGCGGATTTGAACGCCTCGCGGTCCTGTTCGCTCTCCGACGCTCTGAATCGACGGAGCAGCTCGACCTGCTCCCGGTTGACCTCGTTTATGGTGGGAAGCCTCTCGGCCAGAGAGGCGCGGAATTGCGGGAAACGCGCCGCAGGGGACGCGCTCCCGGACACTTTCAGCACCATCTCGGTGGTCAGCGCAAGCTCCTTCTCGATCATCCCGAAGATGGCCTCGCGCACCGTCTCGTCTGGCACTAACCCAGCGTAATTCCTAGCAATTTTGAGGTCGACCACGGCCAGGATCTTCTCCACCTCGTCGACGATCAGCCGGAACAGCCGGGACTCGGCGAACATGCGGGCCAGCAGCGCCTCCCCTTGGGGGCCCCGCACCTGGAGGAAGCTTTGCAGCGCCGTTCCCACCCCGTACCAGCCCGTGATCATGTGCCGGTTCTGGGCCCAGGCGAACACCCAGGGGATCGCGCGCAGGTCTTTGAGCGAGCTGGCGCCGAAGCGCCGCGCCGGCCGCGAGCCGATATTGAGGAGCGAGATCTCCTCCAGCGGGCTCGCCGCCTGGAAATAGCTGACGAGGGCCGGGTGGGTGAGGAGCCCTGTATAGGCGGCGCGCGAAGCGCCGGACAGCGCCTCCATGGCGTCGTCGAACTCGCGGCTGGGCTGAAGCGCGACCTCGCGCTCCGACTTTAAGGCGTGCTCCAGCACGCTCGAAGCCAACAGTTCCATCTGATAGAGCGACGTGCCCTTGTTGGCGTATTTGTACGAGACCACCTCGCCCTGCTCGGTGACACGGAAGCGGCCACGGATCGAGCCGGCCGGCTGGGCGGCAATGGCGCGGCCGGTAGGAGCGCCGCCGCGGGATACGGAACCGCCGCGGCCATGGAAGAAGGCGATCGCGACCCCCGCCCCCTCGCCCACGCGCGTGAGGCTCGTCTGCGCCTTCGCCAGCTCCCAGTTCGACGCGACGAAGCCTCCGTCTTTGTTGCTATCGGAATAGCCGATCATCACCTCTTGCAGTCCGCCCTGCCAATGGGTGGAGCGGCGGATCAGCGGGATCGCCAGCGCCTCGCGCATGATCGCTGGCGCAGCGCGCAAATCATCGATGGTCTCGAACAGGGGCACGATGGGCATGGAGCAGATCTCGGTGCCGGCCGTATCGAGGAACAGCCCGCCCTCCTTGGCGAGCAGAAACGCGCCGAGAATGTCGTCCACAGAGCGCGTCATGGAGAGGATGAATGAGCCGAAGGCATCGCGGTCGAGCCCGCGCCGGATCTCGGCGGCTTGGGCGAACATGGCGATGAGCTCGGTGGTCTCCGCAGGCAACGGCTCAGTGATCCGCTCAGAGGTCCGCGGCCGCGCCAGCTCGTGCAACAGCCAGGTGCGCCACTCACGGCTTTCGAGGTCCGGCGGATTGCCCTCCCCGTGGCCCGCGCTCGCCCACCAAAGGGCTCGCAAGGCTTGCGTCGTCCGCGTGGTGTTCTCCCGCAGATCGAGGCGCACGGTCGAGAAGCGGAACAGCTCCACCGACCGGCGCACCGGTTTGACCAGATCGGCGGCAAGGGACGGGCTCTTCGCCTGTTGCAGCGCCCGCTCCACAAGCCGGAGATCGTGGATCAGCTCGTCGGCATTGCCGTAATGCAGCGCGCCGAGCTCCAGCTCGCCACCTTCCGCCCGGACGATGGTGCCGTCGAGCTTACGCAGCACGCAGGTGAGGAACTGGCGGTATGGTTCGCCCGGATTGCGGGCGGCGACCGCTTCCGCGTCGCCGCTCATCTTGAGCGCGTGGGATAACTCGGCGCGGAAGGCCGGCGGGACGGGCAGCGCGCGCTGGGTAATGGAGAGCATGCGCGCCAAGCCCACGATGCGCTCCCGGTAGTGGCGGAGTGAGGCGAGCGCGTTCTGGCGCAGCGTCCACTCGGTCACGCTCGTGGTGACATGAGGGTTGCCGTCGCGGTCGCCGCCGATCCACGAGCCGAACTGGAAGAAGGGCGGCAGCTCGAAATGCTCGTTCGGGTAATTGCGGTGCAAGGCGCCGTCCAGCAGCGCCATCATCTCCGGCGCCTTGTCGAACAGCGTCTCGTCGAAGAAGTGAAGCCCGCGCAAGACCTCGTGCTCCACCGTGGGCTTCTCCAAATGGAGCTCGCCGGTCATCCACACGAGCTCGATCTGATCGCGGATGTCGGCGAGGAACCCCTCCCGCTCCCGCTCGGTCCACCGTGCGCCCTCGAGCTCGCGCAAGAGGAGATAAATCTTGCGGTACTTCTCGAGCACGGTGACGCGCTTCGACTCTGTCGGGTGCGCCGTAATCACCGGCCGGATGCGCAAAGACCGCAAGAGATCCTCGATCTCCTTGGGCCCGATCCCGTCGCGGGCGGCCTCGGCCAGCACATGGTCGAACGTGCCGCGCAAAGCGTCGCGCCCGCGTTCCCGCTCGATATGGCGGCGGCGGCGCATGGCCGCGTTCTGATCGGCGATGGAAAGAAGCTGGAACCAGAGACCTTGCGCCTGAAGGGCGCGGGCCATCAACTCGGGCGAGAAATCGGAGATATTGGCGCCGCCCTCGAATACGCCCTCGATTTCCGGTTGGTGCTGACGCACCACGTCCATGAGGAGATCGAACAGGATGTCCGCCGCGTCCTTGGCCGAGATCCCGCCGATGCGCGGAACGGTACCGCCGTCGGTCTCGCGATCAGTCTGTTTCAGCTCCTCATGCATGACACGGTTACGCAAACTTCCGACCCGGATAGCCTCAAGTGCAGGGCCGCGAAGCGCGTCACAAGGGGCGCGCATCCAGCGCCCCTTGTGCAAAGCCTATTGGGACGGCGGGCAAGCCGCCCTAGCGCATCTTAAGCCCCAATCACGCCCGCCACGGTCGAGCCGAACTCGCTCGGATTGGGCGCAACGGTGAGCCCGCAGGAGCGCATGATCTCGGCCTTCTCGGCAGCGCTGTCACCGGCTGCCGAGATGATGGCACCGGCATGGCCCATACGGCGCCCCTTCGGAGCGGTCAGGCCGGCGACGAAGCCGATCACCGGCTTCGACATATTGTCCTTGATCCACGCAGACGCCTCGGCCTCTTGCGGACCGCCGATCTCGCCGATCATCAACACGGCTTCGGTCTCCGGATCCTCCTCGAACAGCGCGAGGTGATCGAGGAACGACGAGCCGTTGATCGGGTCGCCGCCGATACCGACAGACGTGGAGATGCCGATGCCCATCGCCTTCATCTGCGCGGCGGCCTCGTAACCCAGCGTGCCGGAACGCGAGATCACGCCGACCTTGCCCGGCAGATAGATGTGCCCCGGCATGATGCCGAGCATGGACTTTCCCGGGCTGATGATGCCGGCGCAGTTCGGGCCGACCATCATCGTCCGCCGGTCGCGGGGATAGCGCATCAGATAGCGCTTCACGCGCATCATGTCCTGGGCCGGAATGCCGTCGGTGATCGAGCAGACCAGCTGGATGCCGGCGTCGGCCGCCTCCATGATGGCGTCGGCGCAGAACGCCGGCGCCACGAAGGTGATGGACGTGGTCGCGCCGGTGGCCGCGACGGCCTCCTTCATGGTGTTGAACAGCGGCCGGTCGAGATGCTTGCCGCCGCCTTTGCCGGGCGTCACGCCGCCGACCACGTTGGTGCCGTACTCGATCATCTCCTTGGCGTGGAAGGTGCCCTTGTCACCGGTCATGCCCTGGATGACGACCGGTGTGGTTTCGTCGATTAGAATGCTCATTACTTTGTCTTTCTCCGATACAGACTAG
>CAVQXI010000020.1:0-36251 GCA_963717875.1 uncultured Alphaproteobacteria bacterium
GGAAAGTGTGGTGCCCCAGGCCGGACTCGAACCAGCACGCCCTTGCGGACAACAGATTTTGAGTCTGTCGCGTCTACCATTCCGCCACTGGGGCTTTCGGGCCGGGAACATGGGGTAAGCCGCTCGCGGGTCAACTCTGACTGGTCCCCCGGTGAGAGAGCCGATGGACAAGGGCTCTGGCCCCGGCTAAATCAGGCGCCATGTTGAGGCGGGCCTATGACAAGACCATGGAGCTCGCCGCTCATCGCAACGCTCCGTGGGCCTTGGCGGGCGTGGCATTCATCGAAAGCTCGGTCTTTCCGATCCCTCCCGATGTGGTGCTCATCCCCATGGTGCTCGCTGAGCGGCGGAAGGCATGGGCGTATGCCGCGATCGCGACGCTGGCGTCTGTCGTCGGCGGCATCTTCGGCTACATCATCGGCTATTTCCTGTTCGAGACGATCGGCCATCCGATCCTCTCTTTCTACGGCTACACGGCGGCGTTCGAGGACTTCGCCAAGCGGTACAACGAGTATGGCGCCTGGATCGTGTTCATCGCCGGCGTCACCCCGTTTCCGTACAAGGTCATCACCATTGCGAGCGGCGTGACCCAGCTCAATTTCTTCGTGTTCATGCTGGCGAGCATCGCCGCGCGCGGTTTGCGCTTCTTCATCGTGGCAGGCCTGCTCTACTGGTTCGGCCCGCCGATCAAGGATTTCATCGACAAATATCTCGGCATTCTGTCCATCGTGTTCGTGGTGCTGCTGGTCGGCGGCTTTGTCCTCATCAAGTACGTGTTCTAAGAGGGCATGATGGCGCAAGCTCCAAGGCCGATGATGCTTTATTGTGGCGTGGTGTTCGTGGTGGCGCTCGCCACGATTTTGACGGCGCTCGCGTTCGAGCATCTCGGCGGCTACGCGCCGTGCCATCTCTGCCTCCAGGAGCGCTACGCCTATTACTTCGCCGTGCCGGCTGCGTTGATCGCGTGGTTTGCCGCGCGCTTCCGGATGAGCGGCGCCGCGCGCATTCTGCTGGTGCTCATCGCGCTCGCGTTCATGTGCAACGCCGCGCTTGCCGTCTATCACGCGGGCGCCGAGTGGAAGTGGTGGCCGGGGCCCGACACGTGCAGCGGCGCCTTCAATCTGACCTGGGGCCAAGGCGGCATCGTCGATACGCCCATCATCCGCTGCGACGAGGCCTCGTGGCGGTTCTTGTGGCTGTCCTTCGCCGGCTGGGACGCGGTGGTCTCGGCCTTCCTGGCGGTGGTCGCGGCCTTCGGTGCGACCCGACGCCCCTGATCTGAAAGACTTTTTCCGCTCACGTAGATTTCAAGGGTGGTGATTGGCGTTTGCCAAGCGGGCACTGCTATAGCAGCGGTGAAGAATTCCACCTGGAAGGACGGAAAAATGACCCTTTATCGCGCCCTTTTTGCCGGCCTCGTTGCCGTGATTCTTCTCGGTTCCGTGCCCGCCTCGGCGGCCGAGTGGAAGGAGTTCACCGCCGACGAGTTCGCCGCCGCGAAAAATGACGGAAAACCCATCCTGGTCGACGTGTTCGCGCCGTGGTGCTCGGTGTGCCGGGCGCAAAACCCGATCCTGACCAAGCTCACGCGTGAGCCCAAATACAAAGACCTCGTCGTGCTCAAGGTCAACTACGACGATCAGAAGGACGTTGTGCGGGCGTTGAACGTGCAGCGGCAAAGCACGCTGATCGTGTTCAAGGGCAAGGACGAAGTCGACCGCTCGGTGGGCGACACCAGCGCGCTCTCCATCGAGGGCCTTCTCGACAAGACGCTCTAAAGCGAGCTCGTGAGGGGCGCGCGATGATCGGCACACTCGGGCTGGCATTTCTGGCGGGCGTGCTTTCGGTGCTGTCGCCGTGCGTGCTGCCGCTGCTGCCAATCGTGTTCGGTACGGCGCAGAGCGAGCACCGGCTCGGGCCTGTCGTGCTGGCCGTGGGGCTTGCGGTGTCGTTTACGGCGATCGGGCTGTTCGTCGCCACGGTCGGTTTTGCCATCGGCCTCGACACCGATGTATTTCGCGCCATCTCCGCCGTGTTGCTCATCGTCGTCGGCACCGTGCTGCTGGTGCCGCGGTTCCAGGAGCAGTTCGCCGTGGCGGCAGGCCCGGTCGGCAATTGGGTCGACGATCACTTCGGCGGCTTCACCGCCACGAGCCTGTGGGGTCAATTCGGCCTCGGGCTCTTGCTCGGCGCGGTGTGGGCACCTTGCGTCGGGCCGACGCTCGGCGCCGCGTCGCTCCTTGCCGCCAAGGGCGAGGATCTCGGGCAGGTGGCGCTCACTATGCTGGTGTTCGGCATCGGCGCCGCGCTTCCCTTGATGCTGCTCGGCTTCGTGTCGCGCGAGGCGATGCTGCGCTGGCGGGGGCGCCTGGCGGAGGCGGGCAAAGGCGGCAAGATGCTGCTCGGCGCGTTCCTGGTCGCGGTCGGGCTGTTGATCGCTACGGGTGCCGACAAGCGGCTCGAGACGTACCTGGTCGACGTCTCCCCCGACTGGCTGACGAACCTCACGACGCGATATTGAGAAAGAGGCCGGCTTACGGCTCGAGCTCGGTATCCCAGTAGAGATAGTCGAGCCAGCTCTCATGCAGATAGTTCGGCGGGAACAGCCGCCCGTTGCGGTGCAGTTCGAACACCGTGGGGCGGTATGGCTTCTGCGCCGGCCACATCTTGGCCCGTTCGGGCATCTGGCCCCCCTTGAGCAAGTTGCACGGCGCGCAGGCGGCGACGACGTTCTCCCAGCGGGTGAGGCCGCCGCGGGAGCGCGGGATCAGATGGTCGAAGGTGAGGTCCTGGTTGTCGCCGCAATATTGGCAGGTGAAGCGGTCGCGCAAGAACACGTTAAATCGCGTGAAGGCGGGATAGAGGGCGGGACGCACATAATTCTTGAGCGACACCACGCTCGGCAACTTCATCTCGAACGACGGGGAGTGAACGGCGTGGTCGTATTCTGAGACGATGTTGACGCGGTCGAGGAACACCGCCTTCACGGCGTCCTGCCAACCCCAGAGCGAAAGCGGATAGTAGGAGAGCGGCCGATAGTCGGCATTCAGCACGAGCGCCGGGAAAGTGCCGGGGGCGGCCGATGCGGTTGCGACGTTCAAGGCCAAAAGGTCCTCTAACTTGCCCGTCGCACTCGGGCCCTCCTTCTCGATGGGCCGGATACTATAAGGACGTGTCACGAATGTGAAGGGCCCCACATAATGTGGTCTGGCCCTTCGCTGCCCCTAGGGCGCGGGTGAGGCAGTCGCCGCGAAAGCCTGCTTGAGGAAGGCGCCGCCGAGGCGCAAGCCCTCGCCATCGATGCCGTGGCCGATGCCCGGGGCTATATGCCATTCGACGGCTAGGCCCGCTTGGGCCAAGGCCTCGCGGGCCATGTGCATGGCATCGATGGGGATCACTTCGTCCATGTCGCCATGCACGAGCAGGATTGCCGGGCCGGTGCCCGGCTCAGGAAGCGCCTCGACGGTGGTCAACGCGCCGGAATAGCCGACAATGGCCGCCGGGTTGGGTTTCCGGGCAAGGCCGACGGCGAGCGCCATCATGGTGCCTTGGCTGAAGCCGACCAGGCCAAGCGCACTGCCCGGCAGGCTATGCCTGGCAAGCTCCGCGTCGAGGAAAGCATCGAGCGCCGGCGCGGCCCGCTTCACGCCCTCGGCGATGATGGTCATGTCGCCCATGGAGAGGTCGAACCACTGCCGGCCCATGGGCGCCATGCCGCAGGGCTCCGGCGCGTTCGGCGACACGAAAGCCGCGTGCGGCAACTCTTGCGCCCACTCGCGCCCCAAGCCGATCAGGTCGTTGCCGTCGGCGCCATAGCCGTGGAGGAACACCACGAGTTGGCGTGGCGCGCCACCCGCGGCAGGACCAAGGCGCGGACCGTCAAGTTGCGGCAAGGTCATCTAGGCGGAGACCTGAAGGGCCACGCCTATTCCTCGGGGACTTCGTTCGCCGAATGGGCGTTGAGCTGGCCGTACATCTGCGCGCCGATGTCGTTGAGGAGGCCGAGCTGGGTCTCGATGAAGTCGATGTGACCTTCCTCGTCGGCGAGCAGCTCCTCGAACAGGTCCATGCTCACATAGTCCTCTTCCTTACGGCACGCGGCGCGGGCTTCCATGTAAAGCGCGCGGGCGCCGTACTCGGCCTTGAGATCGCATTCGAGGATCTCCTTGACGTTCTGGCCGATCATGAGCGGGTCGAGACGCTGCATGTTGGGGAAGCCCTCGAGGAAGATGATGCGGGTCACGAGCTTGTCGGCGTGATGCATCTCCTCGATGGATTCCTCGCGCTCCTTCTTGGCGAGCTTGGTGTAGCCCCAGTCGTCGAGCAGGCGGTAGTGCAGCCAATACTGATTGACGGCAGTGAGTTCGCTGGTCAGCGCCTTGTTGAGGTACTCGATGACCGTCGGATTGCCCTTCATTTCGCGATTCTCCTCTCAACCGTGATGTTGATCATGACGTGTTCTGTTCGTTGCGGCTAGTCTTGGTCCCGCTGGCTCTCGAACGGTGACCGGTGAGGGAGCGACGCGGCCGAGCTCGGCCCCTCCTCGTCGTAGCCGACCATGAGCCTGGAAATGTGCGGCAGGCAGTTGCCGCAGGACGGCCGCTTGCCGAGCGCCCGGTAAATCAGACCCGGTGTCAGCACGACGAATGGATCCTTGGTGCGCAACGCCGACACCGTTTCGTGGATATCCTCGGCCGTGATCATGGAGCAGGAGCAAACAATCATGCCTTTTCTACTAAGGCAGCGCGGACGGCTTGTCTTCACGTCCTGCGCCGCAACCAAGTTCAGGGACGGGGGCAGGCTACTGAGGCGAGCCCTCGAGTTAGTTTAGGATCGTTCTAAAGTAGATATTGCGGGCGGGCAAGTGGAGGGCGGCGGAAAGGCGCAGGGCGAACCGTGTCCCGGCGTTTCCACCTTGCGGCCCACGCGCGGGGCCGGTTCCGCTTAGCACCTCATAAACCACGCCGTTTAGCCGAGTTTTAAGTCGCGATCTGCCATGCTTCCCCGAAATAAAGAACGACAAAGAAGAACCAAACAGTGGGGGCGTGTCATGCAAGCGCAGGACTTTCAGGCGAACGATCTGTTCGCGCAGATCCAGGGTCTCGTTCAGGCTCTAACGGCGGAGCGTCAGGCACGCGAAGCCGCCGAAGCGGCCGATGCGGCCAAATCCGGTCTTCTCACAATCGTCGGCCACGAGCTGCGCGCGCCTATGGAGGCGGTGGTCGCCATGGCCGAGCTCCTGCTCGACAGTGAGCTCGATGCCGCGCAGCGCCGCAATACCGAGACACTGGTGCAGTCGACGCGGAGCCTATTGTCCTCGCTTACCGAGGTGGTCGATTTTGCCACGCTCGAGGACGGTGAAGCCGAGCTCGCCACCGAGCGCTTCGATCTGCATGCGTTGGTAAAGAGCGCGGCTACCGAGCTTCAGGCGCGGGCCTGCGAAAAAGGGCTGACGACCGGGGTCGATATGGCCGCCAACTGCCCGCGCTTCATCATCGGCGACGAGGCGCGTGTGCGTCAGGTGCTCATGGGCCTGATCGAGGCCTCGCTGCAATCGACATCGGAAGGCTCCATCAGGCTCTATGTCAGCATCAACGATGCCGAGACGCCGTTCACGGTTCGCTTCGACGTCACCGATACGGGCGCGGGTTTGTGCGCGGCCGAGCGGGCCAGGTTATTCCAGCCGATGGCCGATACGTCTCGCGCCGGCGGCAAGCTCGGTCTGCCGACCGCGCGGCTGCTCGCCGAAGCGATGGGCGGCGAAGCCGGCTGCGACAGCGTGTCTGGTCAGGGCAGCCTCTATTGGTTCACCTTCCGGGCCGTCACCGCGGCGGAGGAGACTACTGCGATCGAAGGCGCGCAGAGCAAACCTGCCGCCTCGAATGGCACGCTGTCGGGTCACGTGCTCGTCGTCGAGGACAACTCGGTCAACCGCATGCTGATCGGGACCTATCTCGATGAATTCGGCCTGACCTACGAGGTGGTCGGCAACGGCGCCGCGGCGCTCATGTGCCTCGTGGCACGGCCCTACGATCTCATCCTCATGGACACGGTGCTGCCGGACTATGACGGCCTCAAGATCGCCAAGCAGATCCGGGCGTTGCACGCGCCCTCGGCGGAAGTGCCGATCGTGGGGATTGCCGCGCGGGGCGCCGAGGACGACAACCTCGCCTATGTCCTCGCCGGCATCAACGCGCGCGTGGCGAAGCCGATCCAGGGCCGCGCGCTCCACGCGGCGCTGGTGCCGTTCCTCGCGGGCAAAGACGAGCCTGTGCGGGCCGCCAAAGCGAGCTGAGCGCCTAAAGCGCGTCAGACGTTGTCCATCAGTACGCCGGCGAGCAGGATCAGATAGGCGATCAGCAATAGGCCGAGACCGTAGCCGGTGAAGATCGGCAGCGGCACGATCATGCCAATGACGACCAGGACGGCGATGACGACGGAGACGAGGAACGTCTCCCGGCGCGGTGTGCTCAGTTTGAAGTCCATGATGCTCCCCCTTGGCCAAACGCCCGAAAGAGATTCGGCGTTGGGGCGAGTTTAGCGGCAAAGCCCGGCCGCTGTCATCGCCCAGCCAACGGGAGATTTCTTAGAGCGGCACCTTTTCCTTGGCCTTGAGCGGCGGCACGGGGACGCCGGCTTCGGCCAGAACTTCGACTTTCTGGTCCACGAGATTGACGATGCCGGTCATGATCTCGTTGAGCTGGAAGTCCTTGGGCGTGTAGACCGCCGCGGCGCCGCACTGCTTCAAGATGTTGACGTCCTCGGCCGGGATGATGCCACCGACCACGACTGGCACGTCGCTCATCCCCGCCTCGCGGAGCTTCTGCACCACGTCGCGCACGAGCGATACGTGCGAGCCGGAGAGGATGGAGAGCCCGACCACATGGGCCTTGGCCTCTTTCGCCTGTTCGACGATCTGGGCGGGCGTGAGCCGGATGCCGTCATAGATGACATCCATGCCGACGTCGTTGGCGCGCACGGCGATCTGCTCGGCGCCGTTGGAGTGACCGTCGAGGCCCGGCTTGCCGACGACGAAGGTGAGGGTGCGGCCGAGCTTGCCCGACACCTGGGCCACGAGCTCCTTCACCTCCTTCAGCCGCTCCTCGTCGATCGCGTGCTTGGCGCCGATGCCGGTCGGTGCGCGGTACTCGCCGAACACCTCGCGCAAGACCCCGCCCCACTCGCCGGTGGTGACGCCCGCTTTGGCGGCGGCGATCGACGGCGGCATGATGTTGCGGCCCTCGCTCGCGGCCTCCTTCAGATCGCGCAGCGCCTGACGCACGGCGGCCTCGTCGCGCTGCTGACGCCAAGCTTGCAGCGCCGCGATCTGCTCGATCTCGACCGTCTCCGGCACGGTGAGGATGCCTTCGGCGCCGGAATCGAGCGGCGATTCTTCCGTCTCGGTGTACCGGTTGACGCCGACGAGCACCTGATCGCCGCGCTCGATGGCGGCGACGCGCGCGGCGTTCGAGGCGATCAGCGCCTCCTTCATGTAGTCGATGGCGGCGACGGCGCCGCCCATGGCGTCGAGCTTGGCGAGCTCGGCGCGGGCTTGTTCCTTCAGTTCCTCGACCTTGCGGTCGATGACCTCGGAGCCGTCGAAGATGTCGGCATATTCGAGAAGGTCGGTCTCGTAGGCGACGATCTGCTGGAGCCGGAGCGACCATTGCTGGTCCCAGGGACGCGGCAGGCCGAGCGCCTCGTTCCAGGCGGGCAGCTGCACGGCGCGGGCGCGGGCGTTCTTCGACAGCACCACGGCGAGCATCGACAGCAGGATGCGGTAGACGTTGTTCTCCGGCTGCTGCTCGGTGAGCCCCAGCGAATTCACCTGCACGCCATAGCGGAAGCGGCGGAGCTTCGGGTCTTGCACGCCATAGCGGTCGCGCGCGATCTCGTCCCACAGATCGACGAAGGCGCGCATCTTGGAGACCTCGGTGATGAAGCGCACGCCGGCGTTGACGAAGAAGCTGATGCTGCCGACGACGCGGGAGAAGTCCTCCTCCGCGACCTCGCCCGAGTTCTTCACCTCGTCGAGGACGGCGATCGCCGTGGCGAGCGCGAAGGCGAGCTCCTGCGCCGGCGTCGCGCCGGCTTCCTGCAGATGGTAGGAGCAGACATTCGTCGGATTCCACTTCGGCATCTCGCGGTTGGTGAAGACGATGACGTCCTTGATGAGACGTAAGCGACGGCACCGGCGGGAACACATACGTGCCGCGCGACAGATACTCTTTGAGGATGTCGTTCTGCACCGTGCCGGTGAGCTTCGTGCGATCGGCGCCTTGCTCGTCGGCGAGCGAGACATAGAGCGCCAGCAGCCACGCGGCGGTGGCGTTGATGGTCATCGAGGTGTTCATCGCGTCGAGCGGGATGCCCTCGAGTAGGTGGCGCATGTCGCCGAGATGGGAGACCGGCACGCCGACCTTGCCGACCTCGCCGCGGGCGAGCGCCTCGTCGGGGTCGTAGCCGGTCTGGGTCGGCAGATCGAAGGCGATCGAAAGGCCGGTCTGCCCCTTTGTGAGGTTCTTCCGGTAAAGCTCGTTCGAGGCCTTGGCCGTCGAATGGCCCGCATAGGTGCGGAACATCCAAGGCTTATCGCGTTTGGTTTTGCCGTCTGCCATTCGCTGTCTCCGGGCGCACTTTTCAGCGCATGTTGGCCCTATCGAAGCACGGGCGCCCGCCTCAGCGCAACGTCGAGGGAGCGCGCTCTCAAGCCCCTATTCCATGGACCGGAAAGGATATCAAACCCCTTCCATGGGAATGCCGAACACCACCACGGTTAGGGCCACGGCGGCGAGCACCAGAAAGGCGGCGGTGTAGAGCTCGCGACGGCGTAAGCCCGGGGTCTTCAGGGCGACGCCGGCGGCGACCACGCATTGCATCAGGTAGAACAGGGCAAACGCCCGCGAAGCCAGCGTGATCACGCCGAAAATGTCGAGCGACCAGGTCAGTCCGATGCCGATCAGGGCGATGACCGGATAAGCGTGCCGGTGGTCGATCCTCTGGCCGCTGACCTGCTCGATGAGGCCGCCGGCGCCGATGGCGTCGGCGACGGCGGCGGAGAGCTGAGCGAACACCGCGCCGATCACGATCAGATAGACCAGGCTCGACGCCGCCGGCGCGAGCACGGTGATGATGCCGGTGGCGTCGCCGTTGAGGGCCTTGGGATCGTCGACCGCGGCCGTCGCCAGAAGAAAGAAGACGATGTAGATCGCCCCGGACAGCCATTGCGCATAGCGCATGGTGCGGACGCGTAGCTCGGGCGGATAGGCGCCGGCGAGAAAGCGCGACGTCTCGAAGCCCTGCACGACCACGAGCAAGCCGAACACGACCCTGAGCGCGTGCCAGTCGAATGGCTTGGTATGCTCCACCACGTGCCACGTGCCGTTCAGGAATAGGTCGATGTTGAACCAGGCGAGCGCGGCAATTGCCGCGGCGATGACGGCGAGCTTCAGTCCGACGGCGTATTCCTCGATGCTTTCGAGACCGTGCAGGCCGCGAAACAGACCTTGCGCCCCGATGCCGATCAGGATGGCGCTGGTGAGCCCTTTGGCCGCCAACGGATGCGGGACGCCAAGACCTTTGAGCAGGAAGGCCGAGAGCAGCGTGAGGTAGTAGGTGACCGAGATGAAGTAGGCGAGCGCCAGGGCGAGGTGAGAAGTACTTTCGAGAAAGCCAAGCCAACCACGTCCGTCCTTGCCGAAAAGAGACTCGCCATGAATGAAGAGCGGCTCGCCATGAAGAATGTTGAAGCGGATGGCGCCGCCGAGCAGATAGGCGAACACCACGAGCCCGGTCATGGCGAACACGGCGTAGGAGCCGAGGTCGTGGGTCAGGAGCGGAAACGAGACGAGGAAGCCCGAGCCGATGATCGAGGCGAGCGGCGTCACGGTCGCGCGCCACACCGGCGAGGCCGTGAGCCGCGGCGTGAAGATAAGCGCCACCGTGGCGGCAAGCGTTACAAAAACGATGAGATTGCCGGTCAGCTCTGCACCACTGATTCGAGGATTGTCGTGGTCCCGGGCTCGGTTTAGGCCAATATGTCTCATGCGCAAATGCGTTTGGGGGGCGGCGCCGTGCCGCGCCCCTTTCGCGGGGTGCGCGAATCGACCCCTGGGCAGAGCCGTTCGTTTTTGCTAACCCTCCATCCCGATTGGGGCCACTTTCCCGAAAATAGGGCAATTCCGTGGGAGCCCTGGCTTTTTTGGGGCCACGACGTGTTAAGTCTGCGGCCTGCAAACATGTTGCAGTCGCGAGATGGATGGAAGACAATTGCCGCAGTGCAAAAAGAAAGTGAATAAGAGGACTGGGGGGACAACCGGATGAATGAAATGTCTTTGACTGCAGTTTCTCCAGAAACGGCCGCGCCTGCGGGCGAGATCAAGGATCTCTACGAGATCGGCGAGATTCCACCGCTCGGGCACGTGCCGAAGAACATGTACGCGTGGGTGATCCGCAAGGAGCGCCACGGCCCCCCCGACGAGGCCATGCAGGTCGAGGTGGTGCCGACCTGGGAGCTCGACTCCCACGACGTGCTCGTTCTCGTGATGGCGGCGGGCGTGAACTATAACGGCGTGTGGGCGTCGCTCGGCGAGCCGATCTCGACGCTCGACGTGCATAAGAACCCCTATCATATCGCCGGCTCCGATGCGTCCGGCATCGTCTGGGCGGTCGGCTCCAAGGTGAAACGCTGGAAGGTCGGCGACGAGGTCGTCATCCACTGTAACCAGGACGACGGCGATGACGAGGAATGCAACGGCGGCGATCCGATGTTCTCACCGTCCCAGCGCATCTGGGGCTATGAGACGCCCGACGGCTCGTTCGCGCAGTTCTGCCGCGTGCAGGACCGCCAGCTACTGCCGCGGCCGCAGCATCTCACCTGGGAGGAGGCCGCCTGTTACACGCTGACGCTCGCCACCTCCTACCGCATGCTGTTCGGCCATCGTCCGCATACGCTGAAGCCCGGCCATAACGTCCTGGTGTGGGGCGCCTCCGGCGGCCTCGGCTCCATGGCGGTGCAGCTCTGCGCCACGGCCGGCGCCAATGCCATCGGCGTCGTGTCAGATGACGACAAGCGCGACTACGTCATGTCGCTCGGCGCCAAGGGCGTCATCAATCGCAAGGACTTCAATTGTTGGGGCCAGATGCCCAAGGTCAACACGCCGGAATACGACGCCTGGAATAAAGAGGTGCGCAAGTTCGGCAAGGCCATCTGGGACATCACCGGCAAGGGCGTGAACGTCGACTGCATATTCGAGCATCCGGGCGAGGCGACCTTCCCGGTCTCCTGCTTCGTGGTGAAGCGCGGCGGCATGGTCGTGTTCTGCGCCGGCACCACCGGCTACAACCTCACCATGGACGCCCGCTATGTGTGGATGCATCAGAAGCGCATCCAGGGCTCCCATTTCGCGCACCTGGCGCAAGCGAGCCAGGCCAACAAGCTCGTGGTGGAGCGGCACATCGACCCGTGCATGTCCGAGGTATTCCCCTGGGAGCAGATCCCCAAGGCGCATATGCGCATGTGGAAGAACGAGCACCGGCCCGGAAACATGTCCGTGCTGGTGAGCGCGCCGGTCACGGGGCTTCGGACCTTCGAGGACGTGCTCGAGGCCAGCCAGGAAATGCACGGCAAGTCCTAAGGGACGCCTTGCTCAAGAATTCGGCCGCCAAGCGGCCAGAAGCGCTCCGGGCCGGAACCGTCCCGGGGCGTTTTTTCTGCTATCCCGTTCGCGCAATTCAAGGTTTGACTCTCGTCCCCGGTCGGGCTTCGTTGGGCCCGAAATCTGACCGAGATCATCCCGAGGAGCCTGACGTTGACCGCCGCCGAGACCCTGACCGACCGCGAGGGGCTTAGCCCCGCCGAGCTGATTTCGCTTCTTGACGCCGCCGCCGAGGCGGCCGGCGCCTTGCGCGCCCGCGCCACCGAGGCCGTGAAGGCCAAGGTCGCTCCTGGCGGCAAGATCGATAACGCGGTGCTCGAGCAGGAAGAGCATGTGGCGCACGGGCTCTCCTGGCTCGCCACCTATGCGGAAGGCGTCCGCCAGCTTGCGGACTACGCCAAGCGCATGGACGGGGAGGGACGGTTCGGCGAGATGGAGGCCCTGCTCGTCCAGATCGGCGCCGGCGAATATCTCGCCCAGCTTGCGGGCGGCGTCATCATGAGCCAGGGCGAGGTGGCGCGCTTGCACGAGCTCGGCCTGCCGGAGTCCGCTCGCAGCGAGTTCCTCACCAAAGAGGTCGGCGCGCTGATCCAAGGAGTGACGCCTGAGATGCGTGCCCGCGTCGTGGCGCTGATCCAAGATGCGCAAGGCGCTGCCGCGGCCAACTACGGCGATCCCGGTCTCGAGGAGACCTACGAAGACATCCGCAATGAGATGCGCCGCTTCTCGGAAGCGGAGGTCGTGCCGCATGCGCAAGAATGGCATCTCAAGGACGAATACATTCCGATCGAGCTGGTCAATCACATGGCCGAGCTCGGCGTGTTCTCGCTGACGCTCCCCGAAGAGTATGGCGGCCTCGGCCTTGGCAAGGAGGCGATGTGCGTCGTCTCCGAGGAGCTGTCACGCGGCTATATCGGCGTGGGCAGTCTCGGCACGCGATCGGAGATCGCCGAGGAGCTGATCCTCAACGGTGGCACGGACGCGCAGAAAGAAGAGTGGCTGCCGAAGATCGCAACCGGCGAGATCCTGCCGACGGCGGTGTTCACCGAGCCGAACACGGGCTCCGACCTCGCCTCGCTGACGACGCGTGCGGTGAAGGACGGCGACGTCTATCGCATCACCGGGCAGAAGACCTGGATCACGCATGCGGCGCGCGCCGACCTGATGACGGTGCTGGCGCGCACCGACCCGAACGAGAAGGGCTATCGCGGGCTCTCCATGTTCCTTGCGCCGAAGCCGCGCGGTACCGACGACAATCCGTTTCCCGCCGACGGCATGTCCGGCGGCGAGATCGAGGTGCTCGGCTATCGCGGCATGAAGGAGTTCGACATCTCCTTCGACGGGTTCACGGTGCCGGCCGCCAATCTCCTGGGCGGCGTCGAGGGCCAAGGCTTCAAGCAGCTGATGCAGACCTTCGAGGCGGCGCGCATCCAGACCGCGGCGCGGGCCATCGGCGTGGCGCAAGGGGCGCTCGACCTTGGGCTTCGCTATGGCATGGAGCGCATTCAGTTCGGCAAGCCGATCATCGCCTTCCCGCGGGTCTCCGACAAGCTCGCCATGATGGCGGCGGAGATCCTGCTGGCCCGCCAGCTCACTTATTTTGCAGCGCGGGAGAAGGACGCCGGGCGCCGCTGCGATCTCGAAGCAGGCATGGCCAAGCTGCTCGCCGCCCGCGTGGCTTGGGCCGCCGCCGACAACGCGCTGCAAATCCACGGTGGCAATGGTTTCGCGTTGGAATATCCTGTCAGCCGGGTGCTTTGCGACGCGCGCATCCTTTCCATCTTCGAAGGCGCCGCAGAGATCCAGGCTCATGTCATCGCCAGGCGCTTGCTTGAGGGATGATTGGCCTTTGCGCTAATTCGCAGGTGGAGGAAACCCATGCGTGTGCTCAAGTTTGCTTTTGCATCAGTTGCTGCGCTCATTATCTTTAGCGGCTCAGCCTACGCCATCGAGGTCAACAAGAAGATCGCTGCTCCCGGCGGCCCGGAAGACATTTGGGAGATGATTTCGGACTTCTGCTCAATCCAGGACTGGCATCCCGCCGTCGAGCAGTGCGACGAGAGCGAAGAGGGTGGGGACACGTACCGTGTGCTCACCCTGAAGGGCGGCGGCAAGATCAAAGAGAAGCTCGTCGATCATGACGACGAGAGCTACACCTACCAAATCATCGAAAGCCCGCTGCCGGTAAAGAACTACCAGGCCAAGATTTGGGTCGAGGAGGACGCGAGGCAGCCTGACCGCACCGATGATCCATTGGGATGCGACGTTCGATGCGAACGGGGCAAGCGACGAGGACGCCGCCAAGACGATCGCCGGCATCTTCATAGACGGCCTGAAGAACATCAAGCACATGGCCTTGGACTCCGAGGACGACCAAGAGGACAAGGACTAGGATCGCAGAATGGAGGGTGCGAAGGAGGGAGTGCCGGTCTCGCGTGAGCCCATGCGGCCCTTCCTCGCGCTTCTCATCGCGCTCGCGGTTTGTTTTGCCGCGTCTGCCATCGGCGGCGCGATAACGCGCCCCAATCTCGACTGGTACGGCACGCTCGTGAAGCCGAGCTTCGCGCCGCCCAACGCCGCCTTCCCCATCGTGTGGAGCATTCTCTACGCGATGATGGCGGTCTCAGCCTGGCTCGTGTGGCGCACCCCCGGCAAAGACGAGGACAAGAAAGTCGCGCTCATCTGGTTCGGCGTCCAGCTCGTCATCGGCGTGCTGTGGTCCGTCGCCTTTTTCGGGCTGCACAGCCCGCCCATCGGCTTCGGTGTGATCCTGGCGTTGATCGTCGCCATCGTCATCACCATTGTGGTCTTCGCCAAGGTGAGCCGACCTGCGGCGTTGCTTCTTATTCCCTACGTGTTGTGGGTCGCATTTGCCACCGGCCTCAACTTCGTCATCTGGGTGCTGAACAGCGGCTTCGACTTCACGCAAGCGCAGTAGCGCGGGGTTCGTGGAACACATGACCCAACGCTCGGTCCTCATCACCGGATGCTCCTCGGGCATCGGGCTCGCCTCGGCGCGGGTGATGAAGGCGCGCGGCTGGCGGGTGTTCGCCACGGCGCGCAAGCCCGAAGACCTTGCCCGGTTGAAGGACGAGGACGGGTTCGAGAGCCTTTACCTCGACTATGCGGAGCCGGAGTCGATCGCCGCGGTGGCCGACCAGGTTCTCGACGCGACCGGTGGTGCGCTCACCGCGCTGTTCAACAACGGCGCCTATGGCCAGCCGGGCGCGGTGGAGGACCTGAGACCCGAGGTGCTGCGCGCTCAGCTCGAGGCCAATGTGATCGGCTGGCTCGACCTCACGCGCCGCATCATCCCGGCGATGCGGGCGCGCCACGAGGGCCGCATCGTGTTCTGCTCCTCGGTGCTCGGGCTGATCGCGGCACCTTATCGCGGCGCCTATTGTGCCTCCAAGTTCGCCGTCGAAGCGCTGGGGGATACCCTCCGCATGGAACTCGCCGGCACCGGCATCCACGTCTCGCTGATCGAGCCGGGGCCCATCGCCACGCGGTTCATCGAGCATGCCCTCGAAGCCTACCGGCGCAATATCGACATGGAGGGATCGCCGCATCGCGAGATCTACCGGGCGCGGCTTGCCCAGATGGAGGCGGGCGGCCAGAAGACCTTCAAGCTCCCGCCGGAGGCGGTCGCCGCCAAGTTCGTCCATGCGCTGGAGGCCAAGCGGCCGAAAGCCCGCTATTACGTGACTTTTCCCACCTATGCCGTGGCGATCCTGCGGCGTTTGCTGCCGACGGGTGCGCTCGACGCGGTGGCGGCAAAGAACTAAAGTCCCCGCTTCGGCGTTGAAATTGAACGCCTAACGAGACCCTGGAGGGCACGTGGAAGACACCTTGCGCATGATCATCCCGTTCGCGCTCGCGGCGGTGGGTATCGTGCTGTTGTTCGGCCTGTGGAACATGATGCGGGGCGGAGACCCCAATCTCAGCCAGAAACTGATGCGCGCGCGCGTCCTCCTTCAGTTCATCGCGCTCGTCATCGTCATGACGGTGATCTATCTCGCGGGGCACAGGCCCTGAAACGTGTGGCTTGACCCGGTCTAGGGCACGGCTACGCTAAGCCTTCAACAAGCGGATGAGTTTTGCGGGCCCTGGCGAGCAGGGGCGGGTGGTCATGGTTGTTCTCAACAAGATCTACACACGCACTGGCGACGACGGTACGACGGCGCTCGGGTCGGGCAAGCGCGTGGCCAAATACGATCTCAGGGTCGAGGCCTACGGCACGCTCGATGAGACCAATGCGATCATTGGGCTCGCGCGTATGCACACAAGCGAGACCGACCCCGAGCTCGACGCCATGCTGGCGCGCATCCAGAACGACCTGTTCGATCTCGGCGCCGATCTCTGCTTTCCCGACGAAACCAAGGACGCGCGCGGGCGCTTGCAGATGAGCGATGCGCAGGTCGCCCGCCTCGAAGAGGAGATCGATCTCCTGAACCGCTCGCTTGCGCCGTTGCGCTCCTTCGTCCTGCCCGGCGGTACGCCGGCCGCGAGCTTCTTGCATCTTGCCCGGACCGTGTCGCGCCGGGCCGAACGGCTGATGGTGGCGCTTGCCTCGCGCCCGGACGAGCCTGTGGGCGATGCCGGCTTGCGCTACATCAACCGGTTGTCGGACTTCCTGTTCGTCGCGTCGCGCTATGCCAACGGCAAAGGCGCATCCGATGTGCTGTGGGTGCCGGGCAAGAACCGCTGATGAGATCGGCGGTGCCCCTGTGTTCGTCCCCCTCCACGACACCAACCCTCTCAAGAACATCCGCTTCCAATATGTGACGGTGGGGCTGATTGTCCTCAACGTCCTCGTCTATGTCGTCTTCCAGACGGGCTGGTTCATCCCGCTCGGCGACGAGGACGTGACGGCGTTCGCCGTGATCCCGGCGCGGCTGATGGCGGCGTCCGCGGGCGGCGCGGCGTTCTTTGCCAACGGCGCGGTGTTCGTGCCGGAGCGTCTGACGCTCGTCACCTACATGTTCCTGCACGGCGGTTGGATCCACCTGATCGGCAACATGCTGTTCCTGTGGGTGTTCGGCGACAACATCGAAGACGCCATGGGGCATATCCGCTTCATCATGTTCTATCTGATGTGCGGGATCTTCGCGGCGCTGCTGCATTCCTACATGCTGCCCCACTCGCAGCTGCCGCTGATCGGCGCGTCGGGCGCGGTGGCCGGGGTCATCGCCGCTTACCTCATCCTCCACCCTAAGGTTAAGGTTTGGGTCCTGGCGCTGTGGCGCATTCCCCTGAGGATTACCGCCGCGTGGGCCCTCGGTATCTGGATCTTGGCCCAGTTTGCCAACCTCCTGTTCCAGGGCGAGGAGGCGGTCGCTTGGTGGGCCCATGTCGGGGGATTGGCGGCTGGCGCCGTACTCATCCTATTTATGCGGCGGCGCGGTGTAGTGCTGTTCGACCGCACCAGAGGGGGGGCCTGAGCCCTGTCGGAAAACCCCGGGAACCATTGACTTCGGCCATTTCGGGCAGTACGGTCGCGGCCATTTCGCAGTTGCGAGATACTGGCTTTTGGGGGGCTAGTCGAACCGTGCGGGGAACACAAAGAGCCGCATGAAAATTCTTGTACCCGTCAAACGGGTCATCGATTCAAACGTCAAGGTCCGCGTCAAATCCGATGGCAGCGGGGTCGACCTTGCCAACGTGAAGATGTCGATGAATCCATTCGACGAAATCGCCGTCGAAGAGGCCGTCCGCATCAAGGAGCGCGGCGAGGCGGGCGAGGTCGTCGCCGTGTCCGTTGGCGGTCGCCAAATCGCAGGACACGCTCCGCACGGCGCTCGCCATGGGGGCCGACCGCGCCATCCTGGTGAAGACGGAAGCCACCGTCGAGCCGCTCGGCGTGGCCAAGGTCTTGAAGGCCGTAGTGGACAATGAGAAGCCCGATCTCGTGATCATGGGCAAGCAGGCGATCGACGACGACTGCAATCAAACGGGTCAGATGCTCGCCGGCCTCCTCGGCACGCCGCAAGGCACGTTCGCCTCGAAGATCGAGCTCAACGGCGACAAGGTGAAGGTGACCCGCGAGGTCGATGGCGGGCTCGAGACGGTCGAGCTTTCCAAACCCGCAGTGGTCACCACCGATCTTCGTCTCAACGAGCCGCGCTACGCCTCGCTGCCCAATATCATGAAGGCGAAGAAGAAGCCGATCGAGGAGACTTCGCCGGAGACGCTCGGCGTCGACATCACGCCGCGGCTTAAGGTGATCTCGGTCGCCGAGCCGAAGGCCCGCGAGGCGGGCATCAAGGTCGATGACGTGGCGACGCTCGTGGACAAGCTCAAGAACGAGGCGGGGGTGCTCTGATGGCAGTGCTGCTTCTCGCCGAGCACGACAACAAGGCGCTGGCGCCGGCGACGGCGAAGGCGCTGACCGCCGCGCGCGCATTTGGCGGCGACGTTGACATTCTGGTTGCCGGTGAGGCTTGCAAGGGCGTCGCCGAGGAAGCGGCCAAGCTCGAAGGCGTGCGCAAGGTGTTGCTCGCCGAGGCGCCGCAGCTCACGCACCGTCTGGCAGAAGAAACTGCCGCTACCATCGTGCCGCTGATGGCGAACTATAATGTCTTGCTCGCGCCGGCGACCACCACGGGCAAGAACGTGCTGCCGCGCGTGGCGGCATTGCTCGATGTCGGGCAGATCTCCGACATCATCGAGGTGAAGTCGCCCGATACGTTCGTGCGGCCGATCTATGCGGGCAATGCGCTGGAGACGGTGCAGACCTCGGACAAGACGATCGTCGCCACGGTGCGCACCACGGCGTTTGCCGGCGCAGACGAGGGCGGTTCGGCCGAGATCGAGACGATCACGCCGGCGGGTGCGGTTGGCGTGTCGAGCTTCGTCGGCGCCGACATCACCGAGAGCGAGCGGCCCGAGCTCACCTCGGCGCGGATCATCATCTCGGGCGGCCGTGGCATGGCCTCGGGCGAGAATTTCCAGAAGCTGATCGAGCCGGTCGCCGACCGGCTCGGGGCCGCGATCGGTGCCTCCCGCGCCGCCGTCGATTCCGGCTACATGCCGAACGACTACCAGGTGGGCCAAACGGGCAAGGTCGTGGCGCCGGAGCTCTATGTCGCCGTCGGCATCTCGGGCGCCATTCAGCATCTGGCCGGCATGAAGGACTCCAAGGTGATCGTCGCCATCAACAAAGACGCCGAGGCGCCGATCTTCCAAGTTGCCGATTACGGACTGGTCGGCGACCTGTTCACCGTGCTGCCCGAGCTCGACGCCGAATTGAAGAAGGCAGGGTACGGAGAGTAAGCCAGTTCATGAGGACCGACGATGGACGACATAGTGCAAGGCTCGGATCTCCGCGCCGACCCAACCTCGAAGCAGGAGCTTAAGGTGGAACCCATTCGCAAGGTCGGAGTGGTCGGCGCAGGCCAGATGGGCAGTGGTATTGCCCATGTGGTGGCGCTCGGCGGCTATGACGTGGCGATCAACGATCTCGCCAAGGAGCGGTTCGACGCGGCGCTGGAGAACATCTCGAAGAACCTGGAGCGCCAGGTCTCGTCCGGCAAAATCAGCGAGGAGGATCGCGGCAAGGCGCTCGCCCGCATCTCCTTCGCAGAGTCGTTCCAGGATTTCGCCGATGCCGACCTCATCGTGGAGGCCGCCACGGAAGACGAGACGGTGAAGCGCAAGATCTTCGTCGCGCTGTGTCCGTTCCTCAAGCCGGACGCCATCCTCGCCACCAATACCTCGTCCATCTCCATTACCAGGCTCGCCGCCACCACCGACCGGCCCGAGCGCTTCATCGGCATGCATTTCATGAATCCGGTGCCGGTGATGGAACTCGTGGAGATGATCCGCGGCATCGCCACCGACGACGTCACGTTTACCCGGGCCAGGGAATTCGTCGAGACGCTGCACAAGACCACGGCCGTGTCGGAAGACTTCCCGGCCTTCATGGTCAACCGCATCCTGCTGCCGATGATCAACGAGGCGGTCTACACGCTCTATGAGGGCGTGGGCTCGGTCGACGCCATCGACACCGCCATGCGCCTCGGCGCCCATCATCCCATGGGTCCGTTGCAGCTCGCCGACTTCATCGGGCTCGACACCTGCCTGTCGATCATGCAGGTGCTGTATGAGGGGCTCGCCAATTCCAAGTACCGGCCTTGCCCGCTCCTCGTAAAATATGTCGAGGCCGGGTGGCTCGGACGGAAGACCAAGCGCGGCTTCTACGATTATCGCGGCGAAACGCCGATGCCGACGCGCTAGCGGGCGCCGATCGACGTTTTCCCTGGATTTGACGCCGCTTGATGTCGGTCGGACGCGGCACGCCTCGACGCGGCCGCAATTCTTGGCGGTTTTCCGCCCCTTTCCGGTGAATGACAGATGAACGGCGACCTCAGATTGGGTTCAGCCGGGATTTGCGACAACGGTCTCCTGAGATGAGCGGGGGGATCACTTCCGCTCTTGATGAGGAGCCAGCGCCTTCGAGGAAGGCGCGATGACAAAGCCGGAGGATGATCCGATGTTGAAGACCGCACTGATGACCGCCGCAACCTGTGCAACGCTTATCCTGGGCGCGCCGCTCGCCGAGACCCAGGCCGGCGAGGCCGCGCTGTCGGGCGATGCTTTGCGCACTACCGTGAGCGGCAAGACCGTGTTTCTCAAGATTTCAGGCTTCGAGCTGCCGATCCAGTATTCTTCCCACGGCACCATGAAGGGCAGCATGGGCACCATCGCCGCCGCCTTCTCCCGCGGTGACGGCTCATCCGACACCGGCAAATGGTGGATCGCCGAGGATCAGCTCTGCCAGAAGTGGCACAGCTGGATGGAGGGCGAGACCTATTGCTACAAGCTCAGCCAAAGCGGCAGCCAGGTGCGCTGGGTGCGCGATGACGGCCGCTCAGGCACCGCGCGCATCGGCGGCTAACTCTCATCGCACCTCTCCCAACCGCCGATCTGCAAAGAGCCGCTCCTCCTCGCGAGGGGCGGCTCTTGCCGTTTCGGGACTATGCCGACGCGATGGGCTGGATGGTGACCCCGGCAGGATTCGAACCTGCGACCCTCAGATTAGGAATCTGATGCTCTATCCGACTGAGCTACGGGGTCTTTGGACGTCTTGCTGGATGTAGAGGAGGCGAGGCTCCCAAGCAACCCGGGAGATCAGGGGCGATTTTGCTCGCGGCGGGGCGCCTCGGGCCGTTTACCGGTCCCGAGCGTGCCCATTTGCACTTTGGCTTGAAGGCGCTAGGCTCCTCAACCAGGGAGGGGCGCGGCCCCGAGGCCGCCTCCTGGGAGGGTGTCAGTCATGTCCGCCGCGAGGAAGCAAGCGGAGACAGTCGCCGCCGCGATTTTGCGGCAGTTGCGCCTCGACGCGAGCAAAGCGGATGCCGAGGCGGTCGCCCTCATGGTCGATCAGGCGCTGTGCGAGGCGGCGCAGAAGCAAGAGAAGCAAGATCTCGAGCGTATCGCCGAAGTCCAGGCCTCGGCGCATCTTCATCTCTCCCGCCTGCTCAATACCTCTCCGGCGGTGATCTATTGCCGATCGGCCAGCGGCCATTACGAGCCGACCTTCGTCAGCGACAGCATCAAGCGGCTGTTCGGCTGCACGCCGCGGGAATATCTCGCCAACCCCTATCTCTGGCGCGACTTTGTCCATCCGGATGACGTCCCGCGCATCAACGCGTGGGTCGATGTCATGTTCGAGAACGATACGCGCTCGATGGAGTATCGTATTCGTCGCCCCGACGGCTCCTATTTCTGGGTGCATGACCGGCAGCAGGTCGTGCGCGACGAGAACGGCGAGGCGATCGAGATCGCGGGGTCGTGGACCGACGTTACCGAGCGCAAAGAAGCGGAGTTCGCGCGCGCGGTGGCGCGCGAGCGGCTTGACCTTCTGCTCAGCGCGGCGCCCGTCGTGGTCTACAGCTTTGCCGCCACGGGCGACTACAAGCCCACCTTCGTGAGCCCCAGCATCGCGCAGATCCTGGGCTACCAACCGAACGACTATCTCACCGAGCCCGAGTTCTGGCGCAAGCGCGTTCATCCCGACGATCTCCCCGCCATCGAGAAGAAGCAGGGGAATTTGTTCCGGGACGGCGCGAACTGGACGGAGTACCGCTTCCGCAAGAAGGACGGCACGTATTGCTGGGTGAGCGACGAGCAGCATCTCATCAATGACGCTGAAGGGCAGCCCGTGGAGGTCGTGGGATCGCTCGCCAACATCGACGATCGCAAGCAGGCCGAGCTCGAATGCGAAGCGGCGCAAATGGAGCTCGAGAAGGCAAGCCAGGCCGCGCTCGAAGCCAATGAGGCCAAGAGCGTCTTCCTCGCCAATATGAGCCACGAGATCAGGACGCCGATGAACGCCATTATCGGCTTGTCCCATCTGGCGCTGAAAACGGAACTGACGCCGCGCCAGCGCGACTACGTGCTCAAGATCAAGAGCTCCGGCCAGCACCTGCTCGGCATCATCAACGACATTCTCGATTTCTCGAAGATCGAGGCGGGCAAGTTGTCGATCGAGAACATCGATTTCGATCTCGACAAGGTGCTCGAGAATGTCGGCAATCTGATGAGCGAGAAGGCCTCGGCCAAAGGGCTGGAGCTGATCTTCGAGGTCGAGCCTACCGTCTCCTCCCACTTCAAGGGCGATCCGTTGCGGCTCGGACAGATCCTGATCAATTTCTGCAACAACGCCGTCAAGTTCACCGAGACCGGCGAGATCATGGTCCAGGTGCGCGTGTTGGAGAACAATGCGGACGGCCAGCTGGTCGAGTTCTCGGTCTCCGACACCGGGATCGGCATGACGGCCGAGCAGGTGGAGCGTCTGTTTCAGGCGTTCGAGCAGGCCGATGCCTCAACCACGCGCAAATATGGCGGCACCGGACTTGGGCTTGCGATCTCCAAACAGCTCACCGAGCTCATGGGCGGCACCGTCGAGGTCGAGAGCGAGCTTGGCAGGGGCAGCGCGTTCCGCTTCACCGCACGGCTCGGCAAGGGCGCGGCAGTGGCGCGGCCGCGGCTGTTGCAATCTGACCTCCGCGGCCGCCGGGTCCTCGTCATCGACGACAACTCCCATGCCCGCGCGGTGCTGGCAAACATGCTGACCAACATGACCTTCACCACCGACGAGGCCGCGTCCGGCGAAGAAGCACTCGAAATGTTTCGTCATGCGGCGGAATACGGCGAGAAATACGAGATCGCCTTCATCGACTGGCAGATGCCGGGCCTCGACGGTATCGAGACCGGCAAGCGTATTTTGGCAATGCAAGGGATTCCGACTCCGCCCCACCTCGTCATGGTGACCGCTTACGGCCGTGAGGAGGTGTTGAAGCAAGCCGAGGAGAGTGGCTTCGAGAACGTGCTCATCAAGCCGGTCACGTCGTCCATCTTGTTCGATACGGCCGTGGTCGCGCTTGGCGGCGACCGCGAGCACCCCGAGGCTCCGCAGAGCGGACCGTCCTTCGACGTCGACCTGTTGCGCGGCGCGCGCGTGCTCCTGGTCGAGGACAACGAGATCAATCAGGAAGTGGCCATCGGTCAGCTCGAGGACGCCAATGTCTTCGTCGATCTGGCGGAGAACGGCGCCGAGGCGATCCGGCTGATCGAAAAGAACGACTATGACGTGGTGCTCATGGACATGCAGATGCCGGTGATGGACGGCGTGGCCGCCACGCGCCTGTTGCGGGCCGATCCGCGGTTCAAGGATCTGCCCATCATCGCCATGACCGCTAACGCCATGGCGTCGGACCGCGAGGCGTGCCTTGACGCCGGCATGAACGACCATATCGCCAAACCCATTGATCCACATCAGCTTTTCGGCGTGCTCAGGCGTTTGATTCGTCGCGGCGAGCATGGAGAGGGCGGCGAGACAATGGATGGTGGGGCCGCTCCGGCGCCGGCGGAGACGGCTCAAGGCGAGGCCCTCGATGTCACAGGCGTGGACACCGCGGCGGGGCTTCGGCTGACCGGCGGCAGCCGCGGCCGATACGAGTCGCTCTTGCGCAAGTTTGCCGAACGTTATGACGGCGCGGTCAGGGCCATGCGTCTATCGCTCGCGGGTGACGATGCCGCCACGGCTGAGCGCGGGGCGCACTCCCTGAAAGGCGTCGCCGCGACCTTGGGCGCGGGCGCGCTGGCCGAGGCGGCGGCGAAAGCGGAGATCGCGATCCGCACAGGCGAGGGCGTTGAGGAGGCGCTTCACGCGCTGTCGGCGGCACTCGATCCCGTGATCAAGAGCATCCTTGTGGCGCTTCCGGAAGAGGGAGGCGGCAAGGGCAGCGGCCAGCCGCCGGGCGATCCTATCAAAGTGGTCGCGCCGCTTTCCCGGCTCAAACAGCTCCTGGAAAGCGATGACGGGGAGGCGGCGGACTTCATCATCGACGCCAAGGCCCAGCTGCAAGGCGTGCTCACGCCGGCGGAGGTCAAGGCGCTCTCCGATCAAGTCGGCAATTTCGATTTCGACGCGGCGCTCAAAAGCCTCTCCGGCATCGCTTCGCGGCTTTCTCTCGACCTTGAGGGCAAATGATGTCGTCGTCCTCCCGCAAGCTGGTGCTGATCGTCGACGACACCCCGACCAATGTTGCGGTGGTCTCCGGCGTGCTGAAGGACGCGTTCCGGACCAAGGTCGCGACGAACGGCGAGAAGGCGTTGGCCATCGCCACGGCGGCGGAGAAGCCGGACCTCATCCTGCTCGACGTGATGATGCCGGGCATGGACGGGTTCGAGGTGTGCCGGCGGCTCAAAGCCAATCCCGACACAAGCGAGATCCCCATCATCTTCCTCACGGCGAAGACGGATTCGATCGACGAGGAGAAGGGCTTCGAGGTCGGCGCGGTGGATTACATCCATAAGCCGTTTTCCGCCCCGATCGTGCTTGCGAGGGTGCGGACGCAGCTTGCGCTCCAGGATGCGCTCGCCGAGGCCCAGGAGGCGCGCGAGCAAGCCGACCAATTGCTGCATGCGCTCTTGCCGAAGAAGGCCGCCGACGAGATCCGCAGCTTCGGCACGGTGATCCCGCGGCGCTACGAAAACGTCGCCGTCCTGTTTTGCGACGTCACCAACTTCACCGCCTATTGCGACCAGCACGAGCCGGAGGAGGTGATCTCCAGGCTCGATGCGCTGTTCGTCATTTTCGAGCGCGTCACGGCAAAGCATGGGATGGAGAAGATCAAGACCATCGGCGACGGATTCATGGCGGCGGCCGGCCTGCTGCACAAGATCGACGATCCCATCGGCGCGGCGGTTAGCTGCGGGCTGGAGATGGCCTCGACCTTGATCGACGCCCATCTTGGCTGGGAGGTCCGGGTCGGCGTGCATGCCGGGCCCGTGGTCGCCGGGGTCGTCGGCCAGGAGCGGTACCAGTTCGATATCTGGGGCGACACGGTCAACATCGCCGCGCGCATGCTCGGCATGAGCGAGCCCGGCAGCGTCGCCGCCACACGGGAGATCTGGGAGCAGGTTCAGTCCGCCTTTCACGGCGAGGCACTGGGCGAGCTCGAGGTCAAAGGCAAAGGCACCATCTCCATTTTCGGCATCCGGCCGCGGCCCGCCGCGTAAGCTCCGATGGCACCGTGGTTCGTGCGCATCTTCCTCGGCATTGCGGGTGGGGCGCTATGGGCTGCCCCGGCGGTTGCGTGCGACTTGCCGGCGGGGGAGAGAGCGACCGTCGCCTCCGCCCTTGATGGCGAGACGCTTCAACTCACCGATGGCAGGACGGTCAGACTGCTTGGCATCAAGGCGCCTTCGCCACCGCTCGGTTGGAAGGACAGGGACCCTTGGCCGTTCGTGGCGGAGGCGAAAGACGGGCTTGCGCGGCTTGTTCCTTCGGGCGCGACAGTCGAACTTCGCTTCGACGCACGCCGCAGCGACCGCTACGATCACGTGTTGGCGCAGGTCTATGTGGCGCGCGGCGAGACGAAGACCTGGGTGCAAGAGGCGCTGATCACGGAAGGCTTGGCCCGGGTCTATTCCTTGGCGGACACGCGCGCCTGCGTCGGCGAGCTTCTAAAGCGGGAGACGGAAGCGCGCGCGGAGCGGCGGGGCATTTGGCACTCCTGGGCCTATCGCGTGCAGGACGCGACCGACGTAAAGCGCTTAAGCCGGCTCACCCGCACCTATCAGCTGGTCGAGGGTACGGTTCATGCGGTGGGCGAGGGGCGCAAATGGATCTATGTGAACTTCGCCGAAGACTGGCGGCACGACTTCACCATCGCCATCGCGCACAAAGATCTCGCCGCGTTCGAGACGGCCGGTTTCGACTTTGAGCGTCTTGCCGGGCGCCGCCTACGTGTGCGGGGCTGGGTGGAGTGGTGGAACGGGCCGATGATCAAGGCCACCCACCCCGAGCAGATCGAGATCCTGACGCCCGCATCGCCCGAAGGCTGACTCCCCAAACAGAAATGGCCGGACAAATTGTCCGGCCATCCCAAAGTTCTGAAAGGGTAGAGCGCTTAGGCGGCCTTGGTGCGCGCGGCGTCCTCGGCTGCCAGCTTGTTGTGGCGGGCCGTCTTGGCGAGCACATCGTCGATCTTGGCGACAGCGCTTGCCTCGTCCAGCTTCTCCACGGCGGCAAGCTCGCGGGCCATGCGGTCAAGGGCCGCTTCGTAAAGCTGGCGCTCGGAGTAGGACTGCTCGGGCTGAGCCTCGGAGCGGTAGAGGTCGCGCACCACCTCGGCGATGGAGATGAGATCGCCGGAGTTGATCTTCGCCTCGTATTCCTGGGCGCGCCGGGACCACATGGTGCGCTTGACGCGCGCCTTGCCTTTGAGGGTGGTGAGAGCCCTCTTGAGGACCTTCTCCTCGGAGAGCTTGCGCATGCCAACGCTCTCAAGCTTAGAGGTCGGAACTCGCAGCGTCATCTTGTCTTTTTCGAAGTTGATGACGAACAGCTCGAGCTTCGCGCCAGCAATCTCCTGCTCTTCGATGCTCACAATTCGGCCGACGCCATGGGCCGGATAAACGATATACTCGTTCGTCCGGAAACCGTGTCTCTGCTGGGGTCTCTTCTTTTCTGGCATACCACCGCCTCACTATTGAAAATTGCTTGGTGGGCGCGCGATACCGGAGTGACGTGAGCTTACCCAATTCTTGATCCAGCGTGTTTTTCGCTGGAGGTCCGCCTTGGGGCGGCATATGGGCACAAGATGAGTGGTCGATCAGGAGGCCTGATCGCGCCAACTCCCTCAAGTCAGAAAAAAAGCGCGCCCAAACGGCGTCGCCTCTCTTGGTGCTTCACGCGCCGACAGTCTGCGCCATTTCAAAGACACCATAACACAAATTTAGTGAATCTGGAAGTCGTCCCGTGCCGCAGCATGGCCCTTTCGGCGCCGCAATATGCGGCATTTTGACCATAGGGTTAACGCTTAACCCATTGAAGATGCTAGTCGCCTTCGCCCGGATCGGTGGAGAAGTACTTTTGGAACTTGTCCGGTTCGGCCACAAAGGCGTCCGCATCAGGGGGTGCCGGCTTCTTGGTCGTGATGTTCGGCCAGGTCTCCGAATATTGCCGGTTGACCTCGAGCCACTGCTCCAATTCCGGCTCGGTGTCGGGCTTGATGGCCTCCACCGGACATTCCGGCTCGCAGACGCCGCAATCGATGCACTCGTCGGGATGGATGACCAGCATGTTGGCCCCCTCGTAGAAGCAGTCCACGGGGCAGACCTCGACGCAGTCGGTATACTTGCACTTGATGCAGACTTCAGTGACGACGTAAGTCATCCTTCCCCACACGCTTTCGGGCTTCGGCCAGCCCCATCATTCTAGGCCCTTGCGGGCTGTCAGATTAGCCCGGGGAGCGCCCTGCCTATAACAATCGCGCCACCAGCACAAGGCGAGGCTATGCCCGGCAAACGGTGATTTTTAGGACTCGGAGAACGGGTGCGGGCGGCAGCTTTAGGTTGAATTTCCCGGCGCGTCCTAAGCCTGCGTCAATCAATTTATGGCACCTCCCAAGGTCCGGTCGCGAGCCGCGAGCGGCTTTCCCGCGCGAGGTCCGCGCGGCCCATTTCCGGCCTGGGGGCCGACCTCCTTTCGTTGATCGTTTCCAGCGTGCCGAGAGGGACCAAGCGCCGAATGCCCGACCTGTCCGACATGATGAGCAAGCGGCGCCCGCTGGCGCATGTCTGGCCCCTGCTCGTCGTCGGCGGACTCGGCCTCGCGGTGGCTATTGCCGCCTGGATGGCGGTCTCGGTCTGGGAGGCGAGGCTGGCCAAGGCGAAATTCAACGATGTCGCCGGCGACTACGCGACGGTTCTGCAGCACGGCCTCGACGCCTATCTCGACAAGATCATTGCTCTTCGGGCCCTTTACGACGCCTCCGAAGGCGTCAACCGACGGGAATTCGATCTCTTCACCAGCCGAATTCTCGCCGGGCACCGCGATACGATGCGGCTCGTCTGGTGTCCGCGCGTCAGCGGCAGCGAGCGGGGCGCTTTTCGAGCATGAGGCGCGCGATAGCGGGCTTCCCGACTTTTCGATCACGACGTGGGCACCCACAGGACCGGTTCACGATTCAAAGGTTCGACAAGAGTACTTTCCGATCCTCTATTCCACCGTCTCACATAGCGCGGACGGCGACGTTCGGCACGGATCTCGCCTCGGAGCAGGCGCGAAGCAGCGCCATCCATCGCGCGGTCGATGGAGACGTCATGGCGACGGCCCAGAGCATCGAGCTGCGCAATCCGATTGACGGAAAGCGTACGGGCTTTCTCGTCTTCTTGCCCGTCTATAAGTCGGGACTGCCTCATGACAACGTCATGACCCGACGCCGAAATATTCGGGGCGTGATTGCCGGGGTGTTTCAAACATCCACAGTGTTCGACGCCATTCTCAAAAAGGCGGTGCTGCCGCGGAGCGTCGATCTCTTTGTCTACCAAGCGAATGTCGGCGAAGATGCGCAGCCGCTCTATTCGCATATTGTCGGTGGGGAGCAAAAGCCGACGGCGACAAGAGCTTCGCTTTCCAAATTGCCCCATTGGTCCGCGCCCCTTACCGCAGGTGACGCGCATTGGGACCTGGTTGCGGTTCCGGCCAGTTCCAGCCCGACTAGCTACTACCGGGCTTGGTTCGTCGTCGCGCTGGTCACCTTGGTGTTCGCCGCGGTGCTTGCCTATATGTGGGCGACGCTGCACCACGCCCTGCGGCTCGAAACAGCCAATAGAAGGGTCCTCCAGCTCGCGCAGACCGATATTCTCACAGCACTGGCGAACCGCCGCGCCTTCATGAAACGGCTCAAGATGGCGTTTGCGGCAAGCTTGCGCGGCGCTCCTCCGTTTGCGGTGCTCTATCTCGATGTCGACGACTTCAAGGACGTGAATGATACGCTCGGCCATGCCATGGGCGATGAGCTCTTGAAGAAGATCGTGGCACGATTGAAACAGGTCGTGCGGGAAGAAGATCTCGTGGCGCGCTTCGGCGGCGACGAGTTCGCCATTCTCGCCAGCAACGTGAACGACCCGACCGAGGCGGGCACACTCGCAGCTCGGATCGGCGACTCGCTTGCCGAGCCTTTCCTCATCGAGGGTCACAAGATCTCCATCACCTCAAGCATCGGCATCGCACTGTTCTCGCGGGACATCGCCGGGCCTGAGGCGATGATGGTCCAGGCGGACCTCGCCCTCTATGGCGCCAAAGACGAAGGCCGCAACTGCTACCGGTTCCACAGTCAGGAACTCGACCGGCAGGTGCATGAGCGCGTGCGGGTGGCCGATGAGCTCAGGACGGCGCTCGATGAGGGCGATCTTGAGCTCTACTACCAGCCGCAGGTCGAGCTCGCGACGGGGCGCGTCACGGGGCTCGAGGCGCTCGTGCGCTGGAACCACAAGACCCGCGGCCTGCTGACGCCCGCCTCGTTCATCCCGATTGCGGAGCGCACCGGTGCGGTGCTGCCGCTCGGCAATTGGATCTTCGATGAAGCCTGCCGCCAGCTCAGAGACTGGCACTCGGAGGGGATCGCCCCGCAGGTTCTCGCGGTCAACGTGTCCGGCGTGCAGCTCAAGAGCGCCTCCCAGCTCGAGCGCGAAGTCGAAGCAAGCCTCGTGAAGTGGAACATCAATCCAGGCGATATCGAGCTAGAGCTCACCGAGTCGGTCCTCATGGAGGCGACACAAAAGCACAGCCATACGCTTGAGAATCTGCGCCGGCTGGGTACCAAGATCGCCATTGACGATTTCGGTACCGGCTACTCCTCGCTCAAATATCTGACCACCTATCCGGTGAACCGGCTGAAGCTCGCGCAGGAGTTCGTATTCCGCGTCACTGTGGACTATCGGAACGCCGCGGTGGTGCGTGCCGCCATCCGGCTCGCGCACGAGCTCGGTATTGACGTCATCGCCGAAGGCGTCGAGACGGAGGCGCAAATGCGCTTCTTGATCGGCGCAGGCTGCGAGCATGCCCAAGGCTATTATTTCAGCCGGCCGGTCAGGGTGGCCGAGGCGACGGCGATGCTGCGCGAAGGACGCGTCGAGCCTGCGGCGCCTCAGGGGCGGAGGTTCACGCCGGCGGCGTGACGCGCGATCACATCAGCTCGGATGGCTCAAGCGTCGCCGCTGCGGAAAGCATCGAGACGGCGGCGGTCGCGCTTGGTTGGGCGTTTTCCCGAACGCTGCGCCGTGTCCGGCGACGGCGTCTGCTCCGGAGTGAGGTCCTCGTAAAGGGTTTGTGCCAGGCTCGCCGGCCCGCGCCGCTCGGCAACATCGACGACGCGCACGACCGCGAGTCTGGCCGAATGAACGGCCGTCACCACGTCGCCGCTGTGAACAAGCCGGCTCGGCTTCAGCGCGCGCTCGCCGTTGATGCGGACCTTACCGTCAGAGATGAGACGTGCGGCGCCTGTGCGCGTCTTCACCAGCCGGGCGCACCACAGCCACTTGTCGAGGCGCTGCTCGGGCAAGCCGCCAGCTCTACTCGGAGCGGCTGCGCGCGGCGAGGCTGTCCCTGAGCTCCTTCAAGGCCGCGAACGGCGAGTGCTCGGAGACAGGCTCGGGCTTCGCATGACGCTGGCGGTCGTGACCTCCCGCTTGCCCGCGATCTTGGCCTTTGCCTTGGCCCCTGGTTTGGCCTTTGCCGTGGCGTTGCGGGCGCTTGGCCGCGGCGTCCGTCTGCTTGGATTGTGGCCTAGCCCCTCTCTCGCGCGGCGGGCGATGTGCCTCTTTGCGCTTGCCGGGACGCCAGATCTCGTCGAAGGCGAGTTCGGCGGGCGCTGCCTGTTCGGCCTGGGCGGCGCCTTCGGGGTTTGCTCCATCTCCTGATGCCTCGGCAGCGGGAGATGGCGGCGTGGCGCCGTTGCCCCCCTCGAGCTTCCGCCGCTCGAGCCGGAAGCCGAGCGCACGCAGAATCGAAGCGAACTCATCGCCAGAGCAGCCAACCATGGACATAAGCTCCGGTACGACGCGGAACCCCCCGTCGCCGGTGGCACCTGACGGTGCCGCTTCGGCCTCGCCGCCTTCCGCCAGCCGCCAGGCGACCCGCGCGCGAATGAGGTCGGAGAGACGCTCCAGCATGTCGATGCGCACGGCACGGGTGCCGGCCACGTGAAATCCGGCGGCGCGCCAATAAGGCTCGGGGATAGAATTGTCCGCTGCGACCGAGGTCAGGCCTTGCTGGGGCCGTTCCGGCAAGCCATCGGTGTCGAGGCCGTGCTCATGGCCGGCGTGCAGAGCCCAAAGCAGAAGCAGCAGCTCCGCGGAGGCGGGCTTCAGCAGTGCCGGGAAGTAGAGATTGAAGGCGCCGAAGCGGACGCCGTATTTGCGCAATTGCCCGCGGGCATCCTGATCGAGCGCTTTGATCTCGGCGGACGCCGTGTCGCGGCGAAGCACGCCGAGATTCTCCGTGAGACGAAAGGCGAGCCCGCGGGAGAGGCCGGAGAGATCCTGCGCCTCACTCAGCGCAATCAGCGGCTTGAGCTTCGCCTCCATATGCGCGGCGAGCCAAGCATCGAGCCTGGTGACCACACGTTCCTTGTCGGGCGGGCTCAAATGCTCGTCGGCAAGGACTTGGAAGCGGGGTTTCAGCGCCGTCTCGCCGCGTTCGAGCTGGCCGATCTCCGAGCCCTGCCACACGATGCGGCCGTTGGGCGTGAGCGTGATGGCTTCGTCAGGGGCGGCGGCAAGCGCCTCGGCGCGGGAGGCAAGCTCCGTCACCAGCACTTGGGCAGCGGCGTGGCGCGCGGCCTTGCCGTGAATGCCGTCGCTCGACGCATCTGGCGTGAAGCGGAAGCCGTCGAGGCGGCCGACATAATGGTTCTCGACCAGAATCTGACCGTCAGGGCTGATCTCGGCCATCATCTCCTCCTTATCGCGCAGGCGCCGCATGAGCACGCTGGTGCGCCGGTCGACAAAACGTTGTGTCAGACGTTCGTGAAGAGCGTCGGACAGCGTGTCCTCTATCGCGCGGGTGCGGTCCTGCCAATGCTCTGGATCGCTAAACCACTGGGAGCGATGCGACACGTAGGTCCAGGTGCGGATCTGGGCGAGCCGGTTCGACAGCGTGTCGAGATCGCCGTCGGTGCGGTCGGATTGTGCGACCTGGTTGGCGAACCAATCCTCGGGGATCTTGCCCTCGTCGCTCATGACGAAGCGGAACAGGGTAGCGACGAGCTCCGCATGGCTCGTCGGCGAGACTTTGCGGTAGTCGGGGATTTGGCACATCTCCCACAAGAGTCCCACGGCGGCCGGTGCCTTGGCCACGTCGCGCACCGCCTCGTCCCGGGTGACATTCTCGAGCGCGATCACGTCGTCGACCATGCGCGAGCGGGTCAGGCGCGGGTGGTCCGGCGTCTCGCGCAAGCTCTCTTTCAGGGCGTCGATGGAGGCGAAATCGAGCGTGCGGCTGCGCCATTGCAGCACGCCGACCTGATCGAAGGTGTGGTTCTCTAGTCGGTCGATCAGATCGGAGTCGAACGGCGCGACCTGGCCGGTGACGCCGAAGGTTCCGTCGTTCATGTGCCGCCCGGCGCGGCCGGCAATCTGACCGATCTCCGACGGGGTGAGATTGCGGTGGGCCTGGCCGTCGAACTTGCGGACGCCGGCAAAGGCCACGTGATCGAGATCGAGGTTGAGACCCATGCCGATGGCATCGGTCGCCACCAGAAAGTCCACGTCGCCGTTCTGATAAAGCTCGACTTGCGCGTTGCGGGTGCGGGGGCTCAGCGCGCCGAGCACGACCGCGGCGCCGCCCCGCTGCCGGCGCACGAGCTCGGCGATGGCATAGACGTCGTTGACCGAGAACGCCACGATGGCGGAGCGGCGGGGCAGACGGGTGATCTTCTTGTCGCCGGCGTAGGTGAGCTTCGACAGGCGCGGACGCGATACGAGGTTCGCGCCGGGAAGCAACTCGCGGATGGCGTCGCGCATGGTGGCGGCGCCAAGCAGCAGCGTCTCGTTGAGGCCGCGGGCATGGAACAGGCGGTTGGTGAACACATGCCCGCGCTCGGCATCCGCCGCGAGCTGGATCTCGTCCACGGCGACGAAGTCGGCCTCGAGCTCCCGCGGCATGGCCTCGACCGTGCAGACGTAGAAGCGCGCCGATGGCGGCTTGATCTTCTCCTCACCGGTGATGAGCGCGACTTTGCCTGGGCCGACGCGGGTGACGACCTTGTCGTAAACCTCGCGCGCCAAGAGCCTGAGAGGCAGGCCGATGACGCCGACGTCATGGGCAAGCATGCGCTCGATCGCGAGGTGGGTCTTGCCCGTGTTGGTGGGCCCGAGCACGGCGGTGACGCCGCGGCCTTTGAGGAGACCTGTGGATTGAGTGGAAAAGTACCGGCTCATTCTACGCAGTTCTTAACGTGACTCTCGCTCGGGGCGTGAACGGGGGCAGAACGAATCCCGTCCGAATCGCTGACTCGGCCCATTCGGATTATGTTCTGCCCTAAAACGGCACACCCTTTGGGTGTCTTCGGTTGCTCCGGCGCTTGCCTCGCGCCTTCGGGGTCGAACGCTATATCTCGATTTCGGTCTTCTTCGGACCTCTAGCCTTGCGGGGTCGCAACGGGAACAGAGCGGGGTCGAATCAGGGGAGCGTTAATTTTCAACGTCCGTTCCCTACGACATCTTGGGTTCTGGGGCTTTCGCGTTAACACCTGGTGCGAATGGGCCGTCTGTGCGGCGCTCAGTCGAGGCTGGCGCGCCTGGGGCCTGCAACTTGGATCGATGTGACCACGGCGGTGCCATAGCCCACCGGCGTCGGCAACACAATCCGATAGGGCACATACATATAGGTTCCCTTGACCGGCATCAGCCAGACCTCGATCTCGTCGGACTGTGTCATCAGCCTGATCCCCGGATTGTCGGGTTGGTAGCCGGCGATGGGGATGAACTTCACCCGGCAGATCACGGCCGGCCCGGAGTAATTGGTCGGCGCGGCGTTGTGAACCATGACCGCCTTCTTCGGCTTCAGCACGAGATCGAAGCGCGCCTTGCCGTCGAACACCGGCAGCATCTGGTTGCAGACACTTAGGTCGCCATAGGGGTTCGGCGACCGGGCCGTGAGAAACGCACCGCTCATGGGATCGACCACACCTTCGAGCTGCTCCCGCGTGACCGGTATGGTTCCGGGGAGGGGTCTCTTGCGCGGCATGATCGAGACTTTCCGCACGGCGCCGTCGTCGAAGGTCATGCGCAATTGCTCGCCATTCCGACCGCCGTCGGAATAGCTGAAGGCGTATGTCTCGGGAGCGGGCCCTTCGGGCGTCACGCGGCCGGCGCTCGATGTGGAACCGATCCACTTGTAGATGATGCCTTCGAGGATGGAGAACCGGCCTTCGCCGCGCATCTGATAGCCATCGCCGCGCAGGGTGGTGGTCACCTGGAAGTTGCCGAGATTGAGGCGTCCGAGATTGACCTGATAGACGGCGACGATCGAGGAGGCCCGAGGACTGACGTCCCCGGCTTCGGCGCGCTCACCGTTAAGGTTGCCGCCGAGCCCCAGCGTCAGGCCAGCGACAGCCGCAAGGCTCAAGCAATGTCGTGCTGCCCACATGCCTCCCGACCCCTAGCAAGGCGCCCCCCGCAAGCCCCTAGACCCGGCGAATGTCCAGGTATTTGGGGGATTCGTCAATTCGGGAAGCATAGAGGGAAATCGAGGCGGTGCCTTGACCGAATAAGGTCATCCCCGTATATCTCGCCCCCTGGCGCCTGCGCTTGTGGATCGTCACGAGCCGCAACCGGCTTCCATAAGATATTGAAGAAGGACAAAGGACAATGGCGCGTCGCTGCGAGCTGTCCGGCAAAGCCGTGCTTACCGGCAACAATGTGAGCCATGCCAAGCGCCGCACAAGGCGCCGTTTTCTGCCGAATCTGTGCAATGTCACGCTGCAGAGCGACACGCTCAAGAAGAGCGTCCGGCTGACCATCTCGGCCAATGCGCTGCGCTCGGTCGAGCATCGCGGCGGTCTCGATGCCTATCTGCTCAAGGCCGGCGACGACGAGCTGTCTTTGAAGGCGCGGCGGCTCAAGCGCGAGATCGCCAAGGCGACCCAGGCGCAAGCCGCCTCTTAGACCTGCTTAGCGGTCCTTAGGGCCCGCAAGCACGCGCTTACTCTCAGGCATCGCGAACTGCATGATCAGCGTCCGCTGGAGCGGGCTGAAATTGTCGTCCGACATGAGGGTGAGGATGGTCTCGCCCGAGGCCGCGCGATGGACGGCGATCGCTTCCATGTTGTCGATATTGAGAGTGTCGTTCGCCTCGAGCAGGACGTCGCCCTCGATCAGCGTGCCGCGCTTGAGCTCAGCTCGGCGCGATACGGCGAATGCGCATCTTGATGCCTTCGCTATAGCGGAAGCGGCGCTCGAGCACGACGATGCCGCCGTCGGGAAGGCCCGCGGCGTCGGTGATGTCGAAGCCGCCGAGACGCCGCAAGGTGATCGGCCCCGGCCTTGGCCCCCCAATCATCCAGCCCTTGAGATTGCCGTTTCTGTCTTTCAGGCGCTCGGAGAAGGCGACGATGGTTCCTTCCAGCGGGCCTGTGCGGATCAGGGCGACGGCCTCGATGCCTTGGTTCGGGCTCATCGCCCGCGTCTCCTTCGGCAGGCGAACAACCGCGTTCGGCGGTCCGAAGCGCTTCAGCGTGAAGGGGTAGCGCAATATGCGGTGCTCGCGCTCGAAGGAGACATAGGCGGTGCCGGCACGCGTGTCGCCGCTTGCGAGCGCCAGCCCCTCGGAATCGCGTTCGGCATCGGTGGAGAGCGGCTTGCCATCATGGCCGAGAATGGGGCCGAGCATGACGTCTTGCAGGGCTTTCAGCTTGCGGCCGTCGTAAGCGAGGTGCGCACGCATGAAGGTGCCGGCGTCGGAGATGGCGAGTAGCGTCGTGCCGGTCGCGTCGAGCGCAATGCCGGAATAGCCGCCGAAATGGTGCGACTTGGCGAACAGGTTGAGCCCGCCGCGGAAGATCAGCTTGCCGAACTCTTTGCGCTCGGGCTGGTCGCGGTCGAAGGTGATGGGAATGGCGGAGACTGGCGTCGTGATCGTGCCCGCAAGCACGTCAGCCGGCTTGTCGGCGAGCGCGGGCGCGACAAGGGAGGCGCCTGCACCGACCACAAGCGCGGCGGCGAGGGGAAGCGTCCATCTCCAGGACATGAGGCGCAGCCTAGTGGAGCTTGCGGCGCTTGGCGCGCGCGGCCGAT
>CAVQXI010000021.1:0-16458 GCA_963717875.1 uncultured Alphaproteobacteria bacterium
TCGCGCGGCCCGATCGGCGCGTCCGGCTTGATGTACTCGAAGCCGAGCGCCTTATCGCCGTCCTTCTCCTCGACCAGCACGCGCACCGTGCCGCCATCCCTTAGGCGGCCGAACAGGATCTCTTCCGCCAGCGGCTTCTTGATGTACTCCTGGATGACGCGGGCGAGCGGACGCGCGCCGAACTTGTCGTCGTAGCCGCGCTCGGCGAGCCAGGCATTGGCTTCCGGCGTGAGCTCGATGGTGATGTTGCGGTCGCCGAGCTGCGCCTCCAGCTGGAACACGAACTTCTCCACCACCTGCGAGATGACCGCCGGCGGCAGGCTGCCGAAAGGGATGACCGCGTCGAGCCGGTTGCGGAACTCGGGCGAGAACAGGCGGTTGATCGCCTCCTCGTCGTCGCCCTCGCGCTTGGACCGGTTGAAGCCGATCGCCGCCTTGGCCATATCGGTGGCGCCCGCGTTGGTGGTCATGATCAGGATCACGTTCTGGAAGTCGATATGCTTGCCGTTGTGGTCGGTCAGCTTGCCGTGGTCCATCACCTGCAACAGGATATTGAACAGGTCCGGATGCGCCTTCTCGATCTCGTCGAGCAGCAGCACGCAGTGCGGGTGCTGATCGACCCCGTCGGTCAGAAGACCGCCCTGGTCGAAGCCCACATAGCCCGGAGGCGCGCCGATCAACCGCGACACGGTGTGGCGCTCCATATACTCGCTCATGTCGAAGCGCAGCAGCTCGACGCCGAGCAGCAATGCGAGCTGGCGCGCGACCTCGGTCTTACCAACGCCCGTGGGGCCGGAGAACATGTAGCAGCCGATCGGCTTGCCCGGCTCGCGTAGGCCTGCCCGCGACAGCTTGATCGCCGCGCCCAGCGCCTCGATGGCCTTGTCCTGGCCGAACACCACGCGCTTCAGGTCGTCGTCGATGGCGCGCAGCACCTCGGCATCGGTCTTGGAGATCGTCTTCGGCGGGATCCGCGCCATGGTGGCGATGGTCAACTCCACCTCCTTGACGCCGATGGTCTTGCGCCGCTGGCGCTCGGGCACCAGCATTTGCGACGCGCCGGTCTCGTCGATGACGTCGATCGCCTTGTCCGGAAGCTTGCGGTCGTGGATGTACTTCGCCGACAGCTCCACCGCCGACTTGATCGCCTGGCTCGTGTAGCGGACGCGGTGGAAGTCCTCGAAGTAGGGCTTGAGCCCCTTCAAGATCTCGATGGCATCAGGCACCGACGGCTCGTTTACGTCGATCTTCTGGAAGCGCCGGACGAGCGCCCGGTCCTTCTCGAAGTGCTGGCGGTACTCTTTGTAGGTGGTCGAGCCGATGCAGCGCAGCGAGCCGGACTGAAGCGCGGGCTTCAGCAGGTTCGACGCGTCCATGGCGCCGCCCGAGGTGGCGCCCGCCCCAATCACCGTGTGGATCTCGTCGATGAACATGATGGCGCCGGGGAAGGCCTCGATCTCGCGCATCACCGCCTTCAGCCGCTCCTCGAAGTCGCCGCGATAGCGGGTGCCGGCGAGCAGCGCGCCCATGTCGAGCTGGAAGATGGTGGAGTCCATCAGGACGTCGGGCACGTCGCCCATGACGATGCGCCGTGCGAGACCTTCGGCGATGGCTGTCTTGCCCACGCCCGGATCGCCCACGAAGAGCGGATTGTTCTTCTGGCGGCGGCACAGCACCTGAATGGTGCGCTGGATCTCCGGCCCGCGCCCGATCAGAGGATCGATGCGGCCGGCACGCGCCTTCTGGTTCAGGTTGATGCAATAGACCTCGAGCGCATCGGCGCCGCGCTTCTTCTCGTCGGCGCCCTCGACCGTGGCCGCGTCGTCATCGACGCCGCGCACCGTGCGCGGCTCGGACATGCCGCCGCGCTTGGCGATGCCGTGGCTGATGTAGTTGACCGCATCGAAGCGGGTCATGTGCTGCTCTTGCAGGAAGAACGCGGCGTGGCTCTCGCGCTCGGCGAAGATGGCGACGAGCACGTTGGCGCCCGTCACCTCCTCGCGGCCCGAAGACTGCACGTGGGCAACGGCGCGGTGGATCACGCGCTGGAATCCGGCCGTCGGCTGGGCGTCGCCATGGGTATCGAGCACCAGGCCCGAGAGCTCGTTATCGATATAGCCAGTCAGCTTGTCGCGCAGGAGATCGAGGTCCACGTCGCAGGCGCGCATCACCGCCGCCGCGTCGCGGTCGTCGATCAACGACAGGAGCAGATGCTCCAGCGTTGCATACTCATGGCTGCGCTCGTTGGCATACTGCAGAGCGCGCCTCAGAGCTTGCTCAAGACTGGTCGAAAACGAAGCCACCTAAGTCCTACTCTTTCTCCATCGTGCACTGTAACGGATGCTCGTTCTGACGGGCGAAGCTTGTCACCTGCGCTACCTTAGTCTCGGCCACCTCATAAGTGTAGACCCCGCAGATACCCACGCCCTTTTGGTGCACGTGGAGCATGATGCGGGTCGCCTCTTCCGGCGGCTTATTGAAGAAGCGCTCGAGCACGTACACGACGAAATCCATCGGCGTGTAGTCGTCGTTGAGCAGCAACACCTTGTAGAGGCTCGGCCGCTTGGTCTTCGGCCGCGTCTTGGTGATGATGTGGGTGCCGGTGTCGTCGCCCCGGCGATTGTCGCCGTTTCGCGCCATCGTCAACCCCTATGTGGCGTCGCGTTTATCATCTTCCAAGGGGAGCGAAATCGCTCATTCGTAAGACCATCCAAAGGCCATTCTAGCTTCATCGTGCCGGGACCGGCAAACTGACCAGATGCCTCATCCATAACATAGAGTGTGTTGCCGACAGGAAAACGGCAACAAAAAAGGCCCGGTGCGAACCCGGGCCTTTTCCGTTGGGAGAAAGATGGAGCTTGATTCGCGCGTCCTACGAAGCCTTCTTGGCCATGGCAGCCTCGACCGGCTTGTAGGCGTCCTTGGCCAGGCCGACATACATCTCGCCGATCTTGGACATCTCGGCCATGTAGGTGTCGTAGGCCTTCTTGGCGAACTGGGACTGAATCTCGATAGCCTGCTCAATCGACTTGCAGCCCACGAGCTGCTCGAAAGCACGGGTGGAGTCCTCGAACGCCTTCTTGGAATAATCGGTGACTTCGGCGGCGATCGCCTGGAAGCCCTTGTTCATCTCTCCGAACGAACGGACGTAAGCATCGAAGCCGTCTTTGCCTACTTTCTGGAACTCTTCAAAACCTTTGAGCATATCGCCCTCTTCTAGAATCGGGTTGGCTGGGATTGCTGCGAACGCGAAGGCATATATATGCGATGCACAAAAAACGTCAACGATAAATTTTTGCACTGCACAATTCGTTCGCGCCCCCCAGCTTAACGCTTTGGCAATCGCCAGATTTTAGCCTTTCCCCTTCACCGGCCTCGGAATCCGCGGACGCCTTCGACGCGGTCCCAAAGGCCGGAACGCGCAACGGAATCGCGCGAGGGATGGATGTCAGACGGGGGAAGGCTCAGGCCTTCGAGGGGTCGTGGAAGTCGAAAAGCGTAAATTCTGGGCGTGGTTGCGCGGGTTCGCCTGCCTCAACCTCACGCTCCTGCTCAGCTTTGGAGCAATGCTCGCTCCGGTTGACGAGGCGGCCGCCAGCAGCTCGATCAAAGCTGCCATCATCGTCGACGCCAATACCAACCAGGTCCTCTATTCGCGGTCAGCCGATGACCTCCGGGCGCCGGCCTCGCTCACCAAGATCATGACGCTCTATGTGCTGTTCGCCTATTTGCGCGCCGGCAAGCTCACCTTCGACACGGATCTCGTGGTCACGCCCCACGCCGCGAGCCAAGCCCCGACCAAGCTCGGCCTGAAACCGGGGTCCACCATCAAGGTTATCGACGCCATCAAGGCGCTGGTGACCAAGTCGGCCAACGACGCCGCCGCCTGCGTTGCCGAGAACCTCGGTGGCACCGAGACGAACTTCGCCCGCATGATGACCCAGACGGCGCGGAACCTCGGCATGAAGAACACGACCTTCCGCAACGCCTCCGGCCTGCCCAATGACGAGCAGCTGACGACGGCGCGGGACTTGGCCATTCTCGCCATGCACATCATGCGCGACTACCCCGAGTATTACGGGTTCTTCGAGACGCGCTATTTCACCTATAAGGGCCGGCGCTACCGCAACCACAACCGGCTGCTGTTCGGCTACAAGGGCACGGACGGCATCAAGACCGGCTACACGCGAGCCAGCGGCTTCAACCTGACGGCCTCGGTCGCGCGCGGCGACAAGCATCTCGTCGGTGTCGTGCTCGGCGGCCGCACCGGAGCTCAGCGCGACGCCGCCATGCGCGCGCTCCTGGACAAGCATTGGGCCAAGGCCTCCACGGGCAAGTCCACGGCGAGTTCCCTGATTGCCTCGGTGTTCGGCTCGTCCTCACCGCCACCCCCGGATCGGAAACCGCGCCCCTACGCCCTTGCCGCGGCAACGCCGTCATCCGTCATGCCCCTCTCTTCCACGGAAGCGCCCATGGAAGAAGGCGACACCAGCGGCCCCGGGGACAGCGTGCGGGCAAGCCTCTCGCCGAACCGGCCCGCGCCCCGCGGGAGCGCGAACAGGCCCCGCTACGCCGGCACCTACCATGTCCAGGTGGGCGCCTATACCTCCGAGACCGACGCCCAAAATCGCCTCGGCATGGTGCAGCAGCGCGCCTCGAGCCTGCTCGACGGGCACATGCCCTTCACGGCCACGTTCACAAGGGGCGATACGGAATGGTATCGGGCGCGCTTCGCCGGCTTCTCCAAGAACGACGCCCAGTCGACCTGCGCGGCGCTGAAACGCATGTCGCTCGACTGCATCGCCATGTCGGCCGAATAGCGCAAAGGGGCTTTGCCGGCGCGGTCTAGCGGCCGAGCAGGACTTCCTTCGCCTCGTTGATCCGCGCCGCGAGATAGGTGGAGCCGCCCTGATCTGGGTGCATCTTCATCATCAGGCGGCGGTGCGCCTGACGGATGTCTTCGTCGGACGCCTCCGGCCCCACTTCCAGCACGGCGCGGGCCTCCTCGCGGCTCATGCGGCTCCCTTTGGACCGCGCCCGGTCCCGGTCGGCCCGGGCACCGAACTCGTCTTGCCGGTCGCGCCAGCCTGAGATGCGCCAGTCGAGATAGGCCTCCATCAGCGCGGCCTCTTTGAGGCCGTCAGCTTCGAACTCCAGATAGAGCTCGATCGCCTCCCGGTCGCTCAGAGAGGACAGGGTGCGGCCGGCAAATCGGCCGGTGAGGCATTTGCCGTCCATGTGGCCGCTGTCGTGATCGAGCTCCATTTCCAGGCGCTCGGTCCCGACACGGGAGGTCTGCCCCGGCGACTTGTGCGAGGCGCCGCCGCCGAACATGCCGCCGAGACGGCCTGCGCTCCCGCCGCTGACCAGCGCCAGACCGAATGCGGCAAGGGGAATGGCGATGGCAATCGCGCCGCGGATGGCCAGGAACCCCGCCACAGCGAGGAGCACGCCACCGCCGCCTTTTCGCAAAATGACAGCGAGCTTGCGCGGATCGATGGTCCCAAGAAACCGCGCGCCCAGAATGAGAAGCACGAGAACCGCGCACCCGGCCAGGAAGTAGACCATGGCCCCGTCAGCCGAGCTGCTGAAGCAAACGCACCGCCGCGTCGCTCTTCGACGTCTCGAGCGCCTTGCGGCCGCCCGTGGCATAGACCGCCACGGCCGTGAGCAACTCGCGAAGCTGCCGTGCCGAGCCTGCGTCGAAGCGGCAATAGGCGCCACGCGAGAGCCGGGCGATCTCCTTGAAGGCCCGCTCGGCCCGCGGATCGTGCCCTTCCTGGAACAGGAACACGGGCACGCCGATCATCCCAAGCTCGCCGGCAAGCTGGCTCAGCTGGTCGATGTCCTCCTCCATGCAGTCGCCCACATAGACGAGCGCGTTGACCTTCTGCTTCGCTGTCTCTTGACGGGCATGGGTCAGCACTTTGCGGATCTGCGTGTGGCCGCCCGCGCAATGGACCTGGCGCATCAGGCGCGCCAGCGCGTCCGGATCACCGACCCATTTGCTTGCCTGGCACTCGTTGAACCCACGGAAATAGACGAGCTGGACATCGAGGCCGCCGACCGCCTTCACCGCCCGGAACATGTCGCCCTGAAGCTCGAGCGCGAGATCCCAAGAAGGCTGCCGGCTCATGGTCGCGTCCATGGCGAAGATCAGACGGCCCCGGCCCGAGGCAGCGGGCTGAAGCCCCCGCACCTGCTCCAGGAACGCATCGACCTCGGCGCGAGAGGAGGCTTTTCGCGCCACCTCGCCGGTCTCGGTCTTCGCTGGGGCTTTCGGGTCTGCCATGCGGCTCAAACTCCACGGCAAAACTAGTCTCTTGCTATAGATGGACCCTTAATCCACCCGCGACAATGCCGCCGTTCAAGCCTCGTCGCCGCCGGCCGCGAGCAGGCTGGCATTGCCACCCGAGGCAGTGAGGTCGGTGGTCCGCACACGCTCCACGGCGAAAGCTTCGAGGTAATGCGGTCCCCCTGCCTTCGGCCCGGTACCGGACAGGCCCTCGCCGCCGAAGGGCTGGACGCCGACCACAGCCCCGATCTGGTTCCGGTTTACATACATGTTGCCAACCTTGACCCGCGCCGCCACGAAGTCGGCCGTCGCCTTGATGCGGCTGTGCAGGCCGAGCGTCAGCCCATAGCCTGTCGCGTTGATGGCCTCGCACACGGCAGCGAGGCGCTCGCCATGGAAGCGGACGACATGCAGGATGGGCCCGAACACTTCGCGTGTCAGCATGCCGATCTCCGGGATCTCGTAGATAGCGGGCGCCACATAGGTGCCGTGCGCGTGACCGGGCCCAAGCGGCAGATCGAGCAGCTCGCGGGCCTCGGTTCGCATCTTGGCCTTGTGGGCCTCCAGCGTGGCCTTGGCCTCTTCGTCGATCACCGGGCCGATATCGGTGGCGTAATCGAGCGGATCGCCGACTGTGAGCTCCCGCGCCGCGCCGAGCAGCATGTCGAGGGTCGCATCGGCGATGTCCTCTTGGAGGAAGAGCACGCGGAGGGCCGAGCAGCGCTGGCCGGCGCTGTCGAAAGCTGAGCGAAGCGCATCGTCCACGACCTGCTCGGGCAGTGCCGAGGAATCGACGATCATGGCGTTGAGCCCACCGGTCTCGGCGATGAGCTTCGGGATGGGTCCGTCGCGCGCGGCGAGTGCCTGGTTGATGGCCCGGCCGGTGTCGGTGCCCCCGGTGAACACCACGCCGTCGACACGGGGGTCGGTAACAAGCGCCGCGCCAACCACCTCGCCACGGCCGGGTAAGAGATGCAGCACGTTCCCCGGAACGCCCGCCTCGTGCAGGAGGCGTACGGCGCGGGCCGCGACCAGCGGCGTCTGCTCGGCGGGCTTGGCCACCACGGCATTGCCGGCGGCAAGCGCGCCCGCGACCTGGCCGGTAAAGATGGCAAGCGGAAAGTTCCACGGCGAGATGGCCGCGAACACGCCGCGCCCGTGCAAGCTCATCATGTTCCGCTCGCCCGTCGGCCCCACCATGAATTGGGGGCTCTCGAACTTGGCGCGGGCTTCGGCGGCGTAATGGCGCAGGAAGTCGACCGCCTCGCGCAAATCGGCTTGGGCATTGGCGAGCGTCTTGCCCGCCTCACGCACCATGAGCGCCATGAGCCGCGGACGGTCCGCCTCGAACAGATCGGCGGCGCGCTCGAGGAGTTCGGCCCGCGCCACGCCACCGCGCCGGTCCCAGGCCTCGCTCGCCGCCTTCGCCGCGTCGAGCGCCGCATCGATGGCGGCGGGGTCGGCAGTACGGCACGTGCCGACAACGGCGCGCCGGTCATGGGGCGAGGTGATCTCGATCACCTCCCCGCCGGTCTCGACCGCGCGGCCCGACACGATGGGGCCTGCGGTCGCCGGTGCTTTGAGCGCATCCGTAATCGCGCCGGTCAAGGGAACGCGCACCGATGTCTCCCACAGCGGCAGCCCGAGGCTGTTCTTTCGCGCCGGCGCGTAGAGCTTGGGCGGCCGCGGGATCAGCGGGTTCGCTTTATCCGGCAGTGCCGCCGCCCTTTCCACGGGGTCGGCAACGATGCTTTCGATCGGCGCCGCGTCGTCTGCCAGGCGATTCACGAAGGAGGTATTGGCGCCGTTCTCCAACAGCCGGCGCACCAGGTAAGCGAGCAGATCTCGATGGCCGCCGACCGGCGCATAGATGCGGCACGGTCTGCCCAGCGCCTCGGGGTGCACGACCTCGCGGTGGAGCGCCTGGCCCATGCCGTAGAGCCGCTGGAATTCATAGCCCTGGTTGCCGGCTAGCTCGGCGATCGCCGCGATGGTCTGGGCGTTGTGGGTGGCGAATTGCGGATAGAAGCAATCGGGCCGCGCCAGAAGCGCCCGGGCCGCGGCCAGATAGGCGACGTCGCTATTCACCTTCCGGGTGAACACGGGATAGCCGGCAAGCCCCGCCTCTTGCGCCCATTTGATCTCGCTGTCCCAATAGGCGCCCTTCACCAGGCGCACCGGGATGCGACGCCCCGTGGCTCCCGCCACCCCTGCCAGCCAGTCGATGAGCGGCAGCGCGCGCTTGGAGTAGGCCTGCACCGCGAGCCCGAGCCCGTTCCAGCCGGCGAGTGCTGGATCGCTGAACAGCGGCTCCAGCATGGCGAGCGAAAGATCGAGCCGCTCCGCCTCCTCCGCATCGATGGTGAGCGGCAACCACGCGTCCCGCATGGCGCGCGAGAGCGCGGCGAGCCGCGGCACGAGTTCCTCACGCAACCGCGCCTCTTGCGACGGGTCATAACGGGGATGCAGCGCCGAGAGCTTCACCGACAACCCGGGCCGGGCGTGCAGCGCCTCCTCGGTCCGCGCCTCAGGGTCCCCGGCCCAGGCGGCGATCGCCGCCACCGCCTCCTCATAGCGGGCCGTGTAGCGCGCCGCGTCTTCGCCGGTGCGGGCCGCCTCGCCCAGCATGTCGAAGGAGAAGCGGTAGCCCTCCCGCGCCTCGTCCCCGGCGTTCGAAAGCGCAGCCTCGATGGTCTCGCCCAGCACGAACTGGTCACCGAGAATGCGCATGGCCTGTCGTAGCGCCTGGCGGATCACCGGCTCGCCGCTCCGCGCAATCAGGCGCTGGACCCGGCTGCCGAGGTCCCTGACCTTGTTGAGGCCCCAGTCGACGACATGACCCGTGAGCATCAGCCCCCAGGTGGAGGCATTGACCAGCACGGAGTCCGAATGGCCGAGATGGCGCTCCCAGTCGCCAGTGCCGATCGTGCCGGCGATCAGGCGGTCCGCCGTGGCGGCATCGGGAATGCGCAGCAGGGCTTCGGCGAGGCAAAGCAGAAGCACCCCCTCCTCGCTCGACAGCCCATATTCGGCGAGGAAGGAATCGACTCCGCCGGACTCGCGGCGCCCGGCCCGCGCCGCCTCGACCAGGCGCACGGCGACCGACTCGATGCGCGCCTGCTCGGCCTCGCCGAAGCGCGCCTTGTCGATGAGGGCCGCGACCAGGGCGTCTTCGTCGGCGAGCAAGGCTTCGCCGATCGCCTCGCGGCTTGGCAATTGGGCAGTGGCGGCGATGTCTGCTCGAGGCGCGCCCATGGCGTCAATTTAGTCCTTCCGGCCGCATCGTTCGAGACGCTATGGTCGCGGCCCTCTGGAGACCGGTATGACACGCGCCATCGACATCGTGAGGACCGTTCGCGACTTGCGGACCCGTGTGGCCGCATGGCGCAAGGCGGGCGAGACGGTCGCGCTGGTGCCGACCATGGGCGCCATCCATGCCGGCCATTTGTCCCTGGTCACGCTCGCCAAGGGCCAAGCCGACCGCGTCGTCACCTCCCTCTTCGTCAACCCGCTGCAGTTCGGCCCGCGGGAAGATTTCCACGCTTATCCCCGCAACGAGTCCCACGACGCCACAGTGCTCGCTGCCGCAGGCAGCGATCTCCTTTACTCCCCTGAGGCGAGCGAGATGTATCCGCCGAATTTCTCCACCAAGGTGAGCATCGGCGACCTCACCGAAGACCTGTGCGGCGCCGCCCGGCCCAACCATTTCGACGGCGTCGCCACCGTGGTCACCAAGCTTCTTCTGCAATGCGCGCCGGACAAAGCGATCTTCGGCGAGAAGGACTACCAGCAACTCCTCGTCATCAAGCGCTTCGTCCGCGATTTGAACATTGAGGTCGAGATCCTGGGCGGCCCCATCGTGCGCGAGGACGATGGGCTCGCGCTCTCCTCCCGCAACGCCTATCTCTCCCCGGCAGAGCGCAAGATCGCGCCGGTGCTCTATGAGACCCTGAGGCAGGTCGCCGCCGAGCTCGAGCAAGGCTGCGGCGCTGATGCCGCCGCCGAGGCTGGGCGCTTCAAGCTCGAAGCGGCGGGCTTTCGCGTCGACTACGTGGCGGTGCGCGACCCTGACACGCTGAAACCGTTATACGGGCCGGTGAAGGCGGCACGCGTACTGGCTGCCGTCCATCTCGGCGCAACGCGGCTGATCGACAACGTGCCGGCCCCGCTTGCAGCCTAAGTCACCAATCGATCAGCCGCAGCTCACGTAGGTCCTCGCGCATGCCCGGCGGGATATCGGCCTCCGCGCCCGCGAGCGCGCGTGCATCCGCCGGCGCGTCGGCCGCCTCGAGATAGCGCCAGCCTTGGAAAGCGCGGCGCGGCTGGGGCCGCGTCGTCACAAGCTCCGGGTCGAGCACGATGCCGCAACAGGCCGTGCCGTCATTCTTAGTATCGTCGCGGAGATCCAAGATGCGCTGCCGCACCAGCACGAAGCCTTTGACCACCCAATAGAGCGAACCGCCGTCGAGAATCTCGTTCCGCCGCCGGGGCGTCTGCCGCGTGCGGTGACACAGCTCGGGCGTGTCGCCGGCTTGCGTAAGCGTCTTGAGCCGCTCCGTCTGCCACGCCGCAAGGTCCTGCACGGTCTCGACGCCGACGCAGAGCTTTACGAGATGGACCGTCATGCCGCCTCAATGAGCCATGAACAACGGAATGGTCGCTTCTTCGAGCATGGTGAGCGTGACGCCGCCCAGAATGAACTCCCGCCAGCGGGAATGATGGAAGGCGCCCATTACGATCATGTCGGCTTGGAGGGCTTTTGCTTGTGCCAGGAGCAACCGCCCGATGTCCCCCTCGCTTGCCGGCACCCGCGCCACCTCGACGTTCACGCCATGCCGCTTCAAATGCGTCACCATGTCGTCGGTGGCGGGCTCTGCCTCCTCGCCCACCCCGTTCATCACACCCACCAGCAGCACGACGCGCGAAGCGGGCTTGAGGAAGGTGAGCGCGTCGTTGAAGGCGCGCGCCGCTTCCGCGCTGCCGTCCCAGGCGGCGACGATCGTTTCTTTGAGGGCAATCTCGGCGGGCGCCGCCGGCACGATCATCACCGGCCGTCCCGAAGCGAACAGGCACCGCTCGACCAGCGCGTACTGGCCGATCAGCGGATCTCCATCCCGCGGCTGGCCGAGAATGGTCAAATCGACCTGGCGCGCGAAAGAGGCGAAGTCGTGCGGGAACTCCTCGCTCATGCCTTGCATGAGCCGGCCCTCGGCGCTGACGCCTGCTGCAGCGGCACACGCCTTGAAATTTTGGAGAGCCGCCTCGCCTTGCGCCTTCACACCTTCGAGCACCTCGCTCATGTCGGCGAATCCGACATCGGCGCCGTAGAGCGGCAGCAAGGCCTTCGGGGCAAAGGCGACGCCGATCAAATACGCATCCTGCTCCTTGGCCAGCGCCACGGCGAACGCAATGCGCGCCTTCGCCGCCTCCGTGCCGTCAACATAGACAATAATGTCCTTGAAGCTCATCGCCTCCCTCCCGGCGCGATCATAGCGGGTGGCCCTGCGAACCGATATCGCGGATGGCGCGTTATGCAAGGTCGTGACCCCCTGGCGGCCGGATAAAGGTCTGAACACGAAGACTCACAGACCTTTGAACAGGAGTGACGCAAGGCCCCTGGGGATAAGGGCTATAGCTCGGAAGTGGCCTCCGCCACGAACCAACTCATGCACAGGAGAGGAAAATGAAGCTCACCAAGAAGTCCGGTGCTAAGATCGCCATGACCGCTGCGGCTTTGATCGTGACCGGCACGCTGGCGACCGCCAGCATGGCCACCGAGATCAACGGCCGTTGCTTCGGCGTCAACGGTTGCGCCGGCAAGGGTGCTTGCAAGAGCGCCCATAACGACTGCAAAGGCCAGAACAAGTGCAAGGGCCAGGGCTGGCTCTCGATGCTCCAGAGCGAGTGCGCCGATCAGGGCGGCCAGTTCGAGAACGGCTAGACGCCAGACAAAACCGAGGCCGACCGTGTCTCGCGGCCGGCCTCGGCAATACGATATGAGGAGCGCGCCATGAACACGTCAAAGCCGCCATATCTCGGCTTCGGCCTGGGTCTCAGACCTCAGCATTACGAGGAGATCCTGAACGGCTCACCCGCCGTCGACTGGTTCGAGGTGATCTCCGAGAACTACATGATCCCTGGCGGCCAGCCGCTCCGCATCCTCGATCGGATCCGCGAGCGCTACCCCGTCGTGATGCACGGCGTCTCGATGTCCATCGCCTCCACCGCACCCCTCGACATGGACTATCTCGGCGCGCTGAAAGCGCTTGCCGAGCGGGTCGACCCGAAATGGATCTCCGACCATCTGTGCTGGACCGGCGTGCATGGCGTGAACCTCCACGACCTCCTGCCAATCCCCTACACTCAAGAGGCTCTCGACCATGTCGTCGATCGTGTGAGCCAAGTGCAGGATTTCCTCGGCCGCCGCCTGACGCTCGAGAACGTGTCGACCTACGTCACCTTCGGCCAATCGGAAATGACCGAGTGGGAGTTCGTCACCGAGGTGGCGAACCGCGCCGATTGCTGGCTCCTGTTCGACGTCAACAACGTCTATGTGAGCGCCTTCAATCACGGCTTCTCCACCGACGAGTTCTTGCACGGCGTGCCCCGCGACCGCGTGGTCCAGTTCCACGTGGCCGGACACAGCCATGAGGAGAGCCACATCATCGACACCCACGATCATCCGGTCTGTCCCGAGGTGTGGGACTTCTACCGCGAGACGGTCACCCATTTCGGCCCCGTGTCCACCATGATCGAGCGCGACGACAACATCCCGCCCCTCGCCGAGGTGGTCGCGGAGCTCGACATCGCGCGCAACATCGCCCGCGAAGTGAGCGAGAACGCGCGGCTTGCGGCGGCGGAATGACGAGCCTCAAAGAGCTTCAGGAGAGCTTTCAAGCCGGCATCCTCGCCGGCGACGACGCCATTCTGGGCGAGGTCAAGGACAGCGCCCGGGAGAAACGCGCCGTGCTGTTCGGCGTCTACCGCAACGCCTATGTCGCGCGGCTCGCGGAGATTCTCGGCGAGGACTACGAACAAACGCACGCCTATCTCGGCGACGCCGGCTTCGCCCAGCTGGTGAAAGCCTATATCGATGCGAACCCCTCGGATCAGCGGAACGTCCGCTGGTTCGGACGCCACTTCCCCGACTTCGCTCGCACGACCGCGCCCTTCGCCAATCATCTCGAGGTCACCGAGATTGCCACGCTCGAGAAGGCGCTGGCCGACGCGTTTGACGGCCCTGACGCTGAGCCGCTTGGCCTCGACACGTTGGCGGCGATCCCGGCCGAAGACTGGCCTTATCTCACCTTTCAGACCCACCCGGCCGCGATCCGCCTTACCTTCGACACCAACGCCGCCGAGATCTGGTCTGCGCTCAAGGACGAGACGGCTCCGCCGCAGCCGACACGCCTTCCCGAGCCGCAAGCGCTCCTCGTCTGGCGTCATGACCTAATGGCGCGGTTCCGGCCGCTTCCAACTGAAGAGGCCATGATGTGGGACGAGGCGGCCAAGGGCGTCCGCTTCGGCGTGCTGTGCGAGATGGTGGCGACCTTCGCCGGCGAGGACGGCGCTGAGCTCCGCGCCGCCACCTATCTCAGAGGCTGGGTCGACACGGGCCTGCTGGCGGGCTGCCAGGTTGAGACGGGCTAGCCAAGTCGCATCCCGGATCGGCCTCTGACGGCCCCGGGAACAGCGCGTCCGTCCGGCCCGTGAGCCAATAGGCAAGAAGCCCGACCCACTCGCGGGTGGCCACATCCACCCGCCGCAAACCCTCCGACACCTTATCGAACGGCCGCGTGAGGTCGGCAGGCCCACGCGTGCGGTAGTCCACCGGCCAAGGCTCGACGACAAGCCCCGCCTTGCGGAAGGCGCCCATAGCGCGCGGCATGTGGTAGGCCGAGGTGATCAGAAGCCAGCGCTTCGACGGGCCGAGCTCGCCCTTCGCCGCGAGCTCCTTCTTCAGGTAGACGGCGTTCTCATAGGTGTCCCGGGCGTTCGCTTCGAGGATCAGCCGGTCGCGGGCGACGCCGAGCTTGGTCAGAAGTGCTGCCGCCCCTTCCGCCTCGCTGTCGGACTTATAGAGGATGCCGGCATCGCCGCCGGAAAACGCGACCTTCGCCTCCGGGAACCGATGAGCGAGGATCGCCCCTTCCAGCAGGCGCTCGCCCGCTTCGTTGAGGGTGGGCGCGTGGCGCGCGCTGCCCACAAGCCGGTCCTCCGCGCCCCCGAGAATGATGATGCCGGTGGGCGGCGGCGGCGCGCTGAGGTCGGCCCTGGGGAAGCGGTCCTCGAGCGGCAAGATCAGCGCGTTGCCGAGCGGCGACAGGCCGACAACGAGCAGAAGGATCGCGCCGATGGTGACGAAGCGCCGACCCCACCGCGCCCAGCCGGTCCAGATCAGGATGGCCCCATAGGCGATGAGGAGCGCGATCAGCGTGGACGGCTGCAGCACGAACCACACAACTTTGGCCAGATAGAAGAACATCGGTGCCCCCTCGCGCCCCTAAACTAACCACAAAGCGGCAAGTCCGAGGAAGGCGAAGAAGCCCACCACGTCGGTGACCGTGGTGACGAACACGCCGGAGGCGACCGCCGGGTCGAGGTCAAGCGTCTCCAAACCCAACGGAATGAGGATGCCGGCCAGCGCCGCAGCGAACAAATTGACGACCATGGCGACCCCAATCACGAGCCCAAGCTGGTCGCTGCCGAACCAGAAATAGGCGATCGCCGCCATGATGACGGCGAACAGGAGCCCGTTGAGCAGGCCAACGGCGGATTCGCGCAAGATGACCCGCAGGGCATTGACCCGACCGAGATCCTGCGTCGCGAGCGCCCGCACCGCGACTGTCATGGTCTGGGTCCCGGCATTACCCCCCATCGAGGCCACGATCGGCATCAGAACGGCAAGCGCCACCATCTGCTCGATGGTCGCCTCGAACAGGCTGATCACGTAGGAGGCGAGGATGGCGGTCCCGAGGTTGGTGAGCAGCCAGGCGAACCGGAGCCGGGTCGTCTCCCACACCGTGTCGCTGACGGATTCGCCGCCGACACCACCCATCCGCAAGATGTCTTCCGATGCCTCTTCCTGAACGACCTCGACCACGTCGTCGGCAGTGATGACACCGACCAACCGCTGGTCCTGGTCGATCACAGGCGCCGAGGTCAGGTTGTAGCGCTCGAACTGCCGCGCCACTTCCTCCTGGTCGGACTCGACCGGGATGGGGCGGATGTCCTCGTCGGTGATGGATTCGATCGTCGTCGGCCGGCCGGAGCGCAGGAGCCGGTTGAGCGCCACCGAGCCGATCAGGTGATAGGCCGGATCCACCACGAAGATCTCGTAGAAGCGGTCGGGAAGGTCCGCCGCCTCGCGCATATAGTCGATCGTCTGCCCCACCGACCAGAACGGCGGCACGGCGATGAGATCGGTCTGCATGATGCGGCCGGCGGAGTCTTCCGGGTATTCGAGGCTCCGCTGGAGCGCGATGCGCTCGAAATAAGGAAGCTTGGCAAGGATGTCCTCCTGCTCTTCCTTGTCGAGGTCCTCGAGCAGATAGACGGCTTCGTCGGAGTCGAGCTGCTGCAGGACCTCGGCGACCTGCGCCGCCGGCATCTCCTCCAGCACCTGGTCGCGCACGCCCTCGTCGAGCTCAGGCAGCGCCGCGGCCTTGAACTCGTCGCCAAGCGTCTCGATGAGGCGCGCCCGATCGTCCGGGCGCAGCAGCTCGATCAGATCGGCGAGGTCGGCCTCATGCAGGGGAAGCGTAAGGGCACGCGCCTTCGCCGCATCGTCCACGTCGAGGGCGTCGACGACCGCATGGAGGAAATCGGAACGGATTCCGCCCTCCTCGTCGCGCAGTTGAACCTCGCTTGCGGCGTCCTGCATCGCCCGTCCAATCGCTGGGTTTGTAACGTCAAGCTGGATAGGCCGCTTGCCCGGAAAGCCTCGACAACGCGCTTACGCGTCCCCCGCCGAGGCGCTTCCGGTCCTTGCGACTAACGTCGCGACCTGGCGGCAATAGACCCCTGTTGTGGTGCAATTTCCAGCCCAAAAATGGGACTGGTTGCGAGGCATCCAGAGCTTTGCACCCCCATTTTCGGGGATGTGTAGCCCGCTCGGCGCCTGGACGGCGCAAGACCGAGAGAGAAGTGGTGCGGTCGAGAAA
>CAVQXI010000022.1:0-110817 GCA_963717875.1 uncultured Alphaproteobacteria bacterium
TGGCACGCTCGGCGTAAGCACTGGTCGTGCCCGGCACGGTGCGGATGGCGGATTCGATCTGGCGCGCAAGCTTCTCCATCTCGCCGAGATCGCTGCCGATGACCTTGACGCCGACCGGCGTACGGATGCCGGTCGACAACATGTCGATGCGCGCCTTGATCGGCATGGTCCATGCGTTGGAAACGCCCGGAAATTGCAGCGATTTGTCCATCTCGGCAATGAGTTCGTCGATCGTCATGCCCTCGGGCCACTCGCTCTCGGGTTTCAAATTAATGATCGTCTCGAACATCTCCATCGGCGCTGGGTCGGTCGCGGTCCCGGCGCGCCCGGCCTTGCCCCAAACAGATTCCACCTCGGGAAAAGTCTTGATGATCTTGTTCTGAGTCTGCAGCAGCTTGCCCGCCTCGGTCACCGAGAGTCCGGGCAACGTCGTCGGCATGTAGAACAGCGTGCCCTCGTTCAGGGTGGGCATGAACTCGCTGCCGATCCGTGATGCCGGCCACAGGCTCACGGCGAGAACGACCAGCGCAATGAGGATCGTGGCCCCCTTGAACCGCAAGGCAAGCTCGATAGCGGGGCGGTAGATCCAGGTCAGGAAACGGTTCACCGGATTCTTATGCTCCGGCATGATGCGGCCGCGCACGAAGACCACCATCAACGCCGGCACGACCAGGATCGACAGAAGCGCGGCAGCGCCCATGGCGAATGTCTTGGTGTAGGCGAGCGGCTTGAACAGGCGCCCCTCCTGGGCTTCGAGCGCGAAGATCGGCAGGAACGAGACGGTGATGATGAGGAGGCTGAAGAACAGCGCCGGCCCCACCTCGACGGCCGCCTCGATGAGAATCTCGGTCCGGGACTTGCCCGGCGGCGCATGTTCGAGGCGCTTATGCGCGTTCTCGATCATGACGATGGCGGCGTCGACCATGGCGCCGATGGCGATGGCGATGCCGCCAAGGCTCATGATGTTGGAGGAAAGCCCCAAGCGCCCACATGCAGATATAGGCAATGAGGATGCCGAGCGGCAGGGTGACGATGGCGACCAGGGCGCTGCGCGCGTGCATCAGAAAGATGACGCAGACCAGCGCGACGATGATGCTTTCCTCGATGAGCGTCCGCTTCAGCGTGTCGATGGCGCGGTAGATCAAGTCCGACCGGTCATAGACCGTCTCCACGCTTACGCCCTTGGGCAGGCTCGGGGCGAGCTCCGTCAGACGATCCTTGACGTGCTGGATCACCGACAGCGCATTCTCGCCGAAGCGCTGGAGGGCAATGCCTGAGACGACCTCCCCTTCCCCGTTGAGCTCGGCGATGCCGCGACGCTCGTCGGGAACCAGCTCGACCCGGGCGACGTCCTTCAGAAGCACGGGCACGCCGCCCTCGTTCTTGACGACGATGTCTTCGAGGTCCTTGAGGCTCGTGATGTAGCCCCGGCCGCGCACCATGTACTCACGCTCGGAAAGCTCGACGGTGCGGCCGCCGACATCCATGTTGCTCTCGCGGATGACGTTCTTGATCTTGGAGAGCGGAATGCCGAGCGCCTGGAGCCGGCGCGGATCGACGACGACGCTGTACTGCTTGACGAAACCGCCGACGCTGGCGATCTCGGCCACGCCTTGGGCCTTGGCGAGTCCGAAGCGCACATACCAGTCCTGGAGAGTCCTGAGCTCGGCCAGGCTCTTCTGCGTGCCGCGCAGGACGTATTGGTAGACCCAGCCCACGCCGGTCGCGTCGGGACCGAGCGCCGGCGTGACGCCCGGCGGGCAGATCCTTGGCGGCAGCGTTCAGATATTCGAGGACACGCGACCGCGCCCAATAGAGGTCCGTGCCGTCGTCGAAGATCACATAGACGAAGGACACGCCGAAGAAGGAGAAGCCGCGCACGACATGCGCCTTCGGCACGGTCAGCATGGCGGTGGTCAGCGGATAGGTGACCTGATCCTCGACCACTTGCGGCGCCTGGCCCGGATACTCCGTGTAGACGATGACCTGAACGTCGGAGAGATCAGGGATGGCGTCGAGCGGCACGTTCTTGACAGCATAGATGCCGACGAGCGTGATGAAGACGGTGGCGATGCCGACGAGGACGACGTTCCGCGCCGACCAGCGGATGACGTTTGCGATCACGGCGCCGGCCTCCGTCTGGTCGAGGGCTTGCAGGGCGGCCTTCAGGTTGCTCTCGGAATCGATGAGGAAGGTGGCGGAGGTGACCACCTCCTCGCCGCGCTTCACGCCGTCCAGCACCTCGACATAGCCGCCGCCGGAACTGCCGAGCTTGACCTCGCGTGGCTCGAAACGGCCCTCGCCCTTGGCGATGAGGACGACCTTCCGTGTGCCGCTGTCGATCACCGCGCTCGCCGGCACGGCGGTAACCGGCGCCGCCTCGGCGCCTGGATGGAGGAGCACATCGGCATACATGCCGGGCTTGATGTGCCCCTCCGGGTTCGGCAGCTCGATACGCACCGAGACCGTCCGCGTCTCCAGCTTCATCATATCGTGGATAGATGAAGGTCACCTTGCCTTCACGCGGCGCGTTGGGGAAGGCGCGGAGCTTGACGGTGACCGGCGTGCCCACCTTGATGTCGGCGATGTCGGCCTCGGCGACTTCGGCGACGACCCAGACATGCGAGTGGTCGGCGATGCGGAACAACTCGTCTCCCGCCTTCACGAATTGGCCTTTGATGACTTTCTTGTCGATCACATGGCCTGTGGCCGGCGAAGGCCAATCGAGCGTGCGCTGGGATTGTCCTTGGTCTTGAGAACCTCATCGATACGCTTCTGGGGCACGTCGAGGTTCCGCAGCTTCTGAATGGCCCCTTCCATTTCCCGGTCGGCGCCGTGACGATCCTGTGCGCGCAGGGAGACCAGGAGGTCGACCTGTGCCAATTGAATCTGCGGGCTGTAGAAGCGGAACATGCGGCTCGCCGGCCTTGACGTGCTGGCCGGTCTTGTCGACGAACAAATCCTCGATGTACCCGTCCGAGCGGACCGTCACGATGCAGAGGGTCGATTCGTCATGCTCGACGGTACCCACCCGCGCACGGACTTCAGGCGACAGGGCCCGTCGGGCCGACCGTCTCGGTCTTGACACCGCTTCGCTGAATCTTGGCCAGGCTCACCTTCACGGTGTCGCTGTCATCGACTTCGTCGGCGTAGACCGGGATGTAGTCCATGCCCATGGAGTCCTTCTTCGGCACCTTCGAGGTGTCGGGGAGCCCCATGGGGTTACGGTAATAGAGTATCTCGCGGCCACCGGCAGCCGGCGCGGCCTGCTGCGCGGCAGCCGACATCACCATCGGCTCAGGCCGATGCGCATACCAATAGCCGCCTACGACGCCGGCCAAAATGCCGGTCGCCAGAACGGCCAAGATGCTTAGACGATTCATTGGCTCGCCTCCAAATCGTCAACGACATTTCTCTACCGCAATGCAGTAAAGGATCGGTGCACGACCTATGCGCGAGCGAACGCTCACGCGCATTGGCGCGACTTCGTTTGAGGATTCAGACGCGTGGAGGCGGTGCCGGAGGAATATATGCGAGCGAGCTGGCGCTCTCGGCGACGCGCGCGGTCTTCACAAGCGGCATGAGGACAGAAAGCGCACCCGTCGACGATGACAGCACTGCCGTCAGGCCGAGGCACAGGCAGTTGCCGCCGCAATGGTTGCCGCAGTGGCCGTGTCCGTGGCCGCTCTTGGCGTGGCCGGCCATTGCCTGCATCGCGCAGGGCTGCCCAAGGGGGCAGCAGTCGGCATGGGCCGAGACGGCCGGAGCTTCCGACGCAGCAGCCGGCATGCTCACACCCGCCACCGGGAGGGCGGCGAGCGCAAGGGCGATAAAGGCGACAATAGTGGCTCTCAGAGTGCTCATAGCGATTTTCGAGGATTATCCGTCGGTTTCCGCGTGGTCAAGTGACGTGATCGTGAGGCTCATTGATGAAAATCATCGCAGAGTTCCTGCCTGATGTTAGTCTTTGGCTTCCTGTTGGCTTAGTCAACTCAACCTCTTTCGAAACAGCCTCTTAGGCCGGCCCCGTCAAGGCAGGAAAGCGGGGGCCGTACAAGTGGTCGAGCCAAGTTTGATCGGGAGAGACCAGATGAAGAAGGTTGGTTTGGTTATTGTATCGATAGTGCCGTTCATTTGCTCGGGAGCGCAGGCCGCTCCTGATTGGGTCCAGACGCGACAGGGCAGCTTTGGATTGGGCATTTGCATGGATCGCAACAGCATTGAGAAAGACAAAGCCGGGCTCACGCATTTCGATATCGAAATCTGTGGGGATACCGTCGCGATGCATTTCGCTGTTGATTGTTCGCAGGATTTTTCGCGGCAAATCACTTTTCACGAGCGCTACCCGGAGCAAGGTTCAACCCCAGAGCATTGGGCCGACGAGGCAATGGACCCAGAGCATTGGTCCGACGAGGCAACGGACAGCGATAGCGGTACTTTCGCCGACGCAAAATTGGTCTGCGGCAAATGAGCGAGTTGACCAGCACTCACATGATTAAACCGACATTCCCCATAGAGTAATCGCCTGGATTTGCTGCCGATCCGCCTGAGCCGGGGCTCCCCAAGCTGTTGATGGCGCCGATTCTCCTCGTCAAGGCGCACCTCTCCGTTGTCTGCCTGCGGCACGCGACCCTTCGGCTCCAATCCTCATGCTGGAGCCGGTGGCGCTCGTAGTTGAGCGATCAGTCAGCAAGATTTCCTCGAACAATCCCCTTGGCACCGCGACCTCAAGTACGCTCAGACAGTTTTCAGATTCTGGAAGAGCGCTACGCACGCGGTGAATTAGATCGTGACGAGTATCTCCAGAAGAAGCGCGATATCCTTGGCTGAAGCGTAACCCCTCACGTGGCGCGCCTGCCGAAGGCGATGATGCCCGCAACCGGCACGATGAAGCCGATGGTGACGGCGACGATGGTCAGCATCGGAAGCTCGGCATAGGACCCGCGCCCAACCTCGAACCAATAATTGAGGTACTTGGTCTGAAGCTGGCCCGCGACCAGGGCCACGTTCATCAGCGAGGCCATGAGCGCGAACCAGGTGGCGCGGCGGCCTTCAGGCGCGTTGATGGCAACGATGGTGAGCGCGGGGATCATGCTGAGCTCGGCGAAGGGCGACTCCGTGGTGGTGTCGATGATGGCGATGGTGCGGGCGCCGAAACCGAGATGCGCCTCGGTCCACTGGTCGAGGCGGAGCGTGAGCGCGATGTTGGGCAGTGACAGCACCGTGCCGATGACGGTGAGCCAGAGCAGTACCTTGGCGATGGGCTTCCGCGTGATGACATCGGAAAAGAGCCAGGCTCCGGCAAGCGCTAGGCCTGCGCCGATCTGGGCTAGCGTGCCGTAGAACGCCTCGTCGAAGCCGAGCATGTCGATGGTGAACCAGCGATAGCCTTCTCCGACACCGGGCGCCGAGCGGTAGAGGAAGATCACCAGCGCGGCGTAGAAGATGCGCTTGCGAAGCGTCTCATCCACATGCTCGGCGATGCGGTAGAGCATCAGCCCGATGACCGTGAGCGAAATTAGAAAGACGAGCTCCTGACCGAGCGGCAGCCCGCCAAGCCCGATGGCAAGCACCACGGCGCCGAACACGAGGCCGCCGCCGAGAATGCGCCAGTCGATGGGCTTCACCTCCGCGCCGTCGAGACGCACCAGCAGGGCGCCGGTGAGCGAGATGGCGGGCACGACGAGCCCGAGGAGAAACACGGTCTCGTAAGAATAAACTTGCGCGAGCCAGCCCGAGAGACCGGACACCGACAAGATGCCGGACCACAAGCGCGAGCCGCCCAAGCACCTGAACGAGGCCAAGCTCGCGCTCAAGCTCGGCTTTGGGTTTCGGCGTGCCGTCTGGACGGGTGCGCTCCACCACTTCCGTGGTCATGGCGTCGGCGATGACGTCCTGCAAGACGACGCCAACCACGATCAGCAGTTGCGCCGTCACGTAGAGCGCGTTCTTGCTGGCGATAGCGATCCAACCGCCTGCGGCGCCCGCCATAAGCACCATGCCCGACGCCACGAGGCTCGCGCCGATGAACACATAGATGCGGCGTTGCGAGCCGAAGATCGGCACGGAGTTGGCGAGCTGGCCGAACACCATCTTGATGGTCCAGGGGAGCGTCAGCCAAACGCCGATGGCGGCGAGCTGCGCCGGGGTGAAGCTCAAGGCGCCCTTGACCCAGAACGCTTCGGCAATGGCGACAAGGCCGAGCGCGCCATAGGCGTAGTAGATCATCAGCAGCGGCAGGTAGCGCAGCCGCATGGCGCGGATCGGGGTGATCAGCGCGGCTCTCAGCTTTTCGAGCGGTGTGCGGTCCTGAGGCGCGGCATCGGGCGCGGCTTGGGCGGAGGACGCGGGCGTCATGGCCGCTTCCTTAGCAGCCCCGGGAAAGGTCGCCTATTTATCGTTCTCGTTGACCTTTCGGTGACGCCATTTGCCCTATTTGTGAGCATTGATTTTTCTCAAGGCTGCGGCAAATCGCTTCTGCTGTTGGTTCGTCATGAAATCAATGCGTTTGCACCCTAACTCGACGTGAGGATTTGATGAGCCTGTACAAGATTCGCCTGGAGCTTGCCCGCGACCACGATTTTCCCGAAGGCAGCGGGATGCGCGGATATGAGTTCACCGCGCCGCTCGACGAGGAGGATCGCATCGACCACGAGGCGTGGAAAACGCACCGCAATACGTGCCGGGTGCTGCGCTTCTGGGAAGGCGAGGACGACGAGGTCGGCCATTTGATCCGCAAGCCCGGCGGGTCGTGGGCGTTCCACTACGACTTGCTCGGCGATCCGGACGACGATGAGTTCGGCTATCGCTTCGGCAACCACGTGTTCCGGCGGGGTGAGTATGTGTCCATCAAGGAGCATGACGACGTGATGCGCACGTTCAAGGTCGTCATGGCCCAGCCTCTGGAGTGAGGCTCTAGCTTTGAGAGGTCCGCGCGCGCTGAATGACGGTTCGTAATCTGGAATATTGCTTGCGCCCGCGCTCGGTCGCGGTGATCGGCGCGAGCGGAGAGCCGGGGTCGGTGGGACATACGCTGACCCAGAACATCCTTGGCAACGGGTTCCCGGGCCCGGTCTATCTCGTCAATCCGCATCACGCGACGATCGACGGGCACGACTGCTTCAAGTCAGTCGCGGCCCTGCCTGAGACGCCCGAGCTTGCGGTCATCGCCACGCCACCGGATACGGTGCCGGCGCTCATCGGTGAGCTCGGCAAGAAGGGCACCCGCGCCGCCGTGGTCATCACCGCGGGGTTCAGCCCCGCCCTCAAGCAGGCCATGCTCGATGAGACGCGGCCCTACTGCCTGCGCATCATCGGTCCGAACTGTCTCGGCATCTCGGTGCCGGAGATCGGCTTGAACGCCAATTTCGGGCTGAACCATCCGAAGGCCGGCAAGCTCGCCTTCCTGTCGCAGTCCGGCGCGCTGATGACCGGCATTCTCGATTGGGCCGCGGCCCGCGACATCGGCTTCTCCTACGTCGTGTCCATGGGCGACATGGCGGATGTGGACGTGGGCGACCTGCTCGACTTCCTCGCCGCCGACGTCTCCACGAGCTCGATCCTGCTCTATCTCGAGACGATCCCCGCCGCGCGCAAGTTCATGTCGGCGGCGCGCTCGGCGGCGCGCGCAAAGCCGGTGATCGTGATCAAGTCGGGACGCAACAAGGAGGCGGCGCGCGCCGCGGCAACCCATACAGGCGCACTCGCCGGCAGCGACGCCGCCGTCAGCGCCGCCTTCCGCCGGGCCGGCCTGGTGCGGGTCGGCGAGCTCGAGGAGCTGTTCGCGGCCGCCGAGACCCTTGCCAGCCTGAAGTCCGTCGAAGGCAACGAGCTTTTGATCGTCACCAATGGCGGTGGCGCGGGCGTTCTCGCCGTAGACGATCTGATGCAGCTCGACGGCAAGCTCGCGCCGATCGACCAAGACTTGATTGCGAAGTTGAACGAGGTGCTTCCTGCCAATTGGTCGCACGCCAATCCGATCGACATTATCGGCGACGCGGGACCTGAGCGTTACAAGGCGGCGCTCGACGCCGTGCTTGCCGATCCCCATGCGAACGCCATCCTGGTGATGAACTGCCCTACGGCGCTCGCCTCATCGACCGAGGCCGCGCAGGCCGTGCTCGATGCAATTCGCGAGGCGCCCAACCCCAAGGCCCTGCCGCCGATCCTCACCAATTGGCTCGGCGAGGAGGCTGCGGCGGGCGGGCGGCAGAAGTTCCGCGAGGCGCATATCCCGACCTACGAGTCGCCGATGGATGCGGTCAAAGGCTTCTTCTACCTCTGGCAGCACACCAAGGCCCAAGAGGCCTTGATGCGCACCCCGCCCAAGGAGTCCGGGCGGACTCCCATCGCCGACGAGGCGGCGCGCACGATCATGCGAACTGCGGCGCAGGCCGGCCGCTCCATGCTCACCGAGCCGGAGGCCAAGGCCGTATTGTCCGCCTTCGGCATCCCTACGGTGCCGACGCGGGTGGCCACATCGCTGGAACAGGTCCCCGACCTCGCGGCGGCCTTGCTGCAGCAGGCGGAGTCCGTGGTGGTCAAAATTTTGTCCGACGACATCTCGCACAAATCCGACGTGGGCGGCGTCCGGCTCGGCTTGCGCACACCGGAAGAGGCGCACCATGCCGCCGAACGCATGCTGATGCGGACGGGCGAACTCATGCCCGAGGCCCGGATCCAAGGCTTCACCATCCAACCGATGGTCATGCGTAAGCGGGCGCACGAGCTGCTGATGGGCGTTTATGAGGACAAGCTATTCGGGCCGATGATCCTGTTCGGCGCCGGCGGCACGGCAACGGAGATCATCGCCGACACCGCCGTGGCGCTGCCGCCGCTCGATCTCGAGCTTGCGCGCGAGCTGATGGCGCAAACCCGCATCTACAAGCTGCTCAAGGGCTATCGCGACCGGCCGCCCGCCAATCTCACGGCGATTGCCGAGGCGCTCGTGCATCTGTCGCAGCTCGTGGTGGACTGCCCGGCGGTGAAGGAGCTCGACATCAATCCCCTGCTCGCCGACGAGATGGGCGTCATCGCGCTCGATGCCCGCATCCATATCGACCCCAAGGAGGTGGAGAAGGACGGCCCCAACCCGCGGCTCGCCATCCGGCCTTACCCCAACCAGTGGGAGCGGTGGACGGAGACGGCCGACGGCCAGCGGATCCTGATCCGCCCGATCAAGCCGGTCGACGAACACCTCTATGGGGCGTTCATCGAAAAGCTGTCGCCGGAGGACATCCGCTTCCGCTTCCTCGCGCCGCGCAAGGAGTTCTCGCACAAGTTCATCGCCCGGTTCACGCAGATCGACTATTCGCGGGCCATGGCCTTCGTCGCGCTCAACAAGGACGAGACTGAGCTTCTTGGCGTCGCCCGGCTCGCCGCCGACCCGGATTACGTGAACGGCGAGTACGCCATCATCGTGCGCAGTGACCTGACAGGTGCCGGGCTCGGCTGGATCCTGATGCGGCACCTAATCCGTTACGCGGAGCAGGAGGGGCTGCAGGCGCTCAATGGCGACGTTCTGGAGGCGAATGAGCGCATGCTCGAGATGTGCCGGTCGCTCGGCTTCGAGATCACCGCCAATCCGGAGGATTTGTCGCTGCGCAAGGTGCGGCTCAAGCTCCCCACCACGTTCAGAGACGCGGCGTAAGCGCTATTGCGGCGTTAGGTGCTCGGTCAGATCGTGATCGGGCACCTTGGTGAGATCCTTCTGGAGATCCTTCACCACGAGATCGGCAATCGGCTTGGCGAGCTTCTGCTTGAGCTCGGTCAGCACGCCGGGCGGCGCCACGAGCATCAGCTGATCGAAAGCTCCGCGCCCGTGCTCGGCGGCAAGCTCGTCGGCGACCAGTTCGACGAAATCCTCCTTGGCCTGCCGCTTCAGGTCGTGGCGCGGTTCCACGGCGGAGCGTCCCGTCGTGGCGCTCTCCATCACCCGCCCGGGACGGTCGGTGCCGAGATCCTTCGACCGGGCGTGCAGTTCGGCCGAGTCAAAACTTACGACGGTCCGGAACGCGCCATTCTCGTCGCGCTCGACGAAGCGCGCCCTGCCGCCGTCGGCGATGGCGTACCAAACTTTGGCTTTCTTCATGGCCTCACCGTTACTCGGGGTCTTTCATAGACATTATATAGGCGGCAAGGTCGGCAAGCTCGCTCTTGGTGATGGGGATCACCGGCATCGGGTGCTTGGGAATGATGATCTTGCCCATGATCGAGCCCTCGGTCTGCCCTTCCATGTTGGCAATCTCGTGAAAGCTCGGCACGTCGGCGACGGCATGCTCCTGCCCGCTCTCGACGAGGTGGCAATTGGAGCACAGCCTTTGCGCCAGCTGCTTGCCGTTCTCAGGATCAGGAGCGCTGGTCACCCCAGCAAGGCTTGCGCCCACGCCAAACAGCGAGAGCGTCGCAAATACAAAAATGATCCGTGCATCCATGGAGAATCATTGCCTCCCTTCATTAAGACGCATTCCATATGCGCCTTGAACAATGATGTCGAGATGTCGGGCGGTTTTAAGGCCTACAGAGCCTCAAGTAGCCATTGCCTTCAGCTTGGCCATGTCGACCAAATGCACGCGCCGCGCCGATTCCAGACGGACAATGCCCGCCTCCTTCAGCTCGGCAAACATACGCGAGACGGTCTCGAGCGTGAGCCCGAGATAGTCGGCGATGTCGTGGCGCGGCATGGCCAGATCGAGCACGTCGTCGCTGCCCGACCGCCGGGCCATCTCCAGCAGAAAGGCGGCAAGCCGCTCAAGCGCGTTCTTGCGGCCGAGAAGGAGCAGATGGTCTTGGGTCTGGCGCAGACCGATCATCGTGCGGTTGAGCAACTCGTGCATGAAGCCGCCCGAAACGGTGGCGCTCAGCAGGCTGTGCCATTTGAAGGCGATGACCTTCACGGGCACGATGGCCTCGGCGGAGGCGTGGTGAATGTCGTCGATTTCGAAGCCGAACATGTCGCCCGGCAGGTGGAAGGAACTGATCTGGCGGCGCCCGTCTGGGAGCAGCTTGGAGATGCGGACGACGCCGGACACGAGCTTGTAGACGTAACCAGCCGTCTCGCCTTCGGCGAAGATCTCGGCGTTGCGCCCGAAATTCATGGGCACGCTTGAGGGGAGGAAGGATTCGAGCTCGCTTGACTGCTGCGTGAGGCGCGAATGGCGGCTGACGCTTGATCCGTGAAAGTTCGGAAACGGGGGTCGGCGTTAGCATGAGTGATCCTCCCGGAGATCTTTTGCCTAACGCCATAGGTACGCGCTGCCGGGAGGCAGCAAAAATCGTGACGGCTCCCTAAGGGAAACTACGTAGACGCGACTGGTCTAACGGGCAGAGCCGGGCGGGCCAGAATGCGCCGCGCTGTCAATGGCTTGGCGGATTGCCGCGAACAGGGACCCACCGAGCAGCGGCTTCTCCACCACTTCGGTGATCCCGGCCGCCTCGGCCCGGGCGAAGACTCGGTTGGTGATGTGGGACACCATCAGGACAACCGGCATGCCGCGATCGGCGAAGAGCGCTGCGGGCGCTCCGTCCACCATGCGGGCGAACACGTCCTGATCGAGCACGAGGCAACCGGCCCGGACCTGAGCCGCGCTCATGGTTTCGAACAGCGAATACTCGTCGCAAAAGCGCGTCTCGAAACCCTCAAGCTCAAGCGAAAAACGCAAGCTATCGGCGAGAACACCGTCGCTGACAGCGATGAGAATGGTTTCCGCCTGCGCCAATCCGCACTCCTTCAAACGCATGTTGCCAAGCCCCTAGCGCCTCAACTTGTCCTTGTGAGGCCACGCTACGAGGGTGGCAGAAAGGAGCCTTGAGCTAGGTCAAATGGACGCCCGCTGAAGACTATTTCGGCCGGCGGTTCGGCATGGGCACCTGGGCGAGGATCGCCATGCGGATCAGTTCCGACAGGCTCTTGGCATGCATCTTGGCCATGAGGTTGGCGCGGTAGACCTCGACCGTGCGCGGGCTGATGCCGAGCGTGGCGGCAATGACCTTGTTGGGATGCCCGGCCACGAGCCCCTCGAGCACTTGCCGCTCGCGCTCCGACAGGCTCGCGACGCGCGCGGTAACCGCGGCAAGATCGCCAACCTCCCCCTCCCCGCTGTGCTCGAGCGCGGCCTTGACCGAATCGAGGATAGCTGCCTCATCGAACGGCTTCTCGATGAAATCGATGGCGCCCGCCTTCATCGCCTCGACGGCGAGCGGCACGTCGCCATGGCCGGTGATGACGATGGCCGGCAGGCACGGGGCGCGGTCCTTGATCCGGTGCAGCAGATCGATCCCGGTCATCTCGGGCATGCGCACGTCGGTGATGAGGCAGCCGCATTGCAGATTGTCGAGCCCGTCGAGAAAGGCATTGGCGGAGTCGTAGACGCGCACCGCAAGCCCGGCCGAGCTCAGCATGAATGCAAGCGACCGGCGCACGGCTTCGTCGTCGTCGACGATGTGAACGACAGGATTGGCGGCCATCACGTCCTGCTCCCGCTCGCGGCCGGCTCCAAGGTAAAGCGGAATACGGCGCCACCGCCCGGGTTCGCGTCGGCCCACATGCGTCCGCCGTGAGCCTCGATGATGCGCTTGGAGATCGAGAGCCCGACGCCCATGCCGGCGGGCTTCGTGGTGACGAAGGGCTGGAACAGGCGCGAGGCGATCACCTCGGAGATGCCGCTTCCGGTGTCGGCGACGCTGACCTCGATCATGGGCCTGCCTTGATCGTCCTTATCGGTTTCCGACAGCGCGGTCGTGACGCACAGCTCCTTGCGCTCTGAGCCCTCCATGGCGTCGATAGCATTGCGCATGAGATTGAGGAGCACCTGCTGAATTTGAACCTTTTCCACCAGGACAGGTCCCAGCCGATGGTCGCATTGAAACACAGACTTGACCCCTTCGTCCTTGGCGCCGACCAGACCGAGCGCGCTTGCTTCTTCGACAAGCTTGTTGACGTCCTCGGCGCGCCGTTCGGTCTCGCCATGGGTCACGAACTCGCGGAGCTGGCGAATGATCTGGCCTGCGCGCAGCGTCTGCTTGGTGGTCTCGGCAAGCGCCTCGCGAACCTTTGGCACATTCGGACCTTCCATCTGCTCGAGCAGACGCGTGCAGCCTTGCAGATAGTTGGTCACCGCCGAAAGCGGCTGGTTGATCTCGTGCGCCAAGGTCGAGGCCATCTCGCCCATGGCGGTAAGCCGCGACAGCCGCGCGAGCTCCGTCTGAAGCTCCTGCAATTGGCTCTCGGTCCGCTGCCGCTCGGTGAGATCGCGAATGAAGCCGGTGAAGAAGCGGCCGTCGCCTGTCCGCATCTCGCCGACTTCGAGCTTCATGGGAAAGGTCGACCCGTCCTTGCGCAGGCCGGTGACCACGCGGTCGATGCCGATGATGCGTTTCTCGCCGGTGGCGATATAGCGCGCGATATAGCCGTCATGCTCCTGGCTGAACGGCGCGGGCATGAGCAGACCGACATTGAGGCCGGTCACCTCGCTCTTCGCATACCCGAATAGACGTTCGGCAGCGGCACTGAAGGACTGGATGATGCCCTTTTCGTTGATGACCACCGTGGCGTCGGGAACGGCGTCGAGGACCGAGCGCAGATGGGCCTCACGCGCGCGCAAGTCTTTCGCATGGCGGCGGCTCCTGATCCGAGTGCGGCGGAGCACCTCGCCCATCCAGGAGACGCCGATCCCGACGAGGGCGAAGACGGCCGCCTCCACGATGGTGGTCGTCGGCGGTGCCCCGTTGCCGGTCAAGAGAATGGCGAGCGCGGTGCCGAGCGCGGTGGCGAGAAGCCCGGGGCCAAGGCCGCCTAACCCGGCTGCGATCAAGACGCCTGGAATGAAGATCAGAAAGGACGCCCGGCCCAGAAGCCAGGGATGGAGCCCCCAGGCGAGCATGGCCAACAAAACCACCGCGCCGGCCGCCGCCCAATAATGGCCGGCCCAGGGGTTGGGGTCGATGAGCGCGCGCCGATAGCGCTCTACTCTGCCCCCCTCGGTGGGCTTGGCAACAGGACCGTGCATGGCGAATACTACTCTGCGGAGACAGATTCCGCCCAACCGAATTCCGTCAACGCCCAATATCGCAATTCTGTTAGCTCTCTATTGTTAGCTCTCCCTGCGCCGTAATGCAGGCGTAGAGTCTGCACGGACAGGAGGATACCTATGGCCCCGAACGACGCCGAAATGCCAGACCACAAGGCTCTCGAGCGAAGACCTTGAAGAGATCACCCAGCACCTCGCGAACCTGCGGGCTGAGGTCGACAGCCTGGTGGGGGCGATCGGCAGCACCGGCACGCACCAGGCCGAGGCATTGCAAGCGCAAGCAGACGAAGCCTTGCGCGGGGTGGAAGACGCCGTGCGCAACGAGCCGTTGAAGTCGCTCGGGATCGCGCTCGGGATTGGCTTCCTCGTCGGGATCTTGCTGCGGCGCTAGCGCTTTCTCGGGCGCACGCGCGCCCTTGATCAATGGCTCATCAGCACGGGCACGTCGGTGTTGCGCAACACATAAAGCGTCGCACCGCCGAAGACCCACTCACGCCAGCGCCAATGGCCATAGCCGCCCATGACGAGGAGGACGCCGCTGCCGGCCGCCTCAAGTAGCGCTTCGCCGACCTCGCGGCCGCCGAGCTCGATCGTCACGGTCTCGACGGGGAACCCGGCCTTGGTGAGATAGGCGGCCATGGCGGGCGCGGTTTCATCCTCGCCGTCCTCGGCGATGTTGAGCAGCTTGACCCGCTTGGCCGTGGCCAGAAACGGCGTAGCCGCGGCGATGGCCCGCACCGCCTCGACGGCATCCTTCCAGGCGATGACCACGGTCTCGCCGATGGGGCCGCCCGCCTCGTCCGGCACGATGAGCACGGGACGGCCTGACTGAAACAGCGCGGCGTCGCGCGCCGGTCCCCAGCGTCCGTTCTCCATGGCCGCAATGCTCGGCAACACGGCCATGTCCGCGACCTTGGCGCGCATGGCGACGGCGGGGCCGACAAGTCCTTCGACGGTGAGGAGCTCGGCATTGACCCCAGAATGAGCGCCAACCGCCTTCTCGAACCAATCCGTCGCCTCGCCCTCTTCCTGCTCGACCTGCTTCCTGCCGACGTCGATGAGATCCTCGAAATACATCGGGCTGAGCTCGGTCGCATATGGCAGACGTTGCGGCGGCGCAGGACAGGGGTGCAACACTTCGAGATCGGCCTTGAAACGTTCGGCAAGCCCGAACGCTATATCGGCGCACGCATCCGTCGTCCCGTTCGGGCCGATGGGCAGCAAGATTCTCACAAGCTTCACGGCTGAGGCCTTCTTTGTTCGCGATCTAGTTCTTGGGCTCGTCCCGGCCTCTGAGGTCCAGGATGTAGGCGATGACGTTCAGCATGTCCTGTTTGCTGACGATGATGTTGGGCATGGTGGGATGCATGGTCTCCATCCAGACGCGCAGCGCCGTGCCGGTCATACCGGGCTGGTCGGCCACCTCCCTGAATCGCGGTGCCTGCGGCAACGGCGACGGCTCGGCGGAGATGCCGTGACAGGTGGAGCAGACCTTGCTGGCGTACTCATAGCCTGCTTGCGGATCGCCTGGATGCTCCTCTGCCGCGGCGCCAGAGACGCCTAGCGTGGCAATGACTGCGCCCATGAGAAGAAGCCGCATTGGATGCCTCCTTTCCTAAAAAGCGTTCCTCCGAAGCCCTTGCTCCGCCTGGTGAACCGCTTAGGGCCCAGGCGGTCACGTCTCATTGACGCAACGCAAAGAAGCTGTCGCTATTCTTCCTCATTCTATCGCACAATGTGCCCTAGATAGATCAAGACCGGAAAGTAACGAGGCGCTTTATGCAAATCCCCTTGGAAATCAGCTTCCGCAACATGGATCCTTCGCCGGCGGTGGAGGCGCGCATCCGCGAGAAGGCGGCAAAGCTCGAACGCTTCAACGACCGCATCATCGGCTGCACCGTCGTGGTCGAAGCGCCGCATAAGCATCATCACAAGGGCAAGCTTTACAGCGTGCATATCGACATCAGCGTGCCGGGCAAGGACGTGGTGGTCGGCCGTGCCAAACCCCTCGACCCTGCCCATGAGGACGTCTATGTGGCCCTCCGCGATGCGTTCGATGCGGCCGTGCGGCAGCTTGAGGATCACACGCGGCGGATGCGCGGCGACGTCAAATCCCATACCACCCCGGCGGGGGGCGGGGCGGCGCCCGCCACCGAGTAGCCATCAGTCCTTCCAGAAGGCCTTGACCTTGGCAAAGCGCGCATAAGCGCGCTTGGACTCCTTCAGCTGCTCTTCCTCTACGTCGGGGGCGGCGCTGAGGAGTTGCGGCAACAACGCCCCTTCCCCGGCGGCAATCATAATCTCCCGGGTGGCGATGTCGTTCAGTACGCCAAGCGAGTCCTGGAGCGTCTTGAGCGCCGCGAGGGACTCCTCACGTCGCTTGGCGCTCTTCTTGCCGGCAAAGGTGGCGGCGAAGAACTCGGTCGCGTAGCGCAACCGCTTGGCGGCGATGCGGAGCTTGTGCCGCTCGGCCACGGAAAGATCGCGCAAGTTGTGGCCACGCTTCTTGACCTTCCGGCGCAAGCGGGTAAGCGCGCGCGTAGCGTAGGTGACGACAGGGGTCTGCGCCTGTTCCTCGGCGCCCCACGCGCCCGTCTCGATCCACGCCGCGACGTCGAGCAGCGTTTTGCGGAAGCGGTCTGAACTGACAGCATCGATGGCGCGGGTGTAAGCGGCGGCACGACGCTCGACGAACTCGCGATGGACTGCGGCGAGCTCGGCGTCGTCCGGATGGGCTGCACGCAAGGGCTCGAGCACGTCCGCCGCGAGCACGTCGAGATCGCGCGCGGGACCAAGCTCCTGGGTGATCCATTTCAGCTTGTCCCTGATGGCATCGAGCTCTTCGCCTGCGAGCACATCGGCAAACAGCGCCATGCCGGCACGCAGGCGCCTGAGGCCGATCCGCATCTGGTGCAGGGCTTCGGGGCGGCCGTCATGCACCGCGGGCACATTGGCGATGATTTGCCGGAGACCGCTGCGCCCGACCGTGCGGAAGGCCTCCGCAACCGTCATGTCGGGCGCGATGGTGACGTCTTCCGCTTTTTCCACCCCATAGTCGCCACCATCGACAAGCTCAAACCCGCGTTCCGCCTTGCTCTTTACAGCAAGGCTCACCGGCACCGTCTCGGCGAACTCCTTGGCAAGCAGAAACAGCGCCCGCTTTTCGCCTGACTTCAGTTCGAGCTCCAGCTCCGAGATCGGCGTGGCTTTGACGCCGGCCGTGATCTCGCCTTGATCGATGGCAAGCTCGATCTCCGCGGCATCACGCCGGATCCCGTATGTCTTGCGCACGAACCGCGTGTGAAAGCGCGGCTGCAAGGCGCTGCGGACCTCGGCGCTCAGCAGTGGCGCCAGCGCCGTGTCCTCCGCGGCGCTAAGATCCGGCTCGTGACTTGGCACGGCCTGCTCCCATTCGTCGCGCTCAAAGACCTCGGCCGCACTGCGCGCGGTCTTGATGGTCTGCACATAGCCATCGCCCGTCGAACGCACCCGCAAGAACACGCCAGCCCGTCGTAAGACATCGTCGCGGGTGTCGTAGTAAATGGAGATCAGCTCGCGCGTCTCGGGTGCCGCATGGCTGTCTTCGAGAATGGGATGGGCGAGGATGCGGGGCGCTTCGGCAGGATCGAACTCGAGCTTGAGCTCAATCTCCTTTGCCCCATGCCCCGACTTACCCGCAACCACGGTCACAACTCCCGATGCCCACCACACGCCAATCGCGGGCAAGGGGACAGAGCCATCATCTGACTGTCACAATCAACCCCTGCCGACCTGCGGCGGTGTGCGCTGTGTTAACGGCGCGTGCCAGCACTCAAGGGGTGAAGAGCGTGCCCCGTTAGGTGATCCGTGCCGGCTGCGGCGGCGTGACGGCGGGGCTCGGACGCACGCGTGTGGGCGAAGTGCGGACGGTGGAGCTCGAGCCCTGCAGGACGTTGTCGTCGTCGGACTCAAGGAGCGCGACCTTATCGCGGCCGGCGCGCTTGGCGACGTAAAGGGCTGCGTCCGCGCGCCGGAAGAGACCTGCAAGATCGGTCTCGACGATCACGTCCGAGGCGACGCCGATGCTGACGGTCGCGCCCACCGCGAGGCCGTTGACGAAGGCCGCCGATCGGGCGAAGGCGCCGCGCACGGTCTCCGCCACCACGACAGCCTCGGCCGCGTCGGCGCCGGGCAAAATGGCGGCAAACTCCTCACCGCCCAGACGTCCGACGATGCTCGTCACGTTGAGGTGCTTGGCCACCGTCTTGGCGAATACTTTCAGCACCTCGTCGCCGAGGTCGTGGCCATAGGAATCGTTGGTGTCCTTAAAATGATCGAGGTCGAAAATCAGCACCGACACCGGCGTGCCGCCAAGGATCCGGCGCTGGCCGACGGCGTCGGCGGCCTCGAACAAGGCCCGGCGGTTCGGCAGCCCCGTCAGGCTATCGGTGAGAGCATCTAGACGCTGCTCTCGCTCCTGGCGCTCCTTAGCCATGGACAACACGATGAAGGCCAAGGCGACACGGATCAGCACGGTCACGAGAACGACCAACGGGAACCAGTGGCTGGAGAACACCGCGCCAGCTTCGTGGAGCGGCGTGGTGACGATGAGCGGCACCCAGGCTAGGTAGGTCAGGCCGGTCGCGATGAGGAGCGTAACGGCGGGCCAATGGGTGACCAGTTGGTGGTCGCCAGCACGCCCGAGCTCAACCGCCGCGGCGATGTCGTAGGCTGCCAAGACCGCGCAGACGAGGATGAGACGACCGTCGAAGGAGTTCAATCAGTCCCGAATGGGCGATGAAAAAGAACCCGGCGGGACCCAGGAAGACCCATAGGGGCCGAGATCGAGCGCCCCGCGAACTCCCGCGCCGCGCTCCACTTCACGGCGTCGGCCAGGACCATCGTGGCCGTTCCGATGGTGGTGAGATCGTTGTTGTTTTGCAGCGCCGCGGCGAGCGCAATCACGACGCCCATGCTTTGGATCAGCATGGCAAGGCCCCACCAGCCGACGAAGCGAGGGCCGCCTTCGGGCTCCCGTGCATCCCGCGCCCAGGTGAACAGCAAGACCACCGCGAGAATGGCGGTCAGCGTGATATCCACGGCCGCCATCGTCATCAAGTCGAGCTGCATGGGGTCTCCCTCTATTTGCCAGCGTCAAGCGTTGACAACGATCCGGCCCTCGGCCGGGGATTTGCGTCGCGACGTGGTGCGAACCGTCGCTTTCACGCCAGGGATGGGAGCGCCGTTCGGCTCGGCGAACTCAACCCGGTTACGTCCCGCGCGCTTGGCGGCGTAGAGCGCCGCGTCGGCTTGGCGGAACAGCGCGCCGAAATCGCTGCTGTCACATGCGGTGCAAGAGCGGGAGGCAATGCCCACACTCACCGTGGTGCCGATATTGCAGCCATCGACCTCGGCGGCGGACTTGGCGAAGGACTGGCGAATGGCCTCGGCTGTCTCAGCCGCTTCGGCGGCGTCCGAGCCCGGCAGAACCGCGGCGAACTCCTCCCCTCCGGTGCGGGCAATCGTGCCGCGGCCCTCGAGATGTTTCGCGGCCGTCGCGGCAAAGACTTTCAGTACGCGGTCGCCCGTCTCATGACCGAAGGTGTCGTTGACGTCCTTGAAGTGATCGAGATCGAAGAACAGGACCGAGAGCTTACTCGCCAGGAACGCCTTGTTCTGTTCGAGCGCATCGATCGAATCATAGAGGGCGCGCCGGTTGGGCAGGCCGGTCAACGTGTCGGTCAGAGCGTCGACACGCTGCACCATCTCCTGGCGCTGCTTCGCCATGGCAAGCACGACAAAGGCCAAGGCGACGCGCCCGACCACCATGACGAGGTTGGGGACTGCGAACCAGTTCGAGAAGAAGGCCTCGCTCGCCTCTTGAAACGGACGGGCGAGCGAGAGGGGGATCCAGGCCAGGCAGGCGATGCCGGTAACCCCGAGCAGGACCACGGCCGGCCAATGGGAGATGAGATTCTTGCCGCTGTCGCGCGACAGCTCGAAGGCCGCGCCGAAATTGCAGAGCGCCGTCAGCGCGCAGAAGACGAGGAAGCGATCGAGCAGGGAATCGACGTAGCCGGAATAGGCAATGAGCAGGAAAATCGCCGGGCCGAGAAGAGCCCAGGCCGGGAATGTCGGACGATTGGCGAATTCACGAGAGGCGGTCCATTTCAGGGATTCGGAAAGGACCATGACCGCCAGGCCGACGGTCAGGAATGACACGTCATTCAGGAACGCGGCGCATGCAGCCAGAACGACGCCCATGGCCTGGAGAAGCATGATCAGGCCCCACCAGCCGACGAGGCGGACTCCGCGCTCCCCTAGCCATGTGAAAACGAGGACAAGACCCAGAACGGTGGTGACCGTGAAGTCCACGGACGACATCGTGATCATGTCGAGTTGCATGGGCGGCTCGCAGCGGGGATCTGACCTCGCAGCGACGCTAGCGCGGGCAGGCTCACGACAGCCTTTATCGAGCCGCTAGATTTTCAGGATAATTTTAGGAAGTGCGCATCCGCGCGTGCATCACACAAGCGTTACACGCGCGAAGAAATGCCGAGATACAACCAGAGCTTACTCTCAGTCGGCGACCGCCGATCAGCAATCGCCGCCCTTCACCGCCAAAAAAAATTCTGCGTTCGGACAGAAATTTTGCGGTGCGCCTCGGCTGTGCTCTGCGAGCCAGCCGCGGCAGACGACCTCGCACGTACAACCACGGCAATTCGCCCGGGCTCGGACATAGGACTGACCGCCGTCCACATCGATCGCGTCCAGAATGTCGACGCCGACGACCTGCATCATGTCATCCATCAAAACTTTCTGATGAAAGTCAGCCAACTCCGGCCTTCCAGCCTCTTGTCTTGGGCTTCCCATGATTCCCCTCCCCATTTTGAGCGCCTGACGGCACAATCCTTGGATAGCGGGAGGGGCGCGCAACGGCCTTGAGGCAAATCAAGCCGGTAAATCGGGTGAGCCGGTGCCCTTATTTTTCTTTTTCTTCGCTCTTGGCCCTCTCGATGGCGGCGCGGATGAGATCGGCGGCCTCGGCATGCTCCGCCCAGCGGAGAACCTTCACCCACTTGCCCTTTTCCAGGTCCTTGTAGTGCTCGAAGAAGTGACCGATCTGCTCGACCAGGATTTCCGGCAGGTCACGATAGCTCGTCACGCGCTTATAGAAAGGGTGGAGCTCGTCAATGGGTACGGCGATGATCTTCTCGTCGATGCCCTTCTCGTCCTCCATGAGTAGCGCGCCGACGGGGCGCGCGCGGATGACGGCGCCGGACGCGACCGGCGTGGGCGCGATGACCATGCAGTCCACAGGGTCGCCGTCCTCCGACAGGGTGTGCGGGACGAACCCGTAATTCGCCGGGTAGAACATGGAGGTGTGCAGGAAGCGGTCGACGAACAGCGCGCCGGACTTCTTGTCGACCTCGTACTTCACGGGAGTCCCGCCTTGCGGGATCTCGATGATGACATTGACCTCGTGTGGCGGGTTATCGCCAACGGGGACTTGGAGAAGGCTCATTCACACGTACTCCTTCTATGCCGTGGGTCTATAGCTCGACGAGCGCCACCGCGCGCTCATCGAGGGCCACCGTCTTGATCAAGGCGAAGACCCGCTCGCCCGGACGGAGCTTAAGCTCATCCACCGCCTTGCGGGTGGCAAGAGCGAAGAGCTGGCCGTGGCCGTCGAGGGCGATGGACACGCCTGCGAACGGGCCGTCATCCTCCGTCTCGACGTCGGTCACGGTTCCCGAAAGCGCGTTGCGGATACTGAGTCCCTCCTCCGGGTGCCGGGACAGGGTGATGTCCGTCGACTTCACCACGATCCGGACCTCACGGCCTTCAGGCCCGGCGCGGCCAATGAGCCAGATCTTGCCTGCGGGGTGTGAAATCTCCGTAAGGCCGTAGGCCGTATCCTCGGCAGACACCCTGCCGGTGACCACGGAGGACCGGGCAAAGCGGCTGATCCCGGCGCCCTTCAGCGCGGGACCCAAGGCCTCTTCCACAGGCCCAACCGCCGTGACATGACCGTTCTCCAGCACCACCACGCGCGAGGCGAGGCGCGCGACCTCGTCCACGGCGTGGGACACGTAGACGATCGGGATGCCGAATGCGTCGCGCAAGGATTCGATCAGCGGCAGGATTTCGAGCTTGCGCTCGGTATCGAGCGAAGCGAGCGGCTCGTCCATGAGGAGGAGCTCCGGCGAGGTGAGGAGCGCCCGGCCTATGGCGACACGCTGCTTTTCGCCGCCGGAGAGAAGCGCAGGCCTCCGTCCGAGGAGGTGGGCGATGCCGAGCGTCTCGATCACCGGATCGAACGCCACCCGGCGCGCAGACCCCGCCACGAACCAGCGCCCGAAGACGAGGTTCTGCCTGACGGTGAGATGGGGAAACAGCCGGGAGTCCTGGAACACGAGCCCGATGCGCCGCCGGTGCGGCGGCACGAAGACGCGCGCCTCGGTATCCACCAGGGTGCGGCCATCGAGCACGATCCGCCCGCGGTCCGGGCGGGCGAGGCCGGCGATCAAATTGATGGTCATGGACTTGCCGGCGCCAGAGCGGCCAAACAAGCAGGTGATGCCGGCCTCGTTCTCGAACGTGGTATCGAGATCGAAGGCGCCGAGCTTGAGCGCCACATCGACGCTGATCATAGGAGGCCCGAGCCGGTCATGGGCCTCGCTTAGCCGCTTCGTCACCCGCCGTCCAGGCCACTAACGTAGTACCTGACGCCCGTGCTGGCGATCGTTCGGGCCTGCTGTATCTTTGGCGCTGCCGGGGTGCCGGTCTTCCGGCGCGGCGACGGCGCGCTTACCCTGGGATCGCGGCTCGATGATTCTCTCCTGAAGAGGCCCGATTTGCTGTCCATCTTCGAAGTTGTCGCGGGACTCCTCACGCTGACCGCCCTGTTCGCCTGGGCGAACCACCTGTATTTGCGGCTGCCGCAGAATGTCGGCCTCCTCATCATGGGGCTCGCGGCGTCGCTCGTGCTGGTCGCGTTCGAGGTCCTCATTCCGAACGTGGCGATCTATGCCGACCTTCACGACTTCATCGAGAAGATCGACTTCTCGACGGCGCTGCTCGACGGAATGCTCGCCTTTCTCCTCTTCGCCGGCGCGCTGCAGATCGACCTTTCGGTGCTGCGTGACCGGGCCTGGGCGGTTGGCGCCATGGCAACGTTCGGCGTGATCATCTCAACGATCGTCGTCGCCGTCTTGTTCTGGGGCGCGGGCCAACTGCTCTCCGTCCCCATCCCCTTCGCCTGGGCGCTCGTGTTCGGTGCGCTGATCAGCCCGACAGATCCGATTGCCGTTCTTGCCATGCTGAAGCAAGCACGCGTGGCCAAGACACTGGAAATGGATATGGCGGGCGAGTCGCTGTTCAACGACGGCGTCGGCGTTGTGCTGTTCACGATCCTGCTCGCCGCCGCCATGGGAAGCTCGGGCGAAAGCGGCATCGATTTCGTGGAGCTTGGCCGACTGTTCTTTGTCGAGGCCCTCGGCGGTGCGGCGCTCGGATTCGTGACCGGCTTTATCGCCTATCTCGCCATGCGCGCCATCGACGACTACCCCGTCGAGGTCCTGATCTCGCTGGCGCTCGTCACCGGCACTTATGCGCTGGCGCAGCCACTCCATGTCAGCGGTCCGATCGCCGTGGTCGTCGCCGGCGTCATCACGGGCAATCGCGGCGCCACCTATGCGATGAGCGAGACGACGCGGCGCTATCTGTTCGACTTCTGGAGCCTGATCGACGAGATCCTGAACTCGGTCCTGTTTCTGTTGATCGGTCTTGAAGTTTTGGTCGTGCGGTTCGACGTCTCGGTCGTGCCCCTGGCGATCGCCGCAGTGCCCATCGTCTTCGTGGCGAGACTGGCTGCGGTGGCGTTGCCGGTCACGATCCTCAGCGCCGCGCAGCGCTTCGTCAAAGGCACTATCGCCATCCTCACCTGGGGCGGCGTGCGCGGTGGCATCTCCGTGGCGCTCGCGCTCTCCATTCCGCTCGTCGTCGAGCGGCCGCAAATCCTGGCTGCAACTTATGCGGTCGTGCTTTTCACCCTCATCGTGCAAGGACTCACGCTGCCGGCGGTGGTGCGACGTTTCGCCTACCAAAGGCCCGCAAGCGACGAGCCCGACTAACGCTCGGCAGGGCTGTTCATGCGGGGTCCGGTTCGGCTAAAACCTCCTGACCCATCATCGAACCGAAGAGGAACACGCATGCGTGCCACATTCGTCGCGTTCTCGCTGACACTTCTCGCCGTGAGCTTCGGTAGCGTCTCTGCCGACGCGAAGGTCCGTTGCCACTCGATTCGGGATTCGGCCCTATGCTTGGCGCAGCCCGGCTGCTGGTACGACGCCCCCAACAACAAGGGATGTCAGGACGGTTCGCGCCCGGCAGAAGACGCCTGCGGCGTGCATGAGGGCGAGTCGATCTGTGTGTCGGACACCACGCTCGGCTGCGCCTGGAACGCCGACGAGAAGAAATGCGTGACCAAGGCTAATTAGGTAGACGCCACAAAGCCCGCCATGATCGAGCTGCTCAGAGGCTTTCCCGACAACGTCGTGGCCATCAAATGCCACGGGGAGGTCACGCGAAACGACTATGACACGGTGCTCGTTCCAGCGGCCGAGAAGGCGCTCAAGTCGCACGACAAGATCAGGCTGTTGTACGAGGCCGGCCCCGAGTTCGAGGGCGTCGATGCCGGCGCCGTGTGGGAGGACTTCAAGCTCGGCATGGAGCATCTAACCCGCTGGGAGCGGGTCGCGGTGATCACCGATGTCGATTGGATCAGGCTCGCGACACGGTTGTTCAGCTTCGCCCTCCCCGGCGCGATACGCGTTTACCCCACGGCGGACGCGGCGAAGGCGCGGCTATGGATCACGCAGGCCGCGTGAGCCGATAAGCCACGCCTTCGGCCAGCTTCAGCGCATGCCCATTGTCATAGACTAGTGGTAGCAGATGGTCGCCGTGGCTTCGCAAGCCCTCAGAATGCAGTTCATCGTGGTCGGCCCGACGGTCGCGCCCGCGGGCGCACCGGCCAGCGTGTCGGCGATGTGCCGGGTCAATCTCTTCTGCGCCCGAAACCTCGACAGCTCCTGGTTTCTCGCATCCGACGCACCGCTGACAACAATGCAGTGCTGCTCCTCGCCGTTGGCGTAAGCCGGCGGTGACGTGGTCGTGAAGGCAACCGTCGCGCACAGTGCCAACACGGCAACCCATAGCTTGTTCATCGCGCTCTCCCTGAAGGTCCAACGGCGCGCAGCATAGCCAAGGACTGTTGCAGTCCGCAAACAGTTGGGCCCGCCGTCAGTTAATGCTCCCTGATCTGGGTCATTCGTGACGGAGCGCGTCGATCGGGTTGAGCTGCGCCGCACGGCGCGCCGGGAAATAGCCGAACACGATGCCAATCAGCGCCGAGAAGGCAAAGGCGATCACCACGATGCTCGGATCGAGCACGAAGGGAATGCTCATGCCGGCAGAGGCCGCGCCGGCGAGCGCCAGCCCCAAAAGGACGCCGACCGTGCCGCCGAACAGCGACAGCACCACGGCCTCCACCAGGAATTGCATCAATACTTGCGATTCCTGCGCGCCGATGGCGAGCCGGATGCCGATCTCCCGGGTGCGCTCGGTCACCGACACCAGCATGATGTTCATGATGCCGATGCCGCCGACGAGCAGGCTGACGCCAGCCACGGCGCCAAGCAGCATGGTCAGCACGCCGGTGGTTGCGGTCTGGGTGTCGGCAATCTGCTTCATGTCGGCGACGCGGAAGTCGTCCTCCTCGCCGGGCGTAATGCCGCGACGCTCGCGCAACAGGCGCTCGATGTCGGCCTGAACCTTCGAGGTATCGACGCCGTCCCGGGCCGAGACGTTGATGGTGTTGATGTCGGTATTGCCGGCGATGCGCCGCTGATAGGTGCGCAGCGGCATGAGAATGACGTCATCGCGGTCGGTGCCGAAGCCGGATTCCCCCTTCGGCACGAGCACGCCGATCACCTCGCAGGACACGTTGCTGACGCGGATGCGCTTGCCGACGGCGTCGGTCGAGCCGAACAGCTTATCGCGCACCGTCTCGCCGATGATGCAAACCGCGCGGCCGCTGCGGGTCTCGCTGTTGAGGAAGTTGCGGCCAGCGCTCAGGTCCCAGTCCTGGGTAATAATGTAGCTGGCATCGGTGCCGATCGTGCCGACGCTGCGGCTCTCCGAACCGTAAATCACGGTGACCGATTGCTGCGCCATGGGGGCCACGGCCTTCACGCCGCGAAGTTGCTCGCGGAGCTCGGCGATATCGCGGATGTTGAACGGCTTCGCCGTGGCGCTGGAGCGTCCCGGACCCCATTGGCCGGGCCGGATGAACAGCACGTTTGAGCCGAGCTTGGCCATCTCCTCCTTGACCTTCTCGGTGGTGCCATTGCCGATAGTGACCATGGCGATGACGGCGGAGACGCCGATCACGATGCCGAGCAGGGTGAGGAACGAGCGCAGGGCGTTCCGCCTGATCGCCTGCACTGCGAGCTTCAAGGTCTCGTAGAACATCAGGCGGCTTCCTGCTCTCGGCTGTCGCTCTCGATCTTGCCGTCGAGGAAGTGAACCACGCGGTCGGCGTAGACGACCATGTCCCGCTCATGGGTCACCATGACGATGGTGATGCCTTGCGACCGGTTGAGATCGACGAGAAGCTCCATGATCTCGTAGCTGGTCTTGGTGTCGAGATTGCCGGTCGGCTCGTCGGCCAGTAGCACCTTGGGCTCAGTGACGATGGCGCGGGCAATGGCAACGCGCTGCTGCTGACCGCCGGACAACTCACCCGGGGTGTGAAGCGCCCTGCCCGCCAGGCCGACGCGCTCCAGCGCGTCCATGGCAAGCGGACGGCGCTCGGAATGCCGCATACCGCGATAGATCAGCGGCAGCTCGACATTCTCGACGGCGGATGTGCGCGCCAGCAGGTTGAAGCCCTGGAACACGAAGCCGAGATAGTTCCTTCTGAGCAACGCGCGCTGCTGGCGGTCGAGGCGGCCCACCTCCACGCCGTTGAACAGAAAACTGCCGCGCGTCGGCTGATCGAGGCAGCCGATGATATTCATGGCCGTCGACTTGCCCGAGCCGGACGGCCCCATCACGGCGGCGAACTCGCCCGCATCGATACGCAAGTTGACGCCGTCGAGCGCGCGCACCTGCGCCTCGCCGTGTCCGTAGATCTTGGTGACGTTCCGCAGCTCGATCAGAGGCGGCATGCTGGCGTTATGCGACCGGGCCATGGTCGGTCACCTGCTCGTGGCGGTGTCGACGATGACCGCTTGGCCCGGATCGAGGTCGCCCTTCACGATCTGCGTGCGCTTGCCGTCCGTCGGGCCGACGATGACGCTCACCTCGTCAGGCGCGCCATCCTTGAGCACCCAGACCTTGCGGTCGACGCCGGTTGGCTGCTCAGTCGTGCTCGGCCGGCGCAAGTGCGGCGGACCCGGCATGATCTTCTGCAAGAAATTTCTCTTGTCGACGCTCTGGTTCGCCGCTGGCGGCGAGAAGCGAAGCGCGGCGTTGGGAACGGTCACCGCATCTTTCACCTGCGCGACGACGATCTCGGCGGTCGCCGTCATGCCGGGACGCAGCAAGAGCTCGGAGTTGTCGGCGGTCAGCACCGCCTTATAGGTGACGACGCCCTGCACGACTTCGGAGCCGAAGCGGAGCTCGCGGATCGTGGCGGAGAATTTCCTGTCGGGATAGGCGTCGACGGTGAACGTCGCCTTCTGCCCTTCCCGCACATTGCCCACATCGGCCTCATCGACATCGACCTGGACCTCCATCTTGCTCAGGTCCTCGGCGATGGTGAACAGCACCGGCGCCTGAAGCGACGAGGCAACGGTCTGCCCCGGCTCGACGTCGCGGCTCAACACCACGCCCGTGATGGGCGAGCGGATGATCGCCTTGCTCAGATTCGTCTCGTTGAGCGCAAGATCGGCCGCGGCAGCGGCAACGTCGGCCTTGGCGCTTTCGAGCGCGGCAAGGGCGCGCTTATGCGCCGCGTCGGCGGTCTCGAGCTGCTGCTCCGCACCGACCTTTCTGGTGACGAGCCGTTCCTGCCGGTCCCGCTCGAGCTTTGTCTCCAGCACGGTCGCCTCGGCCTCGCTGACCTTGGCCTTGGCGGCTTGGAGCTTCGCCTTCGAGCTATCCACGGTCGATTTGAGCTTGTCGGTGTCGAGCTCGGCGAGGGTCTGGCCGGTGGTCACGGCGCTGTTGTAATCGACAAGCACGCTGCGCACGATGCCGGAGAGCTCGCTCGAAACCTCTACCTCGTTGGTCGGTTGGACCGTGCCGGTCGCGGTGACCGTGACGGTAAGGTCACCCTTGGTGACCGGCTCGGTGACGTAATTGACGCCGTTGTTGGAGCCGCCACTGCCGAAGGCCAGGTAGAGAAGGAGGGCCGCCGCCGCGAGCACGGCGACCATGAGCCCCGGCCGCACCCGCCGCAGCTTCGTCTTGGGCTTGTCGAGCCCGAGCACGGCTTCGATGTCGGCCTTCACCTTCTCGGCTTCGACCTTTTCCGACTGCACTACCTCGTTCATTCAGACCCTGCGCTCTGCCCCTTGGCTTTGACCCTCGCGCGCCACCGGCAATCCCATGAAACCGGCGCCACCGACCTCATCTAGGGTCGATTTGTAACTCCGTGGAGACCCGCCCAGGATGAGATTTTTGTAACGAAACCGGGTGTCTGACCAGGTCAGAAACATTTCGACACAAATTTGCGGCGCGCGACACATTCGGAAACACGATCGCCCAATAGCGGAAACGAAGGGGTCCTAGCATCGGAGCATCAACTCCAGGAGGGGTCCCCGATGAACGTCGTCCTATGGGTTGCCGGGTTGCGTGTCCTCACCGCCCTGCTGATCGTCAGCATCGTTTGGCCTGGTTTGTTGGAGCCGAGGCGCTGGGCGCGTTGCGCCGAGGCGCGAGCAAACACGAGGAGGACCACACGATGAGCGTGCTGCTGTGGACCATAGCGCTTGTGTGTTGGAGCGTCGCCGCCCTGCTGATCGTCAGCATGATCAGCCCGGATTTCTTACAGCCGCGCTCAGCGCGCCATGTCGATGGAGAAGCGAAGGCCAAATGAGCGGGCAATTCAAGAAGTACATCACCGCCATTTCGGCGGCGTTGTTCCTGGTCGTGGCCGTCTCGGGCCTCGCCATGTTCTTTCACGTCGGCGAGGACCTCGTGAAGGAGATGCACCAATGGCTCGCCGTGATCTTCGTCGCGGCGATCGGCCTGCACATCTTCAGGAACTGGGGTGGGATGATGACCTATGTCCGGCGCCGGACGATCATGGCGCCCGTTGCCCTCGCCGCACTCGCGGCCGCAGCGTTCATCGTGCCGGCCGCGCTCTCCGGGGGTGAGGATCCGAGGCACATCCTCATGCAGTCTTTGCAGGAGGCGAAGCTCGTCGATCTCGGCCGCGTCCTCGATGTCCCGGCGGACTCGCTGGTCGCACGGCTCGAGAAGGAAGGCTTCACGGTCGGCTCCTCCGAGCAGCGCCTGTCGGAGATCGCCAGCGGATCGGGCAAGCCGCCGATGGCGGCGCTGATGACTGCTGCAGGCGCGGGGTCGCGTTAGCCGCCAGCCTCAGCGGCTGGCAGCCGCAGGTGCGGACGGCCGCTGCGTCAGGGCAGGCTCGCCTTCGGGATCGAAGATGCGGTAGCCGAAGAGCTTCACGCGGTCGTTGATCAGGAACCAGACCAGCGCGTAGCCCCACACCAGCCCGGCAAGCCCCCAGCCGATCGCCGGCATCAACAGACCATAGACGGCGATGATGGTGGCAACCGCTTGCGTGCCGAACACCGCAATAAGAAGAATGCGGGCCGGCTTGATCGACCAGAACGGTCCGCGCGTGCGGGTGACGAAAATGTTCAAGTGGCCTGCAACCGACAGCTTCAAGTAGATCAGCGTCTGGATTACCTCTCGATCGAGATGCATCACCCGCTCGCCGATATAGAACAGGCCAAAGGACGCAATGACACCGGCGATGCCGAGCAGGGTGGAGATGCCCAGCACGCGGTGCATGTTCCAGGCTTCCGGCTCTGGCGACGTACGCACATTGTCGTAGGCAATCGACAGAATCGCGCCGTCGTTCAACAGCGCCAGCAGCACGATCATGATCGCCGTCACGGGATAGAAATTGAAGACGATGATCGACAGCGTCATGAACAGGAGGACGCGAATGGTCTCGGCGATGCGGTAGATCGCGTAACTATTCATGCGCTGGAAAATCTTCCGCGCCTCCACAACGGCCTCGACGATGACGGTGAGCCCAGGCCTGAGGAGCACGATAGCCGCGGCGGCGCGAGCGGCGTCCGTGGCGCCTGAGACAGCGATGCCGCAATCCGCTTTCTTGAGTGGCGGCGCATCGTTGACGCCATCGCCGGTCATGCCGACGATGTGGCCGTGCTTCTGGAGTACATCGATGATGTGGAACTTGTGCTCGGGGAACACTTGGGCGAAGCCGTCCGCCGTCTCAATCTTATGATCGAGCTCGGCTTTCTGGAAGGTCTTTGTCTCCTCGAACAGGCTCGCGTCGAGGATATTGGTGCCGAGTCCGAGTTGACCCGCGATCTCCTTGGCGATGGCGAGTTGGTCGCCGGTGACCATCTTGACGTCGATGCTGAGACTTTCCGCAGTGGCGATCATCTCCTCGGAGTCCGGGCGCGGCGGATCGTAGAGCGGCAGCACACCAAGGAACTGCCAATCGTCGCCGCCAGTCGACTTGGCCACGCCGAGCGCGCGATAACCGCGCTTCGCCAGGGCGTTCGTCGCCTCGGTCACATCGGCGCTCACTTGCGACGCATTCTTTGCTAGCGCGAGAATAACCTGCACCGCCCCCTTCGTGACTTTGAACTCGCTGCCATCGGAGGCCTTGACCGTCGCTTCGGTGCGTTTGTGCACGGGGTCGAAGGGCTGGTAGTGCTCGACCTGATACTTCTTCAGCTCCGCCTGATCCTTGACGCCGGCGATGACCGCCATGTCGATCGTGTCCTTGTCCTCGGCGCGGGAGGCGAGCGCGCCGTCGAGCACAAGCTCATCGCGTGTGGCCTTGCCGACGCAAACCGGATCGCCGAGGGTCAACTTGTTTTGGGTGAGCGTCCCCGTCTTGTCCGAGCAGAGCACATCGACCCCAGCCAGCTCCTCGATGGATGCCAGCCGGCTCACGATCGCTTCGCTTTCGGCGAGCTTCCGCGCGCCAACTGCCATGGTCACCGACAGCACGGCCGGCATGGCCACGGGGATCGCCGCAATGGTGAGCACCAGCGCAAATTGCAGCGTCTCCATCACGGGATCGCCACGGAACAGGGCGACCGCAAAGATGAGGGTCACGAGCACAATGGCGATGACGATCAGGTAGTCGCCGATCTTCAACACCGCACGCTGAAAGTGGCTGACCGTATTAGCTTCCCCGACGAGGGCTGCGGTCTTGCCGAAGAAGGTGTGCGCGCCTGTAGCGTAGACAATCGCGTCGGTCTCGCCTTGGCGGATGATGGCGCCGGAATAGAGCTCCTCCCCGGTCTTCTTCGATACCGGTAGGGACTCACCGGTCAGCGCCGCTTGATCGACCTCGACGGGATCGGCCCCGAGAGAGCGGGAGTCGGCCGGGATGATATCCCCGAAGCGCAAGCGCACGGTGTCGCCGGGCACCAGCAACCGTGCGGCGATGTCAGACCACGCGCCGTCACGCAATACCCGCGCACCTGGCGCCAGACGCGCTTTGAGCGCGGCGATCGCGTTGCCGGCCTGATACTCCTCCCAGAAGCCAACGACGGCATTCGCAAAAAGCAATACGAGAATGATGATGAAATCGGGCCAGTGCCGCACGACTGCAGACAGAATCGCCGCGACCTCGATCATCCACGGAATCGGGCCCCAGAAATAGCTCAGGAACTTGAGAAGCGGATTCTCCTTCTTCTCGGCGAGCTCGTTGGGTCCGTATTGGCTGAGCCGCTTCTCGGCCTCCGCCTGGGTGAGGCCCTTGTCCGGCGACGCGGCGAGCTTCGCTTCAAGCGCGTCGAGGGAAAGCGACTTCAGATCAGCCTGGTCGTCGGACTTGGTTTCGGACACTGCCACCGTGGCCTCCTCGTTTCGTCTCGATCAGGGGCTGCTCCTCGCGAAAGGATGCCCCATCGTTCCAACCAAGTCCCCCGATCCGCCTGAAATGCCGAGAGAACCCTGTGGATATGATGGACAAATCCACGGATCAGCGACCGCACGAGGCAGTATTCTGGCGGCGCAATCGCCGTCAGCAGTATGCCCTAACGCACCGCTCATCTGCTCGGTGAGGACGCGAGTACCTAAACGCCTCGTAAAAACGTCCGGCAGTTCTAAGACTTGATCAGTTTGCTTCACGTTATGTTGAGAGGGTTTCCGTACAAGTTCCGTATGAGGTTCGATGAACACGCCATGCCCGTGGCGGTTCCGACGCTGAGACACTAGGCCGCCCTTCGCGACAGCAACTGAAACCGTGGAGCTTTTCGGGTGACGCGCACTCAGGATGAGGCTCAAACGCCGCTGACGCTTGCCTTCGACATCGGCGGCAGCCACCTCAAGGCGGGAATTCTGTCGCCCGCGGGCGCGTTGCTGGAGGGGCCGAACAAGGTGAACACGCCCCACCCCACGAAGCCACAAGACGTGGTGGAGCTGCTGGTCGGGTTGGCCAAGGCGCTCGGGCATCATGACCGGATCACCATCGGCTTTCCGGGCGTGGTCCGCGCCGATTACGTCGTCACCGCCCCTAATCTCGGCACCGAATTGTGGCGCGGCGTCAAGCTCGCCGCGATCATTCACGAGCGTTTGCACAAGCCGGTGCGCATGCTGAATGACGCGAGCGTGCAAGGGTTAGGGGCGATATCAGGCAGCGGCGTGGAATGCGCGCTGACATTGGGAACAGGATTCGGGTTTGCACTGTTCGACAATGGGCGCCTCGCGCCGCACCTCGAGATGAGTCAGCACCCGATCAAGACCGACAAGACCTACGACCAATATATCGGCGAGGCTGCGATCGAGGCGATCGGCAAGAAGCGGTGGAACAAGCGCGTGCGAAAGATCATCAAGATCCTCGAAACGGTCGTCAATTACGACATGCTCTATATCGGCGGCGGCAACGCTCGGTTGATCGAATCACCCCTTCCAGACAATGTGAAGACCGTCTCCAACCAAGACGGAATCACCGGCGGCGTGAAGGTCTGGGACAAGAGGATGGACCAAACCTTCACTGAAGCTTCATCCGCTTTTGTGACCGTTGCCTGAGCTTTCTGGAGGAGAGGCGCCGGTGATGCAGCAGACTCAAGACAAGCTCGACGAGCTCGCGATCAACACGATCCGGACGCTCTCCATCGATGCCATTCAGAAAGCGAATTCCGGTCATCCCGGCACGGCGATGGACGCAGCGCCAACGGCTTACACGCTGTGGCAGCAGTTCCTGCGCTACGACCCCAAGGCGCCGCACTGGATCAACCGCGACCGCTTCGTCTTGTCGGCGGGTCATGCCTCGATGCTGCTTTACAGCCTGATCCATCTGGCAGGGATCGAGGCGGAGGAGACCTCTTACCAGAAGAAGGGCGGCGAAGCGGTCTCGCTCGCCGACATCGAGTCCTTCCGCGAGGAAGGAAGCCGCTGCCCGGGACACCCCGAATATGGCTGGACCACCGGCGTCGAATCCACCACCGGACCGCTCGGCCAAGGCGTGGCGACGAGCGTCGGCATGGCGATGGCCGGTAAATGGCTCGCCGCGACCTACAACAAGCCGGATTTCGACATCTTCGACTTCAATGTCTATGCGCTGTGCGGCGAAGGCTGCCTGATGGAAGGCGTGGGCAGCGAGGCTGCGTCGCTTGCCGGACATCTCAAGCTGTCGAACCTGTGCTGGATCTTCGACAACAACAACGTGACCATCGACGGTCACACGAACATCACCTTCACCGAGGACGTGGCGAAAAGGTTCGACGCCTATGGCTGGAACGTCTTGCGCGTCTCGAGCGCCAACGATCTCGGTGAGCTGGCCACGGCCTACAACGCCTTCCTCGCCACCGACGACCAGCCGACCATCATCATCGTGCACAGCCATATCGGCTACGGCTCGCCCGGCAAGCACGACACGCCGGCAGCCCATGGCGAGCCGCTCGGGCCCGACGAGGTGCGCCGCACCAAAGAATTTCTCGGCTTCGATCCCGACAAGTTCTTCGTGGTGCCGGACGGCGTGCGCCAGCACTTCACCACGCATATGGGGCAACGCGGGGCGCACGCGCGCGCCAAATGGGAGAAGCTGTTCGCCGGCTACGCCAAGACGCATCCGGAAGAGGCGGCGCAGATCGATCTGATCCGGGACCGCGGACTGCCCAAAGGTTGGGACAGCGACATCCCGAGCTTTGCCCCCGATCCCAAAGGCATCGCCACACGCGAGGCATCCGGCAAGACCCTGAACGCGATTGCCGCGAAAGTGCCATGGGTGCTCGGCGGCGCGGCGGACGTCGCCGGCAGCACGAAGGTCATACTCGACTATCCCGATGCCGGCGAGTTCCAGCCTTACGGCCAGCTCGGCGACTATGGCGGCCACAATCTGCGCTACGGCATTCGCGAGCACGCCATGTGCGCCATCGTCAACGGCATGGTGCTCACGGGTTTGCGCGCCTACACGTCCTGCTATCTGATCTTCACCGACTATGCGCGCGGTGCGATCCGGCTCTCCTCGCTCATGGACCTGCCGGTTCTCAATATCTGGACCCACGACTCCATCAGCTTGGGCCAGGACGGTCCGACCCATCAACCGATCGAGCAAATGGTGTCGTTGCGCGCCATCCCCGGCATGATGGTGATCCGCCCGGCGGACGCCAACGAGACGGTCGAGGCCTATCGTCTCGCCATGCCGCTCACCAACCGGCCGGTCGCGCTGATCTTGTCGCGCCAGGCGCTCCCCATCTTCGACCGCTCGAAGCTTGCGCCAGCGTCGGGGCTCGCCAAAGGCGCTTACGTGCTGGCCGATGCAGCCGACGGAAAACCCGACGTCATCCTGATCGGCACTGGCAGCGAGGTGGCGCTATGTCTTGCGGCGCGCGATCTGCTCGCCAAGATCAAGATCAAAGCGCGAGTCGTTTCAATGCCTTGCCGCGAGCTGTTCGACGCGCAGGATGAAGCCTACCGCGAGTCCGTGCTGCCATCAGCGCTTGGGGCCCGCGTGACAGTCGAAGAGGCTTCGCCGATCGGCTGGGACCGCTATGCGGGGCCGAAAGGCAAAGTGCTCGGCATGAATACGTTCGGCCTGTCGGCACCTCTGAAAGTTGTCTCCGAGCATTTTGGGTTTACGCCGGAACAAGTCGCGGACGCGGCCAAAGAGGTGCTTGGCCGTTAGGTCCTACGCGCCTCCCGGCGCTCGGGAGGCTCTTATTGAATCGAAACGAGGAGATGAGCGATGCAACTCGGCATGATCGGCCTCGGTCGAATGGGTGCCAACATGTCGGTGCGGGCGATGAAGGCCGGCAACGACATGCATGTCTATGACACCCACGCGGACGCCGTGAAGGCGCTCACGGACAAGGGCGCCAAGGGCAGCACGAATTTGAGCGACTTCGTGAAGGGGCTCGATAAGCCGCGCGCGATCTGGATGATGGTGCCGGCCGGCGCGGTGGATGCGGTCCTCGACGAGCTGACGCCGCTTCTGGACAAAGGCGATGTCATTATCGACGGCGGCAACTCCTACTATCATGATGATCTCCGCCGGGCCAAGGCCTTGAAAGCAAAGAACCTTCACTATGTCGACGTGGGTGTGAGCGGCGGCGTATGGGGCTTGGATCGCGGCTACTGCATGATGATCGGCGGCGAGGACGACGTGGTCGCGCGACTCGATCCCATCTTCAAGGCGCTGGCGCCGGGTGCCGGCGAGGCGCCACGCACGCCGGGCGCCACTGGCGAGCCGTCGCAGGCGGAGAACGGCTATCTCCATTGCGGGCCGAACGGCGCCGGGCACTTCGTCAAGATGGTGCATAACGGCATCGAGTACGGGATCATGGCGGCCTACGCGGAAGGCCTGAACATCCTCAAGAACGGCAATGTCGGAAAGCGCAAGCAGGAGACGGACGCGGAGACCACGCCGTTGCGGAATCCGGAGCTGTATCAATACGACATCAACCTGCCCGACGTCGCCGAGGTCTGGCGGCGGGGCAGCGTCATCGGCTCGTGGCTACTGGACCTTACGGCGGCTGCGCTCCGCCACAGCCCTGACCTTGCCGAGTTTGAGGGACGCGTGTCCGATTCCGGCGAAGGCCGCTGGACCTTGCAGGCGGCGATCGACGAAGGGGTCCCTGCCCCGGTCATCAGCTCGGCGCTGTTCAGCCGCTTCGCCTCACGGGGTGACGCGGAGTTTGCCGACAAGCTGATGTCGGCCATGCGGTTCGAGTTCGGCGGTCACCTCGAGAAGAAGGCGCCATGACGGAGGCAAGCCAAGGCAATTCCGACGCCCTCGTCTTCTTCGGCGCGACCGGCGATCTCGCCTATAAGCAGATCTTTCCCGCGCTCTACGGGCTGGTGCGCGACGAAGGCCTGTCCACGCCCATCATCGGCGTCGCCAAGGCCGGCTGGGGCCTTGATCAGCTCAAGAAGCGCGCGGCCGACAGCGTCAAAGCGCATGGCGGCGACATCAATTCCGATGCGTTCAAGAAGCTCCTGAGCCAGCTGCGCTACGTGGACGGCGATTACGCCGATCCGAACGTGTTCGCGGAGCTGCGCAAGCAAATGGGTGATGCCAAGCGTCCCCTGCACTATCTCGCCATTCCGCCGGCCCTGTTCTCGGAAGTGGCGTCACAACTCGCCAAATCGGGCTGCGCCAAGAATGCGCGGCTCGTGGTGGAGAAGCCGTTCGGCCGCGACCGTAAATCGGCGATCGCGCTCAGCCGGATCCTCGATCACTATTTCTCCGAAGACGACATCTTCCGCATCGACCACTATCTCGGCAAGGAGCCGGTGCAGAACATCCTCTACACGCGCTTTGCCAATTCCATCTACGAGCCGATCTGGAACCGCACCCATGTGCGCTCAATCCAGATCACCATGGCTGAAAATTTCGGCGTGCAGGATCGCGGCGCGTTTTATGACGAGGCGGGCGCCATCCGTGACGTGTTGCAGAACCACATGCTGCAAATCCTGGCGTCGCTGACCATGGATCCGCCCACGGGGCAGGAGCACGAGGCGATCCGCGACAAGAAGGCGAGCCTTTTGAAGTCTGTCCGAGCGCTCGAGCCCGGCGACATCGTGCGCGGCCAATATGAAGGCTACGAGAACGTCTCCGGCGTGCATCCCGGCTCCACGGTGGAGACCTTCGCGGCCGCCAGGCTCGCCATCGACAGCTGGCGATGGGAGGGCGTTCCCATCTTCATTCGCACCGGCAAGGTGCTGCCTGTGAGCATCGCCGAGGCGGTCGTCGAGTTTAGAAAGCCGCCGCGGGAAACTTTCGGAGAAATCGAAGCCGTCGGCTGCGGCCATATGCGCTTCCGCATCCAGCCTGACGTGACGATCGCGCTCGGTACGCGGGTCAAAACGCCGGGCGACCGCATGATCGGCGATGACGTCGAGCTGATCCTGACCCGGCAGCCCGGCGCGGATAGGCCGCCTTACCAGCGCCTGCTCGGCGACGCCATGCACGGCATCAGCGATCTCTTCACCCGTGAGGACATCGTCGACGCGGAGTGGCGCATCGTCGACAACGTGCTGGGCGACGTGACTCCGCTCTACCGCTACAAGCCCGGCACTTGGGGGCCGGACGAAGCTGAGCAGCTCGTCGGCGGCGACGGGCCTTGGCTCAATCCTAAGCCGGCGTAACCCGCACGATGCCCAAGACCCATGACATCCTCTTTCTCTTCGATGTCGACAACACGTTGCTCGACAACGACCGGCTCAAGAGCGATCTCGCTTCTCATGTCGAGCACACTTTCGGCAAGGCAGGGAACGAACGGTTCTGGGTCCTCTATGAAGAGCAGCGCATCAAGCACGGCTATGTCGACGTCCTCGGCACGCTGGAACGGTTCCGCCTGGAGCACATCGACAATCCGGGTGCTCTGCGCCTCGCCAATTGGCTGTTGGACTATCCGTTTATCGAGCGCCTTTACCCGGATGTTCTCGCGCTTATCCGCCATGTCCGCCATTGGGGGCAGCCGGTGATTCTCACCGACGGCGACGCCGTGTTTCAGCCGCACAAATTGGTGCGCGCGGGCCTGTGGAACGCCTTCGACGGCCACGTGCTCGGCTATGTGCACAAGGAACAGGAGCTGGACGCCATCCAGCGCGCCTACCCGGCCCGCCACTACGTGATGGTCGACGACAAGCTCACGGTGCTCAATACGGTCAAGAACGTGTTGGGCGACCGAGTGACCACCGTCTTTCCCCGGCAAGGCCATTACGCGCACGATCCAAAGACGCTCGCGGGCCAGAAGCCGGCGGACATCACGGTCGACCGCATCGCCGACCTTATGGAGCATGATTTCTCGTCGCTTAAGGAGACACTGTCGTGAAAGCAACCCAAGCCTTGCACGAGCTCGGACAAAGCCTGTGGATCGATGACATCACGCGCGACATGCTCGATAGCGGCACGCTGAAGAAGTATATCGACGACTTCTCCGTGACCGGGCTTACGTCGAACCCGACGATCTTCGACAACGCTATCTCCAAGAGCGACAGCTACGACCCGGAGATCAAGCGGCTGATGAAGGCGGGCTACACGGGCGAGGCATTGTTCTTCGAGCTGGCGCTGCAGGATTTGTCGCGCGCGGCGGATCTGTTCCTGCCCATCCACCAGAAGACGGCGACGGTCGACGGCTTCGTGTCGCTCGAGGTCTCCCCGCTTCTCGCCTACGACACGCAAGCCACTATCGCCGAGGCGAAGCGTCTTTACGCACGCGCCCACAAGTCCAACCTGTTCATCAAGATCCCCGGCACCAAGGAAGGCCTGCCCGCCATCGAGGAGGCGATCTTCTCCGGCGTCACCGTCAACGTGACGCTGCTGTTCTCGGCGGATGACTGCAATGCCGCGGCCGATGCTTACATGAAGGGCCTGGAGCGCCGGGTCGCGGCCGGTCTCGACCCGGATGTGCGCTCGGTGGCCTCCATCTTCATCAGCCGCTGGGACAAGGCGGTGATGGACAAGGCGCCAGACGACTTGCGTGACAAGCTCGGCATCGCCGTCGCCCATCAGGCTTACCGGGACTATCGGGCGATGCTCGACACCGACCGCTGGCAACGGCTCGAATCCTTCGGCGCGCGGCCGCAGCGGCTCCTCTTCGCCAGCACCAGCACCAAGGACCCGCGTGCGCCGGACACTCTTTATATATACGCGCTTGCGGCGCCGAATACGGTCAACACCATGCCCGACAAGACGCTGCTCGCCTTTGCCGATCACGGCAAGTTGGAGGGCGTTCTCTCGCCGGATGGCGGCGATTGCGAGGAGGTGCTGGCGGCTTACGAGAAGGCCGGCATCTCTGTTTCAGCGCTGGCCGCGCAGCTCCAGAAGGAAGGCGCCGCGTCCTTCGTGTCGTCGTGGCAGGATCTGCTGAAATCCATCGACACCAAGACCAAAGCGCTGAGCTAGAGGGAGGCCGCCCCATGTCCACGCAATTGATCGATACCCCAGCGTGGCAGGCGCTCTCCGCGCATCACGCCAAGATCAAGGACGCGCATTTGCGGCAGCTCTTCGCCGACGATCCCGCCCGCGCCGCGCGCTTCACGGTCGAGGGCGCCGGGCTTTCCCTGGACTACTCCAAGAACCGCATCACCGAGGAGACGGTTGGGCTTCTGGTCAACCTCGCCAAGGAGCGGAAAGTGGCGGAACGGCGCGACGCCATGTTCCGCGGCGAGAAGATCAACGTGTCGGAGAACCGTGCCGTGCTGCACGTAGCCTTGCGCGCGCCGCGCAACGAGGTGATCGAGGTCGACGGGCATGACGTTGTGCCGGACGTTCACGAAGTGCTCGATCGCATGGCGGCGTTCGCCGAAAAGGTCAGGAGCGGCGCGTGGACCGGGCACACCGGCAAGCGCATCAAGAACGTCATCAATATCGGCATCGGCGGCTCCTATCTCGGCCCGGAGATGGCGTATCTGGCGCTCCGCCCCTACTCCGATCGCGACATGACCTTCCGCTTCGTGTCCAACGTGGATGGCGCCTGTTTTGACGAGGCGACACGCGACCTCGACGCCGCGGAGACGCTGTTCATCATCTCGTCCAAGACCTTCACCACGCTCGAGACCATGACCAACGCGGCGACCGCGCGTGCCTGGGCGGTCGCCAAGCTCGGCTCGGAGACGGCGGTGGCCAAGCATTTCGTCGCCGTGTCCACCAACACGGCGGGCGTCGAGAAGTTCGGCATCGACACCGCCAATATGTTCGAGTTCTGGGACTGGGTCGGCGGCCGCTATTCGATGGACTCGGCCATTGGGCTCTCAACCATGATCGCCATCGGTCCTAAGAATTTCCGCGAAATGCTCGCAGGCTTCCACGCCATGGACGAGCATTTCAAGACGGCGCCCATCGAAAAGAACCTGCCAATGCTGATGGGGCTGCTCACAGTCTGGTACAACAATTTCTTCGGGGCGCAGACGCTCGGTATCATGCCCTACTCCGAGCACATGGCGCGCTTTCCTGCCTATCTCCAGCAGCTCCAGATGGAAAGCAACGGCAAGCATGTCGATCTCGCCGCGGCACATGTGAACTACCAGACCGGACCGATCATCTGGGGCGAGCCCGGCACGGACGGTCAGCACTCGTTCTATCAGCTGATCCATCAGGGCACGAAGCTGATCCCTTGCGATTTCATCGGGTTTCTCACACCCTTAAGCCCGCTTGCCGATCACCACGATCTCCTGATGGCCAATCTGTTCGCGCAGGCCGAGGCGCTCGCCTTCGGCAAGACGGCGGCCGAGCTCACGGCCGAAGGCTCGCCGCCGGCGCAGACGCCGTTCCGCGTCACCGAAGGCAACCGGCCGACCAACATGATCCTGGCCGACAGAGCTCGATCCCAGAACGCTCGGCGCGTTGGTCGCGCTCTACGAGCACAGCGTGTTCACGCAAGGCGCGGTGTGGGACATCGACTCGTTCGATCAGTGGGGCGTGGAGCTCGGCAAGGTGCTCGCCGTGCGCATCATCCCCGAACTCAGAAGCCAGGATGCGCCGAAGCTCAGCCACGACTCATCGACCAACGCGCTGATCACGCGCTACCGCAAGCACAAGTTCTCGTAAGGCGCGTGGTTATGCTGCCGCCACGCGACCGCGCATGGCGGCGGCGCGGATAGCTTTGATGTTGTCGGCGTAGCTGCCGCCGCCGAACACGCCCGACCCCGACACCAGCGCATTGGCGCCGGCTTCAACCACGAGCGGCGCGGTCTCCACGTGGATGCCGCCGTCGACCTCAATATGGATGGGCCGGGATCCGATCATCTTCTTGATGGCGCGGATCTTGCGGAGCTGCGCCGGGATGAAGCTCTGACCGCCGAAGCCGGGGTTCACCGTCATCACCAGGATATGGTCCACCTTGTCGAGCACGTATTCGAGCGCCGTCTCCGGCGTCGAGGGCGTGAGGCTGACGCCCGCCCGCTTGCCGAGGCTCCGGATGAGCTGGAGCGAGCGATCGAGATGGGGCCCGGCCTCGACATGCACCGTGATCATATCGGCGCCGGCGTCGGCGAACGCCTCGAGATAGGGATCGCACGGCGCAATCATCAGATGCACGTCGAACGGCTTCTTGGAATGCGGACGAAGCGCCTTCACCACGTCCGGGCCGATGGTGATGTTGGGCACGAAGTGTCCGTCCATGACATCCACATGGATCCAGTCGGCGCCCGCCTTATCCACGGCGCGCACCTCCTCGCCAAGCTTGGCGAAGTCGGCGGAAAGGATCGACGGCGCGATGATGATCTCGTGGGCCATGGCGCTCTCAAATACCGGATCGACGTCATTGCCCGGCCTGACCGGGCAATCCAGTAACCCCTGACATCGCAGAAAATCCTAGACCTTTGGTTACTGGATTCGCGTTTTGGCGGGAACGACAAGTGGTAACTTTTTCCCCTTATCCTTCGATCCGAGCGGCGAGACGAGGCAAAGCGCATGAAACCGGCATTTGGAACGCTTCGGGTCTGTGAGGATGCTGCCGATCTGGCCCGCGCCGGGGCGGACTATCTCTGCGATCTTGCGGCCGGCAATCACGGCCGCACCATCATCGCGCTCTCCGGGGGCAACACGCCGAACCCGCTCTACCAGCACCTCGCGCAGGAGCCGATCAGGTCCCGTCTCCCCTGGGACCGGGTCCATTGGATTCTCGGGGATGAGCGCTTCGTGCCGCCCTCCGATCCCGCCAGCAATTTCGGCATGGCGCGCGCGGCGTTTCTCGGCCACGTGCCGGTGCCGCCCGAAAACGTGCATCCCGTGGAGACGGACGGCGTGACGCTCGACCAGGCGGCCAAGGACTACGAGGCCATGCTGAAAGGGCTCTACGGCGCGGACACACTTCAGATCGACCGCCCTCTTCTCAGCCTCACCCTGCTCGGTCTCGGTGAGGACGGCCATACGGCGTCTCTGTTGCCGGGCGAGCCGGTGCTGCAAGAGCGCAAGAAGGTGGGTGGCGCCGGTGCCGAAGGGCCGGGAGGAGGAGCGGGTCACCCTCACCTACCCGGCGCTCGATTCAAGCGCCGTGGTCGCGTTTCTCGTCTCCGGCGCGGGCAAGCGCGACATCCTCGACAAGATCCTGTCGGGCGAGACGGACTTTCCCGCGGCGCATATCCGTCCCGTAGGCGAGGTCATCTGGTTCGCCGACCGCGCCGCAGCGGGGCGCTGGGCCTGACGCGAGCGCCTAGCCGAACTTGAACGAGAATGGGAAGTAGCACCTAGCGAGCGCTTCAAGTGGCCCAGATTCGGCCGTTGACTGACGCAAGCCCTCTTCTTTGAACCCGTCGAGGTGCTCAGTGGCCCAAGAGGGAATGTCGGTCTTGCGCTCGCGGAGCGGCGGGAGCATCAGCGGTACGACGCTGATGCGATAATAGAGGTCGGCGCGGAACTCGTTGCGCACCACGGCTTCTTCCAGGTTCTTGTTGGTCGCGGTGATGATGCGCACATTGACCTTGAGGGTGTGGTTGCCGCCGACCCGCTCGAACTCCTGCTCCTGCAACACGCGCAGCAGCTTCGCCTGGAAGGACGGGGAGATCTCCCCGATCTCGTCGAGAAACAGCGTGCCCTTGTCGGCCAGCTCGAAACGGCCTTTGCGGGCATTGATGGCGCCGGTGAACGCGCCCTTCTCGTGACCGAACAGCTCCGACTCCAGAACGGATTCGGGAAGCGCGGCGCAGTTCATCTTGATGAAGGGGCCTTTGGCGCGGGGCGACAGCTCGTGAATGGCCTTGGCAATCAGCTCCTTGCCGGTGCCCGACTCGCCGCGCAACAACACCGGCGAATGGGACTTGGCGATGATCATCACCTTGTCGAGCAGCGCGCGAATCACCGGGCTATCGCCGACGATGCCGTCGATGCGCGGCTTCTTGCCCGGCTTGTGCGGTTTGAGCTCCGACAGCTCCTTCTGGAGACGGTGACTTTCGGCGATGAGGCGCTCGCGATCGCGCGAGACGACGCGTTGGAGCTGCACGGTCTGGCCGATCAGATTGGCGATCATGGTCAGGAACCGGACATCCGCATCGAGGTGGAACACGGCCCGGCTATCCCAGACGCGGTCGATGGTCAGCGTCCCCACCACTCGCGTGCCGATGCGGATGGGCACGCCAAGGAACGAAACCTTGGTGTCCCCGTCGGCGCTGAGCGTGGCCACGTCACTCTTGGAGAACAAGGGGTGGCTGGCGACATTCTCGACGACGAGCGGCACCGCGGTGGTAACGATCTGGCCAATCGCCCGCTCGGGCAGGCGCGCGCGGTAACGCTCGTCCGTCCCCTCGTTCCAGCCGGCACCGACCGTGATGTCGGGAATGTCGTCGTCGGCGAGAAGCGAGATGACGCCGTGGCGCATCTGCATGAACGACGACAACAGGTTGACCACGTTCGAGAGGGTGGTCTCGAGCCGGTTCGGGGTATTGAGAATCTTCGAGACTTCGTAGATTCCGGTGAGCGCAATATCGCTCAACGAAACCATTGGAGACTCCAACTGAGCCGCTTGGCGCGCCATGGCGGTAGCTTCGGTGCTTGGGGCCATGTGTTTGCTCGACGCCTCGGGCCCTCCCTAGATGTCTTTTGAATTGCTCTATTTTGATCGATCTTCAGCGGAATGTCGTGCCTATCCTTTTGGCCGACTTTGCTAAATAAGTAATCGGCTGTCGGTTTTTTGTTCGCTTGCCGGCGGAGCCCAGAGAGACGAAGTCTCTCAAGACGGCCGCAGCCATTGGTTAAGCCCGATCGAGGAAACCTTGGACCGCCTCGACCTGTTCTTAGCAGGGAAGGTCCTTTATGAGATTAGTACGAGGCGGGCAATCAGCCCCGCCCGTGAGCCTTGCGTGAAAGGACGTGATGACGCTTCCTGCCAAGAAACGCGGAAACGATTGGGCCCCCAACCGAGCGGGGATTGCGGCGATCGCGCGCGGCGAGCACGGCGACCCGTTCTCGATCCTCGGTCTGCATCACGGCCGCTATGGCGCGTCCGTGCGCGCCTTTCTGCCCGGTGCGGCATCAGTGTCCGTGGTCGAGCCCAAGAGTGGCGACGTCTTCACATTGGATAGACTGCATCGTACCGGATTCTTCGGCGGCGAGGTGCCCGATACTTTCCCAAGCGACTATCGCTTGCGCGTCACCTATGAGGGCCAGACCGTCGAAGTCGACGATCCCTACCGTTTCGGTCCCATTCTTGGCGAACTCGACCTGCACCTGTTCGCCGAAGGCAACCATTTGCGCCTCTACGAGAAGATGGGCGCGCACGCCATCACCCATGAAGGCGTCGACGGCATCAGCTTCGCGGTGTGGGCACCGAACGCCACGCGGGTGAGCGTGGTCGGGCCGTTCAACGACTGGGACGGCCGGCGCCACGCCATGCGCAAGCGCACGGAGTCCGGCATTTGGGAGATCTTCGTTCCGGGGCTCCCGCTTGGTGAGCTCTATAAGTATGAGCTGCTCGGACCAAGTAAGGAGCTGTTGCCGCTGAAGGCCGACCCGTTCGCCTTTCAGCAGGAGCGTCCGCCGGCCACCGCCTCCATTGTGCACGGCCTGCCGAAGCGGCCCACGCCGATCGGCTCATGGCAATCCGAGCGCGAGCGGCTTCAGAAATTCGATGCGCCGATCACGATTTACGAGGTGCATCCGGGCTCGTGGATGCGCGGACAGGATAATACGTTCCTCAGCTACACCGATCTCGCCGACAAACTTATTCCTTATGTGCGCGACATGGGCTTCACCCATATCGAGCTCATGCCAGTGAGCGAGTTTCCGTTTGACGGCTCGTGGGGCTACCAGCCGATCGGCCTCTATGCGCCCACTTCGCGCTTCGGCACGCCGGAGGACTTCGCCGGCTTCGTCGCCAGATGCCATGAAGCTGGGATCGGCGTGCTGGTCGACTGGGTATCGGCGCATTTCCCGACCGACGTTCACGGGCTTGGCCGCTTCGACGGCACGGCCCTTTACGAGCACGAGGATCCGCGGCTCGGCTTCCACAAAGACTGGAACACGCTGATCTACAATTACGGGCGGCGCGAGGTGCTCAATTTCCTGCTCGCCAACGCGCTGTTTTGGCTCGAGCGCTTCGGCATCGACGGCCTGCGCGTCGATGCGGTCGCCTCGATGCTCTATCTCGATTATAGCCGCGAGTCCGGTGAGTGGGTCCCCAACAAATACGGCGGCAACGAAAACCTCGAGGCCATCGCCTTCATAAAGCGGCTCAACGAGCTCGTATTCTCCGAACGTCCCGGCACGACGACCATCGCCGAGGAATCGACGGCGTGGCCCGGTGTATCGCGCCCCACCTATCTCGGCGGTCTCGGCTTCGGCTTCAAGTGGAACATGGGCTGGATGCACGACACGCTGAGCTACATGCAAGAAGACCCGATCCACCGCCGCTATCATCACGACAAGCTGACCTTCGGCCTGCTCTATGCCTTCTCGGAGAACTTCGTGCTGCCGCTCAGCCACGACGAGGTGGTGCACGGCAAAGGCTCGCTGATCGGCAAGATGCCCGGCGACCGCTGGCAAAAATTTGCGAACCTTCGGGCCTATTACGGCTTCATGTGGGGCCATCCCGGCAAGAAGCTGTTGTTCATGGGCGGCGAGTTTGCGCAAGAATCCGAGTGGAATCATGACCACAGTCTCGATTGGCACCTGCTCGACGATGCCATGCATCGCGGCGTGCAGGCTCTGGTGCGCGATCTGAACCGGCTTTACCGCACGACGCCGGCGCTGCATGTCTACGACGCCGAGGGCCGCGGCTTCGAGTGGGTCGACGCGTCCGACAACGAGGCGAGCGTGATCTCATTCTTGCGTCGGGGCCACGAGGGTGACGCGCCGGTGCTGGTCGTGTGCAATTTCACGCCCGTACCGCGCGAGAATTATCGCATCGGCGTGCCGCGTGGCGGCCGGTGGGTCGAGCGTATCAACACCGATTCCAAGGATTACGGCGGCTCAGGCAAGGGCAATATGGGCGCGATCAAAGCGAATAACATCGCCTGCCATGGCCGCCGCTATTCGCTGAAGCTCACGCTGCCGCCGCTCAGCACGCTCATTCTGGAGCCTGCCGGCTCAGCCGACCTATGAGCTAGATGAGCATGGCGGCCCGGGCGGCGGCGCGCTGCTCGCGCAGCCAACCGTACCAGGCCTGAAGCCCCTCACCGGTCCGGGCCGAGACCTGCAACACCGCGATATCCGGGTTAACGGCGCGGGCGTTCTCGATCGCGCGGTCCACGTCGAAATCAACATGCGGCAGGAGATCGGTCTTGTTCAGGATCATGACCTCTGCCGCGCGGAACATATGTGGGTATTTCAGCGGCTTGTCCTCGCCTTCGGTGACCGAGAGGATGACCACCTTGGCCCGCTCGCCGAGATCAAACATGGCGGGGCAAACGAGATTGCCGACATTCTCGATCATCACCACGGAGCCTGCGGCGGGTCTGAGCTGCATGAGGCCGCGCGCCACGATGTCCGCTTCGAGATGGCAGCCGGTGCCGGTGTTCACCTGGACCGCGGGCGCGCCGGCGGCGCGGATACGCTCGCCGTCATTCGTGGTCGCCTGGTCGCCTTCCAGCACATAGATCGGCAGCTCGTCCTTGAAATCTTTGATCGTGCGCTCAAGCAGCGTGGTCTTGCCGGCCCCCGGCGAGCTCACGAGGTTCAGCGCCAGAATCTCTCTGCCTGAGAACCAGGCTCGGTTCTTTACGGCTTCGGCGTCGTTCTTAGCGAGAATGCGTGCTTCGAGAGCGACCACGGCGTCGGCGCCTGCATGATCATGGTGATGACCATGTTCATGGCCGTGAGGAGCGCCATCGGCATGAACATGCTCATGGCTGTGGTGACGAGCCTCGTCATGCGCATGGTTATGATCGTTTCCGTCATCCTGCTCGTGTACATGCCCATGGTCATGTGGGTGGCTGTGATGGGTGCCATCGGCATGAACATGGTCATGCCCATGATGGTGGTCGGAGTCGCGTCTCATATCGAGCACGGTGGCCTTCGCCTCGCTTCCACATCCGCAATGCCCGCACATCAGGCTGCCTCCTCTAGCTCCATGGTCTTGATGTTCAGTTCTTCGCCTTGCAGCTGCTCGAGCCGGCGCGAGCCGCAAGCACAAGGCGTGTAAAGCGTGGCGGTGTCGAACTCGGCTCCGCACGCGCCGCAGCGCGCCCGGCCCCTGACCACCTGAATGTCGAGCTCGGCGCCTTCGAGGACGGTGCCTTGCGCCACCACGTCGAAGCAGAAGGCGATGGCGTCGGTCATCACGCCCGACAGCTCGCCGACCTCAAGCGTGACCCGGCGCACTCTTCGCCCTTTGGCCGCGTCGCTGACGATGGCGACGATATTGCGGGTGATGCCGAGCTCGTGCATTTCGCGCCTCTAGCAGATCCTGGGCAGCTGCTCACCGACCAGCATGTCGACGATGCGGCGGCCGCCGAATACCGTCTTCATGGTGACGCGGCCCGCCTCACCTTCGTTGACGGTGCCGATGATGCTCGAACCGGCCCAAGGGGATGCGCCTGCATGGCGGCGAGTGCGGCTTCCGCCTCCTCGGCCGGAACCACGGCGGCGATCTTGCCTTCGTTGGCGAGGTAGAGCGGGTCTAGCCCTAAGATCTCGCAGAATCCCTTGACCTCCTCGCGGATCGGGGTCCGCGTCTCGTCGATCTCGATAGCCGTTTCCGAGGCGGCGGCGATCTCGTTCAGCACCGTGGCGAGTCCGCCGCGGGTGGCATCGCGTAAGGCTCGCGTGTCGGGCGCCGCCGCAAGCAGCGCATCGATCAGCCCGTGAAGTGCGGCGCAATCGCTTTCAATGGGCGTCTCAAGGGCCATGTCGCCCCGCGCGCCGAGGATTGCCGCACCGTGGTCGCCGAGAAGCCCGTTGACCAGGACCGCGTCGCCGGGCCGCGCAAGATGGGCGCCAAGCGTCAGGCCTTCGCGGATCGCGCCGATGCCGGTCGTGGTGATGAACAGCTTGTCGCAAGCGCCCTTGTGCACGACCTTGGTGTCGCCGGTGACGATCTGAACGCCAGCGTCTTTCGCGGCCACCGCCATGGAGCGGGCGATCCGGCGCAAGAAAGTCGACGGTGACGCCCTCCTCGATGATCACGGCGCAGGAGAGATAGAGCGGCGCGCGCGCCGCCCACGGCAAGGTCGTTGACCGTGCCACACACTGCGAGCTTGCCGATGTCGCCGCCGGGGAAAATCAGCGGATCGACCACGAAGCTGTCGGTGGTGAAGGCGAGCCGGTCGCCGAGCGCAGCAATGGCTGAAAGGTCGAAGCGCGCCTGATCTTCGAGGGGCGCAAGCGCCGCGTTGTCGAAGGCGTCGACGAACACGTCGTCGATGAGGTCCTTCATGGCCTTGCCGCCGCCGCCATGGGCAAGCGTCACGGTCGGCACGTTGACCTTGCCGAGACGGCGCGGCCGTGGAAATGGCATGATGTTCATGCTGCCCCCGCTTGGGCTTTGATGCCACCATATTGGTAATAGGCCGAGCACGAGCCCTCCGACGACACCATCAAGGCGCCGAGCGGCGTCTCGGGCGTGCAGGCCGTGCCGAACAGCGGACACTGCCAAGGCTTGATCACGCCTTTCAGCACCGCGCCGCATTGGCAGGCGGCCGGATCGGCGACCTGGAGATTGGGAAGGGCGAATTTCCGCTCGGCGTCGAAATGGGCATAGGCCTCGCGGAGCTTCACCCCAGAATGATCGATGGAGCCGAGGCCCCGCCATTCAAAGAAGTCGCGGAGCTCGTAAACCTTGTCCACGGCATCGAGCGCCGCCGCGTTGCCGTCATCCGGGACCACGCGTACATATTGGTTCTCGATGTCGGCGCGGCCCTCCTTGATCTGCTTCAGCACCATCCAAATGGACTGAAGCACGTCGAGCGGCTCGAAGCCCGACACCACCATCGGCTTCTTATAGAAGTTGGCGATGAACTCATACGGCGCCGTGCCGATGACCATGGACACATGACCCGGACCGATGAAGGCGTCGAGATTGAGGTCGGGGCTTTCGAGGATAGCCTTCAGCGTCGGCACGATGGTGATGTGATTGCAGAACACCGAGAAATTGGTGATCCCCTCGCGCTCGGCCTGGAGGACGGTGAGTGCCGTTGACGGCATGGTCGTCTCGAAACCGAGGCCGAAGAACACGACGTCGCGATCCGGATTCTTGCGGGCGATCTCCAGCGCATCCATGGGCGAATAGACCATGCGGATGTCGGCGCCGTCGGCCTTCGCCTGCATCAAGCTCTTCTTCGAGCCCGGCACGCGCATGGCGTCGCCGAAGGTGGTGAAGATCACACCCGGTTGTTCGGCGATGGAAACGCAATCGTCGACGCGGCCCATGGGCAGAACGCAGACCGGGCAGCCCGGCCCGTGCACCAGCTCGACCTCCTTGGGCAGCATGCCTTCGATGCCGTAGCGGAAGATCGAATGGGTGTGGCCGCCGCAGACCTCCATGATGTTGATCGGCCGCTCCTTGGCGAGCGGGATCTCGGCGACCAGGGCCTCGATCTCCTTCACGAGGACGGCGGCCTTGTCGCGATCGCGGTACTCATCGATGTATTTCATGACGCTGCCCTCCCCACTTCCGCTTCAGAAAGGCGCATCGCCTCAATCTCGGCTTGCGCCTCGCCGAGCTCGGTCAAGATCTTCAAGGTCTCCGCCGCCTCTTGCTCGTCGATGCGGCTCATGGCGAAGCCGACATGGACGAGCACCCAATCGCCGACGCAACTTTCGACAGAGTGTGCGTCATTAACAATGCAGGCGATGTTCACCTGGCGCTTCACGCCGCCCACATCGACGGTGGCGAGCCGCTTCCCTGCGTCGTCGATCGTTACGATGCGGCCTGGAATTCCGAGGCACATGGCACATTTCCTTCCCTTGATTTGGCGCGTTCATCGATGAGTCTTGCGGCGCCGATCGCCGCTTGGCCGAGCGCAAGCCCGCCGTCATTGGCGGGAACAAGCGCGTGGCTGAGCACCGTGAGGTCTTCCGCTTCTAGGCGGCGCACGACCTGTTCAAACAAAATGCGGTTCTGGAAGCAGCCACCCGAGAGGGCAACCTGCGTGAAGCGGGGGCCATCGGCGCTGTCGCGCCGGGCGAGTTTCCGGGCCATGGCGACGATGGTCTTGGCGAGCCCCTTGTGGAAGCGCGCGGCCATCACCGGCGCCGGCGTCTTGAGGATAAGGTCGCCGAGGATCGCATTCCACATGGCGATCGGCTCGACATAGGGCAGACCCAAGCTGCGCAGGTTCGGAATATTCAGGGGATACGCGAGCGCCTCGTCCTCGTGGAGCAAAGTCTCCTCGTCGACGATCGCCTCGAGCGTGGCGGCGGCTTGGCCTTCATAGGCTTGAGCATCCTCCGCGAGATCAAGTGCGGCGGAGACCGCATCGAACAAACGCCCGCAGGACGAGCCGAGCAGCGCGTTGACGTCCTTCTTGATCATGGCGTCAAGCGTCGCCCGCGGCCGCGCCGCCAAGTCGGCGTAAAGCGGAAGCTCGGCGAAATTCATGGCGAACTGCGCCCAGCCCATCTCCGCCATGAGATGCGCATAAAGGTTGCGCCACGGCTCGCGCACGGCCGACGCGCCGCCTAGCATGGCGACCGGCTTGAAGGTGCCGAGCCGTTCATAACGGCGATAGTCGGCGAGCAGGAACTCGCCGCCCCAGATGGTCCCATCGTCGCCCAAGCCCAGCCCGTCGAGCACAATGCCGAGCACGGGCGGCGCGTCGAGCGCATAGCCATTCTCGGCAAGGCACGACGCCATATGGGCGTGATGGTGCTGCACCTCGACCAGCGCGCGCCCCTCATCTTGCGCACGCGCGTGGGCGAGCTTGGTCGAGAGATATTCGGGGTGCTTGTCGGCGATCAGCGCTTGCGGTGCATGGTCGAACAAGGTGGCGTAAAGCGCGAGATTCTTGCGGTAATCGTCGTAGGTCGCGGCGTCTTCGAGGTCGCCCTGATGCTGGGAGAGAATGGCCTCGCCGTCTTTCACCAGGCAGAACGTCGCCTTCAGCTCGCCGCCGAGTGCAAGAAGGGGCGGTGCTGCCTCGAAGCCGCGCGGTAGCTTGATAGGAGCCGGTGCATAGCCGCGGGCGCGGCGGATGAGACGCGCCCTGCCCCCCATGATCCGCACCACGGAATCGTCGATACGGTTGGCGATCGCCCGGTCATGGACCAGCGCGTAGGGCGCGATGGCCGACAACCGCGCCTTGGCATCCTCCTCGGTGATGACCTGCGGCTCGTCGGAGAGATTGCCACTCGTCATCACCACCGGCCGGGTCATGCGCCGCAAGATCAGGAGATGCAGCGGGGTCGTCGGCAGCATGAAGCCGAGCGTCCGCAAGCCCGGTGCGATGGCTTCAGGGAGATGCTCAGGTCCGCCGGCCGGGAGAATGACGATGGGCGCCTCAGGGCTCGCCAGCACGCGGCGCGCCTCGTCGTCGAGCGTGCAGTAGCGGCCGATGATGTCGGGGTCGCGGGCCATCAGAGCGAAGGGCTTTGCGTCGCGCTGCTTTAGGCTGCGCAGGCGTGTCACCGCCTCTTCGTTGGTGGCGTCGCAAGCGAGCTGATAGCCGCCGAGCCCCTTGATGGCGACGATCTCGCCCTTCTGCAGGAGGCTGCATACCGCGTCGACATCGTCGAGCATGGAATGTTGATCGAAGCTCACAGCACGCCCGTCGAAGCGGATGAGCCGCGCCTTGGGTCCGCACACATGGCAGGCGATGGGCTCGGCGTGGAACCTGCGATTAGAGGGATCGCCATATTCCGCATCGCAGGCCGGACACATGGGGAAGACCGCCATCGTGGTCTGCGCGCGGTCATACGGGATTCCGGTGACGATGGAGAAGCGTGGGCCGCAATGGGTGCAATTGGTGAAGGGGTAACGGTAGCGGCGCGCGAAGGGGTCGATCACTTCCTTGGCGCAAGTCGGGCAAATGGCGGCGTCGGGCGTGACTTGGGTATGAGGAGCGCCGCCGACGCTCTCGGCAATACGGAACTCGCGCGGGAGATCGCCGCCAAAGGGGCACGTCTCGACGTGGTCGATGCGGCCGAGGGGCGGACGCTCCGTCTCCATGCGCTCGAGAAAGCGGGCAATTGCGCCGCTGCTGCCGCCGACCCGCACGAGAACGCCGTCCGCGTCGTTCAGCACTTCGCCCATGAGGCCGAGCTCGCGGGCGATACGCCACACGGTCGGGCGGAAGCCGACGCCCTGCACGCGGCCGCGCACTCTGATCTCGACGGCGCCCGCCTGCTCCTCCGGGATGGGCCGATGCAGATTCATGGCGCAGCCTTCCACAACAGCACGCGGTTATTGCCGGAATCGGCGACGATCAGCGTGTCGGAATTCGCTGCCACGTTGTAGGGCCAGCACACACTGTCGCGCGTAGCGACGCCCCACCTATTGTCGCCTTTCTCGGTGAAGCCATGTTGACCGGACAGTCGGCTCGCCGCCGCGCCCATGGCGAGGTCGCCGCGCTCGAACCCAAGCAGCCGGGAATTCGCCGTGTCGGCGACGGCGAGCCGGTCGCCCAGCATAGCGATGCCGTACGGCATATTGAGCGTTGCCGCGGTGGGAAAGTAGTGCGCGCGGTTGTGATCGAGGCCGGCAAAGTCGGCTTGACCAAGAACGTAATCGCAATCCTGCCCATTGGTCGCGGGAGTGGTGCGCCAGGCCATGACCCGGTTGTTGCCGGCGTCCGACACGAACAGGCTGCCGCCGCTAACCACGATGCCGTGCGGCCAGCGCATGCCGAGCGCGCCCGCCTCACCGCCGGCATTCTCGTCGCGCGTGATGAAATCCTTCTGGCCGAGCACGAGGTCGGCCGGTGTGCCATTCCTCGTCGGGATCGTGTCCCAGACGAGCACGCGCCGGTTGCCGGTGTCGGCGACCAAGAGACGACCATCCTCGATGGCAACGCCGTAGCACCAGAAGAGCGTATCGGCGGACGGCCGGTCGCTGCCGCGATTGGAGCCCGTGCCGGCGAAATCCGCCTGGCCGAGCACCACGTCGGCGGGCCGGTTTGAGGTCTCAGGGTAGCCGTGCCAGAGGAGCACGCGATGGTTCCAGGCATCGGCGACGGCGAGCACACCTTGCGCGGCGGCAATCCCGGTCGGCACGTTGAGGGTCGCCGGGCCTGCCTCGCCTTTGGCATTGCGGCCCTCGTGGGCGAAGTCCTTCTGGCCGATGACGAGGTCGGCCGGTGCGTGATCTTCCACCGGCACCTCGTTCCACACGAGCAGCCGGTGGTGGCCCGTGTCGCATACGAAGAGCGGACCCGTAGGGCTCGCAAGGCAGCCGCCGCGCGGCCCGAACAATGTCGCGGCACTCGGGCGAATGGGCGCGGCGAGCCCGCTCGGCCCCATCTCACCGCCCAGCACGACATGCGGCCCTTGCTCAGCAAGCAGCCGGCGTGCGCCGCTCTCGCCTGAGGGCCGTGTTCTCACATGAGCTGGTGCGAGGGTGACGCGCATGACTAAACGTTGAGCCTCACTTCGACCTTGCTCCCGGTCACGCGCACGGCGTGGACCTGGAGCGCAACCTCGGGCGCGGTCAGACACTCGCCGCTCGAGAGATCGTATTGGAAGCCGTGATGGGGACAGGTGATGATGCCGCCCTCGACATCGCCGTCATGGATCGGGAAACCGAGATGGGCGCAGGCATTCTGGAAGCAGGTGACCATGGTGCCCCGCCGCGATAGAAGCACCTTCTCGCCACCGATGGTGAGCGAACGGACGCCGCCTTCAGGGATGTCGTCAAGCGTGCCGGCTTCGAGCCAGTTGCTCGCGGCTTGATTGGCGAAGGGGCTCACGAAATGAACGGCATTCTCGTTGACGACGCCGGAGCCCTTAACTTGCAGGACCTCGGTGATCTCGGGGCACGCGTCCTCCACCGCCTTCTTGACGCCAGCATGGAAGGTGAGCTGGGAGGCGGGACACCCGTCGCAGGCGCCGAGGAAGCGCACCTCGATGGACGGCGGCGCTACCTTGATCAGCTCCACGTCGCCGCCATGGGAGGCGAGCATGGGCCGAATACCGGCAAGCGCGACCTCGACCCGCTCGGCGAGACTGGCTTTCAGGATGCCGTGGCGCCTAAGCACGGCGTAGACAATCTCATCGCCGATGACGCGCTTCATGGCGGCAAGCGCCGCCGGGTCCTCTTTGAGCGCACGCACGAGGCGTAGAAGCGCCTCGCCATGCAGCGCCTCGATGGCCGTGCGGTAGGCGTTGACGGCGTTCTTCGGCGTCTCGTCCCACGTCTCGAAGATCAACTCCAGCCGTTCGACGTCGCTGAGGAACTCGGCGAGGTCGTTGCGGCGTGTGGGAGTCGTATCGACGACGTTCATGCTGCCCTCAGCGGTATTTGAGATCCTTAAACAGGTATGGCTGGATCGCGCCGCCTATGAGCCCGGCGACGATGGCGGCAAGCCAAACCGGCGCGCCAAGCAAGCCCAGCACGATCAGAACGATGGCGGTGGCTGCGGCGCCGATGGCGATCTGACGGTAGGCCTTGCTCGGCTCGGCGAACAGCTTGCCTTGGAAGAAGAGCGTCATGGAGCTCATGGCCATGGACCACATGGTGCGCCTCCCCTAGCTCAGAAGTCCGAGCACGATGAGCCCGACCACGAGACCAGGCACACCCGCGAGCGGTCCGTAGAAGCCGCCCATCATGGCCGCAAGCTCGTTGCCGAGCGCTTTGCCGCCGACCACGACGCCGCCGATCGCGCCGCCGACAAGAGCCGCAGCCGTTCCGGCGAAGAGAGCGGCTGCTGCCACGACAATGGATAAATCCCCGCTTTCCAACTTCAGTCTCCTTTTGCTGTCTTCCGTCAGTTCACGACTTCAGTCCCTGCGCCTTTGCCGTTCGTCTCGGGTAGGGCCAGGATCTCGCGCTCGATCTGGGTCGAAGCCTCGCCAACGATACGGCCCTTCTCGACCTCGCCGTGGCGCATGAATATCTCCCGCGCCTCGGCATAAAGGCCGCGCGCCTGGGTGAGATTGGCGCGGTTGCCCTGTTCGGGCGCGGCCGGATCGTCGGGCAGGTTCCACAAACAATTCGCCTTGTTGGCGATCGTGTTGGCGTATTCGAGCGGCGTCGTCTCGCAGGTGCGGACTTTCAGCGCCTCATCGTAAGCCTCAAGGGCGCGGAGATTATTCTCGATGACGTGGCTGGATGACGCGTATTGCAGCGCGTTGCCGAGATTGTTCTGCAGCATCGCGTATTCGGAGGGGTGGTTGATGAGGTCGACCACTTTCAGGCCTTCCTCGAAGGCCTGCACTGCGAGCGCCTCGCGCATCTTCGACCGCTCATCGGTGAACGGCATCGACAGAAAAGCGGTGGCCAGATTGTTCTGGAGGATGGCGAACTCTACCGGATGCTTCGCACCGTTGAAGGTGCGCAGCGCCCGCTGATAGGCGGAGATCGCATCGGTGATACGGGCACGGCTCGCGCCGGCCAGCGCTTGCACGACGACGCCGAGATTCATCTCCGCCTCGGCCACCTCTTCGGCTGCGCCCAACTGCGTCAGGATGGGGATCGCCGCTTCGAAATCTGCCCGTGCGCGCTCCAGGCACTCGGTGCCTTCTTCGGGGATGGCCTGAAGCGCCGTGCCTTTGCGCGCGGTGACGCGGGCGCGTAGCAGCTCTTGGCTCTCGGGGCAGACGGCGAGCGCCTTGTCGTAAAGCTCGACCGCGGCATGGAGCTGTTCGGGAGTCTTCGGACGTTTCTGGAGACCGAGCGCGATCTCCATGAGCATCTCGGCGCGCTCGACCGGACTTGCGGCCTCGTCGTCGGCCACTGCCAACGCCGCGCGTACCTCTTCGGCAACTCGGTGAGCCAACACTCCAGGTACCTCCCAGCTCGCGCCTTGAGGCGCGTTTTTCTGATTAAGGTCATGCTACCGGAGTTGGCGAAAACTGTCTATATCCTTCGCAAGCTGCAAACTAAGTTTGCAGTCCTAAACGCGTCGACCGCGCACAAAGCCGCCTTTACCGGGCTCCAGGTCACGGTGAGGCGGAGCTCCTGATCGTCTTCGATCCCCTGCTCGCGGAAGAAGTCCGGGGCGCTCACCACCCGGTCGCCGGCGGCGCTGCGCAGCTTCAAGAGATAGCCGCCGGAGGCGGCATGGCGGACCGGCAGGATCAGAAGATCGTCGTCACGTCTCAGGAGGATGACGGCGTCGAGCTTCGGGAAATAGCGGTCATAGACCTCGCGCGCGAGATAGAGACTGCCGCGCTTCACCGTCACGCTCAGAGGATCGCTCATCCCTCAGCCGCCACCTCGCTCAAGCGCTCCTCGACCAACTCTTCGATGCGGGCGGCGACCTTCGCCACCGCCTCGCTGACCTGCGGCGAGAGTTCGAGCCCGAAATCGACATCGGCCGCCTCGATCAGCAAGACGACCACGTCCTCCGGGAAATCTGCGCCGTAGATGGAGCGGCCCGCATGGAGCGCATGGTCCCAACGGAAGTCATGCAGATTGAGCGAGGGCTGGTAGCGCTGCAGCAGCTCTTCGCCAGGCACCTCGAAGACGGCGCCGGGCTCGGAGCCGGAGCGGCAGGCGTCGACCACGATCAGCGACCGGCAGCCGCGCGCGGCGAACATCACCGCCATGCCGTCGGTGCCCGCATCGAGAAGGCGCACGTCGGGATCTTTGCTGCCAAGCGCGCCCGCTTTCAGCACGCGCATCACCTCCGGCCCTGCGCCGTCGTCACGGCGATTTGCGTTTCCACAAGCGATGACGGCGATCATGGGGACACCCGATGCGATCATGGACGGGACGAGTTTGGCCCGCGCGCGTCAAATGCGCCAGAGGCGGCAGGACCATTCAGGCTCCACCGGCACTTCGAACTCGGGCAGCTCGCAATAGCGGCGGTGGACCTTGTAGTACATGCAGGTCTCGCAGGCCTGCTCGATTCCTTCGTGCTCGATCGGCGTCAGCGTGAAGCCGCCGATGATCAGCCTTTCCTTGAGATCGCCTTTGGCGGCTTGGAGACGCGCGACGATTGCCTGCACCTCTTCATGGGTGTCGGCGCGCGGAAAGACCTCGGTCTTGAGGCCGTTCGAGAGCAGGGTCTTGATTTCTTCCCGCAGCTTGTCGTCGTCGTCCATGCTGCTCTCCTCCCGCGGCGCGCTGCCGCGGTTTGCCAAGCCGTCAGATGCGCCAGAGCCGGCACCACCATTCCGGCTCGACCGGCACGGCGAGCTCAGGCAGGTCGCACCATTTGCGGTGCACGAGAAAGTACATGCACTCCATGCAGCGCTGCTGATCCGGCCCGTAAGGATGATCGACGAAGCCGCCGATCACGAGCTTGCCCTTGAGATCATTAGGGTCGAGCTGGCGGAGCTTGATGAGGATATCGGCGAACTCCTTGTCCGTCTCCGGAAAGGGCTCGACTTCGGTCTCGAGACCCGCCGCCAGCATATCGGCGATGGTCTTCAGCAAGTCCCCCGGATCGGACGCCATGGGCGTGCCTTCCTTTTGCTCGCCGGGCTGCTCAGCCCGACGAGCCTTCGCCTCATCAGGTCCTTCCGGATCGACCGCCGGTTTGGGATCAGGCCGTGCGGAATCGTGCAAGTTCTTCTCCCGTCCGCGCGTCGTGGGCGTGAACGGTGCAGACGAGGCACGAATCGTACGAGCGACAGACATGACCAACCTCCACCGGATCGTGCGCATCCGCAATGGGCGTGCCGATCAACGCTTCCTCGATCGGGCCCCGCTCTTCATCCGCGGCACGCGGACCGACGTTCCAGGTGGTCGGCGCGATGATCTGATAGTTCTTGATCTTGCCGCCCTCGACTTCGATCCAATGGCACAACGCGCCGCGGATCGCCTCGGTGGCGCCCCAGCCGCGGCCGTCCTTCTCGGTCGGCTTGATATACCAGGGGTCGTTCAGCTTGAACTCACGCAGGCACCGCTCGGCTTCGCGATAGAGCTTAGCGCCTTCGTGCATGCGCGCGAAGTGGCGAAGCATCACGCTCGGTCCGCCCATCTTGTGATACATGTCGAGGATCAGCGGGTCGGTGTGCTGCCAGGAACTCGCCATGGCTACCGCCGGCGATAAGCTGACGTGACAGCGGACCGGCCTCGAGCCGGCCGTTCTCGGCGTGGCGCACAGCCGTCGCCCAAGAGTACTTGCCCTCAGGATCGATGGTGTTCTTCTGCACCGGGTTGGTGGTGCGGTCGAACGGGTGCAAGCCGCCCGGCTCGTCGTACCAGGCGTGCTTGATATCCTCGCGGGTGAACACCTGGTCCATGGACTTGTGGGTGTCCGACTTGCCATCATAGACACCGCTCTTCATGATGACCGCCTCGTTGCGGCCTTCGATGGTCGGATGGTTGTACTTGTCCTCGTGCGGCAGGTAGCCCCAGCTGACGTACTTACCGAGACCCGCCCCGTATTTGTCGAGGCCGATATCCTGGCTCATGCGCCAGAACAGGCCAAGGTCCGAGTTGGCGTGCTCGGGCCGCTCGTCGAGCCAAGCCATGAAATCGTCATAGGACTTGATCTCCTCGTAGCGCTCGAGCGAGCAGCCGTACCACATGGGCTCCATCCAGTTCCGGCGGAAGTGCTCGAGGATCGACCAGGCGCGGGTGACGTCGGTCAGCGTCGGTGCGCACATCACGCCGCCGGGCACCATGTAGCTCGAATGGGGCCACTGGCCACCAAGCAGCGCATAGATCTCGACCGGCCGGCCGGAGATCGTCACGCCGAGCTCGTAATTGGTGCCGGTGAACGGCGCCCAGCGCTTCACGGCCTCCTCGATAGAACTGCGACTGCGAGTAGTTCTTGTGGGTGTAGTCGATCATGAACAGGCCGTAGTGATGTCGCGGCAGGCTCTGGATCGACTCCACGATCTGGCCGAGGTTGCGCGCCAGGATGGCGTTGCGGGGCACCTCGGTCGCCCAGGCGGTGTCGAGCGCCCAGGCGGCGCAGGTGAGATGCGAGGCGCCGCAAATGCCGCAGGCGCGCGGGGTCACCACGAGGCCGGCTTGGGGATCCTTGTCGCGCAGGATGACCTCGAAACCGCGGAACAGCTCGGCTTGGGTCCAGGCATTGGTGACGACGCCGTCCTCGACGTCGACACGGACGTCGAGGTCGCCTTCGACGCGGCCGACCGGCGAGATGTCGAGAGTTTGTACTGCTGCAGCAGGCATGGGATTTGATCCTCCCTGAAAGATGGCTTGGCTTTGCTTTGCGCCAGGTCAAACGACGAACAGATCTTCCTCGGCCCAAGCCGGGGAGGCCGCCTTGGCAGCGGCGGTGAGCTTGATGTAGCCGGCCTTGTCGACGCCCGCCGGCATGTCCTTCGGCACACCCATGACCGTCTGCGTCTTGAACAGCGTTCCGGGCTCCAGATCGAAGAACGGGAACTCCGGCTCGGTGCAGCCGAGACACGGCATGCCTGCGCGCGTCTTCGACGACACGCGGTTCCACAGGATGCGGTTGCACGGCGAATGGGTCATCGGCCCGCGGCAGCCGAGGTCGTAGAACAGGCAGCCTTTGCGCTGACCGAACTCCGTGGCCGAGACCTTGTAGGCGAAGTGCATGTTGCGGGTGCAGCCGGTCTGCGTGAAGCTCGTGAAGAACGTCTTCGGCCGCTGGAACTCGTCGAGAGTGAGATCGCCGCCGCGGCCCGTGGCCACCGCCACCACGATCTGGGTGATCCAGTCGGGATGCGCCGGGCAGCCGGGGATGTTGATGACCGGCAGGCCGGCTTTGGACGTGTAGTCCTTGCCGAGAAAGCCGCCATGCTCGCGCTTGAGGAACTGCAGGCCTTCGCTCTCGGACGGGTTCGGCGCCGTGGCCGGGATGCCGCCCCAAGTGGCGCAGTCGCCGACCGCGACGGTGAAGGTCGCGACCTTGGCCAGGTCGGAGACCCAATCCTTCATCGGCCGGCCGCAGAAGCGGTTCCACTCGCCCGTCCCGTTCGGCGCGTTCACCACCGTGCCTTCGAAGACGAAGATATCCAGCGCGATCTCGCCGGACACGATGGCATCGAGCATGCGCTTCAGGTTCTCGCCGAGCTCGAGCCCGAGAGACGGGATGCCACAGGACATTGATCCCAAAATCGGTGACGAGATCGCAGGCGCTCGGCTCCTCAGCATTGAGGAACGACATGGTGTTGCCGGAGCAGGCCCCGCCCTGGAGCCACAAAAGATTGGCCATTTGCTTCCTCCGCAAACGGCGGCCTGAGTGCCGCCTTAGTTAATGGAGAGCAAGCGACGTGCCAGGCGCGGTTGGAATGAGGAAAACGCAATCATTCTAACGTGGTGGCTCGAGCAAAAAGTTTGTTGCAATGCAATAACTTGGCGGCAATGTCAGCCAACTTGCTTTGCAGCTGACAAGTTTGTTTGCAGCTTGGGACAAAAAAAATCGGCGCCGAAGCGACGCCGATCAAAGGTTCGCGTCGTGCGCTGACGCGATCTAGACGTAACCAATCAGCAGGGCCAAGCCGGCGACGGAGGCGACGCCTCCCGCCACGCGATAGACCGTCTTACCGAAGGTCTGGCTCATGAGGCCGACAGCCATGCCGATGCCGATGCCGACGGCGTGGAGAACAGCCGTGGCCAGCATGAAGCCGGCACCGTAAGTGGCGCCGGAAGCATCCATCGGCATCTCGGTGCCGTGGGCATGGCCGTGGAAGATGGCGAACAGACCGACGACGCCCATGGCCACGGCAAGCGGCGCCTTCACGCCGAAGGCCACGATCGCGCCGAGCACGACCACCGACAACCCAATGCCGATCTCCACGAACGGCAACGGCGTGGCGGTGACGCCAAGGAAGCCGCCCACCGCCATCATGGCGATGAACGAGAGCGGCACGAGCCACAGGGCGCGGCCGCCAAGCTGATAAGCGAAAATACCCACCAAGATCATGGCGAGTTGGTGATCGAGACCGCCGAGGGGATGCATGAAGCCGTGCATGAACCCGCTCGCGTTGCCGATGGCCGGATGCGCGAGAGCGGCGGTAGGAACGAGGCAAAGCGCCAAGACTGTCAGACGAAGAAATGACCGCTTCATGGACAACCTCCCTCTTCTGTCGTTTGTCGTTTTTCGCGGTAAGCTAATTTCGATGAGATGTCATACCACGCGACACCGACGCGTCACAACTCTTCACGTGCATTCGCACGCAAGAAAAGTTTGCGTGCAAACTTGGTATGCACATCGCGGCTGAGTTTTCGCATACCGAATGCGATGAAACGCATTCGCGCGGCACCGTATTGAAACGTGCGGCAGGTTCTCTCGGCGCTTTACTTTTTGCGTCCTGCGGTGCGGGCGCGCACCGTCTTGGCATGACCGTGATGATGATGTGCAGGACGTTTGCGCGCACCGGATTTCGCCGGCGCATCCAACGGCATGGGCACGAGCTTGCCGTGACGCACGCCGCGCTCGGCGATGACCCGTTCGCCAAAATGCTGGACGTCGCCCGACTTGCCGCGCAGCACCGTTACCTCAAGGCAGGTGTCGTGATCGAGATGAACGTGGAGCGAGGCTTGCGACAGCTCGTGATGGTCGTGAAAAGCCTTGGTGAGGCGCTTGGAAAGTTGCCGCGCTTCGTGGTCGTACACATAGACCAACGCTGCCACGCATTCGCGCCGCGGGTGGACATGCTCCGCCGCCTCGCGGATGCCGGCCCGGGCCAAATCGCGGATCGCCTCGGAGCGATTCTGGTAGCCGCGCGCGGCCATGATGGCGTCGAGCTCGGCCATGAGGTCGTCGTCAAGAGTGATCGTAACGCGTTGCATCTATTCAATTATCTCCGATTTGGCAGACCCGCGCCCGGACGCTTACGCGAGGCCCTTCCTCGCGCGGTGACGGGCGCACTCTAGGCAAGATTTGCGCTTGGTGCGACAGGCCTAGCCGTGGCGGTTGCCGCACACGGGGCAGGCGACCTCGAGAAGATAGCCGTACCAGATGCCCTGGCAACGGCTGCACCAATGGCCGGTGGTCTGCTCGGACGGCGCGCCGAGGACACCTGCAAGCGGGCTCGTGCCAATGATCTTGAGAGGTTCTTCGCTGCCCGGTAGCCGCACGCGCGATTGGGGGAAGCGGAGAACCTCCGCATCGGGTTTGTTAGCGTCGTCTTCGGCGTCCGACATGGTGTTAGCTCGTTTCGGCAAGCCCGTAGCGCTTGATCTTGTTGGCAAGACCTACGCGGGAGAGACCGAGCTCACTGGCCGCCCTGCTCTGGTTCCACCGGTGCCGCGACAGCACTTCGCCGACGAGCTGCTTCTCCAAACTCTCGACCTTCTCCTTTAAGGTCACCCCTTCCGGCATGAAGCCGCTCATGCGGGGTGCGCGCGGCGCTGCCGCCAGTATCGCAGGCGAAAGCGTGTCTGTCGTGAGATACTCACCGTCCTTGGCCAACGCGACCATGCGCCTGATCTCGTTCTCCAGCTCACGCACATTGCCCGGCCAATCGAAATGGATGAGCTTCTCCAGGACTCCGGCGGAGATGCCGAGCACTTTCCGGCCGATGACATTGCTGTGCTTGGCGGCGAAGAACTCGGCGAGCGCTGGGACATCGTCGGGTCGGTCGCGCAAGGGGGGGACTTCGAGCTCGAAGCCGCGCAGGCGGAAGTAGAGATCTTTGCGAAACTTGCCGGCGTCGGCGAGCGCCTTCAACGGCCGGTTCGAGGCCACGATCACGCGCACATTGCAGGTCTCGGTCTTGTCGGAGCCGATCGGCTTCACCTCGCCTTCTTGCAGGAAGCGCAGCAGGCTCACTTGGAAGGAGGGCGAGACTTCGGAAATCTCGTCGAGAAACACGGTACCATTGTCGGCAGCGCGGAACAGGCCGAGCCGGTCGGAGATGGCGCCGGTGAAGGCGCCGCGCTTGTGCCCGAACAGCTCAGACTGCAAGAGCTCGTCAGGCATGCCGCCGCAGTTCTGGATCATGAGCGGGCTGGTGTGGCGGCCCGAGTTGTAATGGATGCCGCGGGCGAGCAGCTCCTTGCCGGTGCCGGTCTCTCCCTGGATGAGGATGGGAAGCTCCGTCTTGGCGGCCTTGCGGGCGAGATCGCAGAGCTGGGCCATCTTCTCGCTGACATAGACGAGCTTTTCGAAGCGCTGGCTCTCAGGCAGCAGGGGCATCCCGGGACGGCCTTCGAGCCCTAAGGACTCGCCAGAAAATTTGAACTCCCGGGACAACAGTCGGTGGCGGCGCGCCAGCTCCCGGGTCTCGAGCGCACGCTTGACCACAAGACCGACCTGGGCGGCATCAAGCGGTTTACGCAAGAACTGGTAGATGGCCGCGGCCGAGAGCGCCTGGGGCGCGAGGCTGGATGGCGAGTCGAGCACGAGAATACGGATAACGTCGGGATGGGAAATACGAAGGTCCGACAGGAGATCGAGCCCCTCGCCGCTTCCGTCGCCGTCGGCGATCACGAGATCGACATGGGCGTCGGCGAGCGCGGTCCGGGCTTCCGCTGCCGAACGAACGGCCAAAACGCGGTAATATTGGCTTGAAAGCAGGTCCAGCGCATCGGCCCATACGCCAGGGGTCTCGGAGACCGCAAGCACCGTACCGAGCTGTTCCATAGCAACTCGCTTGTCAGTTAGAATACCTTCTTAGCAGTTGCCGGCCTGCCAATCAATTTCCGCGCACACCTGCGGCGGGTTTCCGCCCTTTTGCCCGCGCTGACACCGCTGAGATACGCTCGGTATATATAGAGTGCGGGCCAATGGAGGATCAGCCCTGATGGAGGATAGCCGCGAGGATCTTCAGGCAACGCCCGTTGCCGGGACGATTACGGGCGTCGTCGGCTCCATTGTCGATGTGGAAATCACAGCACCTCCTCTTCCCGCCATCAACCAGGCCCTGGAGATCGGCGGCGACGGTGGACGGCCGATCGTGCTCGAGGTGCAGCTCCATCTTAATCCAAGCACGGTGCGTTGTGTCGCCATGGGCGATACCTCTGGGCTGTCCTGTGGGATGGGTGTGCGCGATACGGGCGGGCCGATCACCGTCCCCGTGGGCGAGACGCTGCTCGGCCGCATGGTCAATGTCACCGGGGATGCGATCGACGGTGGGCCGGCCTTCGCCGCCGACACCCCTCGCCTGCCGATCCATCGCCAGCCCCCGCCATTGGACGAACAGACTGGTGCGCCGGAGGTTCTGTTGACGGGGATCAAGGTCATCGACCTCCTGGCGCCGCTTGCGCGCGGCGGCAAGGCGGCAATGTTCGGCGGCGCCGGCGTCGGCAAGACCGTGCTCATCATGGAGCTGATCCACACCACAGGAGAGAAATACGCCGGACTATCGATCTTCGCCGGCATCGGCGAACGGTCGCGCGAAGGCCACGAGCTGTGGCAGGAGCTCAAGCGGACCGGCGTCATCGACCGGACCGCGCTCGTGTTCGGGCAAATGAACGAGCCACCCGGCACGCGCTGGCGCGTAGGCCTCAGTGCGCTCACCATCGCCGAGTACTTCCGCGACACAATGCACAAGGACGTGCTGTTCCTGATCGACAACGTGTTCCGCTTCCTGCAAGCGGGTGGCGAGGTTTCCGGGCTCCTCGGCCGCCTGCCCTCGCAAGTGGGCTATCAGCCGACGCTTGCGACCGAGATCGCCGATCTCGAGGAGCGCATTACTTCGGTGCGCGGCGCCGCGGTGACTTCGATCCAGGCCGTGTATGTGCCGGCCGACGATTTCACCGACCCTGCCGTCGCCAACGTCTTCACCCATCTCGACGCATCCATCGTGCTGAGCCGCGACATGGCGAGCCAGGGCCTCTATCCTGCCATCGACCCGCTCGACTCCACCTCCGTCATGCTTGATGCGCGGGTCGTGGGCGAGCGTCATCACCGCATCGCCGAAGAGTGCCGGCGCCTGATCGAGCATTACCGCGAACTGCAAGAGATCATCTCGCTGCTCGGCATGGGCGAGCTCAGCAGCGACGACCGGCAGGCCGTTACGCGGGCGCGCCGTCTCGTGCGCTTTCTGACCCAGCCCTTTGCCGTGACCGCGCAGTTCACCGGCGAAGCCGGGGTCGCGGTGTCGATCGAAGACACGCTCGCGGGCTGCGAGGCGATCTTGCGCGGGGAGACGGACGCGTGGGACGAGGCCTCGCTCTACATGGTGGGCACGCTCGACGACGCGCGCCACAAGCAAGACAAGGCAACGAAGGGCAAGGCGGCATGAGGTTGCAGATCGTCACGCCTTTAGCGGTCGAGGCCGACCTCACCGACATCGTCACGGTGCGGGCCGACGACAGGACCGGGTCCTTCATGATCTTGCCGGATCACGCCGACTTCATCACCGTCCTCGCCATCACGGTGGTCGAGTGGTCCACCGAGACAGGCGAGAAGGGGCATATCGCCGTGCGTGGCGGCATCCTCCGCGTCGAAGGCGGGGATCTGGTGCAGATCGCCACCCGCCAAGCGGTTTCGGGGCCTACGCTGGAGGCGCTCGGCACGGCCGTGCTCGATCAGCTGCGCGACGAGGCCGAGGCCGAGGCCAAGACGCGGGTCGCGGCGACAAGGCTGCATATGGGATTGATCCGCCAACTCGATCGTTACCTGCAAACCGGCCGCGGCTATTTCATGCCCGGCAAAGGCGGCGCATTCTCCACACAGACCGGAGAGCCTGGAGCCACCGATGAGCAATGGGACTGAGGATAACGGCAAGCAGAACGGGCTCTATCGCTCGGTCGAGCAACGTGCCGAGCGCCGCGCGCGCTGGGAGCGCGAGGGCGAGCGGCCGTTGTGGCAGAATTTGTCGATGGTCGGCGCGCTGGGCTGGCTGATCGTGACGCCCACGCTCATTGGCGCCCTGATCGGCCGTTGGTTGGACCACGGGCAGGGTGTGTTCTGGACCGGAAGTCTGATCTTCATCGGCGCAGCACTCGGCTTCTATCTCGCGTGGCAAAGAATGCAGAGCGATAGGTGACGCATATGGGCTGCTATGAATCCGCTTGATCCCTTCTTGCGTAAAACGCACATCGCCTATTTCACCATGGAAATCGCTCTGCGGCCCGAGATCCACACCTATAGCGGGGGACTCGGTGTGCTTGCCGGCGATACGGCGCGGTCATGCGCGGATCTCGAATTGCCGGTCGTGTTCGTGAGCTTGGTCAGCCGCGCCGGTTATCTGCGCCAGGAGATCGACAGTAACGGCCGGCAGATCGACCACCCCGATCCTTGGGACCCGTCGCGGTTTACACATCCGCTCGCCTGCCATGATCGCGGTCTCTATCGAGGGCCGCGAGGTGTGGATCCGCCCTTGGCTCCATCGTCTCCGCTCCCCGACCGGGCACACAATTCCGGTGCTGCTGCTGGACAGCGATCTCGAGCAGAACACGCCTCGAGGACCGGAAGCTGACCCATTATCTCTACGGGGGCGACGACGGCCTATCGGCTCAAGCAGGAGATTCTGCTTGGCATCGGTGGCGAGCGCATCTTGCAAGCGCTTGGCTTCGACATCACGACGTTTCACCTCAACGAGGGCCACGCGGCACTTCTCACGCTTGCAGCTGTTGCACGAGTCCCGCCGCACGGCCGAGGAGCTGAGGCCCGGAGAGCCGGCCTACGATCATGCCGCCGTGCGGGAACGGTGCATCTTCACCACACATACGCCTGTATCGCCGGTCACGATCAATTCTCTTATGAGCTCGTGGGAGGCTCCTCGGGGATTATCATCGAGATCGACGAGATGCGGCGGCTTGGTGGACGCGACCATCTCAACATGACGCAGCTCGGCTTGAACTTGAGCGGCTACATCAATGGCGTTGCCAAGCGCCATGCGGAGACCACACGACGCGCTTTCCCCGGCTACCAAGTTCGCGCGATCACGAACGGCGTGCATGCCGTGACCTGGACGCATCCAAGCGTGGCACGGCTTTTCGATGCGCATTTTTCCCATTGGGGCTACGAGCCCGAGGTGCTGGCCGAGGTCGACCAGCTACCGGACAGCGCCGTCTGGCAGGCCCATCAGGAGGCGAAGGCCGGCCTGATCGAGCGGGTCAAGACGACTGCGGGTGTCGAGATGGTGATCGACGCGCCGATCATCGGCCTTGCCCGCCGCATGACCGGCTATAAGCGCCTCGATCTTCTGTTCACCGATGTCGAACGGTTGGTGTCGATCGCGGAGCGACATCCCTTCCAGGTGGTGTTTGCCGGCAAGGCGCATCCGCAACGACGGCGAAGGCAAATGGATCATCGAGACGATCAACAGGCATATCCGCGATCTTTCGAATCGCCTGCCCATGGCCTTCCTGCCCAATTACGACATGACCGTCGCGGCAAGCCTGGTCGCGGGCTCGGACATCTGGCTCAACACGCCTCTGCCGCCGCTCGAGGCTTCGGGGACCAGCGGCATGAAGGCCGCTCTCAACGGCGTCCTGAATCTCAGCGTGCTTGATGGTTGGTGGGCCGAGGCTTGCATCGAAGGCGTGACCGGCTGGGCGATCGGCGACCGGGAGGGCAAGGGCGATGGAGCCGACTGCCTCTATCGCAAGCTCGCAGAAGAGGTACTTCCGCTCTATTACGACGATAGGGGCCGGTGGATTTGGATGATGAAGCAGGCGATCAGCAAGATCGGCTCCTACTTCAACAGCCAGCGGATGGTCCGGCGCTACGCGACCGAGGCGTATCTTCGCTACCGGGATTGATCGGCGATGCACACTGTCCTTCATATCCTCGCTTTCCTCTTCGTCGGCATCGTGCTCGGCGCCGGCTATTTCGCGCTGCTTCATGCCGAAATCGGACAGTTCGTGCGTGGTGCGGCTGCGCGTTACGCCATCATGACGCACCTCCTGCGTCTCGCGGCTGCGGTATTGGTGTTCTGGCTGATCGCGCAATACGGCCCCACGGCGCTGCTGGCCGCGCTCGCCGGATTCACGCTGGTGCTCGTGACGCTCAAACCGCTGACGACGCCATGAAACTTCAACTCCATCCCCTCCAGACCGAAGTTTGGTTCCATATCGGGCCGGTACCCATCACGGCCGAGGTGGTGACCACATGGGCCATCATGGCCGTTCTCGTGCTGGTGTCCTGGATCGGCCTACGACGGGCGCAGATGCGCGGCGGATGGCTGCAATCGACGCTGGAAGTCACCGTCGAGGCCATCGCCGACCAGATCAAGGCTATCCTCCGGTCCGATCCTTGGTCTTATCTGCCACTCCTTGGCACGCTTTTCATCTATCTGGTGTTCGCCAATCTGTCGGGCGTGCTGCCAGGCGTTGTGGCACCGACCGCCCATATCGAGACTCCGGCTGCGCTTGCGCTGATCGTGTTCTTCTCGGTCCAGTTTTACGGGTTCAAGGAGCAAGGGCTCAAAGGCTATATCAAACGCTATCTCGAGCCGAATCCGCTGCTCTTGCCCCTCAACCTGCTGTCGCAGATCACGCGCTCGTTTTCCATGATGGTGCGCCTGTTCGGCAACATGATGAGTCACGAGTTCATCATCGCCATCGTCTTGTTCTTGGCTGGCCTGTTCGTACCGGTTCCTTTCATGCTGCTTGGCATACTGATTGGCCTCATTCAGGCGTTTATCTTTACAGTTCTCGCCGCGGTGTATGTTGGCGGGGCGGTAAGCGCCACTGAGGCAGGATAGGAGCGATCATGACCGTTGAAATGCTCAGCATCATCGGTGCGGCCCTTGCGGTCTCGGTCGGGGCGATCGGCCCCGCCTTCGCCGAAGGCCGCGCCATCGCCGCGGCGATGGAGGCCATCGCCCGCCAGCCCGAGGCGTCCGGCACCATCTCGCGCACGCTCTTCGTCGGCCTCGCGATGATCGAGACCATGGCGATCTATTGTCTGGTGGTCGCGTTGCTTCTGCTCTACGCCAACCCATTCACGCAATGACATGACGATCGACTGGTGGACACTCTTCCTCCAGACGGTGAACTTTCTTCTTCTCGTCTGGCTGCTCCAGCACTTCCTCTATAAGCCGGTGCGGGCGGTGATCGAGAAGCGGCAGGCGCTCGCCGAACAGGCCCTGCTCGAGGCCGAAGCCACGGGGAAAGAGGCATCGCAGGCGAAGTCCACCTTCGAGGCAAAGTCGGCCGCGCTCGAACAGACCCGCGAGGCGTCAATGGAAAAGGCGCAAGAGTCCGCCGAAGCCGACGCCAAGAAAATCGTCGCGCAGGCAAGACAACAGGCCGAAGGGATTGTGGCAGAGGCCCGCAAGGCGGCAGAGGATTCCCGCACGGAGGCTCTCGCGACCGTAAAGCAGGATATCGTGGAGACCGCCGTCAAGATCGCCGAGACGATCCTGCGCAAGACGGCCAATAGCGATCTCAATGACGTGTTCTTGGCCCATGTCCTCGAGGAGGTCGGCGCCTTGAGCAAGGAGGATCGCGCGCGCATCGACGCGGATATCGCCAGCGACAAAGGGGGCGTGGAAGTGGCGACGTCGATGAAGCTGACCAAGGGTGAGCGCGACGCCTGGACGAAGACGCTCCGCGAGCAGCTGCATCTCCGCAGCGCGCCGCGCTTCACCATCGATCCGGCTCTGCTCGGCGGCGCCGAGCTGCGCTTTCCGCACGCAACGGTCCGTTTCGCCTGGTCCGACCAACTCAAGAAGGCCGCGGACATTCTCGCCAGAAGTGAAGACCCAAGGTGTGAAGGTTGACTGACTACTCGCAATGGCTCGCCTCGGCCCGGTCCGAGCTCGACAACCTCGATGTCGAAGGTGCGTTCGAGCGCGTCGGTGTGGTCGAGCATTGCGGCGACGACATCGCGACCATCTCGGGCCTGCCGGGGATTAGGCTGAGCGGCCTCGTGCGGATCGGTGATCATGGACTTGCGCTGGCGCTGTCGCTTGCCAAGGACGTCGCCCATTGCGTGCTGTTGTCCCCGGGCGCTGCGGTCGCGGCGGGCATGAAGGCGGTGGATACGCGCGAGGTGGCGCGCGTTCCCGTCGGCGAAGCGCTGCTCGGCCGCGTCGTCGATCCGCTCGGGCGCCCGCTCGATGGCGGCGATCCGGTCAAGGCCGAGCGCTTCGACCCCGTGGAGCGGCCGGCCCCGACGATCATCGAACGGGATTTCGTCAGCGAGCCGCTCGCGACCGGCCTCACGGTGGTCGATGCCATGATTCCGCTGGGGCGCGGCCAGCGACAGCTCGTCATCGGCGACCGCAAGACTGGCAAGACGGCGATCGGCGTCGACACCATCCTGAACCAGCGTGACAGCGACGTGATCTCGATCTATGCCGCGATCGGACAGAAGGACTCGACCGTCGCGCGGGTCATCGAGACCATCCGCCAGCACGGCGCGCCTGAGCGCTCTATCGTCGTGGTCGGCGAAGCCGATGCGCCGCCCGGACTGCAATGGCTGGCGCCTTACGCCGCCTGCACCATGGCGGAATATTTCCGCGACCGCGGGCGCCATGCGCTCCTCGTCATCGACGATCTCACCAAGCACGCCGCGGTCTATCGCGAACTATCTTTGTTGCTGCGCCGTCCCCCGGGGCGCGAGGCCTATCCCGGGGACGTCTTCTACATACACTCGCGCCTGCTCGAGCGCGCGGCCAAGCTATCGCCGGAAAAAGGCGGCGGCTCGCTCACGGCGTTGCCCATTGCCGAGACCCAGGCCGGCAATCTCAGCGCCTATATCCCCACCAACCTGATCTCCATCACCGATGGCCAGATCTATCTCGAGCCGAAGCTCTTCTATGAGGGGCACAAGCCGGCGGTGAATGTGGGGTTGAGCGTGTCGCGCGTGGGCGCCAAGGCGCAGCCGCCGGTACTCAAGGACCTCGCGCGGAACCTTCGCCTGGCCTACGCCCAATTCCTCGAGCTCGAAGTGTTCATGCGCTTCGGCGCGATCGTCGACGAGCGCACGCGCCAAACCATCGAGCACGGCCGCAGGATCAGGGCCGTGCTGTCGCAGCCGGAAAACGCGCCCCTCACGCTCGCGGAGCAGGCCGGCCTTGCTGCTCGCGGTCGAGGAGGACCTGCTCGATCCTCTGCCGCTCTCGGTGGTGACAGCCCTGCAAGCGGCGCTTGCCGCCGCGCTCGCGAAGGACCTCCCAGGCGTGACCGATCGCATCGATCGGACCGGCAGCATGGACGACAAGGACCGCGCGGCCCTCCTCGCCTACGTCAAGCAGGTGCTGGCGACGCTCGCCCCGCCTGCGGCGGAGAAAGACGCCCAAGATGGAACAACTCGCCAGGCTTAAGGCCAGGCTTACGACCTTGACGGAGCTTGGCGACATCATCGTCGCCATGCGCGCGCTCGCCGCGGCGGCGTTGCAAGAGAGTCGCAAAGCACTGCCCGCGGTCAGGCGCTACGCGCTGCTCATCGAGAGCGGTATCTCCGACGTCGCCGCGATACTGGACGCGACCGCCGAGCCCGCGCCTTCGCACGAGAATGGCGAAGCGGAAACGGTCTGCCTGATCGGCAGCGAGCATGGCTTTGTCGGCGATCTCAATGCCGAACTGTTGGCAGGGGTCGAGATCCCGAAAGGCAGCCGGCTCATCGTCGTCGGCCGCCGCCTGCAAGGCGCGGCGGAGGAACGTGACCTCCCCATCGCGGCAGTTCTCCCCATGACGACCCATGTCGCCGGCATTCCGCTTCTCGCGCGAAAAATCACCGAAACCGTGGGCTCCGCGACCCATGTCCGCCTCGCCACCGTGAAACACGACCCGAGCAGGGCCGCGGTCCAGACTGAGACACGCCAGGTCTTACCGGTGAAGCTGCCGGAACTCGGGGCGAGAACCTCTCCGCCGCCCCTCCACCAATTGAAGCCCCGGGAACTCCTGGCCGAGCTCGCCGGCGAGTATCTGCTGGTGGAAATCAGCCGGGCCCTGATCGAAGCGTTGGCCGAGGAAAATCAGATCCGCCTAGGCGTGCTCAGCGCCGCCAGCCAGAACATCACCGACAAGCTGGAGGAGCTTCGCCGGAAGGAGCGCACGCTGCGTCAGGAGACCATCACCACGGAACTCCTCGATGTGGTGGTGGGGGCGATGGCCGTCATCGAGCCCGAGGAGAGTTAAGGCGCACGGACAAAATGTCTGACCAGGCTCAATGTCGCAAAAAGAACGTGCTCCTAAGCTAGGGAGGTCATTGAAAAACACGAGGAGACGCCGATGATCGAGCTGCTGAAGGGATTTCCGGACAATGTCGTCGCGCTAAGCGGCAAAGGGCGCATTACCAAGAGCGATTATGACACGGTGTTGATCCCGGCCGTTGACGCGGCGCTGAAAGCCCATGAGAAGGTGCGGCTTTACTACGAGATCGGACCGGATTTCGGCGGCTACGATCCTGCGGCGGCCTGGGAGGATTTCAAAGTCGGCATGGAGCATCTCCTGAGCTGGGGCCGCGTGGCAGTGGTTACCGATGTCGATTGGATCAAGCACACCATGCAGCTCTTCAGCTTCGTCATGCCGGGCGACATGCGGGTATTCCCCATGGCCGAAGCCGACAAGGCCCGTGCGTGGATTTCTGAGGCGTAAGCCTGCCCTTCCCGGGCGTACTTGACGGGGCGCGTGAAGCCTCAAATCATGGGGGCCGATGCCTTCTGCCCAACAGGCCGTCCTCAGCCGCGATGCGCTGCAGACCTTGCTCGATCACCTGAGAGAGCGGGGCTATCGGGTGCTCGGTCCGACGGTGCGCGATCAGGCCATCGTCTATGACGATATCGACGCGGTCGTCGACCTTCCGGAAGGATGGACCGATGCCCAAGACGGCGGCCGCTATCGCCTGGAAAAGCGCGACGATAATGCCCTCTTCGGCTATGCGGTCGGCCCGCAGTCCTGGAAGAAGTTTCTGCATCGCCCGGCCATCCGCTTGTGGCGCGCCAAGCGCGAGGGCGAAGACATCAGCGTTACGCCCGAGCCGGATTTGGATATGCCCTATGCGTTCATCGGCGTGCGGTCTTGCGAGCTTCATGCCATTGCTATCCAGGATCGGGTGCTTCTCGGCGGGGACTATGTCGATCCGCATTACCAGGCGCGGCGCGAGGGCGCTTTCGTCGTCGCGGTGAACTGCTCGGTGGCCGGCGGAACCTGCTTCTGCGTTTCCATGCACACCGGGCCGAAGGCCGACGCTGGATTCGATCTTGCGCTCACGGAGTTGCTGGATGACGACGAGCATCGCTTCCTGGTCGAGGTCGGTACGGAGTTAGGGGCAGAAGTTCTGGCTGGATTGCCGCATCGTCCAGCTACACAAAGCGAGATCGATGCGGCTCAAGCGGTCATTGTGAACACGGCCGCCAATATGGGCCGGACCATGCAGGCCGACGACGTCCCTGCGCTTCTTATGCGCAATCTCAAGCACCCCCGCTGGGATGACGTGGCGCAGCGGTGCCTCACTTGCGCCAATTGCACCATGGTCTGCCCGACCTGCTTCTGCACCACGGTCGATCAGGCCAGCGATCTCACCGGCACGGAGAGTGCGGCATGGCGGCGCTGGGACTCCTGCTTCACCATGGATTTCACCTATATCCACGGCGGTAGTGTGCGCGCCAGCCCCCAGTCGCGCTACCGCCAATGGATGACCCATAAACTTGCCACATGGGTCGATCAGTTTGGCAGTTCAGGCTGCGTCGGCTGCGGCCGCTGCATCACCTGGTGTCCGGTTGGGATCGACATTACCGAAGAGGTGCAGGCGATCCGGGAGAGCGAGCCCCAATGACCGACACGACGACAGAAGATCTGGCGCGGATTCTGAAGGAGCATCCGTTTTTCAAAGGGATGCCGGAGGCGTTCTGCGACCTCATCTCCGACTGCGCCACGACCGAGCAGTTCGATGGCGGAGCCTACATCTTCCATGAAGGTGATCCAGCCAATCACTTCTATCTTCTTCGCCACGGAAAGGCGGCGCTCGAGATCAAGGCACCGGAGCGCGGCTCCATCGTGTTCCAGACCGTGCGTGCCGGAGAGATCCTCGGCGTGTCCTGGCTCGTGCCGCCCTATCGGCTGACCTGTGACGCCAAAGCAGTCGAACTGACACGCACCATCACCGTGAATGCCGCCTGCCTCCGCGAGAAGTGCGATGAGGATCACGATTTCGGCTACGAGATGATGATGCGCTTCATGCCGATCATGGTGCAACGCCTCAATGCTACCCGCCTGCAGCTTCTCGATGTCTATGGCACCAAAGCCTGAAGCCCAAAGCACGGGGACCGCCGGTGACATCATGGTGCCCCGCGTCGCCCGTGTGCGGCACAGCCGGCTCGACGGTCCTAATACCTGGACGCTCGATCTGGACGACGAGACGTTCTCTGCTGGGAGCTACGTGCCGGGTCAGTTCAATATGATGATGGCTTTCGGCGTGGGCGAAGTGCCGATCAGCATGAGCGGCGATCCGAGCAAGCCCGACCTCGTACATACAGTGCGGGCCGTTGGCGCCGTCTCCGCCGCGCTGACGCAGCTCAAGCCGGGCGACGTGCTGGGTCTAAGGGGGCCGTTCGGCGTCGGCTGGCCGATCGCCGAGATGAATGGCCGCGACGTGGTCATCGTGGCGGGTGGGGTTGGCCTCGCGCCGCTGCGCTCACTGATCTATCACCTGATCAACGAACGCGAGCGTTACGGCGACATCGCGATCCTCTACGGCACACGCAGCCCCGACGATATCCTGTATCGCGACGAGCTTGAGAGCTGGCGCAGCAGACTCGATCTCGAAGTCGATGTCACCGTGGATCACGCGACCGCCCCGTGGCATGGCCATGTGGGCGTGGTGACGACCTTGATCCCGCACGCGACTTTCGATCCGCTCAATACTATCGCGCTCATCTGCGGGCCGGAGATCATGATGCGCTTCGCCATTGCCGCGCTCCGGGATGCGGGCGTTGCCGATGAAGCCATCTACCTCTCCATGGAACGCAGCATGAAATGCGCCGTCGGGTTTTGCGGCCACTGCCAGTTCGGCCCCGTGTTCGTGTGCCGCGATGGGCCTGTGTTCCGGTACGACCGGGTGCGGGACCTGCTTCCCGTGAAGGAGCTCTGAAGGTGTCACAGCGCAAACCAAGGCTTGGGGTCTGGAAGTTCGCCTCTTGCGACGGCTGCCAGCTCAGCCTACTCGATTGCGAGACTGAACTGCTCGCCATCGCCGGCGCCATCGACATCGCCTACTTTCCGGAGGCGACGCGCGGGGCGATCCGCGGTCGGTACGACCTCTCCCTCGTCGAAGGCTCCGTCACCACACCGCATGACGCCGAGCGCATCCACGATATCCGTGATCGCTCTGATCGGCTTGTCACCATCGGCGCGTGCGCGACCGCAGGCGGCATCCAGGCGCTGCGCAACTTCGCCGATGTGAAGGAATATGCGGCCATCGTCTACGCGCAGCCCGAATACGTAAAGACGCTGGCCACCTCGACGGCGATCGCCGATCACGTCAGAGTCGATTTCGAGTTGCGCGGCTGTCCCATCAACAAGCGCCAGTTGCTCGAGGTGATCTCCGCCTTTCTCGCCGGGCGCCGGCCAGCGGTGCCCCCCCATAGCGTCTGCATGGATTGCAAGATCGCCGGCAATCTCTGCGTCATGGTTGCCCACGGCACACCCTGCCTCGGACCTGTCACCCATGCCGGGTGCGGCGCCATCTGCCCGGCCTATAATCGCGGGTGCTACGGATGTTACGGCCCGATGGAGACGCCGAACCCTGTATCGCTCAGCGCCTGGTTGAAGGATCTCGGCATGGACGACCTTGCGCTCGAGCGCATCTACCGCACCTTCAATGCCGATGCGCCGGCCTTCCGCGAAGAAAGCGAGCGCCATGAGCGATAAGACGATCACGGTCGACTATCTCGCCCGGGTCGAGGGCGAGGCGGCTCTGAAAGTGGTGGTGCGCGACGGCGAGGTCCGCTCGGCCGAGCTCAACATCTTCGAGCCGCCGCGCTTCTTCGAAGCCCTGCTGCGCGGCCGCGACTTCACGGAAGTACCGGATATCACGGCACGGATTTGCGGCATCTGCCCCGTCGCCTATCAAATGAGCGCGGTGCACGCGATGGAGGATGCCCTCGGCGTCACCGTCGATGGGCCGTTGCGCGCTCTCCGGCGCCTGCTCTATTGCGGCGAGTGGATCGGCAGCCACAGCCTGCACATCTATATGCTGCATGCGCCCGACTTCCTCGGCTATGCGAGCGGGATGGACATGGCCCAGGATCACGGCGAGGCGGTCCGCCGTGGACTCGAGCTGAAACGGATCGGCAACGAGATCATGTCGGTCTTGGGCGGCCGGGAGATCCATCCGATCAATGTGCGGGTCGGCGGCTTCTACCGCACCCCGCGGAAGCGGGAGCTGGCGGAGCTGGCCGAGAGCCTCAAATGGGCGCGCGAGGCGTCCATCGAGACCATCGACTGGCTGGCGGGCTTCGACTTCCCCGACCGCGAGCGCGACTACACCTTCGTCGCTCTTCAGGGCGCCGGAGAATACCCGCTCGCAGAGGGCCGCATCGCCTCCAACCGCGGGCTCGATATCGCGCCCCGCGACTATGACGCGCATTTCGAGGAGAGCCATCTTCCACGCACCACGGCGTTACGGTCGCACTTACGCGACGGCGGCGCCTATCTATGCGGGCCGCTCGCCCGCTACAATCTCAACTTCGAACGCCTTTCGCCACTTGCGCAAGAGAAGGCGAAGGCGGCCGGCTTAGGCCCGACCTGCACCAATCCCTATCGCAGCATCATCGTCCGTGCGGTTGAGGTGCTTTACGCCTGCGACGAAGCGCTCAGGCTCATCGAGGCCTACGTGGAGCCGGACCGCCCGGCTATCCCGATCGAACCGCGCGCAGGCGTCGGCTATGGCGCGACCGAAGCGCCGCGCGGCCTGCTCTACCACCGCTATCGCCTGGAGGATGACGGAACCGTGGCCGAAGCGCAGATCGTGCCCCCCACGTCGCAGAACCAGGCGACCATCGAGGAAGACCTCGTAAGCTTCATCGGCGGGTTCCTCGATCTGCCTGAGGACGATTTACGCCACCGCTGCGAGCAGACCGTGCGCAATTACGATCCGTGTATCTCCTGCGCGACGCACTTCCTCAAGCTCGATCTGGATCGCGGCTAGCGCGTCGCTGACCTACTGCAGCGCCCGGTCCGCATCCCGCAGGACGACGTAGATTGCGGGGATCACCAGGACGGTCAGCAAGGTCGACGAGGCGAGGCCGAACAGCAGCGAGATGGCGAGGCCCTGGAAGATCGGATCGACCAGGATCGTTGCCGCGCCGATCATGGCGGCGAGCGCGGTCAACAGGATAGGCTTGAAGCGGACGGCGCCCGCTTCCAGCAGAACCTCGCGCAGTGTCTTCCCGTGGCCTGCGCCGTGGCGGATGAAGTCGACCAGCAGAATCGAGTTCCGCACGATAATGCCGGCAAGGGCGATAAATCCGATCATCGAGGTTGCGGTGAACGGCGCGTTGAACAGCCAATGGCCTAGCACGATGCCGATCAAGGTGAGCGGGATCGGCGTGAGGATCACCAGCGGCAACTTGAAGCTGCCGAACTGCGCCACCACCAGGATGTAGATGCCGACGATCGCCACCATGAAGGCAGCGCCCATGTCGCGGAAGGTCACGTAGGTGATCTCCCACTCGCCGTCCCACAGGACCACCGGCTTTGATTCATCCTCGGGCTGGCCGTGGAACCGGACGGTTGGCGTCCCAAGCGCGCCCCAATCGTGGTCTTCGATCTTCTTGTCGACGTCGAGCATGCCGTAGATCGGGGCCTCATAGGCGCCCGCAAGCTCCGCCATCACCATGTCGGTGAACCGCCCGTCGCGGCGAAAGATCGTCGGCGAGCCTTTCTCCTCAGTCACGCGGACGACGTCGCCAAGCTCGACCACGGTCTTGTTGCCGGGGACGCTGTTGGCGGGTACCGGCGTCGAAGCGAGGAGCTCGCTCCAGGACAGGTTGCGTTTCGGCAGCCGGACCGTGATCTCGATGGGATTGCGGTCTTCGCCGCGATGCGAGTAGCCGACCGTGGTGCCGCCGAGCAGCGCCTTGATCGTGTCGTAAACGTCGCTCTGCTCCACGCCGAAAAATTCGAGACGGTCCTGGTCGATGGAGATGCGCAAGCGTGGCCGCGACTCGCCGATGGAATCGTCGATGTCGACGATATAGGGCACGGACGCGAAGATCTTCTTCAACTCGGCGGCCACGGCGCGGCGGGTCTTGGAGTCGGGCCCGTAGACCTCGGCGAGCAGCGTAGCCAGAACCGGCGGCCCTGGCGGCACCTCGACCACGCGGGCAACCGTCCCCTTGGGCAATTTCACCTTGTCCAGGCGACTGCGGAGATCGAGAGCGATTTCGTGGCTGGAGCGGTCGCGCTCGCTGCGCGGGGCGAGATTGAGGTGCAACTCACCCAGCTCAGGAAGCTCGCGTATATAGTAATGACGGACCAACCCGTTGAAATTGAACGGCGCCGGCGTTCCGGCATAGGTCTCGATGGACGTGATCTCAGGCAATTGCCGCGCCACGTCGGCAATCGAGAACAGGGTCCGCTCGGTGTCCTCCAGCGGCGCGCCCTCGGGCAGATCGACAACCACGGACAGCTCCGACTTGTTGTCGAAGGGCAGCAGCTTCACGGTCACGCTCTTGGTGACGAACAGCATGCACGCGGCCACGGTCGCTACGCCGACGGCGATCAGGAAGATCCAGGCGCTGCGGCGCGAGCGCACGATGGGTGCTGCGAAGCGGCGGTAGAGGCGGCCGAGAAGGCCCTCGCCATGGGCGGCTTCGTGCTCGTGCAGCGCACGTCCGGCGGGGCTGAGACGCAGCATCAGCCACGGCGCGATGACCACGGCCACGAAGAACGAGAACAGCATGGCGGCAGACGCGTTCGCCGGGATCGGCGCCATGTACGGCCCCATCAAGCCGGAGACGAACAGCATGGGCAGAAGCGCCGCGACCACGGTCAGGGTCGCGACGACGGTCGGATTGCCGACTTCGGCCACCGCCTCGATCGCCGCCTGCTGGCGGCTGCGGCCGTCCTTCATGGCCCAATGCCGGGCGATGTTCTCCACAATGACGATGGCGTCGTCGACCAGGATACCGATGGCGAAGATCAGCGCGAACAGGCTGACGCGGTTGATGGTGTAGCCCATCACCTTGGAGGCGAAGAGCGTGAGCAGGATCGTCGTCGGAATGACGACGAGGGTCACCAAGGCCTCGCGCCAGCCAATGGCAAAGGCGATGAGCACGACGATCGAGACGGTCGCCAGCGCAAGGTGGAACAGGAGCTCATTCGCCTTGTCGTTGGCCGTTTCGCCGTAATCTCGCGTCACCGTCACGTTGATGTCAGGCGGGATCAGCCGTCCCTCGACACTCTTCAGGCGCGCGAGCAACTGATCGGCGACCACCACGGCATTGGCGCCGGCCCGCTTGGCAAAGGCTACGCTGACGGCGGGCACACGTTGCCAGTGACCACCCTTCCCCGGACTCTCCATCCACACGCGGTGCTCTTGCGGGCTCGGTCCGATTACCACTGAAGCCACGTCGCGCACGTAAACGGGGCGGTTGTCCCGGGTGGTGAGCAGCGTCAGCCCAATATCGGGAACGCCGGCGAGCGTCTGCCCGGCGGCGACGTCGAGCATGACGTCGTTGTTGCGCACAGATCCGGCTTGAAACGAGCGATTGGCGCCGCGTACTTTTTCGACGAGCTGCTGAAGGGTAACGCCGAACAGCGCGAGCTTTTCCGGGTCCGGCTCGACGCGGATCTGCTGCGGATCGCCGCCCGAGATGTAAGTCAGTCCGACATTGTCGGTCTTCACCAGCTCCGAGCGCACTTCGTCGGCGAGTTGATAGAGGTCCTTGCTGGTCCAGCGCGCGGCCGCGTCCGGCTTCGGCGACAGCGTGAGCACCACCACGGCGACGTCGTTGACGCCGCGGCCAACGATCAGGGGCTCGGGAATTCCGACCGGGATTTGATCGAGATTGGCCCGGATCTTCTCATGCACCCGCAGGATCGCATCGTCGGCGTCGGTGCCGACGAGGAACCGCGCGGTCACCATCACGCGGTCGTCCACGGTCTGGCTGTAGACGTGCTCTACACCGTCGATCCCCTTGACGATGGCTTCCAGCGGCTTGGTGACCAGTTCGACCGCGTCAGGTGCCTTGAGACCGTCCGCATTGACGCGAATATCGACCAGCGGCACGCTGATCTGCGGCTCCTCCTCGCGCGGAATGGTGAGGAGCGCGATGAGCCCGACCGCCAGCGCCGCCAGCAGAAACAGCGGCGTCAGCGGCGAACGGATCGTGCTTTGGGTGAGACGTCCCGAAAGTCCAAGTTTCACGGCCGCACCAACACATCGCCGGCTTTAAGCCCGGAGAGGATTTCCAGCCCGTTCGGCATGTCAGGGCGCGGCAGTTCCCGCCCCCGCTGGACCGGCACGTCGATCACGGTCTTGTCGTTCTTCCGCACGCGGGCATAGTCGACGCCGAAGCGGGTAATGATGAACGAACTCGGCACGATGATGCTCTCGCGATCGCCGGCCGAGACCCACACGCGAATGCGCTGGCCGACAAAGTAATCGCCCAGCCCCGCGACGTCCGCGTCAGCTATGACACGGCCGTCCTCGATCTGCGGATAGACCAAGCGAATGGTGCCGAATTTCGCGCCGCTGTCGCCAAGCTCTTCGCCATCGATTCGCACCGTATCGCCCGCCTTGAGAAAGTGGGCGTGGCGCTCCGGCAGGCGCAGGCGGAGGATGAAATTCTGCTCGGCAATCGTGGCGACGGGTTCGCCGGGCAAGATGACCGTGCCGGTGGTCACCGGAACCGTCAGAACGCGGCCGGCGGTCGGCGCGAAGACGTGGCCTTCGGCAACCTGCTGCTCAAGGACCGAGCGTTCCGCCTTGCGCGCCTTCAGGTTGTTGGATGCGACATTGAACGCGGTTTGCGTCTCGTCGAGACGGGTCTTCGGGATCGTGCCGCGTGCGACCAGTTCCTCGGCGCGGCCGAGATCAATCTTCGCCTGAGCAAGCTGCGCCTCGAGGGCTAGGATCTGCGCGTCGAGCGAGCCGATCTGCAAGGTGAGCTTCTCGTCGCTCACATTGGCGACGACCTGTCCCTCCTTGACGGCATCACCTTCCTTGACGGTGAGTTCCACGACGGTCCCGCCGATGCGCGCGCGGGCCGGCACGACATCTGCGCTTTCGACCGTGGCGAAGACGGCCTTCTCGTCGGCAACCTTCTCGGGCCGAACCACAAACGTGTCCTGGGCAAGATCTGGGCAAGCGCCAGTGGCTAAGGAAGAGACCAAGCAAGAGCTAGACTGATCACGCCAACGCGCATTCTCAAATGTCCTCTCTCGTGCTCAGCGGGCGCCCGACGATTGATCTGGCGTGACGCGCCTCGCCTTTTCGGCACGCACACCTCGGCCGGCGCACAATAGACGCGATAGAGCGTGCTCACGAGTTCGCGGGCCGGCTCGCTGCCGATCGAATACCAGATGGTCTGGCCATCGCGCCTGGCCGTCACCAGCCCGTCTTTACGCAGAAGCGCCAGATGCTGTGAGACGGTCGAATCGCGGAATTTCAGGAGCGCCGCAAGCTCCCCCACCGAGCGCTCCTTCTCGATCAACTGACACACGATGAGCAGGCGGTGCCGGTTGGAGAGCGCCTTCAACAGATTGCTCGCCTCGTCGGCCGCAGTCTGCATTTCGTTGCCGTGTATTTTCATGGTTGCGTATATACGAATAATCGAATATATAGTCAATGCCGCCGTGCCGCAGATGCGGTTTGTAGCGACCACCAGAGGGCCAGGACCATCCAGTTTGCGGTCCGCCCCATGATCAGGAGATTCGCCGTGAACGTCGATCGCGCAGTGCTTACGTTCGCCGGAAGCGTGGTGCTCATCAGCCTCGCGCTCGCCTGGCTGGTCAGCCCTTACTGGCTGCTTCTCACCGCCTTCGTCGGACTGAACCTCATCCAAGCGGCCTTCACCGGCTTCTGTCCGGCCGCCATGATCTTCCGCAAGCTCGGCCTGAAGGCTGGTCCCGCGTTCGAGTGCTCTTCAACCAAGGGCTAGATAATAGTCAGGAGGAAACAGATGGCTCAGATCGTTGTGCTTGGTGGGGGCGTTGGTGGGGTGTCGTGCGCTTACGAGCTGAAGCGTTTGGTCCGCAAGGAAGACCGCGTTACGCTCGTTTCCGATAAGCCGTTCTTTCAGTTCACGCCGTCCAATCCCTGGGTGGCGGTGAAATGGCGCACAAAGAAGGACATCACGGTCGACCTAGCCACGGTCCTTCCCAGGCATGGGATCGAGTTCAGCGCGGCCGGTGCCGCCCGCGTTCACCCGGGCGAGAACCGCGTCGAGCTCGGCGACGGCTCGTCGCTCGATTACGACTATTTGGTCATCGCCACCGGACCTGAGCTCGCTTTCGACGAGATCGAAGGCCTCGGCCCGGAGCGCAATACACATTCGATCTGCGACGTGGATCATGCGACGCACGCCAACGAGAACTGGGAGGCGTTCTGCGCCGATCCGGGCCCTGATCGTCATTGGTGCAGTTCAGGGCGCGTCCTGCTACGGGCCGGCCTATGAATTCGCGATGATCGTGGACGCAGACCTGCGCCGCCGGAAGATCAGGGACAAGGTGCCGATGACGTTCGTGACGGCCGAGCCTTATGTCGGCCATCTCGGCGTGGGCGGCGTCGGCGATACTAAAGGCCTGCTCGAATCCGAGATGCGCCAGCGCCACATCAAGTGGATCACCAATGCCAAAGTCGACAAGGTCGATCCAGGCATGTTGCATGCGACCGAGGTCGATGACGACGGCAAGCCAAAGAAGGCGCACGAGCTGCCCTTCAAGTTCTCGATGATGCTGCCGGCTTTCCGCGGGATCGCCGCACTGCGCGGCATCGACGGTTTGGTCAATCCGCGCGGCTTCGTGATCGTCGACAAGCACCAGCGCAATCCGAAATTCCCCAACGTCTTCGGTGTCGGGGTGTGCATCGCCATTGCTCCGCTCGAGCAGACCCCTGTACCGGTCGGCGTGCCCAAGACCGGATACATGATAGAATCCATGGTGACGGCGACGGCGCTCAATATCGGCCAGCTGCTGCACGGGAAGGAGCCCACGCACGAAGCGACGTGGAATGCGATCTGCCTCGCCGATTTCGGCGATTCAGGCGTGGCGTTCGTCGCGATACCGCAAAATCCGCCGCGCAACGTGAACTGGGCGGCGAGCGGCCGCTGGGTCCACGTCGCCAAGGTGGCCTTCGAGAAATACTTCCTCCGTAAGGTCCGCGCCGGCACGACCGAGCCTTACTTCGAGAAGGCGGTGCTCAAGTTCCTGGATATCGGCAAGATCAAGCGCCCGGCGTAGCGAGCGGGGGGTGGCGGGCATCATACAGCTTGCAGACGCCGCTGACTCGCGTCACAATTGTGCGCTGCACAATAACCGGCGCCCGTATTCTTGCCCAAGCCCGAACCCAATAGCGCGAACAGCGACCTGAAGATTCTCGTCATCGACGAGACGCCGATCCGCTCCGGCTTCTACGCCCAGTTCAAGTACGCCAACTATCAAGCGGATCAGTTCTTCACCGACGTCCAGAAGGTGATCTTCGGCCTCGGCTATCAGTATTGACAGCAAGGCGCTCCAAAGAAGGTGGGTGGGCGCTCGGGCGCGCCGCCACCAGGGCTAAAATCCCTGATTTCGGGAAGGATGAAGGGGCCCGTAACGATGGCGTAAGGTGGGTCGGCGACCCAATGCCTTGGTGCGGGCCCAATTTGGGGGCAAGCACGGTTCCATGATCGCCTATGAGCGAAACGGGGGAGCCGATGCGCCTCTTGCTCATCGAAGATAATCAAAGACTTGCCGATTATCTGACCACCGCCTTGCTGAACGGCGGTTTCGCTGTCGACCATGTCAGCACCACGGTGGATGCCGACGGCGCGCTCGCGACCATGCATTACGACACGCTTCTACTCGATCTCGGCCTGCCGGACATGGATGGTCTCGTTTGGCTCGCCCAGCAGCGCCGTCGCCAGATGACGCGGCCTGTGCTGGTGCTCACCGCACGGGACAGCTTGGAGGACCTGGTGGCGGGCCTCAACCAGGGTGCCGATGACTATTTACGCAAGCCGTTCGAGCTTGACGAGCTCATCGCCCGTGTGCGTGCGCTCCTGCGCCGTCCCGGCGAGGCGCTCGGCGTCACGCTCACGGCCGGCAACATGACGTTCGACACCAGCAGCCGGGAAATCGCCGTCGACGGCGTACCTGTCGAGTTCGGGCGACGCGAGATGGACGGGCTCGAGCTCCTGATGCGGCGGCTCGGGCGCGTCGTGCCGAAGTCGGCCATCGAGGATGCGATCTATTCGTTCGGAGAGGACCTTGCCTCCAATGCCATCGAAGTTCTGGTCCACAGAATTCGCAAGCGCCTGCAAGAGGCAGGGGCAGACATGCACATCCACACGCTGCGTGGCGTGGGGTATGTGCTCTCAGATAAAGCCAGCGGTGCGCTCTAACCCACAAAAGACCACACCTTCGCTATGGCTCCGGCTGATCGTCGGGCTTGTGACCGTGAGCCTGCTTGCCGTCGGTGCGGCAAGCGGCGCCCTCTATGTGCGATTCAAAGCCAAGAACTCCGAGTTCCGCGAGCAGACGCTGCGCAATCAGGCGAGCCTCATCGCCGACTACGTGAAGAAGGCCCCGCCAGGCCCACTCGAACTGCCTTCCTTTGTCACCGAGCAGTTCAAGACCAATAACGGCCGCTATGCGGTGGTCGGCCCTAAGGGAACGTTGATCGCCGCCTCGCCCGAGGTCACCGCACCACTTGCGGCGCTCAACCCCGAGGAAAACCGTGACTACTTCGTTCTTCAGCCTGACGAGAGCCAGCCGCCCTACTACGGGCTGTCGATACGGACGTCCTTCGGTGACACGCCCGTGTGGGTTCAGGTCGCCTTCCATGCCGGCAATATTGTCTATGACAGCGTGCTCGCGGAGTTCGTCCAGGACATTGCATGGATTTGGATTCCATTCGTCATCGTCCTCCTTGCCGTCAATCTCATCGTGGCGCGGATCGGCCTTGAACCATTGCGTGTTGCCGCGAAGCAAGCCGCCGCGATCGGCCCTGCTGCGGTGTCTACGCGGCTCAGCGAGAATGGGCTGCCGCGTGACGTGTATCAGCTGGTGAGCGCCGTCAATCACGGGCTAGACCGGCTGGAAACGGCCTTCGATGCGCAACGCCGCTTCATCGCCGACGCCGCCCACGAGCTGCGTACGCCGGTCGCAGTTCTCAAGACGCATCTGAGCATCCTCTCGAAGTTCGAAGGCCATGCGGAACTTGTCGAGGAGATCAGCAGCCTGGAGCGGCTCGTCAACCAATTGCTCGACATGGCGCGGCTCGAGGTCTTGCAGCTCGAGCCCGAGGACATCGCTGACCTCACCCTCGTTGCGACGGAGGTCGCCTCCCTTCTCGGGCCCACGGCCATCAATGCCGATCGGTCGATCGAGGTGCTGGCACCCGACAAACCCGTCCGCATCAGGGGCGCGCGCGACTATCTGTTCATGGCGCTGCGCAATCTGGTGGAGAATGCCTTGCGCCACACCAAGAGCGGCACGACGGTCTCCATCGTGGTCGCTGCGGATCCGCCATCGATCAAGGTCATCGATCATGGGCCCGGCGTGCGGCAGGAGCGGAGGGAGGCGATCTTCCGCCGCTTCTGGCAAGGCGGCCGCGACCAGAAAGGCGGCGCAGGGCTCGGCCTCGATATCGCCGCGCGGACGGTCGTCGCCCATGGCGGGACCATCTCCGTGGACGACGCGCCGGGAGGCGGCGCCGTCTTCACCATGGCGTTCGAGCCGCTTCCGCCTCAGGAGGCCGATATCCATTCTCCTCCTCCGAGCATGCGCGCGCAGCCCAACCCCCTCACGGATTGTGATCTTTTGACGGCTGTAAGGCGTCTGTAAGCCCCTCCGCCGACCTTCCTATTCGCAGGAACAAACGGGGGACTTGCAATGCGGGTCACACTCACGCCGCGTGACGATGTCTTGCGGCCGGCCGCAGAACGCCTAATCAGCGAAGTCTACGCAACCCACTACGCCGCTCGCATTTCGGCCTTCCCGGAAACCCTCGTCACCCTGGTCGGCGCCAATGGCACCGTTCATTGCGCCGCCGGGCTTCGCTTTGCCGCGGAGGGCTTCTTCTCGGAGGCTTATTTGGATGCGCCCGCGGATGCCGTGCTCTCGGCGTTGCGCCATGCACCGGTCCACCGCGAGAAGATCTTCGAGGTAACGTCACTTGCGAGCCGAGCGCCGCATCTCGTCGGTGGTTTCGTGCGCAAGATCATCGCCCGCGGTCAGGCGGCCGGGTTCGATTGGGCCTTCTTCACCGCAACCGCGCCGCTCAAGGCCCTGCTGGAGGGCATGAGCCTCAACCTCACGCCACTCGCCGACGCCGACAGTGCACGGGTCTCAAATCCTGGGATGTGGGGCAGCTACTACGCTTTCGCACCTCGCGTCTACGCCGTGCACCGCGACAGCATCGCGGATTGTCTGGCGCTGCGGACAGAGATGGCGGCGCATGGCTGATCTCCTGAACGCGCTGCGTGACGGCTCGCGCTATCGGCCTGGCGCCATCGCCATGTCCGACGATAACGGCGCCCTGACGGGCGGCGATCTCGTGGCCAGAGTTGCCGGCCTCGCGGCGATCTTGCGGAACCGGCCGCAGAGGATCGGCCTGCTCGGCGCCCACGGCACGGACTGGGCGGTTGCCCAACTCGCCGCTTGGGCCGCCGGCAAGACCGTGGTGCCGATGCCTGCGTTCTTCAGCCGCCTCCAGCTCGAACATGTGCTGAGGGACGCAAGCCTCGACCACGTCGTGGCGACCCGCGAGGCCGAGGGCCTTGCAAAGTCACTCAAGGTTGGCTTCACGCCCGCGTCGCACCGGAGCGCGGAGAGCCTGCCTGCGCCGTCAGAGGGTGGCGGTGTCATCGTCTACACCTCAGGCAGCACCGGGCGACCGAAAGGCGTCCGCCTCGGCCTCGAGCAGATCGACTGGCAGTCGCGCGCGCTCGCCACGGCAATTGGGGCGACCCCGGATCGACTCCTATCTCTCAGTCCTGCCGCTCGCCCTGCTGCTCGAGACCATCACCGCGATTTGCGTTCCGGTGCTTGTGGGCGCGCACACGCATTTTGCTCCCGCGGTCGCCGAGGGCGTAGCTTCCGGCCGTCCGGCCGGCTTGCTCAAGGCTTTCGAGGAGTCACGGCCGACCGCGGCCGTGCTCGTGCCTCAGCTTCTGTCCACCTGGATCGCCGAGCTGGAGGCAAGCGGGAAGCGTGCGCCGGACGGTTTGCGCTTCGTTGCGGTCGGTGGCGCGCACGTGCCCGAGGCTCTGGCCGCGCGGGCTTGGGAGCTCGGCATCCCCGTGCATGAAGGCTACGGCCTTACCGAATGCTGCTCCGTCGTCACCGTCAATCGGCCGGGGCGGCGCAAGGCTGGCACGGCGGGCGAACCGCTGCCCGGCCTCGACGTCGCCATCGAGGATGGTGAAGTGGTGGTGTGCGGCCCCACCGTCATGGCGGGCTATCTTCACGGTGCGCCCATGGCGGGCCCGTGGCGGACCGGCGATCTCGGTAGCCTCACGGAAGACGGCTTCCTGACAGTGACCGGCCGCAAAGACACGCTCATCGTCACCGCGTCCGGCCGCAACGTCTCGCCCGAATGGATCGAAGCCATGGTGATGAGCGATCCACGCGTTCTCGCCTGCATCGCTCTCGGCCACGGCATGAATCATGTGAGCGTGCTTCTCATTCCCTCCCCGCTCGGGGAACTCTGGCTGACGGAAGAGCCGCGCGCCCACGTTCTATTGTGGCTCGAGCAAATCTGCATCGATGCGCCGTCATATGCCGTGCCGAAAGACTTCGTCGTCTGTCCGGCAATGCAGGCCAAGCGGCTCGGCCTTCTCGCTGCCAATGGGCGCATCGTGCGCGACGCGGCCGTGAGCGCCTATCCCGCACTCAGGCTCGCACGCAGCAGGGTGGCGGCCTGAGCGCCCATCCCAAACCGCAAAAAGGAGGGAAACCGTGTCGTTCTACGATCGGCTGATTAATGAAACCGAGAGGGAGCGGATTGGCTTCACGACAATTCCGCTGATCCGCGAAGCGTTGCGCTCAGGCGTCTCGCGCGAACTCTATATCGACTTCCTGACGCAAGCCTATCATCACGTGAAGCACACCTTCCCGCTACTTGCCTTTGCCGCGGCGCGAACCACCGATGAGACCTATCAAGACGCCTTGGTCGAATACATGGAGGAGGAGCGCGGTCACGAGAAGTGGATCCTCGACGACATCGCGGCCATGGGCGGCGATGCAGCTCCTGTGAAGAACGGCGCGGCAGGCATCGCGTGCCAGGTGATGGTGGGCTACACCTACTACGCCATCGAATGGGTCAGCCCCTATGCCATGCTGGGCAGTGTGCATGTGCTCGAAGGCATGTCGACTCTGCTCGCCGACAAGGCCGCTGATGCCATTCAGCGCTCCCTTGGCTCAAGCGGCAAGGACGGCTTCTCCTATCTGCGGTCGCATGGAGCGCTCGATATCGAGCATGTCGCCTTCTTCAAATCGCTGGTGAACGACCTTGCGTGCCCCGAGACTCAGCAGATTGTGATCGATGCGTCGAAGGTCTTCTACCGGCTTTACGGCGACATCTATCACGAGCTTGCGACGCGCCACCCGATCTCGAGCCATGCAGCTTGAGGGCAAGCGCGCTCTGATCACGGGCGCCGGCTCAGGTATTGGCCAGGCGCTCGCCATCGAAGCGTCGCGTCGCGGCATGACAGTGGCGCTGTGCGGGCGCCGGGGCAACGCCCTTGCCGAGACATTGGCGATGATGTCGCCATCAGGTCACCACATGCGCCTGCGCGGCGACATTACCAACCCGGCGGTGCGGCGTGGCATGCGCGATCACCTGTGGCGTCAGTGGGGCGGCCTCGACGTGCTCGTCAACAATGCGGGCGTCGTCCCTGTGGGCCCGCTCGCCTGCGTGACCGATGCCGAGCTTGAACAGGTGATGGCGATCAACGTCGTGGCGCCGCTCGCGCTCACGCGGGAGATGTTGCCTTTGCTGCGCCGGGCCACGCCGTCACGCATCGTCAATGTGGGCTCCATGCTCGGCGACATTCCCTACCCCCTGTTCGCCGCCTACTCGGCATCGAAATGCGCGCTGCGCGGGCTTTCCATCGCCTTGCGGCGCGAGCTCAAGCCTTATGGGATCGGCGTCACCTACGCAGCGCCGCGGGCGACCAGGACGAGCGCCGCCGATGCCATGGCGCCCTTGGTCGAACCCATGCAAATGCGCCTCGACGAGCCGGACCGCGTGGCCGCACAGATTTGGCGGGCGGTGACGAAGGACACGGATAGCGCCTACGGCAAAGGTCCGGAGCGGCTCTTCATCTTATTGCAAAGACTGCTGCCTCGGCTCATCGACCGGGCCGTTGCCGCGCAAATGGCCGATGCCCGCGTGCGGGATTATCTCGGGCAGCGTTACGAGGTGGCCAGAGCTGAGGCGCGCGTTGGCCAAGCGATACCGCCCGCGCGCAAATCAAATTCTATGGAGATGACGCGCGCGGAACCGGCAGTCGTGCAGCCAGCGTGACCACAGGCAAGGAGAGAGACGACGATGGAGGGAAAAAGCATGAGATATCTGATAGTGCTGGCCGTCTTGGCGCTGATCGGCTGCGCTCAGGCGCAGCACGATTTGCCGTCTTCGTCCATCTCATCGACGGAGTAGGCATTTCCGAGATGGAGGGCTCAGCCCTCTGTCTTCTGCGCTTTCGCCAGGAGACCTTTGACGCCGAACCCGGCATCGACAATGTCGATGCGAATGCCCTCGGCTGCGAACCCCGCCTCAACGAGGAGCGCGGCGAGCTCGTCCTGATCGAAGAGACGATGCGTCTCCGGCCCGGCAAAGGGCCAGCCACGCATGGCTGAGCGATCGCTGGCATAGAGGACGACGCGTCCGCCAGGACGCAACACGCGATGCGCCTCACGCGTGGCAACGGAACTCCCCATGAAGTAGACCACATTCACGGCCAGGATCGCGTCGGCGCTCTCGGCCATGAAGGGAAGCGCTGCAAAATCGCCTCTGACCAGCGTGAGGTGCCCGGCGTCAATCGCAGGCCGGTTCCGGCGGGCGGCACGGGCAAGCATCGCCTCGGACCAGTCGAGCCCGATATGCCGCGCGAGAGGCGCCGAACGGAGCAGAGCATGCAGCGCATGGCCGGGGCCGCAGCCCAGCTCGAGAAGGCTTTCCCCGTCTCTTAAGCCAAGCGCAGCGATGGCGAGCGCGTTTGGCTTGGCATTGGCGAAGCCCATCGCGCGCCCCAGCAATCCGGCCGCCGAGCCCTGAGGGTTTGCGAAGCTGCGCGCCAATGCCGTGCCAAACCGCGTCGAGCGATGGTTGCAATCGCCCCACTAATTGGCGGCCTGCTGTGCCTTGGCCATGAGCTCTTTGATCACGGCGCGGCGGTTTTCGTCCCAGAGCGGCCGGTCCTTTTGTGGCGGCAGCGACAAAGCATGCTTCAGGACTTTGTAGGCGGCCGCATATTCATGCTGCGACATGAGAAAGTCGGCATAGAAATAATTGGCGTCCATGCCGTTTGGTGCGAGCGACACGGCCTGGCTGAGCAGTGCAGCCGCCTGCTTGTTGCTGCCGAAGCCGATCGGCCATCCGGGCACGCGATAATACAAGACGCCAAGGCTCGTCGGCGCCCCTGCATCAAGCGCGGCGGGATCCTTCTTGTAGGCCTCCTCGAGGATGGCTTTCGCTCTCTTGGCATAACTCATGGCGCTCATGGTGCTCGCCATGCCCGCCTCCTCGCTCGTCACGATGCCCTCCCAGATCAACGGCTCGACTCGGTCGGGATATTTTTTGGCGATGCTGGCAGCGAACTTCGCAAGCGTGTCGATGTGGGCGAGTTGGTTGGGCGAACCGTTCTCGGCATACTTGATGTGCTCCCATTGAAGCTCAATGGAATGAATGTCGGCGTCCATGGCCTTGCTGTTCGAGGCGAGCGCGGTGCCGCCCGTTAACAAGGCGACGGCCACACCGGTGAGTAGCCCTAAGAGCTTATTTGGCATGTCTTGCTCCTCGGAGAGGTCTTGGGTCTCGGACCGCGATACGCGCATTGTTGGTCGTGGCAGGAGATCAGGCGCTCAGGCGCGCCAAGCCTGCGTCAGGCAAACCCGCCTGAACGCCGCTGTCCTGCATTGCCGGAAAACCCGTCGCATTCGCGTCCCCGTGCGTTTTCCAGCCCCCAGCGAGAGAGACCACGCTAGGCTTACACTGGGCTTACGCGAGCCCGCGCTCACGGAAGGCAAAGGCGGCGCTGGGCTGAACGGCTCCGGGAGCAATGCCCCGCACTTGCACCGCGCGGTGCGAGGGCGTAGCAGGCGCGGCATGCACGCGATCTTCGACCAAGGCCCGCCGCCCCCCTGCCCGGCTCCGTTTAATCTCGCGGCCTACGTGCTCGGACGCGCGCGCGAGCTCGCAAGCAAGACCGCGCTCGCGGTGATCTCCCCGTCGGGCGCGGAATGCTGGAGCTATGCGCAGCTCGAAGCGGCCGTTTTGGGAACTGCGAGCGGATTCGTCGCCGAAGGTCTGCGCCCCGGCGATCGCGTGCTCATGCGGCTCGGCAACAGCTTGGAGTTCCCGATCTGCTATCTCGCCGCGCTGGCGGCCGACATTATCCCGGTTCCGACCTCCTCGCTCCTGACCGCGCCGGAGGTGACGCAGATCGTGGCGGATATCTCGCCGCGGCTGATCGTGGCCGAAGAGGGACTTGGGCTTCCCGCGGAACTGCCCTGCCCGGTTCTGCCGGCTGGGGCCATGCGGGCCATGTATGAGTACGCGCCGGCCGCCTACGCGATGGGCGATCCGGACCGCCCCGGCTACATCATCTATACGTCGGGCACCTCGGGGCAGCCCCGCGCGGTCGCCCATGCCCATCGCGCCATCTGGGCGCGCCGCATGATGTGGGACGGTTGGTACGGGCTGACCGAGAACGATCGCCTGCTGCATGCCGGGGCGTTCAATTGGACCTATACCCTCGGCACGGGGCTTCTGGATCCCTGGACGCGCGGCGCCACCGCACTGATCCCCGCGCACGGCGTGGCGCCGGACGCGCTCGGTCTCCTGATGCAGCAGCATGAGGCGACGATCTTTGCCGCTGCGCCGGGGATCTACCGCCGGCTCCTCAGGACGCCAGTGCCGCGCTTTGAAACTTTGCGTCATGGGCTCTCGGCCGGCGAGAAGCTGCCCGATGCTACCCGCGCCGCCTGGGAGGAGGCGACGGCCACGCCGGTCCATGAGGCTTTCGGCATGTCGGAGTGCTCGACCTTCGTCTCGGGCTCGCCAACCCGTCCCGCTCCGCCCGGCACGCTGGGCTATCCGCAAATGGGGCGCCGGGTGGCCGTGCTGGCACGAGGACGGGCCGGTCGTCTTCGGAGAGACAGGCATTCTTGGCGTCTCGCGCCGCGATCCGGGGCTGATGCTGGGCTATTGGGGCGCCGAGGCGGAGACCGCTCAGCGCTTCCAGGGTGAGTGGTTCCTGACCGGCGACATCGTGAGCATGGGCCAAGACGGCGCGCTCACCTATCACGGCCGGGCCGACGACATGATGAACGCGGGCGGCGTCCGGGTCTCGCCCATTGAGGTCGAGGCTGCGCTGAACGCCCATCCCGCAATCCTCGAAAGCGCCGCCGCGGAAGTCACGGTCAAGGCCGACACCACCGTCATCGCCGCTTTCTATGTTTCTAAGGCCCCGGTCGAGACTGCCGAATTGGAAGCCTTCGTCGCCGAGCGCCTGGCTCGCTACAAGTGCCCACGGCTCTATGCGCGGGTGGAGGCGCTGCCGAAGGGCGCAAACGGCAAGCTCTTGCGGCGGCGCCTACGCGACAGTTACGAGGGGACCCATGGTCGCGCTTGACGTGTGCAATGGCCTCGCCGGGTGTGTCCTCACGACGCCCATGGGCACTACGGGCGCCGATGGTACGAGAATCGTGCTAAGCTGGCGTGAGGGGATGGAGTCCCCCGCAACCGCCGATAAGGCTGATGACTCCTGCTGCAGAGGTGCGAAGCAGTAGGATATCCATGCCCCGCTTTCTCGTTTCGCTACACCGCGCGCATTCCCCGGAGCGAGGGAATGCGGCGTGGGCGCGTGTGGGGGCAAGGTCGTGAAGACGCTCGCCAGCCGCTCGTTCTTCCGCACATTCGATCTGCTACTTGCTGCTGCCAATCCAAGCCTGACGCTGTCGTGCTGGAGCCATGACGGGGTCGCTTGCGAGCGGGAGCGGCACAGCTTTTCTGGCGGCAGGCATGGGTTTGCCGTCGAGGTCGTGACCATGACCTGGCCTGGACGCCAGGGCTGGACACTCATGGTCGTCAAGGAATTCTGGTGGGCCGGCAATCGGGAGAAGGAGCTCAGGAGCACGCGCTGGGCCCAGCTTCTCAGTGGCCGCCGCGAGGACGCCATCGCTTGGATGCGGAAGCAGGGAGAGCGGTTTGACCGCGAGCCGGAGCCGTCGACAGCGGCACGCCGGAGTCTCTGAGACCCACCAACAGGGACGAGCGCGGCTACCGCCCCTTCGGCTTGCGCCGGACTGGTGGATATGCCGGCTGGGTCGGGAACTTGATCCTCGTATTGGTTAGTCCGAAGGCCGGTGCCGCGGCTGGGTGCGAACTCGCCAACGAGCCGACCGGGGCCTTGCCCCCGGTGTTCAGAAACTCGGCATGGCTGATGAGACCTGCGAGCTGAGCGGGCCGCGCATTGCGCACCTCGGTGCGGTACCGATCGAACGCCGCGCGGTTCAGAGACGACGCCTTCGCCAACCGAACGTCCCTGTAAAAGCCCTTGGCGATCAGAAGAAGCGTGTAGACCGGACCGCCGAAGAGAAATGCACTGTCCAGGTCCACATCCTCAGGCGTCGTGTGCCGCCACACTTTGAGATTTTCCTGGAGGCGGTCCGAGAGCTTCACCCCTTCCCGCGCCGCTCTCCAATACTCGGAGTCCTGGCGATTGTTGAGATGATAGTGAGTCTGCACGAAATCGCGCACCTCCTCATACACGCGCCTTATCTGGCGATTGTATGCGGTGGCGAGTTCGGGTTCGAAATCCTGCGTCGGCAGGTAGTGATGAAGCCAGCGCGCGCCCAGATCGGACATGAAAATCGCCGTCGCCTCCAGGGGCTCGATGAAGCCGCTGGCAAGGCCCAGTGCGACGCAGTTCTTGACCCAGGCATTGCGCACACGGCCAGTGCGTATGGGAATTATGCGCGGCTCGCAGCCCTTCGCCCGATCGCCGTAGAAGGCGAGAAGCTCCTCGATGGCTTTCTCGTCGGAGATGAACTGGCTGGAGAAGACGTAGCCCGTTCCGATGCGCGTCGTCAGAGGGATTTGGAAATTCCAACCGGCCGAAAAACCTGTCGCCCGCGTTGTCGGTGCGATCACGCGCGGATCCTTGTCCGGGATCTGCACGACGGCGGCGCGGTCGTTCAGCAGATAGTCGCCATAGGGCTCGAACGGCTCACCCAAAGCCTGCTGAAGAATCGATCCACGAAAGCCGGTGCAATCGATGACGAGGTCGATGGCGTGCTCGCCCTGGCGGCGCAGCGTGAGCGACTTGACGAATCCGCGCTCGTCGAGATTGACGGCGTCCACATCATCTAGGACGTGTTTCACACCGCGGCTCGTCGCGACGTCTTTCAGGAGCGCGGCGAGCTTTGTGGCGTCGAAATGGTATGTGTATCCAAGCTCGCCGCTAAAATCAGGCGCGCCGGGACGGCGCGGCGCGAGATTGCCGCGAACGATCTCTACGACCGGCGAAAAATCGCGCACATAGGCAAGGCCGGCCTCCGGCGTGGCGCGCGCCGGATGGAACGTGACAAAATAGTCGGCGAGCTGGCGCCCATCGATCGCGCCGGGGGCGTTGAGGATATTCAGGAACTCGATCGGCCGACCCTTGTCGTCGCGGTTCCAGTCGATGAAATGCGCCGCAACCTTGAAGGTCGCATCCGTAAGCTTGAAGAATTCGGATTCCGAAACGCCGAGTTGATTTAGCAGATAGACCATGCCGGGCAGGCTCGCTTCGCCGACGCCGACAATCGGAATCGCCGGCGACTCGATCAGCGTTATCTCGAGATTGCGCTTGGTATCTTTCGATTTGCAGAAGCGATTGAGAAAGGCGGCCGCAAGCCAGCCCGCCGTGCCGCCGCCGACAATCGTGATGCTGCGCAGTGGTTGGCCCATTTCGCCTCCCCGGTGTGCACGCCGAAACTAGACGCCCCGCCAGCGAGTGCCAAGCCGGAATGCTAGAGCGAAAGCGCCGGTCGACCAGAAGTCGGGGGAGTTTTGACCCAAGACGGACATGAGATCTGTCTGGTGGGGCCGCGCTCTCAAAGCCGCCGGCGCGTGTGCAGCCGATGAAATGCCTGAAGTCGCGGAGTAGCGCGGTCACGCTGCACGCGCCTTACTCGTTAAGCTGTTCTTCCCAGTCGGAGGGTACCCGTCCGGCAGGCCCTGGTACCGGCTGATCGAGCGGATGCGACTCCGGTGCAACCAAGGCTGGACCTCCGAACAGATCTTGGGTGCGATAGTCGTAGAACCACTGTTCGCCTGGCTCGAAACTCCTGATGACCGGGTGCCCCGTCTCGGCATGATGCTTTGATGCGTGCTGATTGGGCGAGCTGTCGCAACAGCCGATGTGACCGCATTCAGCGCACCTGCGAAGATGGAACCACCAGCTGCCCATCGCCAAACATTCTACACAGCCGGTACCGCTGGGTTCGGCCGAGGGATTAATGCCGTCTCTCTTGGTCTTCATGGTGCTCCCCTAGTGATGCCAATTGGCGGCGCATTTTCGCCCGTCTTCGGGACTTTTTTGAAGAGGGTCTGAAGAGAGCGAGAGAACCCCGCGACCAGGTGGCTGTGCTGGGAGGCTGCGGCGAACGCGTCTCAGCGGTCAAATTCCCCGATCAACGGGTAAATACAAGGAAATTGCTTGAAATAAGGCCGTCGGAAAACGCTGGACGCCCAGCGCACACCGCAACTGCCGAAACAGCGGACATTCCCAATCAACCCGTCGATGACCCTGCACTCAAAACAGACTTTAGGGTTGCCCCTAATCCGGAACGCCGTCCGCCCTCGGAACCACGACGGCAAACATGTCACCGAGCGCCGATAGGCTTGCATCCTGCAACTGCCGGGCGGGTATGTCTGAGCCGGTCGCGGGGTTGGGGATTGCGCGCGTCGCCGTCGCGCTGGCAACCACGGTGTTGCCGTAGCCGCGGTTAAACGAGGCGCGCGTGGTCGAGTTCACGCATATATGGGTCATGAAGCCCACGTACACGACCCTGTCGACCCCCCGTCTCTTCAGCTCCGCGTCGAGATTTGTCTGCTCGAAGGCAGACGGGAGTTTTTTGACAATGACCGGCTCGCCTTCGAGAGGCGCCACTATGTCGGCGATCTGACCAATGGGCGCGTTGATGTCGTAAGGCGTGCCGGAGCCTGCGTCGTGCATGATGTGGATCACAGGACGCCCCACCTTACGGAACCGCCGCAGCAATGCGGCCACTTCGTTCAATGCCGCCTCGACATTCTCTAGCTGCATGACGCCTTCGCGGTAGGTCTGCTGGCAGTCGATGAGCACGAGCGCACTATTCGATATCGGGGCAGGATTTGGGTCCATGCCCGTCAGCGTACGAAGTGTGGGATTGGCCATAGCTACTCCTCAAGAATGTGGTCCTGGGCTCGGCCATTTCACTCTCCTCCAACAGGAACTGGCCTCACGCGCGATCTAGAACAGCCAAGTGAAATGGCCTTTGACGCCGTTGTCGGTGACGCCATCGCCGTACTGGCCGGTGTAGGACACGCCGGCGCTGGTGCGCTCTCCAAGGGCGAAGTCGAGACCGGCGTCGATCAGGGCCGTGTCTTCGGCAAGCGGCACGCCATAGACCGTGAAGCCGATGCCATTGGAGGCGAAGGCAAGCCCGGCAGCGGGCGTCACGCCGTCGAAGGCGTGCTGCCAGGCGGCGGAGACGTGGGGGACGATTTGCATGGCGCCCCAATGCATGGTCGTCGCAGTACGAAGGCCCGACCGTGCTGAATAGCCGACGTCCTGATCGGCACTCCCGCGCAGGGAGGCAAGAGGTCCGCCGCTCTCCTGGATGGTCTCGCTGTCGATAGAGACATAGGCGAGGCCGCCGAAGGGCTCCAGCGCCATGCCAGCAACTTGCGTGGGATAGGCGACCTCGCCGAACAGCTGGCCGGTGTCCGCGTTGTAGCTGGCCTTCTGCCTCTCGTAGAAGCCCGGAAAGATGACGGCGCGGGAGGTGTCGATGTCGTTCCAGGCCCACATGCCGCCGCCTCTGAGCGCGACCGGGCCGGCCATGCCGCCGGCATAGCCGCCGAGATAGTAGCTCTCCACATTGGCAGAGCTATAGCGCGCATCCACGGAGACATTTGAGAACGAGGCGCCGGTAGCAAGACCGGCCCGCCAGGAGCCCGCGACTTGCGAGTCCATTCCCGAAATGAAGCCGCCGAGATTGCGGTCCGCGGTCGCGGCATTGCCGTCGCCATTGAAATCGCCCCAGGCGCCATAGGCGTGGGTCCAGAAGGCAAGCGGTGAAGGTGCCGGCGGCGCGCTCAAGGATTTGTCAGAGCCGAGCGCCATGGCGTTGGCATCGACGGCGGCGGTTTGCGGGCCGGCCGCGGCAAGCGCGACCGACCCGTCCCCCCCGCTCATATGCCCGGCCTGCATCAGCCGCCCCAGCACCGCCTCGCGCACATAGCGGCTGTCGTCAGCGAGCACGCCTGGGACAGTGGCGTGGATCTCGCCCGACAGCGCATTGAAGGCTTGGCGCGCGCCGGCAGCGGTCTGATTGAGCACGGCGAGGAACAGCGCATCGTTCGTGGGAAATTGATCCAACGCCGTGGCCACGTTGCATTGATTCTTTGTCTTGGCCACGGAACAGAGATAGGCGCTGTTACGCTCCAGTTGCAGCACCACGTCGTTACCGTCGCCGACATTGTAGAGCACGGTCGGCGTCAGGAAGGCGAGGCTCGACGTCACCTCGGAGAATTTGCCGGCAACGGCATCGGCGCCGTCATTTTGGATGATCGTGTAGTCGGTCTTGGGCTTGTAATTTCCGTTGGCGGCAAGAACCCGCAAGGTGGCGCCGGTGAGGTTCACCGTGCCGTTGACGATCACCTTGTCACCCTGGCCGGCGGCATTCACCTGGATTTGCAGGACAGCCCCAGGGTTGAGCGTGAAGTTCCCGGCAATCGTCTGTGTGCCGATGGAATTGCCGGGCGCATACATGCCGCCGCTCATGATCATCGCGTCGCCGCCGACCATTCCGGAGCCCATCAGCATGCCGCCAGCGTTGACGGTCACCTCCGATGCGATGGTACCGTTCACGATCAGCGTGCCATGATTGACGGTGGTCGGGCCGGTATAGGTGCTGGTGCCGGTCAGCTCGAGCTTCCCGCCGCCTTCCTTGGTCAGAGCGCCACTGCCGCTGATGATTCCGGAAAATGTGCTGTCGAGGTTGCCGACCGTGGTCAGCGTCGCAGTGCCAAGCTTCACGTCGCCGGCGCCGGCGAGAAAGCCAATCCTCTGGTTGAAATCGTTGAGGTCGACGACGGCACCGGCCGAGACGCCCATTGCGCCGGACCCGAACACATCCTCGGCGCCGGCTTGCAGCGTGCCCGCGTACACGTCGGTACTGCCAGAATAGGTGTTACTGCCGGAAAGGGTCAGCGTGCCCGCGCCGATCTTATACAGACCGCCCGCACCGCCGATGGCGCCGGCATGCGTTCCCAGTGCTCCGGCACCGACGTTGATGCCGAGATCGCTTTGCAGGTCAGTGGCGTTCGCGATCGCAATCCCATTCTGGATGTCCAGTACCGGAATGCCGGCAGAACCAAGCGCCGTGAGCGTGCCGCTGCCGAGCGCGTTGTCATGGCCCACGCTCAGCGCACCGCCGTCGAGCACCGTACCGCCGGTGAACGCGTTGTCGCCGGTCAGCTCGAGCGTGCCGTCACCGTCCTTGGTCAGGCTCCATGCGCCCGGCGTGAAGCCGGCCGGCGGCGTGTAGCCGCCCGCCACGACACCGGCCTCGTCGGCAATGACGTCGCCAATGGTCTGCGTCTGCCCGGCGCCGGGCCGGATCGTCGCATTGCCGCTGCCTTGAAAGAACAGGCCCGCGCCGAACGCCTCGCCGTGGGTCGCGCCACCTGCCGACGCTCCACCAGTTACCGTGTTGCCGTTGACCGTGAAGCCATCCTCGATGATGAGCGTTCCGCCCTCCATGACAAAAAGGCCACCGCCCATGCCGGCGCCTCCGCCACCCCGGATGCTTGTGCTGCCGGCGCCGCCGAAGCCCCCCGCCGAAACACTGCCGAAGCCGCCAGCAGTGCCACCGCCGCCGCCGTAACCGCCCTCGCTACCGCCGCCGCCGTAACCACCACCACCACCGCCGCCGAAGCCGCCGTCACCGCCGACGCCGCCGCCGCCGCCGCCGCCGCCGAAGCCACCGTCACCGCCGGGCCCGCCGCTGTTAAAGCCGCCGCCACCGCCACCGCCGCCGGAGAGATCCCCTCCTTGCTGTCCACTCAAATGGTCGGCACCGCCGTCACCCCCGCTCGGCCCACCCCCGGCGCCCCCGGTCGTCCCGCTTCCTGTTTGCCCGTTCTCGCCCGGCAACGCTCCTCCACCGCCAGAGCCTCTGGGGGTATTGTTGTAGCCGGTTGGGTACGTGCCACCATCTCCACCGAGTCCGCCGCCGCCAGCCGTAAAGCCGTTGATACCGCCTTCAAAGTTTCCGCTTCCGCCAACGGCCGCGTTGTCCACGATGTCAACATTCCGCAAGGTGACGCTGGCGCCCACATGACCGTCGAGATCGCCACGGACGAACACAGCACCTCCGGCGCCCATGCCGCCGCCGCCCCCGCCGTCCCCTCCCTTGCCGCCGTCACCGCCTTGAGCAAGCGCGTTGGCGAGCGTGACGTCGCGGATGGCAATGTCGCCGGTGTTGGCGAAGAAAATGCGCTGGCTGCCCCCGCCGTCGATCGTGTTGTTCCCGCCACTGATGACGAGTTGGCTGCCGGACTGCGGGTTGAGGGTCGGCAGCGTTTGGCTCAGGGCGATGTTGCGCCCAAGCGTGATGGTGTTGACCGCGTCCGTGCTGGCATTGGCGCTGGTGATCGCATTGATCAGCTCGCTTTGGCTATTGACGATGAAGTCGGCGGCGTGCGCCGCACCACCTGCGAGCAACGCGCCTACGAGCGCTGCCACGCACATCTTGAATGCTTTCACGTCGACTTCCCCCACCCGTCCGTATGGAAATCAGTTTTCTGAATGCATATCGATCTGCGCCGCAGTGGGGTATTGAAGATGCTTCATCTTGGCGATGAATGGCGTTCATGGGTGACTTGTGCGCGCGACAGTCGTCTTCGTTTGACGGCGACGCGCAGATCAGTCGGGATGACTCGATGTCCGAGATCGGTGACGACACGCTTTCGGGAGCATCCAGGAACTCTGGACGAGACTTTCCGCGCTCATGGGCTTCGCGAACAGGAACCCCTGGACCAAGTCGAAGCCCATCTCCTGCACGGCGTGAAAATCCGACCAGGTTTCGACGCCTTCGGCCACCGTGCGCGCGCCAAAGCCATTGGCAAGCTTGAGAATGCTGCGGCACATCGATTGCTTCAGACGATCGTTGGCGCAGCCGCTGACGAATTTCCGATCGACTTTGATCTCGACGAAGGGGAACTCTCGAAGTCCGGCAAATGAGTGCCACTCAGCGCCGAGATCGTCGATCGAGATTGCGATCTTGTGGGCGCGAAGCCGTTTCGCAAGATCCCTTACGACGTCCAGGTTGCGCAGGATGTCGGTACCATTGGCTTCGACGAGCAATCCTTCGAAGGCGGCGTGGCGCGGCAGCTTCTGATAAAGGCAGCCGAGCGAGTCAGGCTCTTGGAGAAAGGGGATAGGCAGATTGATCGCGAGTTCGATGGGACCGCGCTCGAAGAAGAAATGGTGCCAATCTTCGACCGCATGGTCGATGACGGTTTCAGACACCAGCCCGGAGCGAGGATCACCGTCATCGGCGATGAAATAGGCTGGGGGGACGATTCCCCAAACGGGATGACGTATACGCAGCAGCGCCTCGGCGCCCCGCATCGCGAGCGTGCGCGCATCGATTTTCGGTTGGTACCACAGCTCGAGCCAACCCGAATCCACGGCCTCCGACATATCCAATAGAGGACCATCCGAGGCCTCGGGCAGCAGTGCCGCGATGCTGTCCCGCAAACGTTCATCGTTAAAAGGCGTCAGGAGCGGCGGTAGCAGGGCAATGCCCAGCGTTTCGGCGAACTCCTCAACATCTCCGATGACAGATGAATCGCGTCGGGCGAAAGGAAGGACCTTGCCGGCAAAATCTTTTTCGGCGAGCGCCCTCAGCGTTTCACCGGCCGAAACCCCATCTTCCGTCAGCCCAAGAACGACAAGATCTGGCGGCTTCCTGTCGAGCATCGCACTCAGGTCCAGCGTGTCAGCACACTCAGAAATCGTGAAACCGAATTCACTCAGAGTCTCTCTGAGAAATTTGCGAACGTGGTGCTTGCCGTCGGTAACGCAGATATGCGGCTTGACCCTCTGAGGTGCATTGTCGTTCGTGCTCCCCCTCCCCCTGAATGAGGATGCATGCCGCAAAGGGTTCTGCGCTTGAAGGGATATACGCTGATCCATGTTACGCCTTTGACTGGAGTTACTCGAAAAGCATGATCGATTTTGAGTAAAGCAACAGCGCGCTACCTACCTGACGAAGTGCGATTGACCTTCCTCAAGATGGGTTTAACTGCCGTCGGCGAACGCGCAGACCTTGTCCCTACACAGTCAGCAACCGGCACGACGCGGATGTGCCCCCAATGGATCACGCGACGCCCTGCCTCGCGGCATACGATTATCCATCCTCGCCGCCGAGCGGTATTGAAGATGCTTCATCCAGGCGATGAATGGCGTTCATGGATGATTACAAGTCGGTCGAACGCCTTTGTTTATGGGCGCAATCAGCGGCTGATATGACGGAACCGCCGCCGCGAAGTGCACTTGCACGACCTTCTTATATGCTGAACAGATGGTTGCGGGATGCGAACGCTCTAGGAGTCGACGCGCGGACGCGCTGAGTGCTGCTCACCGTTCATGCCGTCTTCCGGCTTTAGCGCGGTCGAGAGCTGGTAGAAGTTGACGATCATCTCGGAGAGATGGTCGGCCGCGGGCGACGTTGTCCGGCTGCGCTGCAGCACGAATTCGAAATCGGGAAGCGCCGGCAGCCCCTCGGCGGCGCCAAGCACTTTGAGCGTCGGCGGCAATATGAACTCGGGAAAGAGCGTGATCGCGAGGCCGGCTTCGACCGCGGCGAGGAGGCCCGACGTGCTTGTGCTCTGAATCACGACCGTGCTCGCCCGGCCGACCCGATCGAGCTCGTCCAGTGCGATTTTTCGCCAGGGACAGAAAGGCGGAAAGAGCGCAAGCGGCGCCGGCTCGTTCGGATCGAGCTGCATAGACCGCGCGCCGGCCCAAACGCGCCGCTCGCGCGACAACGAGATGCCTTGTCCTACGCTGAGCTCGTTACCGACGATACCGAGATCGAGTTCCCCCTCGTCGAGAAGCGCTGAGATCTCGGGACCGACACCGAGCTCGATTTGCATGCGGACCGTCGGATAGCGGTTGGACAATTGCGCAAGCAAGGACGTCAGCATCTGTATGTCGAAGAATTCAGGCGCGCCGATGCTCAATAGCCCGCCTCTGTCGCAGTCCAGGTCCTGCTTGGCTTCCTTGTAGAGAGCGAGGATGCGCCGTGCGAAGCACAAGAGGACTTCGCCCTTGTCCGTCAGTCTGAGGCCGCGCGTGTTACGCACGATCAGGTGCAGACCGACCTGGTCCTCCAGGCGTCTGACATGGTGGCTTACCGCAGACTGAGTGAGATTCACTTCGCGCGCGGCCTTGGTGAAGCTGCCGGCGTCGCAGATGGCGACGAATGTACGTAGAAGGGTCGTGTCGTACAGCATCAGCCTGTTCCCTCCCGCTGACGCTGCGAGCGCTGCTCGTCTTTCATGCAGGCTTCCGGCTTCAGCGCGGTCGAGAATTGATAAAAGTTGACGATCATCTCGGAGAGATGGTCGGCCGCGGGCGACGTTGTCCGGCTGCGCTGCAGCACGAATTCAAAATCGGGAAGCGGCGGCAGCGCCTCGGCGGCGCCAAGCGCTTTGAGCATCGGTGGTAATGCGGATTCGGCAAAGATTGCGATCGCGAGGCCAGCCTCGACAGCGGAGAGAATGGCGGACGTGTCTGTGCCCTGAATCATGATCGTGCAAGCCCGGCCGGCCCGATCGAGCGCGTTTAAGGCGACTTGCCGCCAGGGGCAGAAAGGCGGATAGAGCGCAAGCGGTGCCGGCTCGTCCGGGCCGAGATGAATCGACCGCGCTCCCGCCCAAACCCGCCGCTCGCGAGATAGCGAGACGCCTTGCCCTTCGCCGAGCTCGCTAAAAACGATCGCCAGATCGAGTTCGCCCTCGTCGAGGAGCGCCAAGATATGGGGAGCGATGCCGAGTTCCACTTGTACGCGGACCGCCGGATAGTGGGCGGCGAATTGCGCAAGCAAGGACGACAGCATGCGCATATCGAAAAATTCCGGCGCGCCAATTCTCACGAGCCCGCCTCCGCTCAGGTGCTGCTCGGCTTCCTTGTAGAGAGCGAGGATGCGCCGCGCGTAGCACAAGAGGACCTCGCCTTTCTCCGTTAGCTTGAGTCCGCGCGTATTACGCACGATCAAGGGCAGGCCGACCTGATCCTCCAGCCGTCTCACATGGTGGCTTACCGCAGACTGAGTGAGATTCACCTCGCGCGCGGCCTTGGTGAAGCTGCCGGCATCGCAGATGGCGACAAAGGTTCGTAGAAGCGTCGTGTCGTAAAGCATCAGCCCGTTCCTCCCCCGATCACGCGCATATACGCCCTACGAATCGGCTTCCACGGGGATGCCTCGGAGGTGCACGGATCGATGGGCCGCTTGATGACGCACTTGACTTGGCGTCTCGTTGGCCTTCACGGCCTGGGTCGCTTGGGGGTTCGAGGTCCCGGCTGCCTCGTGATGAGGGACTAGCGCGGCGGGACTCAACGCCCTGCGGTCCAAGGTCTCAGCGTCGGTCAACGCAACGCTCCTCGGACAGTTCTGATCGAATTTCTAAGCATAGCGAACTCCCATGGGCGCTCCGTGTCAATCACTAATCTCATGAATTTTCAGGTAAAACAGCCTTAGCGGCGCCACCGGGGACGACCTTAGTCGCCGCATCCGGAGGCGGGTTTGTACACCGTCCGCAAGTCCCGCAAGTTGCAGGGAGGATTGAGGGATGCGGTTGGTGGCGGTTCGATCGCAGCCTCGTGGGGATTGCTGCAGAAATTGTAGAGACTCACCACGGCTCTGAGGCACTGCTCCAACTCCATTGTGTACACAATCGGAGAAGCGTTGGACTTGGTGCAGAAGTCGTAGAGTTTCACCACGGAATTGAGACACTGCTTCGACGCCGTTATGTAAGCAGTTGTCGGTGTTTGATTCTTTGCGGATGGAGCGGATTCCTCTGCGGCTTGACCGGTCATGGGGAGCCATAGCGCGACGCCCAGCGCGACCACGAGCGTCTCGAATGCTTTCACGACATCTTCCCCCATCTCTTGCAGAATCAAATCGCGCAACCATTATCGATCCTCGCCGGTGAGCGATATTGAAGATGTTTCATCCCAGTGATGAACGCCGTTGATCAGCGAACGCACTTCTTCGGGAGTGATTGGTGGGGTTTGGAGAGAGCCAGGGAATTTTCTGGAGCTAGCAGCGAATTGCTTCCCGCATAGCCGTGATTAGTTCAGCTAATCGACGCGGATGGGGTTTTCGGCCACAGCCGATTCAGAGACCCTATCCTTCGACTACTAATATGGGCGCCGGGCTCACCGACCGTGTGCTCGTCCCCAACCGGTCAAAAGATACGTTTGGTGTTGGCATGGCCCTGGATGGCTCGACCCAAATCATTATTCCGTTTTAGCGGGTGCGGGCCAAAGAATCTCTGTACGGATACAGGCGAACAACACGCCTGTACCCTACCAGTTCAGCGAAGAACAGACTTGTTCTTTTAAATCCACCGGATTCTCAAACCAAATCTTAAGCCATCTATTCTAAGCGTTTCAGCCGGACTACTCATGCCGTTGCGGCGAACCGTCCGGCGACGCCCCCTGCCAAACAATGGAGCGAGAGACATGCCGATAGTTGACGCGAAGCCATTTCACTACGATTTCAGTTTCGACCACGTTGCCCTGGTCTGCATCGACATGCAGAGAGACTTCTGTCAGCCGGGCGGATTCGCCGAGTCACTCGGCGACAATATCAAGAATCTCAAGCCCTGCATCCCGGTTATCGCCAAGCTCCAAGAAGCCTTTCGCAAGGCCGAGCTGCCGATTATCCACACCAAGGAATGCCACAAGCCGGATCTCTCCGACCTTCCGGCCGCCAAGCGGAACCGCGGCAACCCCAAGCTGAAGATCGGGGACGAGGGCCCGATGGGGCGGATCCTGATCGACGGCGAGGAGGGATCGGACTTCATCCCCGAGTGCGCGCCCGCCAAATGGGAACTCGTCATCTCCAAGCCGGGCAAGGATACATTCTACAACACTGTTTTCGACGATTATCTGAAGCTTCGGAAAATCACCCAGCTCGTGATCACGGGCGTGACGACCGAGGTCTGCGTGCAAACGACCATGCGCTGTGCGAACGACCGCGGCTACGACTGCATCCTGGTGGAGGACGGCACCGACAGTTACTTCCCCGAGTTCAAGGACATGACCCTGAAGGCGCTGGTTGCCCAGGGTGGCATCGTCGGCTGGACCTGCAAATCAGACGCCTTGCTGAAGCTGTTGGCTAAGGAGCAGCCGGGGCAAGTTAGTTCGGCCACGTCGTTCGCTGCATAGCATCGTGATGCTGCCGGCGACGCTGCTCCCCGCCTCTACCCTAGAGGACATGATCGCCCCTCAGTCGGCGTCGCGAGGGGTGAAATGAAGTCGGTGATGAAACAGCCCGTCGATTACATCTTCCCGCCCGCAGTGCCGGGTCAGGTTCCGTACTGGCGGCTCGTTCTGCGGGGCACTTCGCAAATGTGCTTTCAGAGCAACGAGCTGACGGGCTTGTTCTTCCTGGTGGCCGTTCTCGTCGCGTCGCCGATTAGCGCCGCCTATCTTCTGGTGGCCGGCATCATGGCGCCCGCCGGCCGCATGCTCCTGGGCGACAGAGGCGCGGTCCTCTCGACTGGGCTTCCGGGTCTCAACCCCTGCCTGATTGCGCTCGCGCTTCCCGCCTTCTTCGAGACCGGCTGGACCAATATCGGCATGTGGGTCGTGCTCGTCGTCTGCGTCGCCATCACCATTGTGTTGGTGCGCATGTGCATCACCGTCCTGCCGTTCCCGACGCTTGCGTTTCCATTTCTGATCGTGTTCTGGGCGCTCTATGCATTGGCACCACAAATCGATGCCGTTCAGCCGCTCACCTTCGCGGCGACGACGCACGCCACGTTTCATCCCGTCACAGCGGTGCTGTTCAGTCTGGGGCAGGCCTTGTTCGCTCCCACGGTGCTGTCCGGCGTACTGTTTGCCAGCGGGGTGTTTCTCAGCAACTGGCGACACGGCGTGCTGGCCGTCTTCGGCGCCATCATCGGCACCATGGTGGCTTACTATTATCGCGACGTAGACCCGGGGAGCGCCAACCTCGGGCTTTACGGGTTCAACGGCGTTCTCACGGCGGTTTCGGTGTTCGTTGTCTGCGGCGGAAAGCTCAGGCTCTCCATACTGGGCGCCCTGCTTGCCACCATCATGACCCCCGCGATTGCCGATTTGGGCGTGCAGACCCTCTCCGCGCCGTTCGTGTTCACCACCTGGCTCATGCTCGGCCTGGGCTGGCTGGAGGACAACTGGTTTGACGTCGAGACAGAGCCGGCGCCCAAGCCGACACCCGCCGCCAAATCCCGTGCATCGGTGCGGCCCGCGCATGGCCATCCGGGCGAATGACGGAGACTGACCAATGCTTGCGCTCCCCACACCGCTGACGATCCCCAACCTTCTGGACTATGTGCGCAGCTTGCGCGACGAGAGCGACTGGCAGCCGTTCCGGCCGGGCGTTACCGCCCATTGGTTCTACCAGGAGCCGGACGGTGGGGCTTCCGCCGTGCTGCTCCGTTATGAGCGTGGCGCCCGCGTTGCGCTGCACGAGCATGTCGGCTATGAGCAACTGCTCGTGCTGGAGGGCGACCAGTACGACGAGAGCAGTTCGTATCCGGCAGGCAGCTTCGTCATCCACCCACCCGGCACGCGCCATTCGCCGGGCAGCGTCGGTGGCTGCGTGGCGCTATTGATCTACGAGAAGGCCGTCCGCTTCGTCGACTCGGACTAGGCTCGGCGACGTCACTCTCCCGCCGATAGAGCGCCAGGGTTCAGGTTACGCGCGGCAGTCTTGAGCGGCGCGCAACCCCGGACCTCATCCACCAAACTCTCGACGCGGTGCTTAGAGCTCTTGGTGTAACGAAGCCGCGTAATCGCAAGAGTAGCGCGGTCGCCAAGGCCGCCGCTATTATCGCGCCAAATTCGATGGAATCGAAGTTTTGAAAAAGCCGGCCAAAACCTGCTTTGTGCTGCATAAGAAGTCTTGCACCAGGCCAGAGGTCAAGGCGGCAGTGAAGCATGTCCAACAGGCGGGCATCGACGTCGATGTCTATATTCCTTGGAGCAGGAAGGACCTGCGAAGGTTTGTCCGGCAGGCCATCAAAAGCGGTGCCCAGAGGGTAGTGGCCGGTGGCGGCGACGGCACCATCAACGCCGTGCTCAATGCCATGATCAGGGGCGATGTACCTCCGACGGCATCGCTTGGAATCCTGCCACTGGGGACGGCCAACGATTTTGCGAAGGGGGCCGGCATCGACGCAAAAGATTTGATGAGCGCGCTCGAACTGGCGTGTACCGGAAGCCCCACGAAGATCGACGTCGGGCGGATGAACGATCAGTATTTCATCAACGTGGCAAGTGCGGGCTTCGGCGCCGAAGTTACGGCGACCACTCCTCAGGAAATGAAAAGACTTCTTGGCGGCGTCGCCTACTCCATTATGGGTTTCGTTAAGGCGTTCCAGCTTGAGCCCTATGAAGGACGTCTGATCCTTCCCGACGGGGTCGTGAAAGAGGGATCGATGCTGATCATGGCAATCGGTAACGGCCGCTTTGCCGGCGGAGGATATGAAGTCGCGCCTCAGGCCAGTCTGACTGATGGATTGCTGGACATCGCCGTCGTCAGCGGATTGCTCTCCGAGAATCCCAACCGCGTTGTCGGAGAACTGAGAGACCCGATGAATCCTCGGAATGAGTATCTGCTCTATCGGCAACTCCCAGCCTTCACGATCGAGACGGGCAAGTCCCTTCACGTGAACCTCGATGGTGAGCCCATAAAGGGCACCCACTTCGAATTCCGATGTATTCCAGAAGCTCTGTCCGTGGTCTTGGGGGGCGCTGCCGCCAGGCAGTAAACTCTAGCGCTTTTTGGTGAGGGTCTGGTGAGAGCCAGGAAGGCCGCGACTAGGTGGCTGTGCTGGGAGGCTGCAGCGAACGCGTCTCTGCCCGCCAAATTCCCTGATCTCCGGGAAAATACAGGGAATTTAGTCGGAATCAGGCCCTCGGGCGACGCTGGACGCCAGCCTCTACAAGGAATTGCGGGTGGAATTCCCTACTAAGCAGAACGGGGAAATATTGGCTGCGAACAGGGAATGTTCTCTGAGCAACAGGGACCGCCCTCACCTGGTGTGCTAATGGCGCTGTCGCTAGAGCCCAGAGATATCTGTTTGGCAGACAGATGCCGGCTGAGATTTCGTATCCCTAGGTCTCGCTCCCAGCGCGCGCTCAGCCGAGTTTATGGTGTTGACAAGCAGCATGGTCACGGTCATCGGCCCTACCCCGCCCGGGACCGGCGTCAGGTAAGACGCACGACTGCGCACACCTTCGAAATCGCAATCGCCCACCAATCGGCCGCCCGGCAATCGATTGATTCCGACATCGATGACCGCAGCTTCTTCCTTGACCATGGACGCCGTAATCAGATTCGGGTGACCGGCCGCCACAATGAGAATGTCCGCCAGACTCGTGAACTCGGCGAGATTGCGCGTCTTGGCGTGGCAGACTGATACGGTCGCTTCGCGTTGCATGAGCATTAGAGCCATGGGCTTGCCAACAATGTTGCTGGCGCCCACGACAACCGCATTGCGTCCGGCAATCTCAATCCCTTCGTGAGCCAGCAGACACATCACGCCGTAGGGCGTGCACGGCGGGAAGATCGTGTTCCCGATGACGAGACCGCCGACATTATAGAGATGGAAGCCATCAACATCCTTCTCTGCATTGATGGCACCCAAGACCTGCTCTAGGTCGAAGCTCTTAGGCAATGGCAATTGCACAAGAATGCCGTCGACATTCGGGTCGTTCCCGTAGGCTTGGATCGTGTCGATAATTTCCGACTGGGGCACGGTCGCCGGGTACAGCAATCGCTCGGACCGGATACCGACATCCTGGCACGCCCTGATCTTGTTGCGTACATAGACCGCTGATGCAGCGTCATTGCCGACCATGATTACGGCGAGCCCGGGAAGGCGGCCGGCCAAACTTTGCAACTGTTCGACCCGCCGTTTGCAGTCTTCCCGCACAGCGGTCGCGATTGATTTCCCGTCAATGATCTTCGCCGGCATACGGAGATTTCCCTGGTTAAGGTGCAAGCTAAGCCGTCTGGAAAAGGTCCCAGACCGGCCGGACCTAGATTTCGGTGCCGATTTGACTTGCCGCTTTTCGATTTTGGCAATGCAAGTTCAGAGCATCTCGCTTGGGCACAATCCTCTCGAGTATGTAATTACAAGGAGGTATTTTCTGCGACGCTGGAGGGGGTTAGTCTTCCCCTCGTTGCAAGGTTTGCGCCGAGCAACCTTACCTGCAAGTTGCCTGGCCCCGGCGTTATTGCCGGGGCCGTTCTTTTATTTCACCTTTTCTTCCCAGTCTGATCCAAGCCAAGGCCTACCAAAAAAACCGGCCACACCGAAATGGAGTGGCCGGTCAGTCTACAAGAGCACTGGGGAGAGGAGTTGCGAAGCTCCGTAGTGCCCTTGCGCTAAGCCCTGAATCTCAACCCCGGCGGGGCTGTCACCTCCTTTA
>CAVQXI010000023.1:0-77634 GCA_963717875.1 uncultured Alphaproteobacteria bacterium
TCCGACGCCGAGCATGTCTGCTTTGAGGGGTAGAGCTGACATCCCCGATCTGCTCGCCGAGGTCCGCTTCTGACCCCAACCGGACGTGTTGCAAGCCTGCACGACTGTTGCGGCCGTGTACTGACACGCCTTGAGGTCTCAACTAGGATGTTCGTGGACGGTCCTTCCGCAAGGGGACGACGGCCATGGCCCGCATTTTTTTGAGCCATTCGAGCGGGAACAATGCCGCAGCCATCGCTTTGCGCGACTGGCTAATCGGCCATGGCTGGGATGATCTGTTCCTCGATCTCGATCCTGGGCGCGGCCTCAAGGCCGGTGAGCGGTGGCAGGCGGCACTGAAGCAGGCAGCCGAGCGCTGCGAGTTGGTGATCTTCCTCGTCTCCGCCGAGTGGGCCGCATCGAAGTGGTGTCTGGCTGAGTTCCTGCTTGCCAAGAACCTCAACAAGCGCGTCTTCGGAGTGATCGTCGAACCGACGCCATTCTCTGACCTTCCAACAGAGATGACCGCGGAATGGCAGCTTGTCGATCTCACGGCGGGGAAGCGGGATCACAAGGTCACGGTGAGGCCGCCACCAGGCGACAAGGATGTCACGGTGGCTTTCACCGCGGACGGACTTGAGCGTCTACGTATCGGGCTGATGCAGGCCGGCCTCGACGCCCGCTACTTTGTCTGGCCACCGGAAAGTGATGCCGAGCGTGCGCCCTATCGCGGCCTTGAGCCGCTCGAGGCCGAGGACGCCGGTATCTTCTTCGGCCGCGATGGCCCCACCATCGTCGGCCTCGACCTGCTGCGGGGGTTGAGAGAGGCGCCCCCACCCAGATTGCTTGTTATCCTCGGTGCATCTGGTGCGGGGAAGTCGTCCTTCTTGCGGGCTGGGGTGCTCCCTAGGATTGCTCGCGAGAGCCAGCATTTTCTGCCTTTGCCGGTGATCAGACCAGAGCGCGCGGTGCTCAGCGGCGAAGCTGGTCTGATCACCACTCTGGAGACGGCACTGAAGGCGGCGGGGCTCCCCCGCGCACGCGCCGACATCCGCAAGGCCGTCGAGGCAGGACCAGCGAGTATCGCCTCACTCCTTCAGGACCTGGTCCAAGCGAAGACGGCTGTTCACGCGGGCGACAGCACAAAGTCTCCCAAGCCTCCAACCCTGGTTCTCGCTATCGATCAGGCCGAAGAACTGTTCCATGCGGAAGGAGGCGAAGAAGCTGTTTTCTTTCTGGACTTTCTCGCCAAGCTTGTTGCCGAGGACGACCCGGCGCTGATTGCCGTCTTCACCATCCGCTCGGACTCCTACGAGCGATTGCAAATGGCCAAGAGCCTGGAAGGCCTGCGCCAGCACGCGCTAAGCCTGCCGCCGATGCCGAAGGGGGCTTATGCCGAGGTCATCAAGGGACCGGCGCGGCGGCTCGAAGGCACCAGCCGCGCCCTAAAGATCGAAGAGGCTCTTGTCGATGAGTTGCTTGCCGACATCGAGAGAGGCGGCGCCAAGGACGCACTGCCACTCCTCGCCTTCACGCTCGAGCGGCTCTATCGCGAGGCTGGCGGGGACGGCGACCTCAAGCTTTCAGAATATGAGGAACTTGGCCGGATCAAGGGCTCTATAGAGGCCGCCGTCGAGCGAGCGCTCAAGGCAGCCGATAGTGACCCGAAAATCCCGCGCGACCGACAGGCGCGTCTTGCTCTCCTGCGCCGGGGGCTCATTCCGTGGCTTGCGGGGATCGACCCCGACACCGGCAGCCCGCGCCGCCGCATTGCCCGCCGCTCTGAGATCCCCAACGAGAGCGCCCCGCTGATCGATCTCCTGGTCGAGCAACGGCTGCTGGCGACCGACATTGCCAAGGACACCGGCGAGGTCACCATTGAGCCCGTGCATGAGGCGCTCTTACGCCAATGGGGATTGCTGCAGGGCTGGCTTGCCGAAGATGCCGGACTGCTCAGTGTCCTGGAGGGCGTCAAGCGCGCATCACGGGATTGGGCTGCCAACGCCAAGGGCGTTCCCTGGCTCGCCCATGCGGGAGAGCGGCTGAAGACGGCGGAGCAACTGGTCGAACGGCCCGACCTTGCCGCCAACCTTGAGCCCACGGAGCGGGACTATCTTGCCGCGTGCCGCAGGGCTGAGCAAATGGCTAAAGCTCGCAAGCGGCGCGCTCAGACAGCCTTTGGCGTGTTGGGTGTTGCCATTCTCGCAGGTGTCATCGGCTGGATGAACCAGGCTTACCTGCAAGAACGCTGGCGCTGGTTCAGCACCATACGCCCCTACATGATGAGCGAGTTCCGGCCCCATGTGCTGACGGCGGAAGCGGAGCAGGCGCTCAACCCCAAGGATGCCTTCAGGGAGTGCGCCAAGGACTGTCCCGAGATGGTGGTCGTGCCGGCTGGAAAGTTCATGATGGGCTCGCCCGAGGGCCAAGGCACAGATGATGAGCGCCCGCAGCACGAGGTCACAATTGCCGGGCCGTTCGCGGTGTCGAAGCTCGAGGTGACATTCGACGATTGGGACGCATGCGTGGCCTATGGCGATTGCCCCCATGCCGGCGACAGCGGCTGGGGGCACGGCCGGCAGCCGGTGATCAACGTCACTTGGGACGACGCACAGCGCTATGTGGCATGGCTCTCCAAGATGACCGGCAAGCCCTATCGGCTCCTGTCAGAGGCCGAGTGGGAATACGCAGCACGCGCAGGGACTCAGACGGTTTATTCCTGGGGCGACGAGATCGGCGAGGGCAACGCCAACTGCGACGGCTGCGGCAGCCAGTGGGACGGCAAGCAGACGGCGCCCGTCGGCTCATTCGCCGCCAACGCGTTCGCACTACACGACATGCATGGCAATGTTTTTGAGTGGGTCGAGGATTGCATGCACGGCAATTACGAAGGCGCACCTGAGGATGGCTCGGCGTGGACGGAAGGCGGTGACTGTAACAACCGCGCCCTTCGCGGCGGTTCCTGGTTCGGCAATTCTGACTTCCTCCGCTCGGCCAACCGCGGCGGGTACTCCACCGACGGCCGGAACGTCATCGTCGGCTTCCGTGTCGGGAGGACGCTTACCCCTTGAATCTTTGCGTCCTTACCTCTTTGGTCCAGGGCGAAGCCTGGTCGCTTTTTTTTAGCCTTGCCACCTATGACCGACAATGCAAGACGCACCGGCGCGGCCCTTGAGGCACAATGCTGCTCCAGCACAGGGGTGTTGCGACCAAACAACCCGTGCACTGTCCGATTTCATCGAAAGAGTCCGCTGATGGCACTTAGCGGACGTCGCTCAGCGGCGCCCTAAAGTCCGCTTCTGACCCAAAGCAGACGAATATTCCTACCTTTCGCTTTTTCCTGTCGCCCTAAGGACCAGAGTCCGCCTCGGTTCGGGGTCATTTTCCGGGACCGCTTGCCCGCGCGGGCCTCGCGCTTGTAGCCTGCCGGCGGATCGCTTTAGAGGATCGCAGGCGCTGTCTTATCCAAACTTTGCTTCAGAGGCCCAAATGCGCGGGCAATCATTCCTCGACGACGTCAACAATCAGTTCGATGAGGCCGTGCGATTCGTGCCCATGCAGGAGGGCCTTGCCGAGAAGATCAAGGACTGCAACGCCACCTATGTCACCCGCTTCGGCGTCCGGCTCCGCGGTCGCATGGAGACGTTCATTGGCTGGCGCGCCGTTCACAGCACGCACTGGACACCGGCAAAAGGCGGCATTCGCTACTCGCCGCTTGTGGACCAGGAAGAGGTCGAGGCTCTCGCGGCCCTCATGACGTATAAGTGCGCGTTGATGGGGTTGCCCTTCGGGGGCTCCAAAGGCGGGCTGCGGATCGATCCGGCAAAATGGGAGCGTCAGGAACTCGAGCGGATCACGCGACGGTTCACGCAAGAGCTCGCCCGGCACAATTTCTTTGGCCCCAGCCAGAATGTTCCCGCCCCCGACATGGGTACCAACGAAACGACCATGGTGTGGATGGCGGATGAGTATCGGCGCTGGTCCCCTAACGATATTAATGCGCTGGCCTGCGTGACCGGCAAGCCGCTGGCCGCCAGTGGCATCGATGGGCGTATCGAGGCGACGGGGCGCGGCGCCCAATATGCGCTGCGGGAGTTCTTCCGTCACGAGAGCGATGTGGTGCGCGCGGGGCTTTCGCCCTCCTTGGCGGGCAAGCGGCTCATTGTACAGGGTCTTGGTAATGTCGGTTATCACGCTGCGAAGTTCCTGAGCGAGCAGGACAGCTGCCGCGTAGTCGGCCTGATCGAGCGCGATGGCGCGGTGTGGTCCGACGAAGGCCTGCCCATCGAGGATCTGAAGCTTCATCTAACCAAGACGGGCGGTGTCAAAGGGTTTGCCGGTGTCGAGTTCGTCGACGATGGCGCGTCTGTCCTGGAACGCGCGTGCGACATCCTCATCCCGGCGGCGATTGAGCGCGTGATACATGCCGGTAACGCCCCAGACTCGGCGCCAAGCTCGTTGTTGAGGCTGCCAACGGTCCGACGACGTTCGAGGCGGACAAGATCCTGCGCGATCGCGGAATCATCGTGTTGCCGGATATCTACGTCAACGCTGGCGGCGTGGTGGTCAGCTATTTCGAGTGGGTGAAGAACCTGACCCACATTCCCTTCGGTCTGATGGAGCGGCGTCATCACGAGGCAAGCCATCAGATACTGGCCCGCTCGCTGGAGGCCATGACGGGCGCGAAGTTCCCTTTGGAGACGGCCAGCCTATTTCTCGAGGGGGCGAGGGAGATCGACCTGGTTCGGTCCGGGCTCGACGACATCATGCGTTCGGCTTACGGCCAGATCAGAACCGTCTGGAGCAGCGGGGCCGGGATTCCCGACCTGAGAACCGCCGCCTACTCGATCGCCATCGCCCGCTGCGCCGAAGCCTATAGCGCGATCGGCATCTAGCGGCGCGCCGACCCAAGGCACGAGCTTAGCAAATTGGCTTTGGCGACCACACTCAAGGGAGCAGCGACTGACGTCTGTAAATGGCACCCAAGCAGACAATCTGGCGGGCGGGCTTTGATGTCCGCTAATGACCCTAAGCGGACCTGAGCGAACCGAGCTAGTCGGAAACGACAAGGGCTTCGCCGCCGCCGACAAAAAAGGTACGTCGGCGGACCAGAACTTTGATATGATCGGGGCTCCGGACCAAACTGCGTGCCAAGCGCAGCTTTCTTTCGTGTCCGATGCAAGGAGGTCGGCAGGGCCACACCGCCCCTGCCACGGCTTTCGTTAATTTGCCGATTTTCGTTACCGATGGAGACATTCGATGCGCGGCACGTCCACGCTCGGATTCTCAATCGCATGGGAGAGCATCGCGGCTTGATCTAGGAGGAAACCATGATCGGTCCCAACGTTGCCAAGCCGATTGCAGGCTTGATTATATTCGCCGCCGCGCTGTTTTCCTTCAGCGCGACAGCGGCCGCAGCGTGTCCGCCTGGGTGGAGTGGACCGAATAAATCCGGCTTCTGCTATCGGGACGACCTCGTAGGTAAACCGACACCATGCAATGGAGCGTGCGAAAAATGTGCAGCCCAGACCGGCAGCACGTGCGTTGACTGTTTGAAGAAACTCAGCTGCTTGGACAGGATGCAACCGGGCCGGTTCAAGAACTATCAGACGACGCCGGTCGAGCCGGCCGTTCCGCTGCCACGGGGTGGCGACAAGTTGTTCAAGGTGAAGCCGTAGCATCTGGAGGACGTCGCATGACCCGTGTTGGATCTAACTACGTTCCGTTCGCGTGTTTGGTCATCGTCCTCGGGGCTTCCCTTCCGGCGCCTCCAATATCTCCATCTGCCTACTCCGAAGAGCGCATCATATTGGTGGGCGAGCCTTCACCGGGGCTCCCGACTTGCGAGGAGTTCTTCGACAAATGGGAGGCTCCCGGCGCCCCGTCAGGGATCCTCGCCATGGCGGGGTTCGGTCGAGAGGTCTTTGCTGCGAAGGACTGCATCGACAAGGGTAATGTGCCGATGGCTTGCAAACATTGGCAGGGCTTGCTTGTCGTCATCGACAAGACGGGTCCGCCGCTCGACGAAAACCGCGGCGATATCGTCACGCTACTGGACGAGCATGATTGCGACGCCAATGCGCCCGCGCCTGAGCCTGAGCCTGAGCCTGAGCCGAGTGAGGGTTCTGCCGAGTGAAGGCGCGCATCAAGATTGAGCATCGGTGCATGCGCACAGCGGTCGCGCTGATCGCAATTCTTTGCGTCTCATCTGAAGCAGCCCGAACTGCAGAAGTCACCTCGAGCGCCGTGTTCTCCCCGGCAGACCTTGCCGTTTCCGGGTTCTCGGGTACCACCCTCTCCGGCGCAAGCTTGGCACCCGGCGTCGATCCCATCGACAAGACGGTGATCGACATCGATGGCGTTTCTTTGCGGGTCTTCGACGTTTCTACCTTGGGTGGCGCACCCGCGGGTCAGATCGTCGACTCACCCGTGAAGGTTGCCGTGCCGGCCAAAAATATAGGGCAGGTCTTCGGGCTCGCTTTCGACGCCGGCACCGCCGACAGCCCGCCGAGCCTTTATGCTGCGGCGAGCTCCGCCTACGGCATCCAGATTATCGCGTCCGATCCGGACGACGAGGGCAAGCCTGTTCGGCTGAAGAGCGGCGCGACCGGCGCCCGCTTCATGGACGGTCAATTCGGTGGCCTTCCCGGCGGCGGTCCGGGCACGATCTGGAAGATCGATGGAGCGACCGGCGCAGCGACCGCGCTCGCCGATACCGCATTCACCGGCAAACCCAATAGCGGTCCCGGCCTCGGTGGCCTCGCCTTCGATCCGCAAAGCCGCAGTCTCTTCGCGGCGGATCTCAACTCCGGGCTCATCCACCGCTTCGCGCTAGACTTGAATGCCGCCGATCTCGAGCAATTCGATCATGGCGTGAAGGGTCGTCCCGCACGGGGTCTCACCCCCGTCCCGGATGACGGCAAACGAATGGACATCACGAGCACGGATTTCAAGCCGGACGACATCGCCACCTGGGGCTTCACGCAAGCTGAACGGCGCGTGCGCGGCCTCGCTGTCCATGGCGGTCGTCTTTACTACGCCGTGGATGCGGGACCCGAAATCTGGTCCGTCGGCCTCTACCAGGACGGCAGCTTTACCGACGACGTTCGCTCAGAGCTGCAGATCGAGACGGACCGGCCGTTGCCGATAACGAGCATTGACTTCGACGACCAAGGCCGAATGATCCTGGCGCAGCGCGGGGTCCTCCGGAGTCCATATGACTACGTTCAGTTCGTCGAGCCGGGCGGTGCCGAGGTGCTGCGCTATGTCCTGGAAGATCCGGCAACGCCAGGCCTCTGGGCGCCCGAGCCACAGCGCTTTGCCGCGGGCTTCCCTGACAATGGCAGGTCGGCCGCTGGCGGACTCGCGCTGCAATATGGCTATCGCCCCGACGGCAGCGTCGACCTCGGCGTCTGCCGTGGCACGCTTGCCGCCACCGCCGACGGGCTCGCGCCCGGTGGTGCGGTACACGGTGTGCAGCTCAACGATGCAGCGCTGGTGGTGCCGGCCAATTTACCGCCGCGAAATAGCGCCTTCGTAAATTACGACGACCGTCAATACTTGGCCGAGCTACGTGGCCATGTCGGGGACGTCTCAGTGCTTCACGCTTGCGATGGCCCCGCCTTCGCTGGTGCTTCCGGTGGACCACCAGTCGTTGGCGTCGGGCCGCCGGTCTTTGGTCCGGGCGGCGGAATGCCGAGCGTCGGTGGCCCACCCGTTGTCGGTGGCCCACCCGTTGTCGGCGGACCGCCCGTCGTTGGCGGGCCACCGCCGATTATCGGGGCGCCGCCGCCAAGCGATCTTAAAGTCGACAAGTCGGCGGTCTCGGTGAGTTGTAACGAGGCCAAGAGCTGTACCTACGAGGTGACCGTCGAGAACATAACCTCGCAGCCAATTCCCGGACCCATCGTCATCGAGGACACGCTCACCGCCGGAGGCTCTCCGCTTACCGACGCCAAGATCACCGACGGCCCGAACCCGCCATGGACCTGCGTGTCCACGCCCCCGAAATTCACCTGTACGCATCCCGGGCCGATCCCGGCGAACACCACCGACCAGCTTCAGCTGAGCTTCCTGCCGGGCTCCATTGGCGATGCCAAGGAAGTGAAGAACTGCGCGGTGCTGACTGCGGCTTCGCCTAGTGGTCCACCGCCGCCGCTGCCGCCACCACTTCCCCAAGCTCCGCCGCCGGCGCCGGATGGCACGGAGCACGGCGGTCTGAAGTTTGAAATAAGATCTGTCACCCCGACCTGCTCGCCGACGGCGGGTGGCTGCACCACCGATATCGTGATCAGCAATAAGGGAACGCAAACGCTCATCGGCAATGGCGTGAAGGTGTTTGTCCGCCCAGCCATCGGCTGGACAGAGCCGGGTGTGGCGTCGAGCGTCGACGCCACTGTTCAATCCGCACCCAATTGGGCCTGCGATGCAGCGGGGTTCCCGACCTGTACCAATCCGACCAGCACACTACAGCCAGGCGAGACATTAACACTGAGACTCACCCTTAAGCCCACCGTTCCTCCGGACGCACAGGCCTCCTTCTTCCTAATCGGAGCCTCAGTGAAATTCGGGGATCGTGACGGCGGGGCGCAGGCGGCTATTCTGTTCGATCCGCCAGTGACAGGCCAAGCGCCTGCCGGTGAGGGCGCGGCACCCGGTGGAGGCGGCGGCGCACAAACCGGGGCTGGCGGTGCGGCACCAGTCGGAGCGCAAGCGGGAGCCGCCGCTCCGCGAGCCAAGCCCGTCTGTGCGACTATTCCCGTCAAAGAGACGGCGAAAGCCGGACCGTTGAAGATCGAGAAGACAGCGCGCCCGGGTTCCTGCAAGAATAACCGGTCCTGCGATTTCGACATCACCATCACCAATACCAGCGCGACTGAGTTCAAGGGCCCGGTTGAATTCGACGACACCGTCACGGGCGACGGCGCTTTCTTCGGCAACACGGACATCGGCAATGGACCGACCCCGCCCTGGACCTGCAAGAAGAACGGCCAAGCGTTCAAATGCTCAAACCCGGACGTGGCCCTGCCGCCCAACGGCAAAACCACCATTCTCATCGGCTTCGATCTCGGGTCAGGGACCGGCGCCGTCAAGGAGATGAAGAACTGCGCGCTGCTGAAGGACGCCACCGTCCCGGCATGCGACACCATCCCGCTCGCCTCGCCTCTCAGGTTGACGAAGAAGGCGACGGTCGCATCTTGCACGAATGACGGCGGCTGCAATTTCCAGATTGACGTCACCAATACCGGTGGAGCCGCGGTCGCCGGACCCATCGAGATCGATGACGAAGTCACGATCAATGGGGGCACGTGGTCCGTTCCTCCGCAGCCGGTCGCCGCCCCCTGGACCTGCAAAACCGGGCCGGTCGTGCAGCCTAAATTCTCCTGCGCACATCCTGGCCCGCTTGCCCCCGGAGCCACAGTGTCCTTGCCGCTCAGCTACAAGATTCAATCGACCAAGGAGATCCCGGTAACGATCAAGAACTGCGCGAGCCTGAATGGCGATGCCGCGAAAGTCTGTGCCGAGATCCAAGTCGTCGAGCCCGCGTCGCCCCCGCCGCCGCCGCCGCCGAACCTCGTCGTCGAAGTCGTGCCAAAGGCAACCAGTTGTTCGCTCGCTGGTCCCTGCTCGTTTGAAATCAGCGTCATAAATAGAGGTGCCGGAAGCTACTCGGGCAAAGTCGCGACCTTGAACACCGTCTTCTCGGGTGAGGGGGCCGGCCGCATCTCCGGCAGGGCCAGACTAAGCTCGGCGCTTGATCGCTGGCTGTGTACCCCCGAGGACTTTGTGACCCTCACGAAATGCGTATGGCCGATTAGTCCGGAGACACTCCCGGCATTCAATGGTTTGCGCAACACGGTAAGCGTCTACCCGGGGCCTGAGTGGGCGAAGAACAATATCTTGCAGCTTTGCGCCCAGGTATCGCACGACCCGGCCGGCAACAATTCATTTAATCCGCAAGTGCCCAAGGAGGCCTGCGCGAGCGTGCGGCTCGACCCGTTCGCGCTGAAGATCGCCAAGACTGGCGGCGAGTCGTGTCAGCCGGGCGGGGAGTGCCGCTTCGATCTGGAAATTTTCAATCCCGGCCCCATCCTGCACGACGATCCGGTGACCGTCGTCGACAATCTGACGGGGCTTGCCTCGGCACCCATCGTCTCAATCGTGCCGGTCGGGGGCGCCAAGCCCTTCCCCTGCAATCCCGCCCCGACGCAGATCCCGTTCACCTGCTCGGGCCATATGCGTCTTGAGATCAACGAGCGGCACAGATACACAATGACGGTGAAGCTGCCGGCCGACGCGCCGGCGAGCGGCGCGTTCAGGAACTGCGCGACCATCGCCTCTCCGGCGGGCACCAAATCTGACGAAACGTGTCACGAGGTGAAGCTCGCCCCGGGCTGCACCGGCGGCATGGTGCTGAACGAGGACGGGCGTTGCGCCTGTCCCGAGGGGCGGAAATGGGACGGCCGCACCTGCGCTGTTGTGAAGGAGACCTGCGCGCCGGGGGCGACAGGCACGCCGCCCGATTGCAAGGCGCCCCAGTCAGGTGGCGGCGTCGACACCTCGAAGGCGCCGCCGCCCGGCACCCTTCCCTGCGACATTCGAGCTTGCGCGAAAGCGTATAGGTCCTTCCGGGCATCGGACTGCACATACCAGCCAAGTGGCAACGGCGCGCGCCGTCGCTGCGACAAGTCCGGTGGCAGCGCCGGCAGTGACACATCGAAGCCGCCTGCTGCGTGCCCGCCCAATCGGCCGGTCGGCACGCCGCCCAACTGTTGCCCGAAAGGCATGGAGTTCAAGCGTGGTGCTTGCCGCTGCCCCAACGGGACTGAGATCAGGAACGGCGTGTGCGTCGCCATCCTAAAGGCACCCAATAAATGTCCGCCCAATCGCCCGGTCGGCACGCCGCCCAACTGCTGCCCGAGCGGCATGGAGTACAAGAACCGCGCCTGTCGGCCTCTCGCTTGTCCGCCAGGGACCGTTGGCGTCCCGCCGATGTGCGTGAAGCAGAAGGAGTATGGCCCGAAGAAGGAAGAGCCTAAGAAGAGGGAATGTCCGCCGGGCTACCGCGTCCTCGAGAAGCCGAACAAGTACGGCGCCTATTGCGAGCCGATCCAGCAGGAGCCGCCGAAGTGTCCGGCTGACCGTCCCGTCGGCACGCCGCCGAATTGTTGCCCCGAAGGCACGCAGTTTAGAAAGGGAGGCTGCTGGCCGCTCAAATGCTCGCCCGGCTGGCAAGGGGTGCCGCCGGACTGCACGCCTCCACCCCAGGGACCGGTTGGTCCGGCGCCGAAGCAAACATGCCCCTCTTATATGCAAGGAACGCCCCCCAACTGCCATTGCCCGAGCGGCCTCACCGGCCCGAAATGCGATCAAGTGATAGTCAGGTGATCAGCGCCAATCAGCGTCTCATGAGGTCCGGTTCTGGCACGACCCGGACGTAGAAGGCAGCGCAGAGCATGTCCGCTCTGCCCAGGTATTTCAGACGTCCACTTGCTCAGCTATCGCCAGGGCGTCGTCGACCTCGATCCCGAGATAACGGACCGTGCTCTCGATCTTGGTGTGACCGAGTAGCAACTGCACTGCCCGGAGGTTGCCGGTCCGCCGATAGATCAAGGCGGCTTTTGTCCGACGCAGGGAGTGGGTGCCGAAGTTTCTCGGGTCCAATCCCACGCTTGCGGTCCAGTTTGCTAGTAGGCGCGCGTATTGTCGGGTCGAGAGGCAGCGAGAACCATCGCGACGGCTGGCGAACAGGAAATCACCAGGTTTCCTTCCAAACCGCCTCATGTACGTATCAATTGCCTCTCGTGTCTGCTCTGTCAGCTCGAACTTCACCGGATGTCCGGTTTTCCGCTGGCGCACGGTTGCCCGTTCCAGAGCAAATCCGTGCGGAGCAACGGCCTCAACTTTCAAGCTCACGAGATCGCAGCCTCGCAGCTTGCTGTCGATCGCCAGGTTAAACAGCGCGAGGTCGCGAAGCCGATGCTCGACCTGCAGCTTTGTGCGTATCGCCCAGACTTGCTTGGTCTGGAGCGGTGGCTTCGAGCCGAGCAATTTGCCCTTATTCCACGAGACCTTGGGCGTGATACCGCTTGCAGCTTCATCGAAGGTTTGCATGGCCGAACTCCTCTATCGAGATGCTCGGCAAGCGTATGGCCGGGCATTGGATAGGCGAGTCGACGTCAGCTTTTAGCCTAATCCGGGCCCCGTGGGACGGGGACGGTCAAATGGCAGGACCGCTAATGACCCTAAGCGGACATGGCGCTTCCGGCGCCTGCAAAAGCTTCGCGCGGCTCGCTGGCTTTCGCCTTGACGACGAACTTGGGCCCGTTCTCTCACCGCCCAATTCGCGTCGGCTGCGTGCCAACGGTCGAGCAGGCTCCTGGGCGACACAGGATCTCTCACCTCACCGCTCCAAGAGGCTTTTCAGCTTCTCCCATTGACGCCCGAATGCGCTCCAGTCACCCCGCCGAAGTGCTTGATCGGCCTTGGATAGGGCGTCTCGTGCCTCGGCCGTGGGCGCTTGTGGGGCCTCCGTCACCCCTGCCGAGGTCGGCAGTTGCTGACCCAGCACGACTTGCAGGGCCTTCGCCAGCGTCGGTTCCATCGCGAGGTGGTCGCCGTCGCTGACGATGACTCGCTTGAGCTGCGGAATGTTCGTCCCTTCGGCCAGCAGGAACACCGGTTCGACGTAGAGAAAGGATTGGTCGATCGGAACGACGAGCATATTGCCCCGGATCACGTGGGATCCGCGCTGATCCCACAGCGTGAGCTGGCGCGAGATTGTTGTGTCCTGATCGATCATCGCTTCGATCTGGAGCGGGCCAAGGATGAGGTTATCCTTTGACAGTTTGTAGGCGATCATCTCGCCGTAACCGGGGAAATCCGACCGGGCAGCAATCCAGGCGATCATGTTGTCGCGATTGCTTGGGGTGACCGGGGTCATGAGCAGGAACCCAAGGCGATTTTCGCCGGGCAGCTTCATGAGGACGTAGTAAGGCTCCATCTGAACGATCTTGCCGCCGAATTTCTCGTGCGGCGTCGTCCAAACATCCTCCCTGTTGTAGAACACTTGCGGGACGGTCATGTGATAGGTGTCGAACTTGTCGACCTGGATCTCGAAAAGATCTTGCGGGTAGCGCAGATGTTTTCGCAGTCCGGGTGACATGTCGTCGAGCGGGCGGAACAGTTCCGGGAAAGCCGCGCGGTACGTACGCAAGATCGGATCCGCCGGGTCAACGACGTAGAAGCGCACATCCCCTTGATAGGCATCGACCACAACCTTCACCGAGTTACGAATGTAACTGACGCCATTGTCGATCGGCTCGGAATAGGGGAATCCGTCGGCGACGGTGTAGGCATCCTGTATCCAGAACAGGCGCCCCTGGTCGAGCACAAGATAGGGATCACGATCGAGCTTCAGGAAAGGAGCAATCCGCGAGACACGCTCCTGGACCGTTCGCCACAATTGGATATGGCTCTGTGGCGTTAGGTAGGACGACAGGATGATGCTCATGTCGAACTGATGCCACGCGAAGAGCGACTTCTTCCAAAAGCTGTCCAACAGAATGCCACCATGGCCTGCATAGTTGGTGTAGACGTTCTGATCTCCCTTCGGATAGTCGAGCTCCTTCACGCCGGTGGGCACGATTTGATAGTTGGTCATCTCGGTGCCGTAGTAGATCTCCGGACGAGAGACGGTCAGACCGGGGGCGCTCTTGGGTGGCAGGTCCTCGATCAGGAAGGGGGGCCCGCCCTGGTCGTTCGTTTCGGCGGCGAGGCACATCGCCAGGCCGTAGCCATGGGTGTACTGGAGGTGCCGGTTGACCCAGCTATCGCCTTTGCCGGACAAATCTGGTGAGAGTTCTCGGGCCGCAAGCATGACCTGCCGATAGTCTCCATCGATCCAATAGCGATCAACGTCGACGTCGCTGAATGCGTAGTAGGTGCGGATTTGTTGCAGCTGGCGGAAGGTCTGACTTAGCGGCCGATGATCCCAAATGCGGATGTTGGCGATCGTCGACCGATTCTCCTGCATCTGCGCTAGGCCGAGCGTCCTCTCGGCGGTGTGAAATCGTACGTCGATCTTGTCCAAGCCATAGGCTGCTCGGGTCAGCGAGATATTGTGGCGCAGAAACGGTGTCTCCAATTCAAGTTCGTTTGGCTCAACGATGAGCCTCTGGAAACCCCAGGGGATGACCTCCAAAGCAATCAGCGGAATGACAAGATAGCCGGCGATTCCAAGCACGGCGAAACGCGGCGTGTTCGTCGCAGCGGCCCAGACCAGGAAACAAATGAGAGCAAGCGTCGCACCGAGCGTGACCCACAAGTCGAGCCGGACAACGTGAACATCCGTGTACCCGGCACCGAAGACCGCACCTGCGGATCGGGTCAGGAGGCCGAAGCGGTCAAGGTAATAACCCCAGGCCAATGCAGCCAGCAGCAGAATGATATTGGCAATGAGGTGGCGCAGGACCTTTGGATCCGCCACGACATATCTCTTGGCATCAAATCGAAGGGCTCCTGTTCCGAAATATGCGAGCCCAAGCAGGAACGTGCCGCCTAAGGTGAGGACGACGAGGCTGACCTGAACAAGATTGAGAAACGGCAAGATGAAGAGGTAGAAGCCGATGTCTTGCCCGTAGATGGGATCGGTCGTCCCGAAATCCTGAGCCCAAACCAAGCGTAGGAATCGGTCCCACTCGCCAAAGAACAAGAATCCGAACGCGGCGGCGGTTGCAGCCGATCCAAGAATGAGAAGTGGGGTAAGCCGGTGCGTGTTGAATTGCACCGTTCCGGTTCTCGAAGGATGCGTCCAGCCGGCGGGACCCAAGCCGCTTGGGAGCCGCCGTAGGTCGGTGAGCCTGGTCAGGGCCAGGAGATTGAGCAGCACATAGACGAACACCGGAATGAAGGCGACGACGAACATCATGACTTCGGCGAACAGGAGCCGCCAGAAAACGTCTGCGTAATCGAGCGCTCGGAACCACAGCAGCTCGGCCGTCCAGTCGATGAGCTTGAAAAAGACGCCGAGAAGAACACCCCCAAGCAGGGCCAAGCCCGTAGAAGAAAGGACGAAGCGAGGCGAGGGGCGCGCCGAAGAGGTGCGGGCGGCCCAGTGGATCTTTAGCCTGTCGGTCACCGGTGTCACACGGCTCTTCCGCCTTCACTCCGATGCGTCGACCTTCAAGCCGGGTACAGGCTCAAATCCACATTGAAGGAAAGGCAAGCTCAAGCGATTGGGGTATTGCAATTATAGACCTGGTGACAGTCCGGTGCCTGACAAAGTGAGGTGCGAATCGCATCTGAGGCAGGGACGAGCGGCTAATCGGCGTCGGGGGCATTTCACGACCGCGCCTTCTGCTCCAGAAACCGCCCGCTGGTGCCATCAACCGCCACGCCTCAGCGCGCCGATTGCCGGCTGGTTGACCGAACGGACATGTCTGGATCTGGCACCAAGCAGACATACGGGCGGACGAACCTCAAGTCAGCTTCTGACCCAAAGCGGACATGCAATCTAGGTGTCTGGTCAGAGATCACGCAGCCTCGTGGTCAAGGCTGTTTCGTCGTTCCCGGAAAAAGGACAAAAAGAAAGAAGTCCCGTCGGGGGAACGGGACTTCTTAGGGTCGGGAATTGTTCCCGGTTGCAGTACAGGCGGATCAGTCGGAGTTCGCGCTTCCAATGCGTCTCAACTGATCTGTGTGCCCTCGCTCTCGGGCTGCCTTGAGCGCCTGCACAAGGGCGGAATAGAAGCTCTGCATATTTAGGACCTTGTGGTCAGGGCCGAGATGGCCCTGGATCAGAGCGTGCGCTGTGGCTCGTGCTTCAACATCGACCCGATCCTGAAGCGCTTCATCTTCCCGAACCGCGCGGATAATAGCTTCGGATTGGTCTTCCATTGGAGCCTCCCTCTTTGACTCCCCCTCCTTCTGACCTTCGCAAGAAACGACATCAGATGCTACTCTCAACCCGGCAGATACCCCGGCCGGGGGCAGCAATGAAGACGCTTGCTGCGATCCTAATAGCAGTGCTGGCGTTCTTTGCTGTCCAATCTTATTGGCACGGTTGCCATTGGCGTGGCTCCGATCGATGGAAGCCATGGGTCTCTTGCATATTTAGGATTGGTAGCTAGGCGATGGGGGGTGCCGACCAAGGCCGACGCCCATTTGCGCATCTCCTGGCTCGAACGTACCTCTGCTATCCTGTCCCCCAACTCATACTCGTAAGAACAGGGGGGTGGCGATGTTTCATCAAACGGAGCCTCATGAGCTTGGGCTGGCCAGCACGGCTGTACTTTTGCATCTGCTTCAGCGGCTCATTGACGACAAGTTGCTCAATCGTGAGTCCGCACTGGCTATCCTTGGCAATGCAGCCGACTCACTGACTTCCAACCCGATCGAGACGACGGAGGCTCATTACAAGGCCTCTGATTTGATCAGGAAAGAACTCTTACCGAGGGTGTGAAGGTTCAGACTGCAGAGAGTGACGATTCTGCTTCCGACCCAAGTCGGACGAATGCGCTAAACCAGGCGTAGAGACGATCAATAAGAAGGCCCCGCCGCTTGGGACAGTGGGCGGGGCCTCCGTGGGGGGCCAACAACAGTGGTTGAAGCCTAGCAGACTTCGCGCTACCGGCAAGTGGAAGCCACTTCTGATCCAAAGCGGTTTGCGCCGCCGATGCCCACTCGGCGGGGCATCGCACCGAATTTGCCTGGAAGATGCATTTCTGTGGCCCACGGCACTCACATTCGCAAGGCGCCACGTCCAGCTCCATTTTGGCCGGCAAGCGGCACCCTCTATTAACCGTCTGGCTACACCCAACATCAATCGTCTCTAGGTATAGTTGAGCAATTCAACCTTCTGGTCAGCGATGTCGGGTGTCAATTTACAAGCGGCAAGCTGCGGAGAGCGGAGGTTTCGTCCGACTCCGCCCGAGGATCTCTTTGGTAACTCGGTGGTCGAGAGGCTTCCCGCGATGGTTTTCGCGCTGGATGCTCAGGGCCTCCGCTTTACGCTTCTGAATGCCGCCGGCGAACGGCTGCTTGGGGTACAGCGCGCAGATGTCATCGGCAGGAGTATCCGCGACCTCTTCCCAGGTGCTCAGGGTGATCGTCTCGAGGCATGCTGCCGTGCTTCCCTCGAGACGAGAGATGTCGCAACCGACGAGGGCCTTATCCAGACGCTTCATAACGGTGCGCGCTTCCTGAGAACCCGAATCGTCAGCGTACCCGATCACGCTGGCCGGCCGCACTATCTCCTTGGCATATCGGAAGACTCAACCGAGCAGATGAAAGCGACTGAGCGTGTGGAGTATCTCGCTCATCACGACGACCTCACAGGGCTTATCAACCGCAAGCTATTCCGCCAGCGGCTGAGCGAGGCTTTAAGAGAATATCGCCGCTTGCAGCGCGGGGTGGCGCTCCTATTCATCGATCTGGACGGCTTCAAGAGTATCAATGACACCCTTGGTCACGCGACCGGCGATGCGGTCCTGCGTCTCCTCGCCGATCGGCTGCTCAGATGCGCCGACGACGGCGACACCGTTGCCCGGGTTGGGGGAGACGAGTTTGCCATCATCCACTCCCTTGCGCCGGAAACCAAAGGTATTTCGGCCCTCGCGACGGGGCTCATCGAGAGCGTCGCCAAGCCCTATGACGTGGGCGGCAGCCGACTAACGCTTACAGCGAGCGTCGGCATTGCTGTGACCAGCCCGTCGTGTAGCGAGCCCGACCGAATACAGAAAGACGCGGACGTCGCCCTCTACCGCGCGAAGGCAGGCGGCCGCAATCTCTTCCGCCTCTATGACTCCAACATGGACGACGAGCTCGAGGCCAAGAGGTCGCTAGAGCGTGCGATGCGAAGCGCCTTGACGAGGAATCAATTCGAGGTTCGTTACCAGCCTATCGTCGACACCCAATCGGAGCGGACATGTGGCTTTGAGGCGTTGCTTCGTTGGGACCACCCGGAGAGGGGTATAATTCCTCCATCGGCATTCATCGGTGTGGCGGAGGAGATGGGCTTCATTAGCTCACTTGGAGAGTGGGTTCTGCGAAGAGCTTGCCAAGATGCAGCCGACTGGCCTCCCTATATTAGTTTGGCGGTCAATGTCTCTCCGGCGCAATGTAACCCCGCTCTAGTCCCAACGGTAACGAATGCGCTGACGGCCTCAAGATTACCAGCTGCGCGGCTGGAACTTGAGGTCACGGAGTTCTGCGTTGCTTCAAGACAACAGCGCGACGCTGTCAGTCTTGCGGCAGCTGCGCCAGCTCGGCGTCAAAATTTCCATGGATGACTTTGGCACTGGCTACTCCTCGCTTAGCTATCTCCGAAGCTTTCCGTTTGACAAAATAAAGATCGACCAGAGCTTCGTTAGAGATGTCTGCGTGAACCCCGACAGCTTGGCGATCGTCCGCGCTGTCGCGGGCTTGGGTCGGAACTTCGGCGTGCCCACGACAGCTGAGGGGGTTGAAACTTCTGAGCAGCTAGAACTCATTAAAGAGATTCGCTGCACTCAGTGCCAGGGGTACTACTTCGGTCGAGCGATGTCCGCTGACGACGTAAGGAAGTCGCTCTACGCTAGGCGCAGCCTTATTCGGAAGGAGGGCTTCGCCTGAGCTGACGGGTTAAGCCCAGTTGCTCGACCAAGCCGGACCAGACGTCTGGAGGAGGCGAAGATGCGACTCCTAATTGGCTTCCTGCTTGTGTTTGTCGCACTCATATATTTTCAGAATGACAGAAACGATTGCTCTTTCCGTGGAATGAGTTCCGAAAATTGGCTTCTGTGCATCGCTAGGTAGTTTTGAAGGCCTGCGCCCAATCGGTCCCAACGGGCAGGTAGTCTTGCGGTCCCCCTCATGTCCACTCATGGCACTTAGCGGACTCTTTGAGGGGGCTCGGCTCACGTCCGCTATCGGGGGCAAAACGGACACCCCGCAATGGTTCAACTGATGCCTTTTTATGAGTACACGGCCTAGTGCTCTGCCCTGACGACCCAGGGAGTTTCTGGTAGTCATTCTTGAACTTGCGCGGTCGACCCTCCGAAGCGCGGCGCTCCTGCGCGGATGGCGTCGGCGATGTAGGAGGGGGCGAGGTGGCCATAGTGCTTCTCGACCATGCGCGTGTCTGAGTGTCCCAGGTTCTTCGCAACGATGAGAAGAGGCACGCCGTTCATCGTGGCGAGGCTTGCCCACGTGTGACGCAATGCGTGGAAATTTATAGGCGGATCGATTTTGGCGCGACGGCAGGCTCCCGCCATCGGCCGCAATTGATGGCTTTTCTGCCACGGTGAGCCGTTGCCCTTGAGGAACATGGGTTCGCCACCGATGCGATCACGGCAAACCTGTTCGAAAAAGGCCATTCCCTCGTCCGTCAGGACAACATGACGTGGCTTGCCAGCCTTGCTGGTGAGGATTGCAACGGTGCCGGTGTCGGCGTTGAAGTCTTCCACCTTCAGCCGACAGAGCTCGCCGTAGCGCGCGCCGGTCTCGAGTGCGGCGCGAACCAACACCGCAAAGTCGGGTTCGCAGGCATCGAGGAGGCGTTTGCATTCAGCGACCGACAGATAGCGTACCCGGGCGGCATCGGCGCCCTCGAACGGCCTCACTTTTCGCCAGGCCATGTCTGAAGGAACCTTACCTTCACGCCATGCAAGGTTGAGCGCAGCCTTGAGTTGGGCAAGGCACCTGTTGGCCGATGCGCGACGCCGGCGCAGTGCTTCCTCATCATCGCGGAGCGGTCGATACTTCTGCTGTTCTCCTGGCTTGCTGCGGAGACGCGGCGGCTTGCGGGCGAGATCGGCGTGCCATTTGCGCAGTTTGTCGGCCGTGAGCGATGCGACTTCTAGTTTGCCCAGCCGAGGCAGAGCGTGCGCCTCCATGCGCTTGCGCACGTCGTAGGCCGTCTTGCGGTTGCGTTCCAGGAACTCGCCGTAGGCGGCTACGGCGTGGGCGACGGTGTAGGGGCCGGTGATGCCCGCCTCGGCGTGGATGCGCAACCTCATGCGTTCACGGGCGACTTCGACAGCCTGCCAGTAGTTCAGAATGACGACGCCGTCGGCATCGGAGAGATCGTCGGCATGGCCGATCGCCTCTTCCTCGTAGCGTTGGTCGCCGAGATAGTGACGTGCGACCCACGGTCCTGCGGCGCCGGTGGCGAGGCGCCGATAGCCGAGATGGAGGCCGCGCTCGATCGCGCGAAAATGGGGTTTGGCGCGTGGCGCCAGGCGGCGGCGCGCCTCCTTGGAATCCAAATATCTGTCCAACACGCGACGCGCCATGTTTTGTCGTTTTCCTCGGACCGAGAGCGCTTTGATTTGGGCGTTTTGCCCAACGGATACCCAATATACGGGGGTAAATCCCGGCGGACAAGCACAGACAGCTGCGAATTGATCTTTTGTTTTTGTTTGCTTTTCTTGAACCGTCGCGAACAGTGAGGAACGCAGATACATTTCTCTCACGCCGGAAACAGGGGTTCGATTCCCCTACGGGGCGCCAATTTTCTCATCAAAATCTGTGAGAGCAACGGTCCGATCTTCGGGGGCTCGGACGTGCGTGCTTAGTCTTTCGCGCCCTGGAAGTGCGTCAGGTAGTCGATGATCTCGGGGATGTCCTCCTTCGCCACCGGCGCCTTGAAGACGTTGATCATCTTGTCGACTTCCTTGGTCCAGCCCTCTTTGGTCAGGGTTGGCTGATACAAGATCATCCTCGGCGAGTGACACAGCAGGCAGTTCTTCTTGACGGCGTCGACGCCGGGACCGGGCGGAAAGTCGGAAGCGCCGAACGGCAGTTGAACGCTCTCCGATTTCAGCTCCATTGGCTCGCCATAGCTTGGCGCCGCCAACGCCAGGAGCCCCAGAGCCAAGAGGGCCGGCAGTATCGCCCGGGACATGATCGCATGGGACATGGCCTGATCCTCCCTATCCGGCGACGACGTCAACGGATTCGATGACGTTGCGCATATACCCGCCCGGGTTCCAATTGGGTACGTCCGGCTGCGCCAACCCGTTCTCGTTGGTGCAGCGGGCCATCAGCTGGTAATCGCCGGCCCCGGGCAGCGTGGGCTCGGCCTGCCATTGCCGGAAGCCGTATTTGCCTTCGTCCTTGCCGAGCTTGGCCGGCAGCCAGGTCTTGCCGCCGTCGATCGACACATCGACCTTCGACACACCGCAATCGCCGCCGAAGGCGATGCCGCGCATCGGAAGCGGCGCGTTGGCGGAGACCTTGTCGCCCGCGCGCAGATTGGTGATGAAGGAGCGGGGCACCATCTTGTTGATCGGCACCATGGGCACATCGGTCTCGCCCGGCTTCATGTTGGCGCCCGGCGTGTCGGGGACCTTGTAAGCCTTCGCCATCCAGAAATTGTCGTCGGGCTTATCGAGCACCTCGATGTCGTTCAGCATCTTGATCCAATAGGTCGAGTACCAGCCGGGCACGACGACACGGAGGGGAAAGCCGTTCAGCAGCGGAAGCTGCTCGCCGTTCATGGCGTAGGCGATCAGCACCTCGCCGTCGCGGGCGTGGTCGATGTCGAGCGACTTGATGAAACGCGGGGCGTCGGCGAAGGCTTGGTCGAGGCCGCTCAACCGCACCTGCACGGCGCCCGCCTTCACGCCGGCGCGGTCGAGCACATCCTTGAGACGGACGCCGGCCCATAGCGCGTTGCCCATGGCGCCGTTGCCCCATTCGCCGCCGGGCACACGCGGCTCGAAGAAGCCGCGGGAGTTGCCCGAGCATTGGTTCACGGCGGCGAGCTCGACGCGCGGAAAGTCCCTCACCAGCTCTTTCAGCGACAGCGTCAGGGGCTGGTTCACATGGCCGTGGATCTTCAGCTCGAAGCTGTCCACGTCTACGCTGTTCGGGATGAAGGCCCAATGCCAGCGCACGAAGAACTGATCGTTCGGGGTGAACACGCCCTTGTCGAAGACGTCTAAGGGCGTCTCCAGGAGCGGCCCGCGGGTCCGCTGCAGGACCATGGCTGCTTTCTCGGGATAGTCGGTGATGATCTCGCGCTCGGACGGGCCGCCCGGCAGGCCGAGATCGATCATGGTGCGGGCGAAACTCGGCTTCGACAGCAAAGCCAAACCGCCCGCAGCGCCTGCGCCGAGTACGAAGCGGCGCGTCATCAGGTGACGGACCACGTTATGCCTCCTCCAGAACGCGTTCTTTCTACCACGCTTGCATGACACTCCTGAGGCTAATGGCCTCCACCGCCAAAGGTAAGTGCGATCGCCGCACCCGCCGCCATCACCGCGAATGAGACGATAGTCATGACCCAGACCGGCGGGGAGGGCGCATGGATGGCCGATCCGGTCTTGGCCGCCATGTCCATCTTCTGCTTCTTGGCCGACATATCCATCCCGGGCATGGCCGAGCCTTCCGGCCGCACGGTCAGCATGCCGTGTTTCAGGTGGTGGGCGACCAGCCACCAATTCATCGGATAGGCGAAGGCGGCGCCGACCATGAGCGCACATGACATGCGGAACCAGAACAGCGGCTGGGTCGGATCATGCGAACCTGGGGTGTCGGCAAAGGCGATGGCCGACACCGGCAGCATGCCGCCCATGAGGCAGTTCATGGAGAGGAACTCGGCCATGAACGTGCCTTTCAGCGCCCGCGAATAGGTGCCGAACATCTCGCCCATGAACAGAGCCTGGAAGATGGTCCAGCCGAAGGCGAAGCCGAGCACGTATTCCAGCACGAAGTCCGCGGCCATCGGCAGGGCGACGAGAGCGCCAATGACGGCGCCCACCAAGATGCCGATGCCGTCGCCGGCTACGCAATGCATGGTGGAGCCGAGCGCCTGGCGCCAGCGTGCGGCGACATATTGCTCGTGGAGCCCGGGCAGGGGCTCACGGCAGCCGAGCACGTAGAGGAAGGCGCCGAACGGGCCCGAGTAGGCGGTGAACAGGATGAAAGCCCATTTCATCACCGGATGCTCGGGCGTGGCGCGGATGTCGATGGCCACAAACACCACCGAGAGCGCCGTCAGCAGAAACCACAGCAGCATCACGCCATCGATCAGCATCGCGCCTCCTTGGCTGGGCTTTTCGGCCTATGCGGCCGAATTGCAGGTGGGTTGGCGCTTAGTCTAAGGCGTCGGGGCGTTTTTTCACGGATTTGGGGACGCTTGCCCACGGTAAAGCGGGCCCCGGGGGCCAGGCCAAGACTGCTTGAAAATTGGGCATCCTGCTGCAGAGCCTGCCAAAAGTCTGGCGGCTGTTGCCGTCCTGCCCTATCGGCGGCGGATTGACAGGCGTAGGCTTATGTCAGTCTTGCGAATCACTTTTTTGCGGTGCAGCATTCTCGTACGACGGCTGATCAAGGGTTTAGGCCACAGTCCAAGCCGTCGGGCTGGAGAATGGGACCTCGAAATGAGGCGGAAAAGCACGGGCTTAGAGGCACTCTGCCGCAGGGCTTTAACCTTGCATGAAAGTTGCAGGTGCCATACTTGGTTCGTGGAACATTCGGGTTTATGCTGCATCGCAGCATCGCCTGAACGCCGTTAGAGCAAGTTCCAGCCGGTCTAGGGAGTTTTTGGGAGGTAGTTTAGGTCCTTAGGGACCCCAGGGAGTGGCGTTAGTGCAACCTTTGAGAGGGGGCCATGATGCCGACAACTCTTACCCTAGCCGCTATGGCGAGCCTGCTCCTCCTTGTGCATGCTGTGAAGCAGCTGCGAAAAGCGCCATTCCACGTCGAAAATCGTTTGCGGGCAGCTGACCGGGTCTCCCCGGCCTCTGGCTCCGCTCAAGCGTGGGGGGCTTAGCCATGCCCGTACCCATGCCAGCGGTGATCGTCCTGATCGTCTGCAAGACCGTGATCGCCGGACCTCCAGATCAAAATGCGGCATTTACCGGCTATGAAAATCGCAAGTGGGCCACGGAGCACTCCATGATGGTGTGCCGCCGGCAGGAAATTCAGCTCGAAGACAGCGCCGTTCTGCAGGCCACGCCAGCCATGCCGGTCGCCGCCCAGCCGTTTAACCTGCAACAGTGCCAACGGTCGGGCATCATGCTCGGTAGTGAGTGGGATGCAGCCCATCACGGCTCGAGCTACCGTACCTGGCGGGTGGCGTGCCCGGTGCCCATCGTCCGCAAGAACCCGGACGGAACCGAGGATGTCATCGCTTGGAAGATGCCGGAATGCGGCCATCGTGATATAGTACGATGCGAGGTTGATACGGAGATCTAGGGCGGAAACGTCCTAGCCTCCCCCTGGTCGGTGGGAGGACTGGCCATGCCAATCTGGTCGCGAATTGCGGTGGGCATTGCCCTTGCCGTCACGCTGCTCGGGTTCGCAGGCCTTAAGGCCTACTCCGACAGACGCGGCCCGCTCGTCCAGGCCCACGGCACGACCTATTATAATGGCGAGGGTCCGCCGGCGGCGCCGGTGCCCTGCAAGTCCGAGAGCGAGATCCGCTCGGCGATCGCCAGTGTGCACGCCCAGTTCGATCATCTGGAAGGCGAGAGCCTCAAGGCGTTCGAGGCGCGGGCGACTTGGCTGAAAGGCTTGCCGCCGCTCCGCGTGGAAAATCTCTACGTCATTACCGCGGATGATCAACTCCGCGACGGCGAGACGGTGCTGTTCATCGGGCTCAAGGGAAATTGCGTGAGCACGGTGTTCACCTTCCCGGGCCGGCTCTATCGCGAACTCGCCGCCGTGCCGGGGCCTGCGTAACGGGAGGCGGCGAATGTCAGGAGCGCGACGGTAGACCTTGCCGACGCGCGCGGTGTGTTCGATCCTTCGGCTTGGCGCGCTTGTAAAGCGTCGCACAAGGCGAAAAGATCTTAGGTGACCCCGAAACTGCCAGAAGGCGAGCTCCTCTATGCCGTGGGCGATATCCACGGCAAGTCGGACCTGCTTGCCATGCTTCTCCGCCAGATCGAGGCCGATGCCGCGGACCGGGAGGCCGTGAAGAAGACGCTTGTCTTTCTCGGCGACTACGTGGATCGCGGGCCGGACAGCCGCGGCGTGATCGAGATCTTGCTCAACGGCCTTCCGGCCGGTTTCGAGGCTCACTTCCTCAAGGGCAATCACGAGGCGCTGCTGCTCGACTTCCTCGACGGCAAGGTGCCGCTTGAGCATTGGCTCCTGAACGGCGGCGACGCGACCATGGCCTCCTATGGGGTCGACATTGGCCGGCTCGATGCGGCCGGCGCGCCGCCCGAGATGTGGCGCAAGTCCTTTGCCGCGGTGCTGCCGGACGCGCATCTCGATTTCTTCCGGCGCTTACGCCTGCAAATCCCGGTGGGGGATTATCTCTTCGTCCATGCGGGCGTCAGGCCCGGCGTGCCGCTCGAGGCGCAACGTGAGGACGATCTTATCTGGATCAGAGGTGAATTTCTCAGCGCGGCCGAGCCGTTCGGCAAAGTCGTCGTGCATGGGCACACGCCGGTAGGCGAGCCTGTCGTGCTGCCGAACCGTATCGGTATCGACACGGGCGCGGTGTTCACCGGGCGGCTTACGGCGCTTCGCCTAGAAAATGGGAAACAGGGATTTCTCGAGACTTGAGGGCTTAGTTCCGCGTCTCGGGCGATTCGGCAACGAGGCCGCGCAAGCGACTCGTCAGACTGCCGCCGCCAGACTTCTCCACTTGACGCTTTGCCCTGCGGGCGGCGAAGCGCTGCGCCAGAGTGCTCTTTGGTGCCTCTGCCTCCGCCTCGTCCGGCACCTCCTCAGGCGCCTCGTGCTCCTCGGCATATTCTTCTTCTGCGTATTCTTCCTCTTCGGGAACGGCAGCCGGCTCCTCGGCGTATTCGTCTTCCGCATACTCCATCTCGACCGCCCCTACGGCGACGGCCTCCATCTCCATGGAGACTTCTTCTTCCATCTCTTCCATTTCTGGTTCAGGCGCGGCGCCGTTGCCCGCATGCTCCTCGTGCCACGCGGCCTCTTGCTCCATGACCTCAGCGGTGATCTCGACCTCCGGGTAATGGGGACGCGCATCGGCGGCAACGGACTGCGGCTGCATGGCCTGATCGCGCGCAGCGGTGAGGATCTGCGAGGCGAGGCGGCTCAGCTCACGGCGGAGGAACGCAGTCTCCTGGGCGCTGGTCTTGGCGTGGTCGAGTTCCTCTTGTGCCCGCGATAGCTCCGCGGCGAGTCTTTGAGTCTCCGCAAGGGCCCGCGCGTCGGACTTGGAGGAGCCGCGCCCGGAGGCAGCGCTGCCGCTTTCCAGCGCCATGCGCAAACGGTCGATATCTGAGCGCTGATTGTGAACGGTGCCGCGCGCGATCTTGAGCGCTTCGGACTGCGAGGCCACCGTGTTGCGCAGCTCGGTATTGACGGTCTCGAGCTCGGCCAGCGCCTTCTTCGCCGCCTTCAAGCGGCTGTCGAGATCGGGCAGGCGCCGCTTGATGGTCTGTTGGAGGACGCGGTTCGCGTTCTGGGCTTCCTGGAGCTGGCCTTTGACGCCGCCGAGGTCGGTGTTCAAAACCTGGATCTCGACGCGGCGTTTGTTGGCCTCGATCAGCTCGCGAGCGGCCTTGTCCTTGGACTTGTCGAGCGCGACCTCGACCTTGCGAAGCTCGATGGCGAATTCGGCACGAAGTTGATCTTTGTCAGCCTGAATGTCGGCAAGCGACATAGGCATCGTCGCCTCGAGCTTGCGCGTGGTGAGCTTCACGGCGCGGTTCCACAGAGGCGGGGCAAGCAGGAGGGCGAGCAGGCATCCCAAGAAGAAGCCCAATGCCCCGAACAAGAACCACTCGATCATCGAGACCACCCGAAATTAGCGCCCATGCGCGTCGGCTTATCCGACGCCGCTCGGGCCAGCCCTGGCGAATCCGGCACTTCCGCGCCCACGCAAAGACACCGTCGGTCAGGCTTCCTTAGCGCCAAACTAGAACGGATTCCAGGTGGGCTGGCGGGTATATTTCAAGTAGCCGATATTTGCGCCAAGTCTAAGACCGACGCCCGAGCTGATCGGAGCCAGGACAAGGTCGTTTCGGGACAAATATGTGATGCCGACGCCGCCAATGAAATAGGCCGATCCGTCGACCCCGGCGAAGGTGTTGTAGACCTGATCAGGGCTGTGGAGATTATAGACCAGGACCATGACTTTGGAGCCGTCGGCGCCGAAATCATAGCCGATTGAAGGCCCCTGCCAATAAATCCGGTGCTCGCCGGCGTCCTTGGTGTAGAGCACCCCCTCGCCGTAGCGCAGCCCCGCAACAAACGCGCCGCCGGCTTCCTCGCCCAAGATATAGCCATTCGGGCGCCCGGAGCGGTGAAAGGCGTATTCCACGACCTTGGCGAAGCCCACCGACACCTTGCCGAAGAAGCGGTGCCCGGTGTTCTTGATCTCGTCCATGGAAAAGGTGTCTTGGCCGCCGCTCTCCGGGAGCTTGTCGTTGGAAAGACCTTCGGCAGGTTCGTAGGGCTGGCCCGGCGCGCCGGGGGTGGCTTGCGGGTTCGCGCTATAGGGGGATTCCGCCTGGGGCTGCGGGGTAATGACCATCGGGCCATCTTCGGCCGATGCCGCCGGGACCAGGAAACAGAGAGAGAGGATCGCCGAAGCCAAGGCAATCGCGGTGGTACTGATACGCATGGCTAGTGCCCTCGGGCTGATGACCGGCGTGCCCAGCCGGCCAGGCGGGGTAGGCGTTCCCCGCGACCGCTATCATGGTGCCTAAACGGTTACCAAACGGTGGCTGGGTTACCGCGGCGTTAAGACCAAGCGGCCCTGCCAATTCCTCTTGCCTCAAGGGGCAATTTTACCCGGGTTATATTGACGGCAATATTTTATCCGGGTAAAAACGGCACCTTCGGGCGGGAGGTCCCCAATCATGCAACAGCAACAATCCTGCACGGCCTTTCGGGGCACGGCCCGGATCGCATCAGGCCCTTTGAGCGAAGTGGCGCTGAAAGCGAAGGCGGTCCTCGACGCGGACGAGACCGCACGGGTTCTAATCTTCGATGACTCCACCGCCCACCCGGTCGAGGTGGATTTTCGCGGCACGCCGGCCGACGTGCTCCGTCGGCTGGAGAAGAGTGTGTCCGCCGCGGCCGAGACCGCCAAGCCGCGCCGGGGTCCCGGGCGTCCGAAGCTCGGCGTCGTCGCGCGCGAAGTGACATTGCTGCCGCGGCACTGGGACTGGCTGAATAGGCAGCCGGGTGGCGCGTCGGTCACCTTGCGCAAGTTGGTCGAGGAGGCGCGACGCGGCAGCAGCGCCAAGGACAGCGTGCGCCGGTCACAAGAGGCTGCCTACCAATTCATGGTCGCGCTGGCCGGCAACGAGGCCGGCTTCGAGGAAGCCGCGCGCGCGCTATTTGCCGGGAACAAGGAGCGCTTTGATCAGCAGATCCAGACATGGCCGGCGGATGTGCGCGATCATGCACGCGGGTTGGCCGCGCCCGCCTTCGAAGGTCACGCCATAATCTGACGGCCCCAGGCGACGAAGCCCGGATTGCGCAAGCCGTCCGCCGTCTTGCCGTAGCGGAACCGCGCGCCATCGGCATCGACCACGTGGCCGCCAGAGGCCTCGAGCACGGCTTGGCCGGCGGCGGTATCCCATTCCATGGTCGGTCCGAAGCGCGGGTAGACGTCCGCGCGCCCACGGGCGATCTCCAGGAACTTGACCGACGATCCGGCGCTCGTCCGCTCGGCAATGTGCAGACCTTCCAGGAATTTCTCGGTCTCGGGATCGAGATGGGAGAGGCTGACAAGGGCCGTCAGACCGTTCGGGTCGCCTTGCCGGGCATGCAGCCGCCGTTGCGTGAGCGCCCCGAGATCGGCGCCGGCCGCATCCGGCGAGAGTTCGGCCTCGACCGCTATGCCGTCGGCCGTCGTCACCGTGAGGAGCCTGCGCGCCGGCGCATAGACCAGCCCGAAGCACGGATAGCCGTTTTCGATCAACGCGATATTCACCGTGAAGTCGGAGCGCTTCTTGATGAATTCCTTCGTGCCGTCGAGCGGATCGACCAGAAAGAAACGCGGTCCAAGCGCCGCAGTGCGGTCCGCGGCAGTCTCTTCGGAGACGACGGGAATGTCCGGCGCCAGCGCCTTCAGCGCTGGAAGGATGACGGCCTCCGCATCGCGATCGGCCTTGGTCACAGGCGAATCATCGTCCTTGATTTCGACGTCGGTCGGGCCGGCATAGTGCGCCATGATGGCGGCGCCGGCTTTGGCGGCGGCATCGGTGAGGGCTTGGGCGGCGCGGCCCAGGTCGAAGTCTGGTTTGGTGCCGGTCACCGGCATGGTTGTGTGTCTTGGTGCGGACAAGGCAAGATGCTCCAAAGGGATGCTGATTCGTTTCGCGCTTTCGGGGGCTGGTGTTCTGACGATGCGCCCCTCCTGTAACAGAAATTCGCGTGAGGGTCAGTCATCTCCGCAGGCGATGCGCGGAAGCGATTGGAGGAGGCCATGACCGAGCCGACGGCACTCGGCGATCTTGAGCTGGCGGCGCTCGTTTCGAGCCGCATCTGTCACGACATCATCAATCCGGTCTCGGCGATCTCGAACGGCTTGGAGATGATCGATGAGGAGCCGGACCAGGAGATGCGCGATGCGGCCATGGATCTCATCCGCAAGAGCGCCTTCCAGGCCACCGCCAAGCTACAATTCGCAAGGCTCGCCTTTGGCGCCGCGGGGTCCGCAGGCGCCGAGATCGATCTCCGCGATGCGGAAAAGGTCGCCCGCGATTTCGTGCAAGGAACCGGCAAGCACGAGGTCGTGTGGCAAGGGCCTGCGGTGACGCTGCCAAAGAACAAGGTCAAGCTGCTGCTCAACCTCGTGGCCCTTGGCGTGGTCGCGCTGCCGCGCGGCGGCACGGTGAGCGTCGAGATCGGCGGCACCCCGCCTGACGTGGCCTTCACCGTCCGTGCCAAAGGCACCGCGGCGCGCCTCAACGACCAGGTGAAAGCCTTGCTGTCCGGCGGGAACGGGGTCGAGGTCGATGCCCATTCGATCCAGCCCTACTACGCAAGGCGGGTGGCGAATGCCGCCGCCATGACCCTGACGGCGGAGGCGGAAGGGGAAGAGGTCATTTTCAAGGCCGCCTGACCCCGAGAATTGGCCGATCCAAGGCGTAATCCTTGGTCTGGTCAACGAAACGTAAACCAGAATTCGCCGACAATCCCGGACCAAGCTTGTGTGGGGCGCAGAAGGCGCGAATTGCCCCGATTCGCGTCAAGGGTGGGCAATGGACGAATTACTGTCAGAGTTCCTGACCGAGACGGGCGAGCGGCTCGATGAGCTCGACGTCAATCTCGTGCGTTTCGAGCAGGAGCCCAACGACGCCGAGATGCTCAACGCCATTTTCCGGCTCGTCCACACCGTCAAAGGGACCTGCGGGTTTCTCGGCCTGGACCGGCTCGCCAAGCTCGCGCATGCGGCCGAGACGCTCATGGGCCAGTATCGCGACGGCGCGTCCGTCACGGTCGAGGGCGTCAGCGTCATCCTGGCCAGCATCGACCGCATCAAAGAGATTCTCGCGGGCCTCGAGCGCGAGGGGGCCGAGCCGCCAGGCTCCGACACCGACCTCACCACCGCGCTGCAAGGTCTGGCCGAGGCGAGCGCGCTCGCGCAAGTCGGCGGCGATAGCGGAGAGGACGAGACGCCCTGGAACGCCCTGGAGCCCAGCGAGGCGGGGAGTCGTCCGCCTGTTCATGCCACGCTCGAGGAGCTTGAGCGGGCTTGGCGGGAGGCGCCGGGACCCGATCCTGCGCCTGCGCGCGAGCCTGTGCCGGAGAGCCCCCCGGTTGCGGCCGAAGACGACCGCGTGCCGGCGCCAGAGAGCGGGGGCAAAGAGCTCGTGGCGCGGACGCAAACCGTGCGCGTCTCCGTCGATACGCTGGAGCACCTGATGACGACGGTGAGCGAACTCGTGCTCACCCGCAATCAATTGCTCGATCTGGTGCGGCGCACCGATGAAAGCGAGTTCAAGTCTCCCTTGCAGCGGCTCTCCAACGTCACCGTGGAGCTGCAGGAAGGGGTCATGAAGGCCCGCATGCAGCCCATCGCCAATGCCTGGCAGAAGCTGCCGCGGCTGGTGCGCGAGTTGTCGCTCGAGCTCGGTAAGAAGATCAAACTCGACATGACTGGCGGCGAGACGGAGCTCGACCGGCAGGTGCTTGAGATGATCAGGGACCCGCTCACCCACATGATCCGCAACTCGGCCGATCATGGCCTGGAACGGCCGGATCAGCGGGAGAGGGCCGGCAAGCCCCAAACCGGGAAGATCGAGCTCAGCGCCTATCAGCAAGGCGGTTATATCGTCATCGAGGTGTTCGACGACGGGCGTGGCCTCGATGTGCAGAAGGTCCGCACCACGGCGATCGAGAACGGGCTCACCACCTTGGCGGAGCTCGACCGTATGAGCGACGCCGATATCTTGAAGTTCGTTTTCAAGCCGGGCTTCTCGACCGCCAGCGCCGTCAGCGCGGTCTCGGGCCGTGGTGTCGGCATGGATGTGGTCCGCAGCAATATCGAGTTGATCGGCGGAACGGTCGATCTTGAGTCCACGTCGCCGGCAGGGACGACCTTCGTCATCAAGATTCCGCTGACGCTGGCGATCATGGTGGCGCTCATCGTCGAGGTCGCCGGCATGCGCTTCGCCATACCGCAATTCAGCGTGGTCGAGCTGGTCCGTAGCGGCGCGGCCGCGGGCCACCCGGTCGAATTGATCAACGACACCCCCGTGCTGCGCTTGCGTGACAAGCTCCTGCCGCTGCTCGACTTTGGGGCCTTGCTTGGGCTCAAGGAGAGCGATGGCGAGCTTCGGGGGGGCGAAGGATAAGAGCCTCACCGCCGTGGTGATCCAGGTTGGCACGAACTATTTCGGCCTATTGGTCGACAAGGTGTTCCGCACCGAGGAGATCGTAGTCAAGCCGATGTCGAGCGTGCTGCGCCACGTCGCCATGTTCTCCGGCAACACCATCCTCGGCGACGGCAGCGTCATCATGATCATCGACCCCAATGCGCTCGGCTCGGCCGTGGGATCGATCGATACGCAAGCAGCGCTCGCGCACGCGGAATCGGTCAAGAAGGAAGAGGCGGAGGAAAGCCGGACCGCGCTCCTTCTATTCCGCGCCGGCTCCAAGACCTTGAAGGCCGTGCCGCTGTCTCTGATCACGCGCCTGGAGGAAATCCCGCTCGATGCGATCGAGCGCTGTAACGACCAGGACGTCGTGCAGTACCGAGGCGCCTTGATGCCTCTCGTTTACATGCAAGCCGACCACCGGCCGCCCGAGGGCGGGGTCCAGCCGGTCCTGGTGTTCACCGAGGCGGACCACCCCGCCGGGCTCGCCATCGACGAGATCGTTGACATCGTCGAGGAGCCTTTGACCATCAACCTTCAAGCGGAGGAACCGGGCGTGGTCGGCGCGGCCATCATTCGGGACAAGGCGGTCGAGATCGTCGACGTTTCGCACTATCTGGGATCCGTGTTCGGCTCCCAACGCATGGGCGGGTTCGAGGAGTCTGACCGCGCGTTGCGGCTGCTGCTCATCGATGACAGCCAGTTCTTCCGCAACATGCTGGCGCCGCTTCTCAGGGCAAGCGGCTATGAGGTCGCGCTCGCCGCTTCCGCCGAGGAGGCCCTTGCGCTCAAGGACAAGGGCGAACGCTTCGATCTGATCATCAGCGACATCGACATGCCGGGCATGGACGGGCTGGCTTTGGCCAAGCACATCAAGGCCGATCCCGACTGGGGCGCGATTCCGCTGATTGCGCTCTCTTCGCACGCGAACCCGCGGCTCGTGGAGAAGAGCCGCGCGGCGGGCTTCGAGAGCTATGTCGGCAAGTTCGACAGGCAGACGTTGATGCATACGCTTCAGGATTGCTTCAAGGGCTGGGGTGCGGCGGCATGAACGGTGAGAGGAACGGCGAACAAGCGACCGAGGGTTTCGTCACGGTGGTGACGGCGGGCCAGCTCTTCGGGCTGAGGCTCGAGCGCGTGCGCGACGTGTTCGTGCCGCAAGGCCTGTCCGCCGTGCCGCTCGCGCCGCCGGAGGTCGCCGGGCTGCTCAACCTGCGCGGCCGCATCGTCACGGCGCTCGATCTTCGCACGAGGCTTGGTCTGCCGCCCCGCGAGGCGGGGGTGCCGACGGTGGCGGTCGGCATCGAGGAACGCGGCGAACTTTACGGGCTGATCGCCGACAAGATCGGTGACGTGTTGTGGCTCAAGCCTTCGACCTATGAAGCCAATCCCGCAAATCTCAACCCGCGCTGGGCGCAAGTGTGTTCCGGCGTGTATCGGCTCGATGGTGATCTCATGGTGGTGCTCGATGTCGACAAGGTGCTCGACTTCAGCCAGTTCGGCGCGGCTGCCTAACGGCGCCCTCGCGGAGGAGGACAGATGAAACATTGTTTGGTTGTGGATGACAGCGCCGTCATTCGCAAAGTTGCGCGGCGCATTCTCGAGGAGCTGAGCTTTTCGTCGTCGGAAGCGGAGAACGGGCGTGAGGCGCTCGATCAATGCCGCATGTCGATGCCCGATGCGGTGCTGCTCGATTGGAACATGCCGGTGATGGACGGCATCGCCTTTCTCGTGGCGCTGCGCAAGGAGCAGGGCGGCGATGAGCCCAAGGTAATCTTCTGCTCGACGGAGAATGACGTCGAGCACATCACGCGCGCCATCACGGCTGGCGCCAACGAATACATCATGAAGCCGTTCGACCGCGACATCATCGAGGCGAAGTTTCACGAGGTCGGGCTGATCTAGCCCCAATAAGAATGTCCAATTACGGCCAGAGCGCCATCATGCAAGACGCGGCAGCCGCTCCGGCTGAGCAATCCCTCGCGGAACGTCCAATCAGGGTGATGATCGTCGACAATTCGGCGGTCGTCCGCGGCCTCGTCGCGCGCTGGATCGAAGAGGAGCCGGGGCTCGAGCTCGTGGCGCGCCATGCCAACGGCAAGTATGCCGTTGAAGACGTGGCACGCAGTGCGCCGGACATCATCCTGCTCGATATCGAGATGCCGGTGATGGACGGGCTCGAAGCGTTGCCGCTTCTGCTCCGCGCGCGGCCGGATGTGCGGATACTGATGGTCTCCACGCTGACCAAGCGCAACGCGGAGATCAGCTTCAAGGCCCTGGCGCTCGGCGCGCTGGACTATTTGCCCAAGCCCGAGACCAATCGCGAAATCACCACGCTCCCGGACTTCCGCGAGGAGGTGATCCGCAAGGTGAGGGCGCTCGGCGCCCCAGGGCGCGGGCCCGCGCCGCTCACGGAGGCCGGCAGGGCGGCGGTTCCGTTCAAGCAGCGGGCCTTCTCTCTGGTGCCGCCGCGGGTGATCGCCATCGGCAGCTCTACCGGCGGCCCGCAGGCACTGACGAGCCTGTTCGAAACGCTTTCGCCTTCGCTCGGCCGTATCCCCGTCCTGATCGCGCAGCATATGCCGCCGATGTTCACCACCATCCTTGCCGAGCGCCTGGCGCGCGCCACGGGCCGTGAAACCAAGGAGGGTGTGGACGGCGAGACGGTCTGCCCCGGCACGATCTACGTGGCGCCGGGGAACCACCATATGACGGTCCACCGGTCGACCCCGCCGCAATTGTCCATCACCAAAGGACCGCCCGTGAATTTCTGCCGCCCCGCTGTCGATCCGCTGTTCACGAGTGTGGCCGATGCGTACGGCCCGGCGGCCCTCGGCATCGTGCTGACCGGCATGGGGCAGGATGGCGCTTCCGGCGTTCGGGCCATCGCCGATGCCGGCGGCAGCGTGATCGCCCAGGATGAAGGATCGAGCGTGGTGTGGGGCATGCCCGGAGCGGCCGCCGCCACTGGCGCGTGTGCCGCCCTCCTGCCGCCGCGCGAGATCGCCAACGCCGCCGCGAAGCTCATCGGGGGGCAGCGGCCATGATGGCGCACGAGTTCAACCTGTTGCGCCGCCTCCTGAAGGAGCACTCGGGCATCAATCTCAGCGCGGACAAGATGGACCTCGTCGAGGCGAGGCTCAGGCCGCTGCTCAAGGAGTTCGACTTTCCTTCGTTTGCGCATCTGACGCTCGCCTTGATCAAGCCGGGCGCCGACGGCTTGCGTTCGCGCGTGGCGCAGAGCCTGGCGGTGCTTGAATCGTATTTCTTCCGCGACAAGACGCCGTTCAGATACTTCACCGAGGTCATGTTGCCGAAGCTGATGGAGCGACGCAGCGGCTCGCGCCGGATTAGGATCTGGTGTGCGGCGTCCGCGACGGGTCAAGAGCCCTATTCGCTCGCCATGCTGCTGGCCGAGGCCGGGCAGAAGATCGATGGCTGGAGCATCGAGATCGTGGCCACGGACTTCTCGGAAGACGCGTTGCGCAAGGCCCGCACCGGGCTTTACAGCCAGTTCGAGGTGCAGCGTGGCCTGCCGGTGTCGCTGCTCATCAAGTACTTTCAGAAGACAGGCGGCGGCTGGCTGGTCAGACCGGAGTTGCGGAAGAGGATCGCCTTCCGCGAGCACAATCTTCTCAACGACTGCCGGGACCTCGGCGTGTTCGACATCATTTTCTGCCGCAACGTGCTGATCTATTTCGACGAGCCCCTGAAGAATGCCGTGCTCGGGCGCCTCTCGCGGCAACTGGCCAGCGACGGCTACCTCGTGCTTGGCGCGGCGGAAACCACGACCGGGGTCTCACCCGACTTCATGCCGGTCCCGGAGGGTCATCACGGCGTGTTCTGCTTGACGCCGGCCGTGGTGGCCGCGCGGTCGCATAGGACTGCGAGACAGAGCCGCGAGCCCGTCGCGGGCGATGTCCGCCAGGCAGAGGGTCCTGCGGTCAGTGTCCCGGCCCGGGACGAAAAGGTCCGGGCGGTCCAGCTCGACAGGGCGACCGTCGATCTGCTGGAAGCGCGCGCCAGGGCGCGTGGCATGAGCGTGGCGGAGCTCCTGGCCGAGTACGCCGCCTCCGGCGTGCCCGAAGCCGAGGATTGGCGGGGCTTGCATCTCAAGAGCTAGCCCCGCGCCGGCGCGCGTGTGGGATCCCCAAAAGAAAAGTGGCCGGGACAAGCCCGGCCACACCATGCGTCTCGATATTGCTGGAAGGCGTCTCAGGCGGCGGCTTCGCCCGTTTCCGACTCGTCATCGGGGTTGCGCAGCACGTAGCCGCGGCCCCAGACGGTCTCGATATAGTGCTTGCCGCCGGTCGCCGCGGCGAGCTTCTTGCGCAGCTTGCAGATGAAGACGTCGATGATCTTGAGCTCCGGCTCGTCCATGCCGCCATAGAGATGATTCAGGAACATCTCCTTGGTGAGGGTCGTGCCTTTGCGCAAGGAAAGCAGCTCGAGCATCTGATATTCCTTGCCGGTCAGGTGCACGCGCTGGCCGTTCACGTCGACCGTCTTGGTGTCGAGATTGACTTTCAGCCCGCCGGTCTGGATGACGGACTGGGCATGGCCCTTCGAGCGGCGCACGATCGCATGGATGCGGGCGACGAGCTCGTCCTTGTGGAAGGGCTTGGTCATGTAGTCGTCGGCGCCGAAGCCGAGACCCCGGACCTTATCCTCGATACCGGCCAGTCCGGAGAGGATCAGGATCGGGGTCTGGACCTTGCTCACGCGCAAAGTCTTCAAGACCTCGTAACCGCTCATATCCGGAAGGTTCAGGTCGAGGAGGATGATGTCGTAATCGTAGATCTTGCCGAGATCGACACCCTCTTCACCCAGATCGGTCTTGTAGACGTTAAAGCCTTCCGACTGGAGCATCAGCTCGATGCTCTGGGCGGTGGCGCTATCGTCCTCGATCAGAAGAACCCGCATTTCTCAAATCCCCCGTCTTCTAAAAGTCCTGGTTATCCCCTGACCCATTACGTCGGACGCAGATTGGTTAATTCGAATCAACAAATTAATGGCCAATAGTTAACAAAAGCTAACGCCCTGGCGAGTGCTAACCACGTCCGCTAACCATCCCTACACCAAGGGAGTCGGCCCATCCCTTAAATGCAACCCATATGGTTTACCGGGCCTTAAGGCCTGTCAGCGATGATCGCGCTTGAGGGGCAGGGGGTCCGGTCCTGAAAAAAGGCCTTGGTTCGCTTCGGGGGTATTGCTTTGGCAATGGCTCGGATGGAGTGCGCCGCTGGCATGGTACTTGAATTCTCCGTACGCGGGGTCCGAGTAGGCTGAGGGTATCTAGTCATGAAGTCACGCGACGCAGTCATCCGCTTGAAGCGCTTCGAAGTCGAAGAGAAGCGACGCAAGGTTGCCGAGATTGAATCCATGATCGGCGAGTTCAATAACATGGCCACCGACCTCGACCGGCAGATCGCTATCGAGCAGGATCGGGCCGGCGTTTCAGACGTCAACCATTACGCCTATCCGACCTTCGCCAAGGCGGCCATCCAAAGACGGGACAATTTGGCGACGTCTGTGGCCGGTCTCGAGGCCAAGCTTGAGGCCGCGCGCGGCGAGCTGGACGAGGCGTGCGAGGATCTGAAGAAGATCGAGCTCCTGCAAGAGCGCGACGCGGATCGGCTGCGGGTCGAGCCTGCGGCGGCGGAGCTTGTCGCCGTCGGGGCGCATCGCGCAGCCAGCTAAGCACAGCAACGGGTCTTGGGGTGGTGGCCGGCTGTGAGGGCCGCCGAGTCCTGGGTCAGCGCGGGCGAGACCTGCGCCCGGGCTCGGTGCTAGTATCCCGGACCTTGTTGAACGCGCGCGGGAAGGGCCATGCCGTCTTTCGATATCGTCTCCAAGACCGACCTGGCGGAGGTGGACAACGCGCTCGCCAACATGGTGCGTGAGATGGGCCAGCGCTACGACTTCAAGAACTCGCAAGCCAAGATCGAGCGGAAAGAGGCGGAGATCACCATCAATGCCGACGACGACCTGAAGCTCAAGCAGATGCACGAGCTGTTACAGGGCCATCTGGCGCGTCGCAAAATCGACGCAGGCGCGATCGACTATAAAACGGTCGAGAAAGCCGCCGGCCAGTCGGTGCGGCAGAAGGCCGTGGTCCGCCAGGGCATCGACAAGGAGGTGGCCAAGCGCCTCGTCAAAGAGATCAAGGATGGGAAGTTCAAGGTTCAAGTCGCCATCCAGGGGGATGAGCTCAGAGTCACCGGCAAGAAGCGCGACGACTTGCAGGCGGTGATCCAGCACATCAAGGGGCTTTCGGTCGAGCAGCCGCTCCAATACGTGAACTTTCGCGATTGAACGGCGATGCTGTTACGGGGACATGTCTTGGCGAGGCCGGTAGCATTCACGATAGCGCTTGCGGTGACGGCCCTGTGGCTTGCCGGGTGTGGCGGCGGCCGGTCGACGGGTAGCGCGAGCGTGGTTGCGGCAGATGAGGCGACCGGCACGTTGCCGGCCTACCGTGAGCTCAATATGTCGATCGCCAACGCGAAACCCATCGACGCTTACGTTCTGCTCGGCGGCCGGATCAAGACCTGCTGGTTCAATCCGAGCGATCCCCTGTTCCCCGACCACGTCTACCGTGCCGATGTCGCGCCTGACGGCAGCAAGGTGAAGATCACCATTCATGACAAGCGGAATCTGGGCCGCGCTGGCAAGCTCGCCTACGCCATCGATTTCCATCAGCAGGGCAATCACACGGCCGTCACCACGCAGAACACGTCGATGACGCCGACGCAGGCTGCCAAGATGCAGTTCGACATCAACCGCTGGAAGAGCGGCCAGACGAATTGCAGCAAGGACATGCCGAAGGTGGTCGCCCAGCCCGCGAGCCAATAGCGGACGCAGAAACGCAAATGGCCGGGTCAAGCCCGGCCATGACGGTCAATCCGGCTTTTCGAGACAGCTAGCCGCTGCGATAGTCCTGGATGCGGGTCGCCCGCAGTCCGGGGAGGCCGTGCTTGTCGATCGACCGCTGCCAGCTTAGGAACTCGTCCACGGTCAGGGTGTAGCGCTCGCAGGCCTCTTCGAGGCTGATCAAGCCACCGCGCACGGCGGCCACGACCTCGGCCTTACGGCGGATCACCCACCGCTTGGTGTCCTTCGGGGGAAGGTCGGCGACGGTCAAGGGGCTGCCGTCGGGTCCGATTACATATCTGACGCGCGGCCTGTAATGTTCGGTCATCGTACTCAATACTCACAATCGATGATCCACAATCTAAGGGGAAGCTAGCAGAGGCCCATTTAAGAATTGCCTAAGCTGTCAGGTAAAAGAACCCGCAAGGAAATAGCCAAAACTTGCTGAAATCACTGGGCTATCGGCCGCTTTCAACAAGGCTAGGCCTGCTTTTACGGGCCGAGCCCAGCCTTGCCTCGGAAGGACCCGGTCCTTATGTTCGGGCCGGGCCGAGGGGTGCCTAAGAAATTGGCGCGGGCCGGTCGCGGACCGTCTATACTTTGCGGCATCCGAGACCACTATCGGCACATCCTTTCACGTAAATCCGAGCCACTGATTTCGTCATTGAAGCCGAGAATGCTTAACAGTCTGCACCTGCCGGGGCGCCCGGCCGATACCCGGGTGGTCGTGGCCATGTCGGGCGGGGTCGATTCCTCCGTGGTCGCCGGCCTGCTCAAGGCCGAGGGCTACGACGTGGTCGGCATCACGCTCCAGCTCTACGACCACGGCCAGGCGATTGCACGCAAAGGTGCTTGCTGCGCCGGCCAGGATATCCAGGACGCACGCCGCGTGGCGGAGACGCTTCAGATCCCGCATTACGTGCTCGACTACGAGGCGCGGTTTAAGCAGGCCGTGATGGGCGAATTCGCCGACAGCTATGTCAACGGCGAGACGCCGGTGCCGTGTGTCGCCTGCAATCAGAAGATCAAGTTTCGCGATCTGCTCGAGACGGCCGCAGGGCTCGGCGCCCAGGCGCTTGCCACCGGTCACTACGTCAAGAGCATGCCCGGCGAGACCGGCTTCGAGCTCCACCGCGCCGAAGACAAAGAGCGCGACCAGAGCTATTTCCTGTTCGCCACCACGAAGAAGCAGCTCGAGTTCCTGCGCTTCCCGCTCGGCGACCGGCCGAAGGAGGAGACGAGGGAGCTCGCGCGCGAATTCGGGCTCGCCGTCGCCGAGAAGTCGGACAGCCAGGACATTTGCTTCGTGCCCACGGGACGCTACACGCAAGTGATCGAGCGCTTGCGGCCTGGTGCGGCGGAGCCCGGCAATATCGTGCATGTGGACGGCCGCGTGCTCGGCCGGCATGGCGGCATCATCAATTACACGATCGGCCAGCGCAAAGGCATCGGCGTCGCGGCGCCGGAGCCGCTTTACGTGGTGAAGCTCGATGCAGCGCGCCGCGAGGTGGTGGTCGGCCCGCGGGAGGCCTTGCGCGCCCGCACGCTCATTTTGCGCGACGTGAACTGGCTCGGCGACGAGCCGTTCGAGGACGTGGGCGCAAGTGGCGTCGAGGTGCTGGCGCGGATCCGGTCGACCGGGCCGCTGCAGCCGGCGACCGTGAGCCTCGACAAAGACGGCGTGATCGTAGACCTTGCCGATGGCGAGGAGGGCGTGTCCCCGGGACAGGCCTGCGTATTTTATGCCGCGACGGGCGGCGGGGAGCGGCTTCTCGGCGGCGGATGGATCAAGTCCGCCGAAGGAGGAGCCTGGTTGGCCAGAAACGATTTTGCGGCGCCTGCATCGCGCGGGCCCGCGGAAGCGTTCGCGGCCGGGTCGCGTTAGGGCCGCAAAGCGAACAAGCGGTCCCGTAAAAGCCGGGGAGGTAGCGTTGCCTTCAAAAGCACCCGTGATGGACACGGCATCGGTGCGCCATGCGTATCGCCGCTGGGCACCAGTCTATGACTACACCTTCGGCAAGGTCGCCGAGGCGGGCCGCAAGCATGCGGTCGAGATCATCAACAAGCGCAAGGGCCGCGTGCTCGAGGTCGGCGTCGGCACAGGCCTGTCGCTGCCTTGCTATGGCCCGCACCTCACCGTCACCGGCATCGACTTGTCGCCGGAGATGCTGGAGAAAGCGCAAGAGAAGGTGACGCGCAAGAAGCTCGCTCACGTCGATGGCTTGCACGAGATGGACGCGAGCGCGCTCGCCTTCCCGGACGAGAGCTTCGACACGGTGGTCGCCATGTATGTGATGACCGTGGTGCCCGATCCGGACAAGGTGATGCGGGAGCTGGAGCGGGTGTGCGCGCCGGGCGGCGAAGTGATTTTGGTGAATCATTTCAGCCAGGAAGAGGGCGTTCGCGGGTTCTTCGAGCGGAAGCTCGCCCCGTTCGCCGACCTCATCGGCTGGCATGCCGTGTTCGAGGTCGACCGGGTGCTGATCTGCGACGACCTGCGCCTCGTGGACCGCCGGGCGCTTCGTCCCTTCGGCCTCTTCACCATGCTCCGCTTCGTCAAGGAACCGGGCTTCGGGGTGGCGCCGCAGGCCGCACGCGAGATGATCGCCAGGGGCCGGGTGCCGGTCAGGGCGCGCTTGGCCCAGCCGGTGCGGGTCCGCGTCAAGTGGTCGGTCGGCCGCGGGCTGGTCCACGCCAGGCGTTTGCTTGACAGTAATTACTGGCGGTCTCTATATCGCCGGCTTCAGAGCCAATTGGCGGAATAGCGCCGCGGCCCGCCCGCGCTCCTATATAGAAGGGCAGGCGGCCTTCAGGCTTGGGGCGGAGTAGCTCAGCTGGTTAGAGCAGCGGAATCATAATCCGCGTGTCGGGGGTTCGAGTCCCTCCTCCGCTACCACTTCAAAATTTGGCCGCGTTTGTGTGCCACCTCTTTGGGCAAACGAGGGACCACTTCTCCATGATTCGATTCACGGCTCAGACCGCTTTTGTCTGCCTCATTGCCCTGTCGGCGGCCGGATGCGCCGTCGAGGTGCCCATGTCGGCCTTCCGCATGGGGCCTCCCGACGCGGCCCAGAAGACCGACGCGCCCCAGCGCCACCAGGACGTGAAGCACATCTCCGTTCCTTAAGTCGGGACGTATCAGTCCGGTTTGCGGGCGACGAGTACCGCGTCCATGTGCTTGCGGTAGACGATTCTCTCTTCGACAAAGCCGACGCGCGCGAGCCGCACAACCGCGTCGGCCTCTTGCATGACGCGGCCGGGCATTTCGTCCTCCACGTAGTGCAGCACCCAGTCGCGCAGCAGGTCGTATTGCTGGCGCGGCGTGAGCACGTCGAAGAACAGGCCGAGCTGCCAGCGCAGCGCGTCGCGATGGGCTTGGCCACTTTGCGCATATTTGTCGGCGTTGACGAAGAGCCCGCCCGGTTTCAGCACGCGGAAGATCTCGTCATAGACCTTGTCACGATAATCCTCGGTCAGGTTGTGCAGCACATAGCCCGAGGCGGCGATATCGATGGAGTCCGCCGGCAGGCCCGCCAGGAACCCGACTGCGTCCTCAAGCACGATCTTCAGACGGCCTTCGTCGACCGCACCGTGGAGCGCTTTCTCGGCTTGCGCGATCATCTTGGGCTCGTTGTCGAGGCCGCTCACCGCGAGTTTGGGCTCGGCCAGAAGCAATCTGGTGATGGCGCCGTCGCCCATGCCGATATCGACCGCGCGAAGCGGCGCCGCGCGGTCTTGCGCGAACTTGGCAAGCTCGGCGCTGACGGCCCCATGCACCTCGCCGAGGAACGGCCGGGCGAGGCGCCACAAGGGATAGTCGTCGCTGAGCGCGCCAGCGAAGCGTTTCTCGCCGGATGTGTCAGGCGTTGACGCTGTCTGGCCTTCGTTCATTGTCCGGTCTCGGCCTCGGGGAGCGCGATGAGCCTCTCTGCGACGCTCTTGAGATCGGGCTCGACGATCTCCGGCTCGGGCGCCAAGGGATAAACTTGCGCGCCTTGCCTCGCCACGAACGCGGCGCGGCAGCCGGCCCACAGCGCGCCGGCGACGTCCCAACCATGCGCGGCGACGAGCATGCAGTCCTCCGCTTTGACATCCATCTTGTCCACCGCCCAGTGATAGACCTCGGTGTAGGGCTTGAACCGACGGACGCTCTCGACGCTCAAGAGATGCTCGAAGAATTCCGACAGCCCCGCGTGGCCGATCTGCGACCGCACCATGGCGTGTGAGGAATTGGTCAGCGTCGCCATGCGAAAGCCGGCATCCCGCAGGCTTGCGAGTGCCGGCACCACATCTTCGTGCGGCGGCAAGGTGCGCATCGGCACGATGGCGGCGCGCGCCTCGCCCTCGGAGAGCAGGATGCCGTAATTGCGTCCAATCATCCGGAGCGCCGCAGCGCCGATGACATCGAAATTGTGATATTGACCCGCGGCAGTCTCGACCAGCGAGTAGTGCAGCAGCGTGGTGAACCAGAGGGCCAAGAGGTCGTCGCGGCCGCCAAGGCTCAAGGCCACGCTTTCCTTCATCGCCGTGAGATCGAGCAAGCGTCTCGTTGACGTCGAAGAACAGAACCTTGGGGCGTGGCCTCATCTCATCCGAAGCGGGCTCAGCGGTCGATCTTGCTGATCTTGGAGCCTTCGAGGGTGAGATTATACATCAGGCCCTTCTGATCGAGGATGAAGCCGATCACGGGCTCGGTGATTTTGTCGGTGTCGATGGAGCCGCCGACGCCGACGGTGATGATGGTCACCGAGCCGTCGACGCCGACCTTCCAGCCGGCCCGGCGGTAGAAGGCGTCGAGCGCGCTCTGGGTCATGAACATGATGATCACCGAGCGCTCTTGCGCGCCGAGCTGAAAGCCGAACGAGGCCGACACCAGATTGTAATAGCCGGCAGACCGCCTATCGACGATCAGCATGCCCTCGCCATATTCGCCGCCGATGCCGAAGCCGGCCTTGATGACGGACGGGAACACGAGAATCCCGACGGCCTTGTTGGCGAGCTCTTGAGCGCCGCCGATCTGGCGAACGAAGCTATGGAGAGTTTCGTTGGCGTCGTGTTGAATCTCGGTGGCCGATGCGGCGCGCGCGCCCGATGGCTTGGCGATGGCCGCGCCGAGGGCCAGGACGGCGACACATAGGCTTACGACTAGGGTTTTCATGGGCGCAGGCTCCCTTCATTTGCGGGGCACCCTAGGGTCGCTTTGTGGCGGCGGCGGGGCTTGGGGGTGCGCGGGATATGGCGCGGGCGGCGCGGAATATGGCGCGAGATGCGCGGGATTTAGCGCGCGATGCCGGTCAGAAAGATGAAGCCGGAATAGCCGCTGCGGATCTCCCGTTCGACGATGCCGATCCGCTCGGCCCTGACCTCATGCGCGTGCGCGGCAAAGACGGTCTCGATCGATTCCGGCGACAGGCTGAGCACCGGAAAAGGCCGGTCGGCCACGACATAACCCGCCGAGCGCACGAGAAAGGCGGCGATCAGGGCGCCGCCGGGTCTCACGCAGCGGGCGAACGCGGCGCAGGCTGCCTCGAACTCGTCCTGGCGCTCGGTAATCGATTCGGCGCAGAAGAACATGGTGGCGGCGTCCCATCTCCGCTCCGGAAGATCGAAGACGGAGCCCTGTTCGATGCTGGCCTTGGCGAGTATGAGCGGGATCGGATCCGTGGGCAGATCGAAATCGGGTCCATAAGCCTCGCGCGTCACGCCCCAGAAATGCTGCCACTGCGGGCGCATGTCCTGCCGCCTCAGCTCGGCCTTGAGCCAGTCGACATTGCTCTTGGCGTACTCCCAGGCCGTCAGCCGCGCCGCGCGGGGAAGGGCGCAGAAAAACGGAATGAGATTAGGGCCCGTGCCGATGTCGACGATGTCGAGCGCGGCGCCCCGCGGCGGTGCACGCTTGATGGCCTCCACGGCACAGCGGATAACGTGGTCGTCGTCCGGATGCGGCTCGCCGTAATAGTGTTGGAAGTAGGCCTCGGAATCGAACGCCGCCCACGGATAGTCGGCATTGCCGGCAGGCGCGCGGCTTTGCGAAGTCTCTTTAGTCTTTTCTCTGGGCACGGACGCCACCTAGCGCGTTGGGTCCTAGAGATGTCGCGGAGGCGGACGTAAAAGGCAAGTGTCGATCGTGCCGGTGTCGGGCTCAGCCGGCTAGCCCGCCGCCGGCAACGGCGCGGACTCGACTTCTAAACCAGGTGGCTTCGGCTCGTAGGTCACGAGAAAGTCTTGCATGTCCGCAACAGGCAACGCCCTTGAGAAGTAGAATCCTTGCAACTCGGTGCAGCCGAACCGGGTCATCATCGTGGCCTCGAACTCCGTCTCGACGCCCTCGGCGACGATGTCCATGCCAAGCCCGCGCCCAAGCGAGACCACTGACTTGACGATGGTCTTCGTCGAATCGACCCTAGAGATGTTGCTGATGAACGAGCGGTCTATCTTGATCTTGTCGAACTGGAAATTGCAGAGATAGGACAAGCTTGAGTAGCCGGTTCCGAAGTCGTCGAGCGCTGTCTTAAAGCCCATGTCACGAATGGCGGCGAGGACGGCGCTGACACGATCGGTCAATTCCAGGAGCACGCCTTCGGTGATTTCTAGCACGAAGTGCCCCGGATCAATGCCGTGCTTCACAATGAGCTGGCGGAGCATCGTCTCGAGGTCGATATGACGGAACTGGACGGGTGAAAGGTTTACGGCGACTTGCAGGTCGGGCCAGAGCTTCGAGTCCGTCATCGCCCGGTTGAGGACCCATTCGCCGATGTCGGGGAGCAGGCCCGCGTTCTCCGCGATGGGGATGAACTCTGCGGGCGGCATGCTGCCGTAGAGCGGGTGTCGCCAGCGCAGCAGAGCCTCGACGCCGATCACGGCCCCTGTGCTGGCAGAGATGATTGGCTGGTAGTGCAGGTCGAGCTCTTCGTTATCGAGGGCTGAGCGTAGGTCGAGCTCGATGGATCTGCGATGTTCCACGTCCTCAGCCATTTCTGTGGTGAAGTACACCGCACGGTCGCGGCCTTGGCTCTTGGCTTCATAAAGCGCGATATCGGCGTGACGCATCAGTTCGTCGGCTGTGGCGCCGTTGTCCGGGGCGACCGCAAGGCCAGTCGAGGCGGTCACGCGAATGGATTGGCCCTTGATGGTGAAGGGCGAGGCAAAAGTTTGGTGGATGCGCTCGACGAGGGCGGGTCCGGCCTCGGGCCCCGCGGGGGCGCAGAGAATCACGAATTCGTCGCCGCCAAAGCGCGCGAGGAAGTCGTGGGGCCTGAGGCGTGTGCCAAGGCGCTGGGCGACTAACTTGATCAATTCATCGCCTGCCTCGTGGCCCAGGGTATCGTTAGTGTCCTTGAAACGGTCAAGGTCGATATAGGCGGCAAGCGCGCGCTGGCCATTGCGTCGTGCAATGTAGCTGTTGAGGAACTTGTCGATCCTCTCGACCATGTGGACGCGGTTTGGCAGGCCGGAAAGCGGATCGTGCTTGGCTTCGTACCGGGCCTCGAACTCGCGCTGGGCAAGCGCCGTCGAGGCCCGCCTGAGCCGTCCGAAGATGATATTGGACAGAAGCCCCGTGGCGAGGATGCCGAGCGCCACCAGCGGTAGGATGACCGTTAAGAGCACATGGCCAGGTTGATGCGTTGTCCAACTCAAGTAACCGGTCTGGACACCGTCGTCGGTGACGAAGGGCTCGGAAACGACGGCCCCATCCTCCACCGGCTGTTTCTTCAGGGCGAGGTCGGGGAGCAGCAGCGTGCGCCCGATCTCGGAGACAAAGTCCTTATCGATATAGCGAATGCTGACGAGGAGGTTGGGGGTCCCTTTGAGTAGGTCCATTTGCACATTGGGCACGATGGTCAGCGCGGCGACCACTGCCGGGCGCCCGTTGACTGTCACGATATGTCCCGCCCAACGGGCGACCCCGAGAACGCCGGCCAGCAGCCGGTAGCTGCTCTGGGATTCGCTGAACGAATCCGGGCGGGTCTTCAAATGAGGTGATGGTTTTCCCTGCCGGGCTTCGTCGATCACAGCCTCGATAGAAGGGCGCACGCTCTCGAATGAGGACGGTTCTTTGCGAGCTTCGCCAAACCAGGCGTAAAGCGGCTTGTCCTTGGCATTGAGGATGTAGACCGCGTCCTGGGCATAGGTCTCGGTGAGAAAGATGCCGAAATTCGCGTCGACGAAATCGAGGTCGATGGCGTCGTCGGTAATGTTCAGGACCGAATCGTCCCACCAGGCCACGCTCTTCTGCTCATTGAGCACGCGCGCGATGCTTTGGTTGAGCGCGTTGTCGAGGAGCGTGCGCTCTCTTTCGACCGCGCTCTGGTTGGCCGACCAGCCGGTGTAGGCGATGATCGCAAGGAGGACCAAGCCAAAAAACGTGATCGCCACCGCAATCAGGGTGGTTAAGCGACGAAGGTCGCCGCGAAGGTGATGTTCTCGATCGGACAGGGGCACCGGATCACTTGCAAGTGTAGCGCGGGGTCGAACCGCAATATTTCTAGCCGCGACGTGTTAAATCCTCGTTGCCGCGATCCGCGAACGTCTTGCATCTCCTTCATTTTTCGCTCCGCGGGAGGGCGATAGCCGATTCGGGGCAGATCATCAGGCTACGGAATAACTCAATAACGTAGACTGATTAACGAATTGCAGCACACCCATTTACCGTTTATTAACTAAGCCGCCCCCCGGCGCTCCCTTTGGGCTGCCCGGCCGCCGCGGGAGGTGCGGCCGACTCGATATTGGTCAGGATTGTCGAGCGAAACATGGCGGTGAGCCTCGCCATACGGACCCGGGCCGAGAGCCCAGAGCTTAAGAAGGCCGCGAGTTCGATCGAGCAAGCGGCCTGGAACGAACTCGGCTATCTCAACTACACGAGGGCTCATTACGAGCATTACCAGGACCTGCTGGACGCCTACCCGGACTACCAGTTGTGCCTCGTCGACGAGGAAACAGGCTATCCGGTGGCGGTCGCCAATTGCGTGCCATTTGGGTGCTCAGGTCCTGACGATCTGCCGCCAGAGGGGTGGGATTGGGTGGTGGAGACGGCCGCTCGGTCCAAGGGCGCGCGGGTCAACATGCTCGGCGCGCTCGCCATTTCCGTCCCGGCGGTGCACCGCTCCAAGGGCTACGCCAAGCTCATGATCCGGGCCTTGGTGGACCTGGCCGAGGCGAGGGGCTTGCGGGGCCTCGTGGCGCCCGTGCGGCCCTCGGCCAAGGTGAAGCACCCTTGGGTGCCCATTTCAGAGTACCTGTCCTGGACCGACCCGAAAGGCCGGGTCTACGACCCTTGGCTTAGGAGCCATCTGTCGTCGGGCGGCAAGCTGGTTGGACCGTGCGAACGGTCGATGGTCGTGCACGAACCTCTCGGCTTCTGGGAGAACTGGTCCAAGCAGCGCTTCGAGGAGACGGGGCCTTACGCGCTCGAAGGCGCTATCGCACCGGTGAAGATCGATGTCGACCGGCAGACCGGCACCTACGAAGAGCCCAATATCTGGGTGACCTATTCCTGAAGAGGGCGTCGGGGCGCGCGGACGATCTTGCGACGCGATGAGCGCGTCGTGGGATCGCTCAGGGCCGTCTTCTAGGTCTACAGGGCGCGGGTGACGGCGGCGCGCTCCTCGTCTTACAGTCCACCCATGGAACCGGATGAGATCGTCGGGATCGTGCTGGCCGGCGGACGGTCGAGCCGCATGGGCGGCGGCGACAAGTGTCTGCAGCCGCTCGGCGGCGAACCGATGCTGGCGCACGTCCTTGCGCGCTTGCGTCCGCAAGTCTCCGACATCGTCATCAACGCCAATAGCGACGGCTTTGCCGGATTCGGTTTGCCGGTAATCGCCGACAGTGTCTCTGGTTTCCAGGGTCCGCTCGCGGGCATCGAGGCGGGGCTTACGTGGGTGGCCGCGAACCGCCCCCATGCCACTTGGGCCGTGACCGTTCCGGGCGACACGCCGTTCATTCCCGGCGATCTCGTGCGCCGGCTCGCCAACGCAGACCGTGCCGCCGGGACCATGGCGGTGGCGCGTTCGGAAACGGGTGTGCATCCGGTAGTGGGACTATGGCCGGTGACGATGGCGGTTGATCTCAGAGCCGCGTTGGCCAGCGGCCTGCGCAAAGTGAGCCGGTGGGCCGAGATGCAAGGCGCCGCCGAGGTGTTCTTTCCGCCAAGCGAGATCGGCGGGCGGGCGATCGATCCCTTCTTCAACATCAACCGGAAAGAAGATCTCGCTGCGGCCGAAGGCCTCCTCAAGCAAGAGCCGGAGCCGTCCTAGGCGACGTGGCTTTCGAGCTTGCCCTTCACGCGATGAGGATGGGTGAACACCTCGAAGCCGTCTTTGCGGGCGATGGCGACCAGCGTCATGCCGCAAGCTTCCGCCATGCGTACGGCGAGCGCCGTCGGGGCCGACACTGCCGCGATGATCGGCGCGCCGATGGCGGCCGACTTCTGCACCATCTCCACCGACACGCGGCTGGTCAGGACGACCAGGCCCTGGTCGGCAGTTGCGCCGTCGCGCGCGAGCGCGCCGGCGAGCTTGTCGAGCGCGTTATGGCGGCCGACATCCTCGCGCACCGCGACGAGCTTCCGCTCCGGGTCCCAGAAGCCCGCAGCGTGCACGGCGCGGGTCTCCCTATTGAGCTCCTGCCGCGGGAAAAGGGACTCGACCGCCGCCATGATCTGGTTCGGCGTCAGCACGCGGCCCTTGCCGACATCGGGCGGGGGGCGCATCGCCTCGGTGAGGCTCTCCACGCCGCACAACCCGCAGCCTGTGGGACCGGCGAGCTTCCGCCGCCGCCCGAGAAACTCGGCAGCATCGGGAGCCTTCAGCCAGATGCGCAATTCGATGCCGATATCTTCCTCGACCACCTCGATTCCTTCGATGGCATCGATGGACGAGACGACGCCCTCGGTGAGGGCGAAGCCCACGGCGAAGTCTTCCAGGTCCTGCGGTGTCGCCATCATCACCGCGTAAGAGGCAGTATTGAAGGTGAAGGCGACCGCGGTCTCTTCGGGAATCGCACGCTCGCCTTCGGCGGCGCCGCTGGCGCGCCAAATGGAACAAGGGACGCGAACGATTGGTCGCGGCATGGTTTTGCTCCGCCTTCCAAGGCTGTCCCGGCGCGGAGCCGAGAATCACCTTGTAGATAGGCCAGTCAAACGGCCTTCGCCACCCGAGATTTCCCCGCAAAAAAACCGCAAAAACCAAGGGCGGAGAGAGCCCGGCAGCATCACTGTAACAAGAAGAGTATACTTGAAGCCTTACCGTAAGCGCGTTGCCGGCTGAGCTAGCTGCCCGCTCGCCGGCTCCTCAAACAGCGGCGGCAAAGGGAGGTCATCACCATGGCTGCAGCCACAGCACATCAGTCTGAGGTTTGGTGGGTATTTCTGCTCGAAGGGGTCGCGGCGATCATCTTCGGCATCCTGCTTCTGACGTCGCCGGCGGCGACGTTAGTGGCGTTTGTCATCTTCCTCGGGTTCTACTGGCTGTTCGTCGGCGTGCTGGAACTGGTGCGCGTCTTCGTCGACAAATCCGTACCGTGGTACTGGTCGCTGCTCATCGGCATCGTCGGTATCATCGCCGGCATCATCGTGCTGAACCATCCGTTGTTCGCGGCCATCGTTCTGCCGACCGCCGTCGTCGTGTGGCTCGGCGTTCTCGGTCTCGTCATCGGTGTGTTCGCCATCATCGGCGGCTTCACCGGCGGCGGCTTCGGCTCCTTCATCTTCGGCGTCATCAACTTCATCATCGGCCTCATCTTGCTCGGCTCGCCGATGGCGGCTGCGCTCGCCGTGCCGCTCGTATTCGGCATCCTGTTGCTCATCGAGGGCGTGGTGCTCATCATCTGGGCCTTCCGGGTGAAGAGCTGAGGCAGACAGACGCAAGGTGCGGTCAGTCGCTAGGGTCGCCTTCAACGACAATGCGCTCGGGGGGCAGGAGTTCAAGCTGCCCCCCGGCGCCAATCGCCAGCGTGTGGATGTAGAAGGCGGTCGGCTTCTCGTTGGTCACTTCCATCACAGGCGAGGGGGCTGAGACGATCGGCAGCCCGGCGCACGTGCCGATCCAATCAATGTGCCGGTGGCCGTGCATCAGGATCGCGCGCCCCACGAGCGGCTTCAGGCTGCGCAAGAACCAGTTGCCGTTGATCAGCGCGGTGCCGATGCGCTCAGACAACGCCTTCGCCGCCCACGGATACTCGATGACATGGTGATGTAGGGCGATGATCCAGCAGGCTTTGGGATAGGCCTCGCGGGCGATGTCGATGCCGTGCACCTGCCCCGCGGAGACCATGCCGAGCGCGTTGGTGAAGGAAAAATGCGTGTCGGCGTTGGAGTTGAGGATGATGATGCCAAGCCCCTCCGCGCGGTCGGGCGGCACGACCATGGGGAAGGCCTCGGTCCAGACTTGCGAGAGGGCGTTTGAGAACTGCGGCCGCGCCACGTCGGCGAAGCGTTTGATCTCCGCAATATGTGGAGAAAGCAACTCTTCGAGGCTCGCGCCCAAGCGGCCACCCTCGAGATCGACGACCTGAACGCGCCGGCCTTGGACGGTATTCATGGCCGATAAGGTCCTGATCTGACGCAAGCGCCGGTCGGGGCTTGTCGGCAGGTCCATGCGCGCCGGGTTGGCGCGGTCGATAATGTTGAGGTCGTGGTTGCCTGGCAGGATCAGCACGCGCTCGGCAAGGCCTGGGTGGTTTCCGAGGATCTCGAAAAACTGCACCCACTCGGTGGAGATGCCGGCGTCGGTCATGTCGCCGGTAATCAGGATGACGTCGAGCCTGTCTTTGGCGTCGATCGCTTTAAGCTGCCCAAACAGCCGTTTCACGCGCTCGTTGCCGCGCGGGCCCGACCTGCCGCTCTCGACGCGAAAGCCGTAGCGCTCGGCGACGAGATGAATGTCCGACAAATGCACGACGCGCCATTTGCGGCCCTTAGTCTTCGCGGTGTGAAACTCTTTCAGACTTCGCGGCTGAGCCATTGCCGCGTCGGCGAATCCCCAAATCAGCGCGGCGACCGCAAAATATGCCGTAACCAGCACGATGCTGTTGGCGAGCGCCACCGGGACGAGGTCGCGCCAGCTGCTCACCTCCGAGATATGGGCGATGAGGTGCGCGGAAGGCCAGACGAGCCGCAGCACGACGACCGCGAGGCCTGACACGATGACGCCGGCAATCGCGGCGGAAGCCGCGCGCAACTTGGCCCGGGCCTCCTCGCTCGCGCTCTTGGCAAACAGCTTCTCGGCAAAATGGCGCAAGATCTCGCGGGCGGCGGCGTAGCCGGGCTGCACCACGATAGAATTCAGCGCCCAGAAATTCTTCTCGATCATGCGGAACAGGCTGCGCCAGCCGAACCAGCCAAGCGCCAGGACAGCGAGGAACAGGATCGCCGACCAGATGCCGATAAAGGCCGAGGCGACCTTGTTGGCCACAATGCCGAGCCACTCGGTCAGGACGAGAGGCGCGAGCCCGAGCAGAAGGCCCGGCACGACGAGGAGGAGGATCCAGGCCAGGATCAGCTTCGGCAAGCTGATCTCGACGAGAAGGCTGCCGAACAGCGACAGCATTGAGCGTCGCTTGGTGCTCGAGGCATCGTCCTCGATGTCGCCTTGGCGTGGATCGAGGATCGGCGTGAGCGTTGCGTGCTTCACCTGACGTTTGCGGGTCATTGGCGGCCGGGCTCGATTCGGAGGAACGCGAGGGCGGCTCAAGCTTCGCCGATGGGGCCTCTTGGCGCTAGGGGTTTCAGCCGTCGTCGGCTCTGACGATCGCCTCCCACGGGGCGGAGGTTTGGGCTAGAGTTTCCGGCATGGACCGCGCTTCTCGCCTGACGCGACCGGCTGCCATCGCTCTGGCGGCGGTACTGCTCGCCGCTCCGTGTGCCGCGCATGCGGAGGATCAGGCCCGCAACCCCTGTACCGAGGACGCCATGATCGTGTTCGATGCATCCGGGTCCATGGCCGGCAATGTCGACTCCGGCATCGCCACGACCATTCCGCGCATCGACGAAGTGCGCAAGGCGCTCGGCCAAGTGCTGCCGACGGTGACACACAATCGGCGGGTTGGGCTCATCACCTATGGCCCTGGCCCGTACCAGCAATGCAATGTCGAGCTCAATTTGCGGCCTGCGCCGGACGCCGCCAAACGCATCATGCACGACGTGAATGAATTGAACCCGGCGGGCAAGACGCCGCTGACGGAGGCGGTCGGTCAGGCGGCGGAGGTGCTCGACTATCGGTCGAAGCCCGGCGTGGTGGTGCTTCTGACAGACGGCGAGGAGACCTGCGGCGGCACGCCGTGCGAAACAGGGCGACAACTTCACGCCGATGCGTTCGATCTCACGGTGCATGTCATCAGTTTCCGATTCAAGAATATCTACTGGGCTGGCCAGCAAACTGTTCTCGATACGAAATGCCTCGCTGAAGAGAACGGCGGTCTCTACCTCTCGGTCAACGGCGAGCAGGATCTCGTCAAAGCGTTCGAGAAGACGCTGGGGTGTCCGATGATGTCCGAGTGGTCAGGCGCAAGCCGCAGCCAGCCTAGCCCCAATTAGCCGAGCCCCAATCGGCTCAGCCCCAATCGGCTCAGCCCCAAGGCCCGCGGCGGCGCTCGATCTGGAAGGGCCGGTAGCGGGACGGCTGAAATAGCTTCACGCCGCTTTTCTTGAACAACGGCACGAGCGCTATGCCGGCGAGGAACCCGCCGACATGGGCCCAGAAGGCCACGCCCGGCGCGCCTGACGTGGAGAAGGCCGCGCTTGCCAGCTGCATGAGGAACCACAGTCCCAGCACGATCATCGCCGGCAGATGCAGCATCGTGACGAAAATGCCGAGAAAGACGACCGTGCGCACGGTGGCGTGGGGATGGAGTAGGAGATAGGCGCCGAGCACACCGGAGATGGCGCCGCTCGCACCCACCATGGGAACCGTCGAGCCGGGGGTAACGACGGCCTGGGCGAGGGCCGCGGCGACGCCGCACACGAGATAGAAGGCGAAATAGCGTCCGTGCCCCATGGAGTCCTCGACATTGTCGCCGAATATCCACAGGAACAGCATGTTGAAGCCGATATGCAGCCAGCCGCCATGCATGAACATGGAGGTGAACACCGTCGCCCAGGCAGGGACGGCCGCAAGCTCGGGCTGAAGCTGAGCCGCGCCGAACAAGCGGGCCGGGATCATGCCGTATTCGTAGATGGCAATCTCGCCGCCAGTGGTGCCCAGCGGCAACTGCCAGAAGAATACCAGCACGCACACGGCGATGATCGACCATGTCACAATGGGCGTTTCGAGACGCGGATTGTCGTCTGCGATGGGGAACATGCGCCCTCGTGTTGGCCTGGCGCGCCGCTAGACCCTAATAGAGCAGATAGGCCTTGCGCGCTTCCTCGAAGTCTTTCACGCCTTGACGCCAGCTCGCGGCAATATCGTCGACGGGAAAGAGCTGCTGGATCTGTTGCCTGAGCGTGGGCGAACCGGCGAGAATGTCGATCGGCATTTTGTCGTGCTCATATTCGTAAGGCGGGTCGCGCCATTTGAACTGATCGGGGCCAAGCGCGTAGCACTCGCGCATCACCGCCACGCCAACCTTCACCGGCTCGAAATCCCAGCGCGACTTCACGTGGATCTGGCAACCGCCGCACGGCACCTTCGCGTGCTTCTGAAAGGTCGGCTCGAACACCACCTCGCGGAAGCGAACGCCGGTGAGGCCCGATTGGTTCAGCCGCGCAGTCAGCGCGGCGCCATCGAGCCATGGTGCGCCGATCAGTTCGAAGGGACGCGTGGTGCCGCGGCCTTCCGACACCATCGTGCCCTCAAACAGCACTGTGCCGGGATAGACGATGGCCGTGTCCAATGTCGGCATGTTGGGGGAGGGCATGATCCAGGGGATCTCGGTCTCATCGAAATACAATTCGCGGGACCAGCCTTCCATGAGCACGATCTCGAGCGGGGCTCCGATCCCGTAATGCTCGTTAAACAGGCGCGCGAGCTCGGCCACGGTCATGCCGTGGCGCATCGGAATGGGAAACTGCCCGACAAAGGACTCGTAGCCCGGCTCCAGCATCGGTCCTTCCACCTGCAAACCGCCGATCGGATTGGGGCGGTCGCAGATGATGACCGGGAGCCCGGCGCGGGCCGCGGCGCGCAGGCAATTGGCCATGGTGTAGATGAAGGTATAGATGCGCGCGCCCACGTCCTGGAGGTCGATGACGAGCACGTCGATGAGATCGAGCATCTCCGGCGTCGGCTCGCGCGTGTCGCTGTAGAGGGAGAAGACCGGCACGTCGTAGCGCGGGTCCGTCCCGTGCGGCGTCTCGATCATGTTGTCCTGGAGATCGGAGCGGAAGCCGTGCTGCGGGCCGAAAATCGCCGCCAGCTTGAAGTCCGACGCTTCGCCGAGCAGGTCGACGATATGGCGGAAATCGTGGTCCACGGAGGCGGGGTTGGCTAGGATGCCGACCCGAAGCCCCTTGAGACGCGAGGAGGCGATTAGCCGTTCAGAGCCAAGCAGCATGAGATAAGCGCGTACGGGTGGACGGGAGGCGGAAGGGCCTCTGGGGCAGCGGTACTTGCGGCATTAGGTCCCTCCCTCGGCCTGGAATGGCAAGGGATTAGCCGGAGTCGCGGCGGGTTTCACGCATGAATTTCGCGATGCGACAGCCGTTGGCGGCCTGAGGGCTGGCGGAATGCAGGATTTTGCGACAAAAGACCGGCAAGAAGCTTGAAACGGTAAGGGGCAATGGCAGAGCAAATTCGCACCGCTGTCGTGGGAACGGGGTATTTCGGGCGGTTCCATGCCAATCATTATGCCCGCAATCCCAGGGCTAAGCTCGTCGCCGTCGTCGATGCGGACGAGGCCAGGGCGCGTGCCATCGCTGAGGAGTTCGGCGCCGAGGCGGTGACCGACTATCGCGATCTTCCGGGCCGCGTCGATGCGGTGAGCATCGCCGTGCCGACGCCGCTCCACTTCGAGGTCGCGCGTGACCTCATCGACGCAGGCCTGCACGTCCTCATCGAGAAGCCGATCACCGACAGCGTGGAGAGCGCGGAGACCATTACCGCGCTTGCCGAGAAGAAGGGCACAGTGCTCCAAGTCGGCCATATCGAGCGCTATTCCGCCGCTTACCGCGTCATCTCCGAGATGATCGAGAAGCCGCTCTATTTGGAGAGCTACCGCATCGCCCCGTGGAAAACCCGCGGCATCGAGGTGGATGTGATCCTCGACCTGATGATCCATGACATCGACATCATCATCGGGCTTGTCGGCTCGCCGGTGACCAGCGTGGACGCCGTGGGGACGCCGCTGCTGGGCCCCAAGATCGATATCGCCAACGCCAGGATTCATTTCGAATCCGGATGCGTCGCCAACGTCACGGCGAGCCGGGTGAGCTACAAGACGGAGCGTCGTCTTAGGGTCTTTGCGCACAACCACTATCTCAATTGCGATCTCGGCGAGCGCAAGATCTTCGGCTACAGCCTGCGCGGCGACCCGATGACGCAAGGGTTGGCGGCGATCGCCACAGAGACGCATGAGATTCCGCAAGAGGACAGTCTCGGCAACGAGATCGATGCGTTCCTTACCTGCGTCGCGACGGGCAGCAAGCCGTTCGTCGATGGGCATGCGGGTGCCGAGGCCCTGCGCGTCGCGGTGATGATCAACGAAAGCATAGACGCACAGTTAGAGAAGGTTCGGGGGCGCCTCGATCCTTTAGGTGCGGGGCCCAAGGTCGCGAAAGGCTAACCTCGAAAGCGCCGCCGTTACCGGTCGGCGCGGGCGCGGACGATATCGAGCACGACCTTGGCGGCGTGCTCGCTCGGCGGTGGCGTGGCCTTGCCCATCATCTTGATGATTTGGCGGAAGCCTTCGCGCTGCGCCTTCCGCGTTTCGTCCGAGACGAACAGCTCCTCCATCGCGGCTGCAACTTTCTGCGGCGTGCAATCCTCCTGAATCAGCTCCGGTACCAACCCGCGGCCGACCAGCAGGTTTACCAGCGCGGCGTGCTCGACACTCACGCCCATGCGGCGCACGAGAAAGGCCGTGGCCGGGCTCACCCGGTAGGCGACGACCATGGGGACTTGGGCGAGCGCGAGCTCGAGCGTCACGGTGCCGGATTTGGTCATGGCCGCGTCGCTGGCGGCAAACGCATCGAAGCGCTCGTCCGGATTGGTCACGCGCACCACGTGAAACGGCCAATCCTTGGTGAGCGCCTCGACCTCTTGCGCGACAGCGGCCGCCACGGGAATGACAATGTGAAGATCGGGATAGCGCGCCTTCAACATGCCGAGCGCCTCGCTGAACACCGGCAGGATGCGCCGTACTTCGCTGACGCGGCTCCCCGGCACGACGCAAAGCACTGACGCATCGGATGGCAGGCCGTGACGTTTGCGGAACGCCTCGCCGTCGCCATTGGCGGCGCCAGCTTCGATGGCCGGGTGCCCGACATAGGTGCACGGGATCCCATAATTGGCGAAGAAGGGGACCTCGAAGGGCAAGAGCGCCATGATGTGATCCACGCGCTTGGCGAGGGTCTTGGCCCGGCCCGGGCGCCAAGCCCAAAGCTGGGGGGCGACGTAATGGACGACGGGAATGCCTGTGCCGCGCAGCTTCTTCGCCACCCTGAGCGCGAAGCTGGGGGAATCGACGGTCACGACGACATCGGGCTTGAGTTCGCGCGCGGCAGCGGCGGTTTGGTTGATCCGCCTGATGAGGCGAGGCAGGTGCGGCACCACCTCGGCGAGGCCCACGAGCGAAAGCTCATGCATGGGGAACATACTCTCAAGGCCTTGCGCCTCGCTCTGCGGGCCGCCGACGCCGGCGAAGCTGATCCGGCCGCCGGTCTCGGACTTGAGCGCGCCCATGAGCCGGCCTGCGAGGTTGTCCCCGGACGGCTCGCCTGAGACGACAAAAATCAGCGGCTCTTGCCGGCTCATGCAACGCTCCTTGAGGCCTAGGCCGTCCACGGTGCTCAAGACCTCAATTCCCTTCGGGCAGGACTTAGGCCAATTGCACGTTTCTGTGCCAGGAAATTCGCTGCGCCGCCTTCTTGCGACATGGTGCCTTGTTGCGACATGGCGCCTTGGGGCCACAGCGGCCTCACTCGACGCGAAACCGGAACTTGGCGCTGAAGGTGTCGCCGGGCTTGACGATACGCAAGCCCGTCCCGCTGATCAGCGCGTTGGCGGGCGCGGTCATCGGCTCGAAGGCGAGGTAGTTGTGGCCGAGCGGCGCAAAGACCTGCGTGTAAGGGTAGCCTTCGAGCAGGTCCACGGAGATGCGCCTGCCGCCTGCCGCGACGGATAGCGTCGCCTGATCGCCGAGCAGCGCGAAGCCGTCATCGAAAGCGCGGTTCCCAAGCACTTCATCGAGACCGCCGAACGGCTCCGCCTGACCTGTCGGAATCTTGCGCGCATCGAGCACGAGATGGCGCATGGGCGGCAGGTGCACGCGCCAGTCCTCGCGCGGCACATCTGGCAACCCGAGATAAGGATGAAAGCCAAAGCTCACCGGCACGCCGATATCGCTCGTGGGCGTGAGCGCCGTCTCGATGGTGAGGCTCGCCGGCTCGACGGTGGCCGTCATGGTGAGCCGGCAAGGATAGGGGAAGACGACGAGGCCTTGCGGCTGTGACCAGTCGTAGCTCGCCGTCAGCCGGTCCGGTTCCGCCTCGACAATGCGCCAGGCGAGATGGGGCCACATCATGCCGTGCATGGGCAGCCCGTTGTCGTCGTAACGGAGCAGAGCCGAATGGGCGCTCAAGGTCACGCCGCGGCCCTCGATCTCGTACTGAAAGCCGGCCAAGCGGTTGGCCCAGGGGAACAGGAACGGGATGCCTGCCGTCCGGTTATTGGTGACGCAGGTCGCGAGGTCGTCGATGCGCCGGAGCAACTCGACGCCCTTGTGGCGCAGAGAGATGCCGAGCATGCCGTGTCCCGGCACGAAGGTTGCCTCAAGCTCGTCGGCAGCGATCCGCGTCGCCGTGGGATCGTCGAAAGGATTAGGGACGGGTGTGGTCACAACAGGTGCTTTCCGTAGAGGTCGGTGCGTCGGTCGCGGAAGAAGCCCCAATCGGCGCGATAGGCGGCGATCTCGTCGAGGTCGAAGCGCGCCACGATCACGCCTTCGTCTGTCTCGCCGAGCGCGACGACGATTTCGCCGGTCTGGTCGGCGATGAAGGAGTGGCCGTAATATTTCTGGCTCACGCCGTCATTGTCCTCGACGCCGATGCGGTTCGCGGCGACGATGGGCACGGCGTTCGACACCGCATGGCCTTGCATGGCGCGCTGCCAGCGTTCGCGCGTGTCGAGGCTTGCGTCATACGGCTCGGAGCCGATGGCCGTGGGGTAGAGCAGCACCTCGGCGCCTTCGAGCACCATGGCGCGGGCGGCTTCCGGATACCACTGGTCCCAGCAAATGCCGACGCCGATCACGCCGTGCTTGGTCTTCCACGCCTTGAAGCCGGTGTCGCCGGGGCGGAAATAGTATTTCTCCTGGTAGCCGGGCCCGTCGGGGATGTGGCTCTTGCGGTAGACGCCGAGAACCTCGCCGTCGGCATCGACGATGGCCACGCTGTTGTAGTAGCGCGGGCCGTCTTTCTCGAAGAACGAGACGGGGATGACCACGTCGAGGCTCTTGGCGATGGTCTGAAGCGCGCGCACGCAAGGATGCTCGGCGGCAGGATATGCGGTCTCGAACCATTTCGGGTCCTGGGTCGTCGGGAAATAGATGCCCTGAAACAGCTCGGGCGGCAGGATGACTTGCGCGTTCTGCTCGGCCGCGTCGCAGACGAGGCTCTCGACCTTGTCGAGATTCGCCTTCATGTCGGGACCGAACGACGCCTGAAGGGCGGCCACGGCGAGGGTGCGCTCAGCCATCAGGCGGGTTCCTCGCGGGTGATGCAGTGGAACGCGCCGCCGCCGGCGATGCCGGCACCGAGCAGGCCACGGGAGGGGAGGCCGATCACCTTGCGGTCCGGGAAAACACCGCGCAAGGCGTCGAGCGCGGCCGCTTCCGTTGCCGTGCCGTAGACCGGCACGACGACCACGCCGTTGGCGATGACGAAATTCACGTGGGAGGCTGGCGCCACCTCGCCATGCGCATTCAGGACGCGGCCGGGGCTGGGCACGCGGACGACGTCAACTTTGCGGCCTTTCGCGTCGGTCGCGGCTTCGAGGCTCGTCGCGATGGCGTCGAGCACGGCGGCGTTCGGATCGTCTGCGCCTGCGGGCGATTGGCAGACGACACGGGCGGGCCCGACGAAACGGGCGATGTTGTCCACATGACCGTCCGTATGGTCGCCGGCGAGCCCTTCGTCGATCCAGATGATCTTTCTGGCGCCGAATGCGGTGCGCAAAGCTGCCTCCGCTTCTTCCTTGGTCCAGGCATTGCGGTTTGCATTGAGCAGGGTCTGGCGCGTGGTGAGGATGGTGCCTTCGCCGTCATGGTCGATGGCGCCGCCTTCGAGCACGAAGTCGAAGCCCATGATCGGCGTGGCCGATGCTTGCGCGATGTCGTCGCCGACCGTGTCGTCGCCTTCGAGGTCGAACTTGCCGCCCCAGCCATTGGTCTTGAAGCGGAGCGCGATCGCGCCGCGGGGCCCGCGCGCGAAGATGGGGCCGGTATCGCGCAGCCAGATGTCCCCGTATTTGGCGGGCACGATCTCCGCAGCGTCTCCCACCGCGGCGCGCGCGGAGCTTTCCGCCTCCGCGCCATTGACCAGGAGCCGGACCGTGTTGGGCCCGGCAAGCGCGCGCACCATCGCCGCGACGTCGCGGCGCGGGCTATCGAGGTCGTCGTTCCACTCGGCTGCATCGGCCGGCCAGGCGGTCCAGATCGCCTTTTGTGGCGCCCATTCGGGAAGCACGGTGATGGTCTGCTCGGTCAGGGAAATCGTCATGGAAGCACGGCGCAAGGTGCCGAGGGGCGGTTGGAGCGTGGCGGCCGTGCTTCGGGGCAAAGCAGGCCTTTCAGATGCGTGTTATGGGGGAGGGCTGGGCGCCCGGCAAGGGAGGCCGGCGAAGTGAGCTCAGCTCAAGAAGGGATGCGAGAGTAGGGCGCGGCGGCAATTTTGCGGGCGCTCAGCAGCGCTCAGCACGAGGAGCGCCCGTCAACGATCTCTATCGGTCCTTACGCCTCAGGCTGACGCAATCCACTCGCCGGCGATATAGCCGAAGGCAACCGCATCAGGGTCCCGCTTGGCGGCACGCAAGAGCTTCTCCTTGGCGTCGACAATGACGCCCTCGCGCTTCTCGCCCGTGCCCTTGTTGTCGTCCTTGAAGCCGCTCAGAAGGATGACCTTCTTGCCGCGCACGACAATCTTGGGGAGTGCCATAACCGCCTCCGTTTGCGGCCTCCTCAAGATGAGCTCTGGTCTTTGGACTTCAGAGTCTGAAATCTCGAGGCAGCCTGTCTATCGGCGACCCCCACGTCAGCCATGATCAATTTATAGCAGTTGATTGCGACGATCGTAAGACCAGAGGCTTGAAAGCACATAAAAATCTAGACGTTGCGCAGTGCAGCATCAATGTCTGGAATGTTGCGCGAGCGCCGCGAGTCCTTGCTGCGTTGCAACAGGCGGCGTCCAATCGAGACGGCTCAGCGCCGACGGATCGGCGATGAGCGAACCGAAGAGCGGTTCTGCGTCCGTGGCTTGTCCCGCCGCGCGCAACGCGGCTTGGAGCATGGGCCGGGGCACGTAGAAGAGGCCGGCGCGGCGACCTAACCCTTGCCGCAACGCAGCAACGATCTCGCCGATGGTGAGCGGCTTGGGGTCGGCGACGATGAAAGGCCGCCGCAAGGGCGCGGGGGCGGCGAGGATCCGGTCGACCGCCTCGACCAGATTGTCGAGGGCGAGCAGCGAGTGACGCGCCTTCAGCCCGGCCAGAGGCAGCGGGTAGGGAGAGCGGGCGAGTTTGACGAGCCGCGCGACATTGCCTTGGGCACCGGGGCCGTAGACCAGTGCGAGTCGCAGCGCGGCCCAATCGAGCCCGGTCTCGGCCAGGCCCTTCTCGGCTTCGAGCTTCGACCGGCCATAGGCATCCGTGGGCTCGGGCGCCCGCTCTTCGGTGAGCACGCCTTCGGCGGTCGGTCCAGACTGCGCTCTTACCGACGACAAGAAGACGAAGCGCTTCACGCGCGCCCGCTCGGCGGCGTGCGGCGAAGCGAAGCGTGGCCTCGGTGTTGAACAGGCGATAGTCGTCCTCGGGCAGGCCAGACATGGCGTGCGGGATGCCGGCGGAATGGATCACCGCGTCGACGTCCGCCAAGGCCTCGGACATGTTGTAGGGCTTGGCGAGATCGCCGATGAGGACGCTGGCGCAGCCCTCAGGCAGCATGGTCGGGCGGCGCAACAGCACGCGCAAGCGATAGCCGCGCGCCGACAGCCCTTTGAGGAGATGCTGGCCGATAAAGCCCGTGGCGCCGGTTAGCGCCACGAGCGGTTTCCGGCCCGGCTCTTGTGATCCTGCTCCCGTCATGCCGCTCCACCGCACCGGGCACCCTAGAGACGGGCCCGGTGCTCTTCACGCCATGAGTTCACAACCACATTTAGGCCAGAGCAAGCCCCCCGGCTGGGGCGGCTTGCCGCTGGCGAAGCGCCCTAATAGCAGGGCGGGTAGGGGTAATAACCGCAAGGCGGCGGGCCATAAGGATAGGCATAAGGGCGCGCAACTGCCGCACCGACCGCACCGGCCGCGACACCTGCGCCGAAGGCGACGCCGGGGCGCGCATACCATGCACCACGCCAGGCAGGCCTGCCGCCATAGATATTCGCGTGGCCGCCGCGGGGACCGCTGATATGAGCCGCGAAGCGGTCGATGAAGAGCGCCGCGGCTCCATCCGCGGTCTTCAAGCCGCCTTCAAGCACGGAGACATCGAAGGTCAGCTTGTCGCCGTCGAGCTTGGGCGATTTGAGCTCAACCACGGCGTCCTCCACCTTGTCGCCTTCCTTGCTGAGCACCGAGATGGTGGCATTCGGCGGGTTCTTGGCGAAGCTGTCGGCACCCTCGTCCCACTCGCGGAGGAAATGCGAGGTCAGCACGTGACCCGCGGCATGCACGGGACGGTCGGCGAAGACGATGGTGTTGGGCGATACGCCGGTGAGCGTCAGGGTATTGCCGTCGAGGGTCGCGCCATCGGCATTGAGCACAGCAAGCGAGGCGACCATATCGTTCTGTGTCAGGCTTGAGGGACCAATCGGCTTCTTGGCCGGGTGGCTGATGGCATCCTCGGCGCTTGCGAGGCCCGGCGCGAGCAGCAGGGCAGCGCATGCCGCAAGCATGCAAAACGTACGGTTGAGTGTCATGAAAGCCTCCTCCTGGGCGATAAGCGGGGAACGTTGAGCCGTTCCACGGGAAAGGCGAACGATAGAGCAGATTCGTGACGCGCGATGGCTGCACGATCAGTCTTGGTGTGCCGTTCGTAACCTTATATGGAGGCGATCGTTAGAATTTGAAGGTCGCGGCGGCGTCGACCACATCGCCTTCGAACGTATTTTTGGCGTCGAACTCATGGTAGCCCTTGACGATCACCGTGAGAGCCTTGGTTGGGTCGGCGCTGGTGGTGAAGGTCAGGATCGGGCCCACGCTATATACGCGTGACTCGAATGAGCCGAGACGCGCGCCGGCGCCGCTGTCGCCGGTGGTCTGGATCATGGCGTAGCTGACTAGCCCTAAGCCGAGCGGGCCGAAGTTCTTGGTGATCGAGCCTTCGAGATTCAGAATATCGCCCGTCTCGTAGTCGGTGGCCGGATTTTCCCAGTTCACCGAGTAGATGGCGGCGCCGGTGGCCTGCCATCCGGTCTTCGGATCGAAATAGGTCCCGGCGAGCCGCGTCATCACGGCCCAATGATTGAGGCCGGTATTGGCGAGCTGCTTGGTGCTGTAGTCGCCGGTGGGGGCGAAGCCGAACACGCCGACATTCCAATGAAAGTTTCCTTCATCCCAACCGAGCACGAAGGGAGAGAAGGCCGTGTCGCCGAACGCGAGATTGGTGTCGCCGCGGTTCAACGAAAACGGCCCGAAGCTTCTACCGCGCGGACCGGTGAAGGCCGGAATCTCGATGCCGACATCGACATCCATGGTGATCACGCTGGGCACCACGGCCATGGCAAGCGTTCCGCCGAACAGCTTCCACGGTGTGACGATGTTGAGCGCGGGGAGGGTGGCCGTGTACTCCTGATCTACAGAGAACCCGATGCGGCCGTCGAAGATCGTGGTGCTGGCGGACCCCTCATAGTGATAGGCGTCGGTGCGGACATAGACGCCGGGGACCGACGGGATCACGCCGCCGAAAATGTCGGTGTAGCCCTTGACCCAAGGGCCGGTGCCGAACTCCGCGGCATGACTGGGACAGGCGCCGAGCGCGGCAAGGACCATCGCAACCGCGATGGTTGTTCCGCTCCTCCGTGGCATCGGCCCATCCCTCCCCAAGACGCACGCCCACTTGTTTAAGAGCAGTCTAGGCTGGGTCGCAGCCGTCCGCTATTGGCTGAACGATGCCGGTTGCAAAATCCGCACGGCGGATGCCGATTTGCCACAGCGCTTATTTCGCCCCGAAGCGCCAAGCGGACCGGGAAGGTGCCAGGCGCAGGCGTTGTCATGGTCGACGGGCCAGGGCACTCTCCCATGGTCGAGGCGCCGGAAGAGACCCTGGCGCCGATAAGGGGCGTCCTCGACTCGCCCGCTCCGTGACACGGGAGAAACATATGCGCGTAGACCTCTGCCGGACGATTCTTTTCGCTGCCCTGATTGGCTTCGGTGGCGCCGCGCTGCCGGCTCGAGCGCAGAGCGCCGATCCCTTGCCGTCGTGGAACGAGAGCCCGGTCAAGCAGAGCATCATCGATTTCGTGACCCGGGTGACGGCGGAGGGCGGCCCCGACTACGTGGCGCCGCAAGACCGCATCGCCACTTTCGATAATGACGGCACGCTATGGGTGGAGCAGCCGCTCTATACCTCCTTCGTCTTCATCCTCGACCGGGTCAAGGCCGTGTCGAACCAGCATCCCGACTGGAAGACGAAGGAGCCGTTCAAGTCGGCGCTCGACGGCAATACGAAGAAGCTTCTCACCTACGGCGAGAAGGGTGCCGTGGAGCTCATCACGGCCACCCATGCCGGCATGACCACGGTCGAGTTCAACGACATCATCTCCAATGTGGCTCAAGACCGCTAGGCATCCGCGCTTCAAGCGCCCCTACACCGAGCTCACCTACAAGCCGATGATCGAGCTGCTCGATTATCTCCGCGCCAACGATTTCAAGACATTCATTGTGTCTGGCGGCGGCGTCGAGTTCATGCGCGCCTATACCGAGCAGTGCTACGGAATCCCGCCGTGGCACGTGGTGGGCTCGTCAGGCAAGACTCAGTTCCGCATGTGGGACGCGAGCCCGACGCTGGTGAAGCTTCCCGACCTTCTGTTCTTCGACGACGGGCCGGGCAAGGCGGAAGGCATCAACCACTATATCGGGCGTCAGCCAATCTTCGCCTTCGGCAACTCCATCGGCGACAAGGAGATGTTGGAATGGACCGCCAACTGCTCCGGCCTTTGCTTCATGGGGCTTGTGCATCATACGGACGCGGTCCGCGAATATGCCTACGGTCCTAACTCCGATGTTGGGACGTTACCCGAACTCGCTGTTGGAGCAGGCGAACGCGCAAGGCTGGAGCGTCGTCAATATGAAGAACGATTGGAAGGTGATCTTTTCTTGGGAGAAGCCCAATCCTTAAGGAGGCGAAATGCTGCGCGCGTTGATGCTCGTTTCCGGGTGTATTGAGATCGTCTTTGGAGTCGTCGCAATCATCACGCCGGGCCCCGTGATTGAGGCGGTCGGCGGGAGCGGCGATGTGCCAATGGCGACACTTGCTCTTATCAGCCTGCTCGGCGCGGCGACTTTCGGTTTGGGTGTGGGCGCTCTTGTCGGCCGCAATCACCTGGATGCGCCCGGCGGCCGCGCGGCCGCGTATGGGCTTGGCCTCTATAATGTGATCGGGGCCGCGGTGCTCCTCTTCGCCGCATCGGATGTGGGCAGTTCCGGTCTGTGGGGGGGAGCCGTGCTCCACGCCGTGATTGCCTTGCTGTTTATCTACGCGTTCGCAACGATGAAGCGCGCTTAGCACGCCCGCCGTTAGCATTTCTTCATCGTCACGCTTTGCGTCGTGCGCATGCCGATGGCCCGCGCCGCGCCCGCCGAGAGGTCGAGATTCACGCCCTTGGTGAAGGGGCCGCGGTCGTTCACGCGGACTTTGACCGACCGACCGGTTTTCGGGTTGCCCACCAGGAGGCACGTGCCGAAGGGAAGCGACCGATGGGCCGCCGTCAGGCCGTCGGGGTTGAACCTCTCGCCTGAGGCTGTGCGGTTGCCGCGAAGCTCGTTGCCGTACCACGTGGCGCCCACGGTCTGTATGGCCTGAGCCGGTCCTGCTAGAACGAGAAGAGAAGGAATGAGAAGACCCCAAAATCGCATGATCCACTGCTCCTGTTGTTGACGTGCCGGGAGCAAAAGCGGTGGAAGGGGCCGAAGTTCGGAGACCGTTGGGCGCTGGTGTGAGGAGGTCTGGGCGATTGTGGGGCCTCGCCGGTAAGATCTTGGTAAGGCTAGCCTTAGGCCAGCAGGCAGGTTTCCACAGCCGAAGCCCCAAGAGTGGGGCTGCAAAGCGCGGCGATCCTGGCTTATAAGTGCCGCGAACACGGGTTGAAGCAGGATTGGGAGAGAGACGTATGGACCTCGCTGAGTTGAACAAAGTGGCCATGGCCATGACCGCGCCCGGCAAGGGTATTCTCGCCGCCGACGAGTCGACCGGCACGATCAAGAAGCGCTTCGATGCGATCGGGGTCACGTCCACCGAGGAGACCCGCCGCGACTATCGCGAGTTCCTGTTCCGCACGGCCAGGGCCATGCATGACCGCATCTCAGGTGTGATCCTGTACGACGAGACCATTCGGCAGAAGGCCGCGGACGGGACGCCCCTCGTCAAGGTCATTGAGGCGGCCGGGTCGATTCCCGGCATCAAGGTGGACGCGGGCGCAAAGCCGCTGGCGTTCGCTCCCGGCGAGACGGTGACCGAGGGGCTGGACGGCCTGCGCGACCGGCTCATCGAGTATCGGGGCCTCGGCGCCAGGTTCTGCAAATGGCGCGCGGTGATCCATATCGGCCCCGGTATTCCGAGCTATGACTGCATCAATGCGAACGCGCAGGCGCTCGCGCGCTATGCGGCGCTTTGTCAGGAGCAGGACCTCGTGCCGATCGTCGAGCCCGAGGTGCTGATGGACGGCGACCACACGATCGGGCGCTGCGAGGAGGTTACCGAGTTCGTGCTGAAGATGGTGTTCCAGGAGCTCTATTATGCGCGGGTGAAGCTCGAGGGCATGGTGCTCAAGCCGAACATGATCGTGCCGGGCGTGGACTGCGCGACGCAAGCCTCGGACGATGAGATCGCCGAACGGTCGATCCGCGTTCTGAAAGACTGCGTGCCGTCGGCGGTGCCGGGCATCGCGTTTCTGTCGGGCGGCCAGTCTGATGTTGAGGCCACCGCGCGCCTTGGCGCCATGCACAGGATCGGCGGCTTCCCGTGGCATCTCACCTTCTCCTATGGCCGGGCTTTGCAGCACGCACCGCAAGTGGCCTGGTCGGGCAAGACTGAGAACGTGCCGGCGGCGCAAGCGGCCTTCGCCCACCGGGCGGAGATGAACGGGCTCGCCACGCTCGGGAAGTGGACGCCCGAGATCGAGAAGCAGGCGGCTTAAGATTTCTTGAGCCACGTCAAGGTGAGCGGGGCTTCATCTGGGTTACTGGCTCGATAGTAACAGAGGTAGCCGGTTTCGATGGCTGATAACGATTCAAACGGTCCTTCGGATGAGCTCACGGTCTCGTCGGAGACGGTGTTCTTCATCATCGTGAAGGCGCGCGAGTTCGACGAGCAAGTTGCGCCGACGGATCCGGATTCCGGGTCCAACCCCACCGACGATCGCGAAATCGATGTGCTGGAGGAAGCGGCGGACAATCCTGTCGTGCAAGAGTTGCAGGCGGCGTTCGAGCGGCTCAATATCGATGAGCAGCTCGACCTCCTGGCGCTCACCTGGCTCGGCCGCGGCGAATTCGGCACCTTCGCGGACGCGCGGAAGGAAGCCGAGGGCTTAGAGGAAGTGCATGCCGGGCGCTATTTGATCGGCACACCGTTACTCGGCGACTACCTGGAAGAGGGCCTGTCCCAGCTCGGCATCTCGCTGGAGGACTTCGAGGTCAACCGCCTCTAGCCTGCTCGACCCTTGCGCCCGGATCTGGCGGCGGCAATTTGATGCCGGTCGATGACGGGAGACGTCAATTGCCTTCGACGGCATGACACTCACGCTACCGGCCTAAGCGTCAGAGAGTAATCGCCGGTCGGGCTCAGCCACCTGACCGGCGCTCCAGGATTGCTCTTGCTGCACCGAACATGACCCCTAGCACGAGTGGCAGCGCGCTCGCGGCGGCCACGAGGAGCCAGCCATCACGGTTCGGCGGGGCAATTTGGAGGGCGCTGGCGAAGGGCGGGAAATAGACGGCACCCAGCAAGAGGAGGCTGCAGAAGAGGACAGCCAACCAGACATAAGGATTGCGCGTGACAGCATTGCGAAAGATGGGGGCGTGCTGACTCCGCATGTTGAAGACATGGACCAGTTGGCCGAAGGCGAGCGTCAGGAAAGTCAGGGTCACGAGCGCCTCGCCCTCCAGCTCAAACTCATAGTGGCCGATGACGAGCACGCCGAGGGTCGAAATCGTCAGTAACGCGCCATAGACCCCGATGAAGGTCCATTGCGACCAGGCAAGCAACGGCTCACGCGGGTCGCGCGGCGGGCGGCGCAGCACGTTCTTCTCGCCTTCGCCGGTGGCAAGGGCGAAGGCTGGGAATACGTCGGTCACGAGGTTGAGGAACAGGATCTGGAGCGGCAGGAGCGGCAGTGGCAGGCCGGTCACGACCGCGAGCGCCACGACCATGACCTCGCTGATATTGCAGGAGAGCAGATAGACCAGGAAGCGGCGGAGATTGCCGAAGATTACGCGTCCTTCGCGGATCGCCGCGACAATGCTGCCGAAGGCGTCGTCGCGCAGCACGATGTCGGCAGCCTCGCGGGCCACCTCCGTACCGCGCAAGCCCATGGCCACGCCGATATCGGCCTTCTGCAAGGCAGGCGCGTCGTTGACGCCGTCGCCGGTCATGGCCACCACCTCGCCCGCGGATTGGTAGAGCCGGACGAGGTCGAGCTTCTGCGCCGGCGTCACGCGCGCGAAAACCGGCGTTTCCAGAACGCGGTGGCGCTCGTGCTCGCCGAGCGCGCCGAGCGCTTCCAGCTCGCGGCCCTCCACGATGGCAGCGCCGGGCTCGGCGATGCCGAGACCTTCGGCGATCTTCTGCGCGGTGATGGCATGATCGCCGGTGACCATGACCACGCGGATGCCGGCCTGGCGGCAATCGGCGATGGCCTCCTTCACCTCCAGGCGCGGCGGATCGCGGAAGCCGACAAGGCCGAGAAAGGTGAGGTCCTCGTAGGCCGGCGCCGCGTCCAACGGAATGGCGGCCTCGGCCAGGGCCAGGACGCGCAACCCGTCGCCTGCCAGCGACACGGCATGACGCAGCCAGTCCTCACGCAGCTCCGTGCCGAGCGGCGTCTTCGCGTCCGCCCCGATCGTCGCCGAGGCCTCGAGCACCGCCTCCGGCGCGCCCTTGACGGCAACGAATAGCTGCCCCTCGCGCTCATGCGCGGTCGCCATCATTTTGGTTTCGGTGTCGAAGGCGATCTCGTGCCGTTCGGGCCACGCGCTGAGCACATCCTCGCGGTCGAGCCCGGCGAGCGCGCCAAGCCGTAGGAGCGCGAGCTCCATGGGGTCGCCCGCGCCGCGCTCGTCCTCGGCTTTTAGGGTCGCGGTGCCGCAAAGCACGCCGACCTCGAGTGTCCGTTGCAAGGGACCCTCGAACGCGGCCGTGTTTCCGGAGGCATCGACGATCTGCTTGCGCTCATGGTCGAGCCGATAGACGGCCGACGGCAGCCAGACCTGCTCCACCGTCATGCGGTTCTCGGTCAGCGTGCCGGTCTTGTCGGTGCAGATGACCGTGGTGGCGCCGAGCGTCTCGACCGCCGCCAGGCGCTCCACCACGACATTGCGCTTGGCCATGCGCCACATGCCGCGGGCGAGCGCCATGGTGGCGACGATAGGGAGACCTTCGGGAATGGCGGCGACGGCGAGCGCGATGCCAGCTTCGATCATGAGGATGAGATCGCGGCCCATGGCCATGCCGGCCACGGCGATGAGCGCGGTGACGACGAGGGTGGCCTTGACGAGCTGAGCTGTGAGCTCGGCGAGCTTGCGCTCGAGCGGGGAGATATCCTCCGCCGCCTCGATCACAAGCCTGGTCGTAAGACCGAGCTCCGTTTCCATGCCGGTGGCGACGACGACGCCGGCGCCGGTGCCGCGGGTGATTGCCGTGCCCTTGTGGGCCATCGAGGTCTGCTCGGCGATGATGGCGTCGGCGGGCGCTGGGCCCGTGCCTTTTTCTACGGGCACGGATTCCCCGGTGAGCGTCGATTCGTCGGCAAACAGGTTTTTGGTTTCCACTAGGCGCATGTCGGCGGTGACCACGTCGCCACTTTCCAGCACGACAATGTCTCCGGGCACGACCTCCTCGGCGGAGACGATCCTGATCTTGCCGTCGCGGCGCACGCGCGAGGCGCGGGAGCCGAGTTTGCGCAAGGCCTCCATGGAGCGCGTGGCACGCAGCTCGGTGACGAAGCCGATGATCGTGTTGATGACGAGCACGGCAACGATGGCGGTGGTTTCGCTCCATTCGCCGAACACGCCGGCTACGCCTGCCGCGGCGCCGAGCAGCCAGACCACGGGGCTCCTCAGCTGAGCGATGAGGATGGCGAAGGCCGTCCGCCCGGGATGGGTGATGAGCGTGTTCGGTCCGTAGCGTTCGAGGCGTGCGGCGGCCTCCTGGTCGCTGAGGCCTTGCTCGATGCTGACCTCTTGCTGCGCGAGCACGTCGGCAGCCGGTTGCGCATAAACAAGGGGCGCGTTGGACCGCGATATCGTTTGTTCTTTCACAGAGGCAATATGCGTCAGGAGAACCGCGCGGTCACGTTTTCGGCGGCGTTGCGCCGAGCCAGTGGATCTCTGGGGCCTTGCGGGGCACGGGCGGCGGCTGACGGCGCGGATGACCGACGATAATGGGCGCGATGGGTGCATAGGTCGCCGGCACGCCGAGCGCTGCCTTGCCATCGGGGGTGGCGAGCCAATTCTGGGCGAAGCCGATCCAGCAGGTGCCGAGACCTTTGGCGTATGCGGCGAGCATCAGATTCTCCGCAGCCAGCGCGCAGTCTTCGACTGCCCAATCGGTCGGCTCGGCGGCGGCGATCACCACCAGGACGGGTGCGTGATAGAAAATGTGGAACTTCGGATCGTTGAGCATCTCGCGGAAGGGATGCGCCGGCGCGGCGAGCGACGCTTTGAGAAGATGCGCCTTGGCTTGGTCCGAGATGCGGGTGAGCCGGGCGGGGTCGTAGACGACGATGAAGGCCCAAGGCTGCTGGTTGATGGCGCTCGGCGCCTTGATCGCCGCGTCGATCAGCTCACGAACCACCGCATCGTCCACCGGCTCGTCGGTGTACTCGCGCACGGACCGCCGTCCGTCGATGGCCTCCAGCAGCTCCACGGTCTCGCGTCCCGGGCCCCTCTGCGCTTCGGCATGAACCTGTGTGTAGCTCATGCCGAGACGATCTCGCGGCCTTGGGGCGCAGTCGTTGAGCCAGATCAATTGAGACGCTTTAGGGCGGTCCGACCCTAAGGCGTTGGGGGCGGGGGCATGTCGCCTGCGTCAGGCATCTCGCCTGCATCAGGCATTTCGCCGGCATCAGGCATGGCGCCGGGTGCGGGCGGCTCCACCGTGACCGGAGGGATGGGTGCGGCATCGAGCTTTGCCGTGGTCCACTCGAGAATTTCTTTCTCCATGTTGCCGAAGGCCGCGCTCAGCGCGTTCACATAGGCGCGCGCGTCGCTTCCCGTCGCCGGCGCGGACGTCTTGAACAGCTTGGAATCGATGACCTCGCCGTCTGGGTCGAGGAGCTTGACCTGGAAGGCAATCTCGGCCGTCGGTTCGCCTTCGGTTACGACGTGAAACTGCTGGATGTCGATGCGAAGCTGGAAATTGCTGGGAAAGTCGCCAAGGGTGCGGCTCACGGACTGCGCGTATCCGGCTTTGTCGAAGGTCTGAAGCAGAGTCGCTTGGACGATAATGGGGACGCTATCGGTCCAGCGTGCACCCTCCAAGGGAAGACTCTCGTCGGGCGCGGGCTGAGTCAGGATCTTGTCGGTGTTGAAGGCGAGGAGCGTGGTGGGCTCCGGGATGATGAGTTTCCAGGCCGGCGCCTGGCCAGGCGGCGCCGGGAGATCGGTCGCGGGCTTCAGCGAAAAGAGCGGATTCTCGCTCTTGCCGCCGCCGGTCAGCCGCTCGATGCCGGCGAGGATGCCGTCGACCTTGTCGGCGTTCCGGGCAAGTGCGTCCGTGAACACCTCGATGTTGTTGATCGCTTCGTTCAGGGGCTTCGCGTTCTGCTCGAGCACGGATTCGACCTCCTGGAACGCGTCTCGCGCGCTCTGCGTCCAATCCTGTCCGACACCCGGAGGCGCCATGAGTGTCGGCACCCCGCCTTCCGAGGCAAGCGGCGTGGTCGATGTACCGCCGACGAGCGTGACGGCGACGCCACCGGTCAAACCCTGCTGCTCGATGCCGACTTGCGTATCCTCGCGGACCGGCGTGTTGCGCGCCACGCCGATGGTGGCGATCACTTCCTGAGGTGCGCTTGGATTGAGGGTGACGCCGGTGACCTCGCCGACGCGGATGCCGTTGAACAGCACGGCGGAGCCGACGAGCAGACCCGACACGGGGCTCTGGAAATGGATGGCGTAGGTGTCGCGTTCGCCGAAGCCGCCTTTGTTCTCCAGCCAATAGACGAAGGCGAAGCTCGCCAGGATGACGGCGAGCATGAAAAGTCCGATCAAGGCATAGCGGGCACGGGTTTCCATCGGTTACGTCCCTTGGGGTTAAGTGCTCATCTGCCGTTCCGCCAGCATGCCGCCGCGCTTTCCCTGGAAGTAGGTCTTCACCCAGGGATGCTCGGACTCAAGCATAGCGGTAATCGGGCCCTCGGCCACGACCTTACCGTCGGCCAGAACCGCAATCCGGTCGCATGCGTTGTAAAGGCTCTCCAAATCGTGGGTCACCATGAACACGGTGATTTCCAAGGTTTGCTGGAGCGTGCGGATCAGCTCGTCGAAATCGCCGGCGGAGATCGGATCGAGGCCCGAGGTCGGCTCGTCGAGAAACACGATCTCGGGATCGAGCGCCAGCGCGCGGGCAAGCGCCACGCGCTTGGTCATGCCGCCCGACAGCTCGGAGGGGAATTTCTCGCCGTCTTGCGGCGTGAGGCCGACCATCTCGAGCTTGGCGAGCGCCATCTCGTCCATCAGCCGCTGAGAGATTTCCAGGTTCTCGCGCATGGGGAATTGCACGTTCTGCTTGACCGTCAGCGACGAGAATAGTGCGCCCTGCTGGAAGAGAATGCCCCAGCGGCGCTCGAGCGCGCGGCGCTCCTGTTCGTTCGCCTTGGCCAGGTCGACGCCGAGCACCTCGATCGTACCGTGACGCCGCGGCAGAAGGCCGATGATGGTGCGGAGCAGGACAGATTTTCCGGCACCAGAGGCGCCCACCACGCCGAGGATCTCGGCTTCCCGCACATCCAGATCGAGATGATCGAGCACGGTCGCGTCGCCGAACCCGACCACGAGGTCGTGGACTTTGATGACGGCGTTCTTGTCGGTCATGCGGGCGTTACATTCCGATCGAGGCGAAGAAGATGGCGAACAGGCCGTCGAGCACGATCACGAGGAAGATCAACTCCACCACGGAGTTCGTGGTCTGAATGCCGAGGGACTCGGCGCTGCCTTTGACCCGCAAACCTTCGGCACAGGCGACGATGCCGATAACGAGGCCCATGAACGGCGCCTTGATCATGCCGACCTCGAAATGGGTGAGCGAGATCGCGTCGGTGAGGCGTGAGATGTAGATGTCGGGACTCATGCCGCCATAGAACCAGGCTACGAGGCCGCCGCCATAAAGCGCCGACATGCAGCCGAGGAAGGTCAACACCGGAAGAGCGACGACGAGGACCAGGATGCGCGGCAGAATGAGCACCTCGACGGGGTCGAAGCCCATGGTGCGCAGCGCATCGATCTCCTCGCGCATCTTCATGGAGCCGAGTTCGGCCGTGTAGGAGCTGCCGGAGCGGCCAGCAACCATGATGGCGACGATGAGCACGCCGATCTCGCGCAAGATGAGGATGCCGACAAGATCGACGGAGTAGAGCTCGGCGCCGAACTTGCGGAAGTGGAAGATGCCCTGCTGCGAGATGATGGCGCCGATCAGGAAGGTGATCAGCAGGATGATGGGGACCGCTTGCCAGGCAACGCGGTCAAACTGGTGGACAGTCGAGGTTAAGCGGTACTCGCGCGGGCGCACGACGACGCGCGCCAGCGCCATGCCGGCGGCGCCGAGCATTTCGGAGAAGACAATGAGGTTGTGGCCGAAGTCGGCGCCGGCACTGCCGACGCCGGCAAGGAAGGAGACGAAGCGGTTCCCACCCTTCGGTTTGGGGGGTGGCTCGCGGTTGACGCCGTGCATCTCCTCGAGCAGGCCGAGATCGTGCTCGGGAAGGCCGACGATGACCGTCTCATGTCCCGACGCCGTCCATTGCCGGGTCAGGCGCTCCAATAGCCAGGCGCCGAACGTATCGAACTCGCGCACACCGGCCATGTCGATCGACACGTCTTTGGCCTTGGGCGCTTCGCCGGTGACGCGATCCACAAGGACCTCGAGCTCGCCCGCGTGATTTGCGGTCCACGAGCCGCCGGCGGCAAGTTCGAGCCGCTCCCCCACCAGTTTGTGTGTCAGCAAAGCTTCGCCCATAGCAGTCGCTCCTAGCGGCCTCAATCCGGCACAAGCCTCGAAGATGCCCCCCGAGGCCCGTAATGATTCCGGCCTAAGAGTAGCGGCGAACTAGCTTCGGGTCAGGTTGATTGATACCGACTTTAGGGCAATCCCTTGGGTCGAGATCGACACGCTTTGGCTCGTGCGGCTGTAGTTGACGATCATGCTACCGGTGACGGAGCCCGTGACCCTGATCGCGAGTCTGCCGGGTCGCGCGGTACCGCTGGCCGCCCCTTGGGCGTTGTAGGTGCGCTCCTCCCAGTTCCCCGTGAGGCGGTTACCGCTCAGGCTCAGCTTGCTTCTGATCTCGACGTTGGAGGTCTCGCTCTTGCAGCGAATAGCCAAGCCGAGCTGTGACCCGCCACCGGTGTAGTAGGCATTGCAGCTCAACCGCTCCGGCCCGCTGTCGAGCAGGATCTTGCCGCTGCCCCGCCAGGAGCCGAGCAGCGTGTCGAACGGGCTTGGGTTCGCCTCAACAGGCTTCGTGGGGGTGATGAGGGTCAGGCCGACCAGGGCGGCGGTGACCAGGAGAACCGGCGCAGCGCGGCGAATCAGTCTTCTCATGGGTTCTGTCTTCTCGCAGTTTTTCGTCTCGAACAAGTCAGGATGTTGTTACGAGGTTATGACCGCGAGGCCCGAATACAACCCCCCAGGCGATATTAAGGGGCCACGCTGTCCCCAGGCGCATGCGTCGTCTGGCCTAACCCATTGGAAGCTTTGGACTTGGGCCGGGTGAACACGCTGCCCATGGGGGCGATTTCGGAGATGCCAAGCGCCAAGGTCGTGCCTGTGAGTCGCGCAAATTCCTCGGCGTAATCTTTGCGGACATCGCCGAGCCAGGACCACTGGCATTCGGCGATGGCTTGAGGATCCCCGCAATGGCCCAGCGCGCGCAGGAATTCCAAGTCGGCCCGCATCCGCTTGGCGACGAAGGCTGCGCCCTCGACCTGGTAGGCCTGCCAGTACTTCAACTGCGCCTCCGCCATCGCCGTGGCGAAGTCGAGAAGCGGATTGGCGAGGCGGCCGCGCGCGGCACCGGCGCCAGGATTATAGTCTTGCATCGTCGCCTCCGTTTGACAGAGCGCCAGGCGGCACCGGCGTAAGCCTCAGTTTCGTCCGCGTCGCCGGCGACCGCCTTGATTATGCTCAATAGTTCAAGAGGCTGGAATATGTCGCGTGGCGTGGTCTAAAGTCGCAAAAAAGCGCGTTAGAGTTCCGAAATCCTTGAGGACCGTACCATCCCGCCGTCGCCCAACGTCTCCATCACCTATTGCCGGCTTTGCGGCTGGCTGCTCAGGGCTGCGTGGATGGGGCAGGAGCTCTTGTCCACCTTCGCCGAGGAGCTCGGCTCGCTCACGCTCGTGCCCGACAGCACAGGGGGCGTCTTCGAGGTGCGCGTCGACGGCAAGATGATTTGGTCGCGGGGGGAACAGGGGCGTTTCCCCGAAATCAAGGAACTCAAGCAATTGGTGCGCGACGGATGGCGCCGGGACGCGATCTCGGCCATGTCGACGCCAAAGACTCCAAGGATTAGGCCCACATCTTTGTGAGATGCCTCACCAAGCCGCCGTTGTGGGCTAGAGGTTCAGGAAATCTCGACGATGGTGGCTTCGCTGGTGCCGGCCTGCACCGTTTCGCCAATCGGCTTGCCCATCATCGCCTGCGCCACGGGCGAGACATAGGACAGCGTGCCGTGGGCCGGGTCAGCCTCGTCCTCGCCGACGATGCGATAGGTCTGGCGGCGTCCATCCTCGCGCTCGATGGTCACACTGGAGCCGAAATGCACCTCGGTCGCGTCGCTCGGCGGCTCGACCACTTGGGCGGTGGCGCGGCGTGAGGTCCAGTAGCGCAAGTCACGATTGATCTTGGCAAGGAGCGGCTTGTCGTCCGCGTCGTGGGCCGCGGCGTGCTCCTCGTGCAGACGCGCGAGCTCAACCTCGATGAGCTCCAGCCCGTGCTTGGTCACGAGGTTGTGTGGTGAAATCGGCCTGTCGGGAAGATCGTCATAGACGTCCCCCCCTTCGGCCTCTTTGGTAAAGGCCTTGCTCATAAGTCACTATAGCATCATTGAAAGCCGGAATGTGGCGTAAGTGGCCGAGGTTACAACCGATCTGCTAAGGTGGCTGAAATGGGACCAGCGCAATCATGAAATACATCATCGCAGTGATTCAGCCGCACCGGCTCGACGCCGTGCGCGAGGCGCTCGCCGGCATCGGCGTGCAGGGCATGACCGTCACCGAGGTGCGCGGCTTCGGCCGGCAGAAAGGGCAGACCGAGATCTACCGCGGCGCGGAGTACACGACGCAATTCGTGCCCAAGGTGAAGATCGAGATTGCCGTCAGTGCCTCGCGGGCGGATGCCGTGGTCGAGGCGATCGGCGAGGGGGCAAGAACCGGTCAGATCGGCGACGGCAAGGTTTTCGTGCTGCCGCTCGAAGGCGCCATGCGGGTGCGGACCGGCGAGATGGGCGCCGACGCGCTTTAGCCTGCAACGAGCAGCGCCACGGGCAACTGGCCGAGCACCTCGGCAACGTTGAGGCTACCGTTCATTGCGGACACGACTTCGCCGGTCAGCGCGTTGCGCCATTGGCGGCCTGCGCGCTCCGGCGGCAGCGTCACCGCCGTATCGCCCCAGGATGCGGCCGGTACGAAAGGTATGTCATTGTCACCGAGCAAGGCGCGAGCTCGGACGGGCACGATAGTGATGGCCGCCGTCGCGCCGTCGCTCCGTAGGAAGGCGAGCACGTTTTCTGCCTGCGCGCCGTTCGTTGCCAGGGCTGTGTAATTGCCGGTGGTGAAGAGGGACGGCTGCTCGCGGCGGACTCTGCAGCGCCTTCAGCGTGATGAAGAGCTTGACGGCGCCGCTTCGCCAGTCGGAGAGGAGTTCGGCCGGATTGCGCGAGGCGTCGGTGTCGAGACGTTGCCGGCGTATGTCGAAGTTGACGGCACGCCGATTGTCGGGGTCGACCAGGCTCAAGTCCCAGAGCTCCGCCCCTTGGTAGATGTCGGGCACGCCCGGCGCGGTCAGCTTGAGGAGCGTCTGG
>CAVQXI010000024.1:0-30693 GCA_963717875.1 uncultured Alphaproteobacteria bacterium
CTCAAGTCGTCGCGGCCGTTGGGGGTCTTGAACTCGACCAAGTTCCCGTGCTCGTCGGCGTGACGGCGGTGCTGTCCAACCTCGTCAGCAACGTGCCTGCCGTGCTGATGCTCAAGCCGTTCGTGGAACCATTGGCGGACCCGCAGAGGGCGTGGTTGGTTGTTGCCATGGCTTCGACCCTCGCGGGCAACTTCACGATTCTGGGTTCAATCGCCAACCTGATCGTGGTTCAGAGAGCGGCGGCTTCGGGCGTGCAGATCGGCTTCTGGGACTATTTCAGGGTCGGAGCGCCACTCACGCTCATCACGCTCGCGATCGGCACATGGTGGCTTTGGCAGTAGCGGTTGCGCCCAACTACTTCGCCGCAGTCTGAGTTCAGCGCTTCGTCTTGGGCGCCGATCGAGAGGCTTTGGCCGTGGCCGTAGCCGCCCCTGATTTGCCACGCGTCCCTGCCGCACCCCCGCTCTGTAGCGTCGGCGCGGTCTCCGGCATGAAGAACCCGAACAGCAGGGTGCCGACGAGAGCGACACCGGCCAGGAACAAGAAGGCGGCTGAGTAGCTGGAAAACTGCACGATCCAGCCCGCAATCACGTTGCTGAGCGAGGCGCCGACACCGATCAGCGCCGTCAGCGCGCCCTGCGCCACGTTGAACCGGCCGGTCCCTCGCGTGAGATCTGCAAGCACGAGCAGGAAGATCACACCGAAGATGCCGTTGGCGACGCCGTCTAGCGACTGAATGCCGACCAGGTAAAATGAGTTGTCGGTCAGCGTATAGAGCACGCCGCGGAGCGGTAGGATTGCGAAGGCGAAGAGAAACAGCGGTTTGCGGCCCCACACGTCGGCGCGCGCCCCGCACAGCATCGCCATCACGATCATGAACATTTGCGCAGCGATGATGCATGCCGAGGTGAACGCGAAGCCGCTGTCTGTGTCGCCGCCGAGCGACAGCTTCTGGCTGACCAGCGGCAGCATCGCGGCATTGGCGAAATGAAAGATCACCACGGAGATGGCGAAGATCACCAACGCCTTGTTGGACAGCAGCGTCATGAAGCCGGCGGGCGCACCGTCATCTTTCTCACTCAGGCCGCCACGCGCAACGTCGTTGTTGATGGCGTTGCCGTCGATCAACCAGATGCAGACGAGCATTCCGGCTGCCATGAAGCAGATCAGCCAGAATACGCCTTCAGGCGCCCACAAGACCGCTAGCGCCCCGCCCACGGCGGCGCCGAACACGTTGCCGCCGTGGTTCCAGGCTTGGTTTGCGCTGGTTTGGGAGGTGAAGCGCTTTGGCCCGACCAGTCCAAGAGTGACGGCAGCAATTCCGGGGGCGAGAAAGGCGCAGGCGATTCCGATCGCAGCCTGAGCGCTGTAGATGGCCCAGGGCGGATCCTTCGTAAGAACGATCAATGATGCCGCAGCCGCGATCAGGACGGCGCACATCGCCAGGATCCCGCGCTTCCAGGTGGTGGCATCGATGATCGCGCCCGCGGGGGCCTGCACGATCACCGTGGCGATCGAGCCCGCGGCGAGCGCCATGCCGATGCCGCCTGGCTTCCAGTGATAGGCAGAGAGGAGATAGATGGCGAGGTACGGTCCGAGCCCCTGGACGACGTCACCTGCGAAGAAATTGGTGCCGAGGAGCGCCTTGTTATGGTTGTGCTTCGAAGTCGAAGTCGAAGTCGCCATTCGAGCGCCCTCTCTGCTGGCGTTTGGGCCCTGGCGCGCAGCCTCGCAGGCGCGCATGAACAAAGCATAAAACGGAAAACACGCAACAAATTGAATGAAGACGCAGCCGCTAGACCAATCGCAGGAGATGCAGGCTGAAGAGATCGTCTGCGTCGGTCCAGGCCGTGATGGGGCGCCAGCCGGCGGTGCTGGCGAGCGCTTGGAACTCGTGCACCGAATATTTGTGGGAGTTCTCGGTGTGGATGCGCTCACCTCTGGCGAAGCTGAAGCTGCGCCCGCGCACGCTGACCTTTTGATCGGTGAGGCTCTCCAGATAGATCTCGATCCTGCCCTTGTGCTCGTTGTACAGGGCGCAATGTGCAAACCGCGTGGTGTCGAAATCGCCGTCGAGCTCGCGGTTGACGCGCGCGAGAAGATTGAGACTGAACGCGGCGGTGACGCCGTCCTCGTCGTCGTAGGCGGGGATCAGGATGTCGAGGCTCTTCTTCAGATCGACCCCAATGAGGAAGACGCTGCCGCGTCCGAGAAGCTGCGCTGCATTTTCTAAAAACGCCTTGGCTTCCGCGTGGGTGAGGTTGCCGATGGTCGAGCCGGAGAAGAAGCCGAGCCTTTCTCCGCGCGGCGCGCCGATGAGCGTGCGCGCCCGCGTGAAGTCACCGACCAAAGGCTTGACGGTCAGCCCATCATGCCGGGCCACAAGCCGTTTGGCGGCCTCTGCCAGGAAAGATTCCGAGACGTCGATGGGCACGTAGGTATGCAAGTTGTCGAGCGCGTCGATGAGGAGACTCGTCTTGCGGCTCGAGCCTGAGCCGAACTCCACGAGGATGTCGGCGTCGCCCGCATGCTCGGCGATCTCGGCGCCGAAGGTCTCCAGCATCTTGGTCTCGGTCCGTGTCGGATAATACTCCTCGAGCCTGGTGATCTCCTCGAACAACGCCGAGCCGGTCGCGTCGTAGAGGAACCGGGAGGGGATGCTGCGCGGGCGGCGCGCCAGCCCGTCGAGGACGGCCTCCGCGAACGCCTCGATCTCCGCCTCACGCCACGCCGCCTCAGCGGTCGAGGCGCTTGGCCGGTCCTCGGCCAGCAAAGAGGAGATGTCGGTCGCCATTACGCGTCTGCCGCGAGCCGTAAGCCCGTGAACTGCCAGCGCTGGTGGGGATAGAAGAAATTGCGGTAGGTACGCCGGACATGGCCTTCCGGCGTGGCACAAGACCCGCCCCTGAGCACGAACTGGTTGCACATGAACTTGCCGTTGTACTCGCCGACGGCGCCGGGCGCGGCTTTGAAGCCCGGATAGGGGAGGTAGGCGCTTCCCGTCCACTCCCACACATCGCCGAACATCTGCATGAGGCCGTCGTCCGCCTTGGCCGGCATGGGCCGCAAATGATCGGCGCCGAGGTCACGGCCCTCTTCTGGCACTTTCGCGGCAGCGACCTCCCACTCGAATTCCGACGGCAGCCGGTATCCAGCCCAGCGGGCAAACGCGTCGGTCTCGAAGAAGCTCACATGGGTCACGGGCGCGGCCGGATCCACGGGCCGGCTACCAAGGAGGCTCATCTGCATGTAGCCGCCTTCGGCCTCCTCGAAGTAGAGCGGCCCTCGCCACTCCTGCGTGTTGATCGTATTCCAGCCATCGGCAAGCCACAGCGTCGGCTTGCGATATGCGCCGTCCTCGATGAAGTCGATCCACTCACTGTTGGTGACGCAGCGATTGGCGAGCTTGAAGGGGCGGATCAGCTCTTCGTGCCGCGGTCCCTCGTTGTCGTAGGCGAAGCCATTTCCGTCATGGCCGACCTCGAAGATACCGCCATCGAACGCGCTGAACGCGAGCGGCGCCGCAGAGCCCACCGCGACGCCGGGCTTTGCCTCGCGATAGGCGGGCTTGAGCGGCTCGGACGCGAACAGGCTCAAGATGTCGGTCAGCAAGAGTTCTTGATGCTGCTGCTCGTGATTGATTCCGAGCTCGACGAGTTCGAGCGCCTCGGACGGCACATCGCCTGCGAACAACCGCTCCAGCGCCTCATCCACATGGGCGCGATAAGCGCGCACTTCATCGCCGGACGGCCGCGTCAGCAGCCCGCGCTTGGGGCGCGGATGACGCGGCCCCACGCTCTCGTAATAGGAGTTGAAGCAATACTCGAAGGCCTCGTCGAAGACGCGATAGCCGGGGAGGAAGCGGCTGAGCACGAACGCCTCGAAGAACCACGTGGTGTGCGCGAGGTGCCACTTTGTCGGGCTCGCATCGTCCATCGCCTGGACGACCTGGTCCTCGTCGCTCAACGGCGCGGCGAGCGCCAGCGAGAGCCGGCGTGTCTCCATCAGGCGATCGTGTAATCTGGGGGAAGAAGAGGTGCCGAGTCGCGGCTCGGCGAGGACGCTGTGACTGAGGCTCATGGTTCCTCCCGCGGGGGTTCGGGGGCCGGTCTCTCAAACGTGCGATTTAGCAGCTTGTTCCAGCTGATGAAACGAGCAACCATGCACAATTCCGTGACGATTGTGCGACTCAGGAGGGCATAGTCTCGTGCTTCGGCCCGACGGGCAAGACCCGCTGATTTCTCTGGACGGGCGGCAGTCGCAGGTCGCCGCCGAGCTGCAACGCGGCGTCTGCCGCAGCTTTCGCGCGCTGGGTCATTCGGTTGTCACTGAGCTGCCTTTGGCGAATGGGCGTCGCGCCGACGTTGTCGGACTATCGTCCTCAGGCGACGTGCTGATCGTCGAGATCAAGTCGTGTCTTGTCGACTATCGCACCGACGGAAAATGGCACGAATATCTCGACTATTGCGACCGGCTCTATTTCGCCGTCGCCGCCGACTTTCCTAGCGAAGTGATCCCGGAGCATGCAGGCCTCATCCTCGCCGACCGCTATGGCGCGGAACTCGTGCGTGAACCGGTCGAGGAACGGATGAATGCGGCGCGGCGCAAAGCCATGATGCTGTGTTTCGCGCGCGCCGCGGCGCTTCGCCTCCAGCATCATCTCGATCCCGGCTGCGGCTTGGAGAGTTGAGGTAAGACGTAAAGCTTACTTCGGCGCGCGCTTGGCGAGAATGCGCTGGAGCGTGCGGCGATGCATGTTGAGCCGCCGCGCTGTCTCCGAGACGTTGCGGTTGCAAAGCTCGTAGACCCGCTGGATGTGCTCCCAGCGCACACGGTCGGCCGACATCGGGTTCTCCGGTGGCGGCGCCTTGTCGTTGGGAGACGCGACCAGCGCGTTGTACACGTCGTCCGCATCCGCGGGCTTGGCCAGATAGTCGACCGCGCCGATCTTCACCGCGGTGACGGCGGTGGCGATATTGCCATAGCCGGTGAGCACCACGGCGCGCGCCTCGGGGCGCACGTCCTTCAACGCGGCGATGACGTCGATGCCGTTGCCGTCATCGAGACGCATATCGACAACCGCGAAGGCCGGCGGGCGCCGCTTGAGCGAAGCCAGCCCCTCCTCGACCGAGGCAGCCGCCTCGACCGCGAAGCCGCGCGCCTCCATGGCGCGTGCGAGCCGCTGCAGAAAGGCGCGATCGTCGTCGACGATCAGGAGAGTATTGTCTTGCGGCACGTGAAGGCCCTGTGGCGTGGTCGAGATCTGTTGGACTTCCATGTCTCAGCTCCCATTACGCTGCTCAAGCCCAACCACGACGTCGCTCCCAGAAGAATTGGTCTCTTATTTGCAGGTAGAGGTAGGGGCTTTCGTCCCTCCAGGCAACCCTTACGGGCGCCTTTCCGCGCATCAGAGTGAATGGCAAACGCACGAAACCCGGGCTTATTTTGAGTGAATTGGCCAAGAAGGCCGCGAATCGCCGTCCGAAACGGCTAAACGAGCGCCTCTTGGGTCTGCTCGAATCTGCTGCGGGGCCAGATCACCGTCACCACCGCGCCGCCCTCCGGCTCAGTCCGGTTGGCGAGCTCCAATTGCGCACCGGACCGCTCGAGCAAGGTCTTGGCGATGAAGAAGCCGAGGCCCATGCCGATATGCTCGTCCGGCTGCTCCTCGCCCCAGCTCTCGCCGGGTCGCGTGGTGACGAACGGCTCACCGAGTTGCTCGAGCACGTTGGGGGGGAAGCCTTCGCCGTCGTCGGCGATGACGATGCGCACTTCGTCCTGGTTCCACTGCGCATCGACCTCGACCTTGGTGGCGGCGAAATCGATCGCGTTCTCTACGAGATTGCCGAGGCCGTAGATGACGCCCGGATTGCGCTGGGTCACCGGCTCGCGCGCCGCAGGGCTGCCCGGCTCCACTCCCGCAAACGGTCCGGTTCTGACTTCGATAGGGACGGTGATTGCTCGGTTCGGCTCGACCACCTCTTCGATCAGGTGGGTTACCGGCATGCGGGAGACGATGATGTCGAGTTGCTCGCCGCGTCCGGCGAGCTCCTTCAGGATCTCCCGGCAGCGCTCGGCCTGGGTGCGTAGCAGCAGCAGGTCGTCGTAATGGGGGTCAGCCTCTTGCGCGTCGCGTAACAGCTCCTTGGTGACGACGGCGATGGTGGCGAGCGGCGTGCCGAGCCCGTGCGCGGCCGCGGCCGCCAGTCCATCGAGCGCCGAGAGCTTCTGTTCACGGGCCAGCACGACCTCGGCCGCCGCAAGCGCTTCCGCCATGCGCCGGCCTTCCTCGGCGGTACGCCAGGAATACAGGCCGATGAACAGGATGCCCGCGACAACCGCCGCCCAGATGCCGAGCACGTAGGGTAGCGGCAAATTGAGGTAGGCATCGCCGAACCAGGGCAGCGGATAGTGAAAGCGCGTCAGCAGGCTCGCCGCCCCGATGGCGAGTACACCGAGTGCCACGGTGATCCGGAGCGGCAATGTCGAGGCCGACACCGTGACCGGTGCGATGAGCAGGAAGGCGAAGGGGTTCTCGAGCCCGCCGGTGAGATAGAGCAGCGCCGCGAGCTGGAGGATGTCGTAGCCAAGCATGATAAAGGCGTAGTTGCTTCTGAGCCGTTGGCTCGCCGGGTAGCGGATGCGCAAGGCCACGTTGAGCCACGCGGACAGCGCGATCACCGCGAAGCACCCGCCGATCGGCAGGTCCATGCCGAGCACCCAATAGGCGATGATGACCGTCAGGCTCTGGCCGAGCACGGCAAGCCAGCGCAAGCGCACGATGGTTTGCAGGCGCAACCGGCTGTCGCCGGCGCGCAACCATTCCGGCGCGGCGGGGCGGGAGGCGGTTTGACTATTATCGAGTGCGGCCATAGGTGAACCCTAGCACGTGGCGATGAGCCATAATTCCGACAAAGCGGGCGCGCAGCGCAAGGCCATGGATGAGACGACAGGCAGTTTTCGTAAAGAATTAGGCGCGAGTCCTGACGCCGCGAGCCCGCCCGTCGCCGTGCGCGACCTCACCAAGCGCTACGGCAGCGTCACCGCCGTCGATCACATTAGCTTTACCATCGAGGCTGGTACGACCGTGGCGCTGCTCGGCGGCAACGGCGCCGGCAAGACCACGACGATCGCCATGTTGCTCGGTCTCATCATGCCGAGCGCGGGCGAAGTCAGGGTGTTCGGCGCCGATATGAGCCGCAACCGCTACGACGTCGCCCAACGGCTGAATTTCCAAAGCCCGTATGTCGATTTGCCGGCGCGGCTCACCGTGAAGCAGAACCTCACCGTCTATGCGGGGCTCTACGGCATTGCCAACGCGGCCGAGCGTATCGCGTGCGTTTCCGAGCATCTCCAGATCGACACCTTGCTCGACAGGCCAACCGGCAAGCTCTCCGCCGGCCAGAAGACGCGGGTCGGCCTCGCCAAGGCGCTGCTGAACGCGCCCGAGCTTCTGCTGCTCGACGAGCCCACCGCCTCGCTCGACCCCGACACCGCCGACTGGATAAGGCACAAGCTGAAAGACTATGCGCGAAGCCGCAACGCCACGCTGCTGCTCGCCTCCCACAACATGGCCGAGGTGGAGCGCCTCGCCGATCGCGTCATCCTGCTTCAGGCCGGGCGCATCATCGAAGACGAGACGCCGAAAGCGCTTATCGCAAGCTACGGTGGGGAGACGCTTGAGGATGTGTTCCTTGACGTTGTGCGCGGCCGCTGCAAGCCCGAAGAGGCTGAGCCGGAACAGGCGAGGAGGGCGTCGTGACCGCGCGCCAGGCCATGAGGGACGTCGAGCCCGTCTTGCTGCCGCCCAATGGCATTGACGCAAGCTTGCGCCGCATGGCGGCGCTCGTCCGCCGTTACATCTATCTGTTGCGGAGCTCGGGCGTGCGCTTGGTGGAGCTGATCTACTGGCCGTTCCTGCAAATGCTCACCTGGGGCTTCCTCCAGAAATATCTGGCCGGGACACAGAACCCGTACGCTCAGGGCGCGGGCGTGCTCATCGGCTCGGTGCTTCTGTGGGACATTTTGTTCCGCTCGAAGATCGGCTTCTCCACCACGTTCATCGAGGAGATGTGGTCGCGCAATCTCGGCAATCTGCTGACGAGTCCTTTGCGTCCCTACGAGCTAGTCGCCGCGCTCTCCCTGTGGAGTATCATCCGGCTTGGTGTGAGCATGGTGCCCGTCGCCGTCGCCGCCTTCTTCATCTTCGGCTTCAATCTGCTCGATCTCGGGCTCGCGCTCGCCGCCTTTTTCTGCGTGCTCGTGCTGACGAGCTGGTCGCTCGGCCTGATCTCCGCCGGCGTGATCTTGCGCTATGGGCTCGGCGCCGAAGAACTCGCCTGGTCACTCGCCTTTTTGCTTTTGCCCTTGTGCTGCGTGTATTACCCGGTGTCGGTGTTGCCCGACTGGCTCCAGCCGGTTGCGCTCGCGCTCCCGCCGACGCATGTGTTCGAAGGCATGCGCTCCATCCTGCTGCACAACACCTTCGACCCAATGGATTTGTGGTGGGCGCTTGGGCTGAACGCGATCTACCTCGCGGTCGGCTATGCCACGTTCAGTTGGTTCTTAGGCAGCGCCCGCGTCAACGGCACGCTGCTGCAGCTTGGTGAGTAACGAAATGCAACGTTCTCTTCTCCTCATCATTGTCGGCGGTTTCCTTCTCGGTGCAATCGTCGGCGCCGGCTTTCTCGCTCTCAACACCGATATGCGGCCGCGCGTGGAGACGAGCGGCAAGGCGCTGATCGGCGGCCCCTTCACTCTGGTCGGCAAGGACGGAAAGCCCGTTTCCGACAAGGTTTTTCGCGGCAAGTATATGCTTGTCTTTTTCGGCTACACCCACTGTCCCGATGTCTGCCCCGCCGAGTTGCAGGTCATGGCCGCGGCGCTCGACGGGCTCGGAAAGGACGCCGACAAGGTTGTCCCCATCTTTATTACCGTCGACCCCGAGCGCGACACGCCACGCCTCGTGGGTGACTACGTCATGAATTTCGGGCCGCGCTTCGTCGGCCTGTCCGGCACACCGGAAGAAATCGCCAAGGCCGCCAAAGCCTACCGTGTCACATACGAAAAGCATCAGGAGGAAGGCGCGGGCGACAATTACAGCGTCGACCACTCGGCGCTTGCCTATTTGATGGGCCCTGACGGCGAATACATCACCCATATCCCTTACGGGACGCCGGCGCCCAAGATGACCGAGATCCTCCGGCGCTACCTTTAGCCGCGCGGCCGATACCCCTGCGGCAAGGTGTCATTGCACTGCAGCATAAAATCACCATTTGATTCCGCGATGCAGCATTAGAATGCATCTGAGTCGGAGAGGGATTCTATGCTTTACCATCTCTACGAGCTGAACCAGGCCGCCCTGCATCCGGCCCGGGCGACGGCGGAAGCCTATCGGCTCCTGTTCCGGAATCCCCTGAATCCCGCCTCGCACACGGCGCTTGGCCGCGGCGCGGCGGCTGCGCTCGAACTGTTCGAGCGCTCGACCCGGCGTTATCGCAAGCCTGCTTGGGGGATCGACAGCGTGACGGTCGACGGCCGGGAGGTCGCGGTGCACGCGACGACGGTTCTCTCCAAGCCGTTCTGCAATCTCGTTCACTTCGAGCGAGACCTGCCTGCCTCACGGCGGCGGAAAGATCCGAAAGTGCTGGTCGTGGCGCCCATGGCCGGGCATTTCGCCACGCTGCTGCGCGGCACCGTGCGCGACCTCCTGCCGGATCACGACGTCTACGTCACCGAATGGCAGGACGCGCGCTTCGTGCCGCGCGCCACAGGTCCCTTCGACCTCGACGATTACATCGACTACGTCACTGAATTTCTGCGGTATTTCCGCGGAAACGTGCACGTCATGGCGGTCTGCCAGCCGACCGTTCCCGTGTTCGCCGCCGTCTCGCTGATGGAGGCGAAGCGCGACCGCGCAGTGCCGCGCTCGATGGTTCTCATGGCCGGCCCGATCGACGCGCGCGAGAGCCCCACCGCCGTGAACCGTTTTGCCGACGGCAAGCCGTTGAGCTGGTTCCGTCACAACGTCATTACCCAGGTCCCGTGGCCCTATCCCGGCATGATGCGCCTCGTCTATCCGGGCTTCCTCCAGCTCTCGGGCTTCATGGGGATGAATTTGGACCGGCATCTCACCGCCCACCGCCATCTCTTCCACAATCTCATCCGCGGCGACGGCGATTCCGCCGACAAGCACCGTGAGTTCTATGACGAGTTCCTCGCCGTCATGGATCTCTCGGCGGAGTACTACCTCCAGACCATCGAGACCGTCTTCCTGGAGCACAGGCTGCCCAAGGGCGAGATGCACCATCGCGGAACCCCCGTCGACCCGAGCAAGGTCACCCGGGTGGCGCTGATGACGGTTGAGGGCGAGAAGGACGACATCTCCGGCATAGGTCAGACCAGAGCTGCACAAACCTTGTGCAAAAACCTCCCCGAGACCCTGCGCGCTCACCATTTGCAGCCGGATGTCGGCCACTACGGCGTTTTTAATGGATCGCGCTTCAGGGTCGAAATATTGCCGAAAATCCGCGATTTTTTGCGGGCCCACGAGCGCCAGAGAAGCGTCTTGGGGCGAGCTTTCGGCCGAACTGCCTAAAGCACAGGCGAGCGCTCCCAGAAGTCCGGTGCTACTCTAGACCACTCAGATTCGGGTGGCCCTCAAGTACGGTGTAAGGGGAGCGTGGCATGCTGAAGCGGCTCAATCTCGGGCGGGGTGAGACCATCGAGGTCAAGATTCGGGGGCTTGAGATCCCCATGTTGCTCCGCCGGAGCGCACGGGCACGGCGCTTCAGCCTCCAGGTGAGCGAGGCCCGTCGCGGCGCCGTTCTCACCATGCCGCTCTATTCGAGTTTCGCCGACGCCGACGAGTTTCTGTCACGCCATTTGGATTGGCTGAAGGAGCGTGTCGCCGGCCTTCCAGAGCCCGTGCCGTTCACCGAAGGCGCCATCCTTCCTTTGCGCGGTCTTGCCCATGCCTTGCGCTTTGCCGGCAATGTACGCCGGCGCGGCGTGGTGTGGGTCGAGGAGCCGGAGGACGCGAAGGTCGCCCCCGCATGGCCGGCCGGCGCGCGCGTGGCCAAGCGGCGACTGCCGCGCCTCCATGTCTCCGGCGCCGAGGAGCATGCGCCCAGACGCCTACTCGATTGGCTGAAGCGCCAGGCCCATCTCGATCTCAAGCTGCGCGTGGATCTGCATGCCAAGCGCCTAAACCTGAAGCCGGAGCGCATCTTCGTGCGCGATCAGACCACGCGCTGGGGATCGTGCTCCACGAGCGGAGCGTTGTCCTTCTCTTGGCGTCTCGTGCTCGCGCCGCCCTTTGTGCTCGACTATCTCGCCGCGCACGAGGTCGCCCATCTCGCCCACATGAACCACGGGCCGCGCTTCTGGGCGCTGGTCGCCCGCACCATGCCGCGTCACGAGGAGGCGAGAACCTGGTTGCGCAAATACGGCTCGAGCCTGCACGCCTATGGGGCGGAGGGGATGGCGCACCCCTCGCAAGGCATCTCGCCCACGCGCAGCATCGAGTAACGGTGCGCGTCTAGCCGCCGCTGAAGATCCCGAACACGCGCTGATAGAGCGGCTGGTCGTCGCTGCGCTCGGTCTCACTCGCCGTCGAGGACAATGGCGACCGCGCGGCGATGGCATCTTGCAGCGGCCGTGGGGCGTGTATGCCCGGCAGCGGCAGTGGCTGCTTGCCCTCATGCGCATAGAGCATGATGTCGTGCCAGAGCTCCGCCGGCAGAGTGCCGCCCGTGACCTTCTTCATGCGCGAGTTGTCGTCATTGCCGATCCACACCCCGGCCACGTAGTGGGCGGTGTAGCCGACGAACCAGGCATCACGGGAGTCCTGGGTCGTGCCGGTCTTGCCGGCGGCTACGTGGCCCGGGATCGCGGCGCGCTTGCCCGTGCCGCGCGTGAGCGCCGCGTTCAACATGTCGTTCATGGCGCCCACATAGTGGAGCGCCACCACCTGGCCGGCGGTCGAGTTGCGGCGCCGGTAGAGAACCTTGCCGTCGCCGTTGTGGATCTTCGTGATGACATAGGGTAGCACCCGCTGCCCCCCGTTGGCGAAGGGGGCATAGGCGCCGGCGAGTTCGAGCAGCGTCACCTCGGACGTGCCCAGCGCGATCGAAGGCTGGGCGTACAGCTTGGAGCTGATGCCGAGCCGCCGCGCTGTGCGCGCCACGCGCCAGGCGCCGACGTCCGCGGTGAGCCTGGCGGCCACGGTGTTCAGCGAGTGCGCGATGGCGTATCTCAGCGTGACCTGGCCCTTGTATCTGTGCGTGTAGTTCTCGGGGCGCCAGCCGCCGATATTGACCGGTCCGTCATAGGCAACGGAATCCGGCGTGTAGCCGCTCTCCAGCGCCGAGAGATAGACGAACGGCTTGAACGCCGAGCCTGGCTGCCGCAGCGACTTGAGCGCGCGATCGTAGGGGCTCACCTTGTAAGACCGCCCACCGACCAGGGCCTTCACGCCGCCCATCGGATCGAGCACCACGACGGCGCCCTCGCTTGCCGCGCGCTTCTTGCCTTCCGTGTCGAGCAGTTCGCGAAGCTTTTCTTGCGCGACCCGCTGGAGGCCTGCGTCGATGGTCGTATCGACGATCAGATCGCCGCTATGCTTGCCGACATATTCCGGCAGCAGCTCCGCCACCCAATCGACGGCAAAAGGGTAGCCGGTGTCGTCGCCCTTGGCGCGGAGCCTGAGTGGCGCCTTAGCCGCCTTGGTCGCCTCTTCCTTGGTGAGGAAGCCGGCCTCCACCATGTTGTCGAGCACCTCGTCGGCCCGCGCGCTGGCTAGCCGCACGCTCCGCGTCGGCGCGTAGCGGGACGGCGCCTTCAGGAGGCCGGCGAGCAGCGCCGCCTGGGGGAGGGAGACGGAACGCGCCGACCTGCCGAAATAATGTCGCGCCGCGGCCTCCACGCCGTAAGTGCCGCCGCCGAAATAGACCCGGTTGAGATAGAGCTCGAGGATCTCGTCCTTGCTGAAGCGCTGCTCGAGCCACACGGCGTAGATCAGCTCTTCGAGCTTGCGGGTAATGGTGCGGTCGGGCTTGAGGAACAGGTTCTTGGCGAGCTGCTGGGTGATCGTCGAGCCACCCTCGACCACCGTGCCGGCGGCGAGATTGCGATAGGTGGCGCGCGCCAGCCCCATCGGGTCGATGCCGAAATGATGATAGAAGCGGCGATCCTCGGTCGCCGTTACCGCCTCGATGAGGTATTTCGGCAGCGTCTCGACGCGCACATGGCCGCGCCGCAAGCCCCGTTCGGCAAGCACCGTGCCGTCTGCGGCGAGGATGGTGACGTTAGGCGGACGGTCGTCGAGGGTGGCGAGCAAGGGGTCCGGCACCCGCGAGATGAAGTAGACGACGGCGCCGCCGAGCACGATCGTGCCCCAGATGCAGGCGAGAAGCCCGAATCGCAGGGCCTTGAACAGGTAGGGGTGCCGCTGTGCCGCGCGTCTCAGCCGCCACAGCCGGCCTTTGCGGCGGCTTTGCGGACGCCGCCTCGCAGGCGGCCTGGGCCGCGCGCCGAACTTGGGCTCCACGCGCCGGCGGCCTTTGCCTTGAGGTCTGGGCTTGCGCCGCGCGCCACTCATCACATCGCCCCAACTGAACACACGAAAGCGAGCCGCGCGGGCGCAAAGCGCCGCGACTCGGAATCAGGCGGAAACCCTAGGAGTTGCGCCTTGCCATCGCGTTAAGGAATGGGGACGGGCCCGGCAGCTACACGTCGAGATTGGCGACTTGCAGCGCGTTTTCCTGGATGAACTCGCGCCGCGGCTCGACCAGGTCGCCCATCAGCCGCGAGAAGACGTCGTCGGCGTCCTCGCCTTCCTTGATCTTCACCTGGAGGATGGTGCGGGTGTCGAGATCGAGCGTGGTATCCCACAGCTGCTCGGGGTTCATCTCGCCGAGCCCTTTGTAGCGCTGGAGCGAGAGGCCCTTTTGGCCGGTCTCCATGACCGCGTTCAACAGGTCCGTCGGGCCGTGTACCACGAGGCTCGTGTCCTTGCGCTTCAGCGTCGCCGGCTTGGCATAGACCTCTTGCAGATGAGGCGCGTAGTGGTCGAGCTTGAGCGCATCGGCGGAGGCGATAAACGGCCCGTCGATCAGGTGGGATTCCATGACGCCGCGCAGCTCGCGCCAGAAACGAAGGCCGCCCTCGGGCAGCGCCTCGCCGTGCCAGCCCTGCTCGGTCTCATCAGCCAGCGCATCGAGCCGCTTGGCGATGTAGGCGGCTGCCGCCTGCGCCTGCTTTGAGTCCTTCAGCACTTTCGGGTTGAGGGCGCCGGCGATTGCCGCCTGCTCGATGACGAATCGCGGATACCTGCTGTCCAGCCCCTTGAGGATCGAGCTGACCTTGCGGGCCGTCTCGACGATGTCGCGCAAGTCCCCGCCGCCGCGCGCCGCGTCGTCGCCGGTCATCAGCACCGCGTCTGCGAGCCCCTCGCCGATGAGATAGTCTTCGAGGCTCTTCTCGTTCTTGAGATAACGCTCCTGCTGACCACGCTTCACCTTGTAGAGCGGCGGCTGGGCGATGAAGAGATAGCCCGCCTCGATGATCGACAGCATCTGCCGGTAGAAGAAGGTGAGCAGAAGCGTGCGGATATGCGAGCCATCCACGTCGGCGTCCGTCATGATGATGATCTTGTGGTAGCGGAGTTTCGACAGATCGAACTCATCGCCGATGCCCGTGCCCAGCGCCGTGATCAGCGTGCCGATCTCGGCGCTCGACAGCATCTTGTCGATGCGCGCCCGCTCCACGTTCAAGATTTTGCCGCGCAAGGGCAGCACAGCCTGGAACGCGCGGTCGCGCGCCTGCTTGGCGCTGCCGCCGGCGGAATCGCCCTCGACCAGGAACAGCTCCGACTTCGCCGGATCGCGCTCTTGGCAGTCGGCGAGCTTACCGGGCAGCGAGGCCATGTCGAGCGCGCCCTTGCGGCGCGTGAGCTCGCGGGCTCTGCGCGCCGCCTCGCGGGCCGCCGCGGCTTCCACGATCTTCTGCACGATGTTGCGCGCTTCGCCTGGGTTCTCCTCGAACCATTGCGACAACCGCTCGGCAATCACGCTCTCGACCACGGGCCGCACTTCCGAGGACACGAGCTTGTCCTTGGTCTGGCTCGAGAACTTGGGGTCGGGCACTTTGATCGACAACACGCAGGTGAGCCCCTCGCGGGCGTCGTCGCCGGTCAGCGCCACCTTTTCCTTCTTGGCGATGCCGGATTCAGCCGCATAGGTATTGACCGTGCGGGTCAGCGCCGCGCGGAAGCCGGCCAGGTGAGTTCCGCCGTCACGCTGCGGGATGTTGTTGGTGAAGCACAACACGTTCTCGTGGTAGCTGTCGTTCCACCACAGCGCCGCCTCCACCGTAATGCGGTCTTGCGTCTTCTCAACGACGACAGGCTCGGTGATGAGCGGATGCTTGGTGCGGTCGAGGAACTGCACGAAGGCGCGCAAGCCCCCGTCGTAGTACAGATCCTCCGTCTTCGGCTCCACGCCGCGATGATCCGACAGGATGATGCGCACGCCGGAGTTCAAGAACGCGAGCTCGCGCAGACGGTGCTCCAGCGTCGCATAGTCGAACTCGACCATGGTGAAGGTCTGCGTGCTCGGCACGAAGGTGATGCGCGTGCCGGTCTTGCCTTTCGCATCGCCGACCACTTTCAGCGGTGCTTTTGGCACGCCGTCGGCAAAGCGCATGGAATATTCCTTGCCGCCGCGCCAGATGGTGAGCTCAAGCATGCTCGACAGCGCATTCACCACCGACACGCCGACGCCGTGCAGACCGCCCGACACTTTGTAAGAGTTCTGGTCGAACTTCCCGCCGGCATGGAGCTGCGTCATGATCACTTCGGCAGCGGACACGCCTTCGCCTTTGTGGATCTCGGTCGGGACGCCACGGCCATTGTCCTCCACGGTCACCGAGCCATCGGCGTTGAGCGTCACGTGGACCGCGTCGCAATAGCCTGCGAGCAACTCGTCGATGGCGTTGTCCACCACCTCGTAGACCATGTGGTGAAGCCCTGAGCCGTCGTCGGTGTCGCCGATATACATGCCCGGCCGCTTGCGCACGGCATCGAGGCCTTTGAGCACTTTGATCGACTCGGCACCGTAGTCGGCAGCGGCTTCAGCTTTGCGTTTGGCAGCTGGTGTCATGGGTTCCTGGAGATGTCTTGAGGTCGTTGTTGGTCTTCTCGGGAGGGCCCCGGAAGGGCCCTGATTCACGCTCTAATATTACCCTGATTCACAGCCAAGATTGGGGCGTTGTGGCGATTAGTCCGGCCCGGCCGGGCAGGTGGAAACCAGGGCCGCGTTAACCCTGAAGGGCTGGCTCGCCGAATGCTCGTAGAGGCCGGAAAGCGGAAAACTCTCGACTTTTGCGAGGCTCTTTTTGCCGCAGAGCTCCTGCAGGAGCCGCACAAGAGCCCCTGGCGGCTGGGTCCTCTTGGCCGGGCCCCAGACGAGGAGCACGGGGGCCGTCTGGCCGCCGGGCTCCACCGGCCATAGCCCGTATTCGGGCTCCGCAACCGTGCTTTCGGGGAAGTACAGCTTCAGGTTGCCCGCGATATAGGAACGATCGGCAATGATGTAACCCTTCTCAAAGCCGTGCTTACGGATTTGCTCGGCCAGCCCCCCGAACGGGGCGGCCGCACTGTACGGGCTCCCATGAAGATCAGGTTGAAGATAGGCGATCACGAACCCGATCATGGCGCCGAGCCCCATCGCGGCTGAGATGATGATGAGGCGCCTCTGGCGCAAGCGCGTCAGGCGGTCTTCGAACAGAATGAAGAGCCCGAGCGGCAGAGCGATCAGCAGGCATTGCAGCCAGCGATCCTTGACGTACGTCGCACGCGTGGCGAGCACCATGGCGACGACCAGCGCCAGCGCGATGGCAAGGCTCCGCAAGATGAGCGTGCGCCCGTCCTGAAGCCCGGCCTTGGCGGCGGCACTCGCCACGGCGCGCTTCACCGGCGTGAAAGCCGCGACCGCAAACACAAGCACCGACACCGCGGCGAAGCTCACGACCGCAAGGACCGTCGATAGCAGCCCCTCGCCCCAAGCGAGCAATAGGCTGGTGTCATGCTCGATCTTGAACTTGCGCGTGCGCGACAGCGTCTCCGCCTCGTGGGTCGCCACCCAGTGGAGGTGCGGAACGAGCAGCAGCGCCATGACGACAAGCGCGACGGCGAAGCGGGCCGACAGGATGCGCGGCCTGAGCGAAGGGATGGTCGCCGCCGCGATCACCAATGCCAAGGCGAACGGTATGTAGCTGTATTTCGACAGGACGCCGAGCGCCAAGGCGACGCCGAGGGCGAGATAGCTTCCCCAGCTTCCCGTCTTCAGCATGAGCAGCATGACGTAGAGCGTGAGGCAGGCGACCGCGATCGACAGCACCGAATGGGTGAGCGCGCGCTGCGCCTCCCATCCGACCTGTGGAATGGTGAAGAACGCGAGCGCGATGGCCGCGGCTTTGACATCGTCGTCGAGCACGATCCGCGCCGCCAGAAACATGAAGACGAAGGTGAGCCACAGAAGCAGGAAATGCGTGATGATGAATGCCGGTGCCCCGAGCCCGAAGATCTCGGTCGCAAGGATCTGGATCCAGTTATAGAGCGGCGGCTGTGAGCCGTAGCCGGCGGCGAAATCTTGCGTGATCACCACCATCTCGGCGTCGTCGAGCCCGAGCGACGATAAGCAGGCGAGCCGCAACCCCGCCTGGAGCACGAAATAGGCGGAGAGGAAAGCGAGCAGCCAAGTGGAAGCGGGCAGCCCTTTGAAACGGGCGATTGCCGGCGTGGTCATCGAGGCATTAGCCACTCAGTACTCCCTCCGGTGCACGCCATATGGCCCACCCCGAACACGAAAATCATGCGCGATTAGCCGGCGATACTACCTTGGCTCACCGTCAAGATCTGGGCGTCTTGCGCGATCGGCGCAAAAAGCTCCCGATCGGTTCCCGTCATCCAGGCCTGGACGCCGAGCCGCAGGATTTCGCTGAAAAGCGCCTCGCGGCGGGCTTGGTCCAGATGGGCGGCAACCTCGTCAAGAAGGACAAGAGGGGGCCGTCCCTTCAAGCGATTTGATCAGCTCGGCCTTGGCGAGAACGAGGCCCAAGAGGAGCGCCTTTTGCTCGCCCGAGGAGCATTGGGCCGCGGGCGCGTTCTTCGGCCCGTGCACCACGAGGAAATCGCTCAAGTGCGGCCCTTCGAGGGTACGCGACGCCGCGCGGTCGCCTTCGCGGCCCTCTTCCAGCATCAGGCGGAACAGGTCCTCGACCTCCGTCGCCGGGCGCATGGCAAGCTCCGTCTCCAGCGTGCCATGAAGCGCGAGCACCCCGTGGGGGAAGGGGCCGTCGCCGCGCGCTTCGTGCGTCTCTTCGATCAGGCGCGAGAGCCGCTCCACCGCATCGAGCCTGGCTGCGGCGATCGCCGTGCCGGCTTCCGCCATCTGCTCTTCCAGCCCCTCGAACAGCGCGCGCGAATACTCACGCAGCTGGAACAGGCGATTGCGCTGCCGCATGGCCCGGTCGTAGCGGCTAAGCGGCGTGCGCATTTTGGGATCGATGGCAAGCACCAGGCGATCGAGAAAGCGCCGCCGCTCCGACGCCGACCCCGTGAACAGCCCGTCCATGGCCGGGATTAGGAACACGTGCTTGACGTAATCGCCGAGCGCTCCCGCACTTTTCTCCTTGCCGGCGATGCGTACGGTGCGGCCGGCGCCTTCCTCGCGCGTGCCGGGCAGGAAGCCCGTGCCGATATCGACCTCGCCGTGCCGCGTCATCACTGTGCCGGCGACGGCAAAGCCGCCTTGGCCGTCTTTCCGGGCAAGCTCGCCATAAGGGCGGCCGCGCAAGCCGTGTCCTGCGCCCAGCAGCGACACCGCCTCGAGCAAGTTCGTCTTGCCCGAGCCGTTGTCGCCGACGAGCACGACGGGCGAGGCATCGAGGTCGAGCCTCGCACTCGCGTAGTTGCGGAAGTCGGTGAGCTTGAGCAGGCTGACGAAGAGCCGCTGCGGAGCAGGGCCTTGGCCTTGGTCCGTCAGCGCTTCGCGGTGATCTTGGTCGCGCGCCTTCGCCCTCATACCCGCATCGGCATGAGTACGTAGAGCGCGGACACATCCTTCCCGTCACGCACCATGGTGGGAGAGCCCGAATCGGCGAGCTGGAACTCGGCGGTGCCGCTTTCGAGCTGGCCTGAGATGTCGAGCAGGTAGCGGGCGTTGAAGCCAATCTCGAGCGGATCATAGCCGTAATCGACGGCAAGCTCCTCGGTGGCGCTACCTGAATCGGGATTGTTTACCGACAGGGTGAGCTTGCCGTCGGCGAGCGCAAGCTTCACCGCGCGGCCCTTGTCGCTCGACAGCGTGGAGACCCGGTCGACGGCTTGCGCGAAGGCGGCGTTGTCCACCTCCATGCGCTTGTCGTTGCCTTGCGGGATCACGCGCTCATAGTCGGGGAAGGTGCCGTCGATGAGCTTCGAGGTCAGCACCACGCGGCCCGCCGACACGCGGATCTTGGACGGCGACAACTCGATGCGCACCTCGCCGTCGGCGTCCTCCACGAGCTTGGACAGTTCGAGGACGGTCTTGCGCGGCACGATCACCCCGGGCATGCCCTTGGCGCCCGAGGGGAGGGACAGCTCCACCTGAGCCAGGCGGTGCCCGTCCGTGGCGACCGCCCGCAAGGTTGGCTTGCCCTCGCTCTCCGCCTCATGGAGATAGATGCCGTTCAGGTAGTAGCGGGTCTCTTCGGTGGAGATGGCGAAGCGCGTCTTCTCGATCAGGCGCTTGAGGTCCGCCGCGGGCACCGTGAAGGCATGGCCGAGATCGTCGACGCTGAGCGCCGGAAAGTCGTCGGCGGGCAGTGTCTGGAGCGAGAACTGGGCCGGGCCGCTGGTGATGACGAGCCGCTCCTGCTCAGCGTCGCGCTCAAACGTGATGTCGCTGCCCTCGGGCAACTTGCGCACGATGTCGTAGAACATATGCGCCGGCACCGTGATGGCGCTCTCGCCCTTCGAGGTGCAAGGCACCGTCTCCACGAGCTCCATGTCGAGATCGGTCGCGGTGAGCTTGAGCTCATTCGCGCCCGCTGCAAGCAGCACGTTGGACAGGATGGGGATGGTGTTGCGCCGCTCGACCACGCTCGCCACATGGGCGAGCGCCTTGGCGAGGCTCGGCTTGTCGATGGTGAGGCGCATGGATGGAGAATACCCCGAAATTGACGTCTTTTTCGCTGGCTGACCCAGCCCGGAGCGACTTTTCGGCTCCGGTCCGGCCCTGGTGGGGGCCTTGGCGAGGCGGGCGGAAATCCCGCTCGAACTTGACGCGGCGACGCGCAATTTGCAAGACCGGCGGGAGGCGCCTCGGTCCAGTTCGAGGCCCCTCCCGCCTTCCCTCTAGTCGCGCAGCAAGCGCTTTAAAAGCTCGATCTCCTCGCGAAGCTGATTGTCGTCGGTCATCAGCTGCTCGATCTTGCGGATCGCGTGCAGCACGGTGGTGTGGTCGCGGTTGCCGAACCGCCGGCCGATCTCCGGCAGCGAGCGGGAGGTCAGCAGCTTGGCGAGGTACATGCCGATCTGGCGCGGCCGCACGATCGATCGGTTGCGCCGCCCCGACAACAAGTCGCCGCGGTTCACCCCGTAATGCTTGGAGACGGTCCGCAAGATGTCATCGATGCGCACGCGCCGCGGCTCCGTTCCACGCATGAGATCGCGGACGATCTGCTCGGCGATGGCGATGGTCACCGGCTCGTCGGTGAGCTGATAGCTCGCGCGCAAGCGATGGACCGCACCCTCGAGTTCGCGCCCGCTTTCAGTGAGGCGTTCGGCAAGGAACGCGAGCACGGTCCCTGATACTTCGAGCCCGGCGGTGTCCGCGCAAGCTTCTTGCGCCCGCTTTGCGAGGATCTGATGCCGCAAATCGTAGTCCATGGCCTTCATCTCGGCCACGAGGCCACCGCCGAGCCGCGAGCGCATGCGCATGTCGAGCTTGTCGAGATGGGTCGGCGCACGATCCGCTGCCACCACGACTTGACGCCCGCCGTCGATCAGCGAGTTCAGCGTGTGACAGAACTCTTGTTGAATGGTCGGCCCTTGCAGGAACTCCATGTCGTCGATCAGGAGGATGTCGATATTGCGGAGCTTCTCTTTGAAGGCGAGCGCGTCGCGGGCGCGCAAAGCCTGCACGAAGCCTGACATGAAGCGCTCGGCCGTGAGATAGAGCACCTCGGCTTCCGGCTTTTGCAGTTTCACCTCCCACGAGATGGCGTGTAGCAGGTGGGTTTTGCCCAAGCCAACATTACCATGCAGAAACAATGGGTTGAACGGCGACTGCGGGCTTGAGAAGGCGCTCGCGACCTGCTGCGCCGCCGCGTGGGCCAGCTTATTCGAGCCCCCGACCACGAAGCTCGCAAAGCTTAGGCGCGGATCGAGCGGCGAACCCTCGAAGCCTTCATAGCCGGTGCGCAGCGGCATGGGCAGCGGCACCCGATCGGACGCGGCCGGTGTTGCCGTCGCGCGGCGCTCGCACGGCGCCTCCTTGGGCGGCTCGACCGCGAAGTGGGGTTGCCTGACCGTGAGCTCAATGCGCTCAGCCGTTGGCCACTCGGCACGTGTCAGCCGCAGGACGGAATCGTAGTAGTGCGTGCGAAGCCAGTTCCGCAGGAAGCGGGTGGCAACGGTGAGATGGACAACACCGTCGTCCACCTGATCGAGCTCTACGCCCCTGAACCAACTGGCGTAGACGTCCTCGCCCAGTTCGCCGCGTAACCGGGATTTGACTCTCGCCCAAGCCTCGCTTGGCGCGCACTGCTCCTTGTGCTGAGACTCCGGTTGCGGAGCCTGTGCATGTGCCTGTGCCACGGTTTTTATCTTTCCCATTCATTTTTGTCGCGCCTTTACGCACCGCACGCTTGATACAGGAGCAGCCAACTAGATCGACGCGGACAGCCACAACCGTCCCATCGACCGGCCCCTAGCCTTGCTGCCAGGGAAGTCCGATCGCCTTCCAACCTAAGAGAGCACCGCGATGCCTCTCGTCGTCGAGCGGTCCTTCGAACCCCTCTGAGACGTTGTGGCAGGCACGGAACCCCGCCGCCGCCATCGCCCTGGCCGCGGCCAGGCTCCGGCTTCCCGAACGGCAAATGAAGAAAAGGTCGTCGTTCAACTGGACACCGAGCGCCTTCAACTCGTTGGCAAGGCGTTCGGCAAACCGCGGATCCACGGACTGGTCGGGAAAGGTCTGCCACTCGACAAGGACAGCCCGTTTGCCCAAGGGCCCGAGATCGGGAATCCCTACATAGGTCCACTCCGCGCGGGTGCGCACGTCGACAAGCTGCGATCGAGGGTTCGCCTGAAGGCCCTTCCAGGCCGTTGCCACATCAACCTCGTCGACCGCGTTTTCGCCAGACTGCGCGCCCAAAATCGAGCCTCCTCCCCCAAAAATGTGAGCACGTCGTAAGAACAGTTTTTGTGCTGACCACAATACGTGGTGACTCTACGCAATCTACACCTGAAATATTCACAGCTTACGCATAAGCATTCCACAAGATTCTCACCCCTCCTTACTGCGAAGACAAAGAAAACCTGTCTTGGCAAACACGCCAAGGCCAAGATACTGATTGTAAGGAGGGGACTTCCCCGTTCGGATAATTGGACTATACACACGCAAACTCCGCCAATCAAGCGAACGAACCAGGGGCGTGACGTAGTATTGATCGATACGCGCACCGCTGCCCGGCTTTGGCAAGCCTCTGTGCGGCAAGCCTGAATCGTTCACGGTCGGCGCGGAAACCCGCCCGGAACGGGGGTTTCTTCGCAGCGCTCCCTGCAAATTTTTTTTTCCAGGGGGAAGTCGGTGGATAAGCGCGTGCCGCCGTGCAGCCGGCCGGATGTCAAACAGTTGAAATGTTCGTCAAATTGACATGAGGCGCGCGAAATCGTGCGCAACCCCTGTGGCGCGCGCGCAACAGGGCGAGGGGTTTCCGACTCTTCGGCGGGAGGTGGTGGGCGCCTAAGCGCCCATGGCGCCAATGCGCTTGGCGAGGCGGGAGACTTTGCGCGACGCGGCCCGGCGGTGGAGCATGCCCTTCTGCGCCGTGCGCGCCATGATCGGCTCGGCTGCCCGCAAGGCGGCCTGGGCGGCCTCTTTGTTGCCGGAGGCGATCGCTTCCTCGACTTTGCGCACGGAGGAACGCATGTGGCTGCGCCGCGCCTTGTTGGCGGCGGTACGGCGGGTGATTTGGCGAACGGCTTTCTTCGCCGACTTGGTATTGGCCATGTCTAGGATCCTTGGAGGCGCCTCGGCCCGCTAGGTCGCGGGCGAAAGCGCGAGAAACGCGTGATTTGACGTGCTCTATAACGAGCACCCCCGGAGGCGTCAACTGGGCGAAAAAGAAGCCCGGCCACCCTCTATCCGCGAACCCAGATTTCCTAGAGGTTCTTGAACTGAGGCTTCCGCTTTTCGATGAAGGCGGCCATGCCTTCCTTCTGATCCTCCGTGGCGAACAGCGAATAGAACTGGCCGCGCTCGAAGCGGGTGCCTTCGGCGAGCGTCGTGGCGAAGCCGCGATTGATCGCCTCCTTGATCATCATCACCGCGTGCTGTGACAGGTTGGCGATCTTGTCGGCGACCTTCATCGCCACATCGAGCAACTCGGCGGCCGGGACGATACGGCTCACCAGGTTGGCGCGCTCGGCCTCCTCGGCGTGCATCTGCCGGCCGGTGAGGCAGAGCTCCATGGCCTTGGCCTTGCCCACCGCGCGGGTCAGCCGCTGGGTGCCGCCTGCGCCCGGCATGATGCCGAGGTTGATTTCCGGTTGGCCGAACACCGCGTTGTCGGCGGCCAAGATAATGTCGCACGACATGGCAAGCTCGCAGCCGCCACCAAGCGCATAGCCCGCGACCGCCGCGATGATCGGCTTGCGGATGCTGCCAATCGCGTCGAACGGCGCCAGGAAGTCGCTGCCATAGGCTTCGACGAAGGTCTTGGTGTGCATCTCCTTGATGTCGACGCCCGCGGCAAATGCCTTCTCATTGCCGGTGATGACGATGCAGCCGATGCCTGGGTCGGTATCGAATGCTTTCAGCGCGCGATTGAGCTCGCTGATGAGGAGCGTGTTGAGCGCGTTCAGCGCCTGCGGCCGGTTGAGCGTGATCAGCCCGACCTTGCCTTGGCGCGTCACGATCAGGGTCTCGTAGGGTGTGCCCCCGGGCGCTTGTTCGCCCTTCGCGATCTCTTCGACATACATGTGTTCAGTTCCCTTATCTCTGGCAGGTTGGACAGTAGAAGGTCGAACGGCCGCTCTGGACGATGCGGCGGACCACGCCGTCGCATCCTGTCCTGCGGCAGGGTTTCCCCTCGCGGCCATAGACCTTGAAGCTGTGCTGAAAACGGCCAAGCCGGCCGTCGGTATGGCGATAGTCGCGCAATGACGATCCGCCGGCCTTAATGGCGCTTGTCAGCACCGCCTTGACCCCCTCAACGAGCGCTTCCGTCTTTTTGGTTGGCATGCCGGATTTCGTGGCGAGCGTTCCGGCGAGCTTCAGCGGTGAGATGCGGGCGCGATGCAGCGCCTCGCAGGCATAGATGTTGCCGAGACCTGCGATCAGCCGCTGATCGATCAGAGCCGCCTTGATCGAGGTGGCCTTGCCTTTGAGGTTGCCCGCGAGCCATTCCGGCGTCAGTCCATCGCCCAGCGGCTCCACCCCTAGACCTTTGAACAAGGCGTGGCTGTCGAGGGCGCTTGCGGGCACGAGATCCATGAGTCCGAAGCGGCGCACGTCGCTGTAGCGGACCGCCGTGCCGTCGCCGAGATGGAAGACAACGTGCTCGTGCTTCGGGACAGCCTTCTGGGGATGCGCGAAACCGCCAGGCTTGGCCGTGACGCCGTTCGCGTGATCGATGGAAAAGCGGCCGGTCATGCCGAGATGCATGACCAGCACCTCGCCGTCGTCGAGCCGGGCGAGCAGATATTTGGCGCGCCGGTCGAGCGCCTCGACCTTTCGCCCCGCGAGCCGCTCGCCGAAGCGCTTGGGCAGCGGAAAGCGCAAATCGGGGCGCCGCTGCTCAACGCGCGCGAACGTGTTGCCCACGAGAATGGGCTCCAGGCCCCGGCGCACAGTCTCCACTTCAGGCAGCTCTGGCATGGTGTTCCGGGATACCGCAGTGCAGAAGAAACCTCATTGCAGTGCAACAATAGCCTGAACTGAGGGCTTAGGCTATTGTCCGCTCGCAATGCCCGAGGACCTGAAAAACCGCGATTCCGGCGAGAGCGAGACGAGCTTCGGCTTCGCCCGCGTGGCGGAAAGCGCGCGCCAAAGCCTGGTGAACGACGTTTTCGCCAAGGTGGCGCGCCGCTACGACCTGATGAACGATCTGATGTCCGGCGGGCTGCATCGCCTGTGGAAAGCCGAGCTGATCAACGCCCTTGCCCCGCCGAAGAGCGCCACGCCGTTTGCGCTGCTCGACGTTGCCGGCGGCACTGGCGACGTCGCCAGCCGGTTCCTCGATGCATCGGGCCCAGGCGGGAGCGCCGTGATCTGCGATATCAGCCTTGAGATGATCGAGGCGGGCAAGGCGCGCGCAGGCGGCAGAGATCGCCTGACCTTCGTGCAAGGCAATGCCGAGGCGCTGCCGTTCGAGAACGCGCGCTTCGATGCCTATACGATCGCCTTCGGCATCCGCAACGTCACCCATATCGACAAGGCGCTTAGCGAGGCCTTCCGCGTGCTGAAGCCCGGCGGCCGGTTCCTCTGCCTTGAATTTTCGAGCGTGGAGATGCCGCTCCTCGACACGCTCTATGACGCCTATTCCTTCAACGCGATCCCGCGGCTCGGCAGCCTTGTCGCCGGTGATGCCGAAGCCTACCGGTATCTGGTGGAAAGCATCCGCCGCTTCCCCGATCAGGAAAGCTTCATGCGCGTGATTGAGGATGCGGGCTTCGAGCTAGTGCGCTATCGAAATCTGACCGGAGGCATCGCGGCGATCCACTCCGGCTGGCGGCTTTAGATGAGGCAGGGGAAGTGAACGCCATTGCCAATATGGCGCGGCTTACCAAGGCGGGTGCAACGCTCGCCTGGAGCGGCGCGCGTGTCTTTCCCAACGATGCGACAATGCCGGCGCCGCTCGCTCTGTTCGGCCGGGTCACCGCGCCGTTGCGCAAGAACGGGGCGGCCTCCGGCAACCAGACGCGGCTCTCAGAGGCACTCACCTCGCTGGGCCCGTCCTACATCAAGCTCGGTCAGTTCCTGGCGACGCGCGACGACATCATCGGCCGCGAGCTCGCCCGCGATCTCTCCACGCTCCAGGACCGCCTGCCGCCGTTCTCGCAAAGCGAGGCGGTGAAGGCGGTAGAGGCGGAGCTCGAAGCGCCCATCGACAAGCTCTTTGCCGAGTTCGGCCCGCCGGTCGCCGCCGCCTCCATCGCGCAAGTGCATAAGGCGCAAGTGAAGGCGCCGGACGGTACGCTGAAGCCCGTCGCCGTCAAGGTGCTGCGACCGGGCATCGAGCAGCGCTTCCAGAAGGACCTCGATTCTTATTTCTTCGCCGCGCGTATGATCGAACGCTTCCATGCGCCATCGCGCCGCCTGCGCCCCATCGCCGTGGTCGACACGCTGGCCAAGTCCGTCGCCATCGAGATGGATTTGCGCATGGAAGCTGCCGCCATTTCCGAGATGGCCGACAACTCCAAGGACGACGAAGGCTTCCGCGTACCGAAGGTCGATTGGACACGCAGCGCCCGCCGCGTGCTCACGCTGGAGTGGATCGACGGCATTCCCATCGCCGACCATGACAAACTTCGCGCCGAGGACCATGACCTGAAGGCGCTCGGCACGCGGCTGGTGCAGACCTTCCTGCGCCATGCCATGCGCGACGGCTTCTTCCATGCCGACTTGCATCCTGGGAATCTGTTCGTCGACAAAAACGGAAACATCGTCGCTGTCGATTTCGGCATCATGGGCCGCTTAAGCCTCAAGGAGCGGCGCTTCCTCGCCGAGATCCTCTACGGCTTCATCACTCGCAACTACACCCGCGTGGCCGAAGTGCATTTCGAGGCGGGCTACGTGCCGCGGAAGCACTCCGTGGCGCAATTCGCCCAAGCCTTGCGCGCCATCGGCGAGCCGATCATGGACCGCCCCGCGAGCGAGATCTCCATGGCGCAGCTCTTGGGCCAGCTCTTCCAATACACCGAAGTCTTCGACATGCAGACGCGGCCCGAGCTGATCCTCCTGCAAAAGACCATGGTGGTGGTCGAAGGCGTGGGCCGCAGTCTCGATCCCGACCTCAATATCTGGGTCGTGGCCGAGCCCGTGGTGAAGGCGTGGATGGAGAGCCAGTTCGGCGCCGGCGCCCGCTTCGAGCAGGCGGCGGAGAGCGCGGTCTCCGTGGGCCGCTTCGTCGGCGACATTCCGAAGCTGCTGCTCCAGGCCGAGCGTACGGCGGACGCCTTCGCGGCCATGGTCGAGGAGGGCTTGCGCCTAGACGATCAGAGCGTGGAGCGGCTGGCCGAAGCCCAGCACCGGCAGGACCGCTGGAGCCGGGCCGGCATCTGGGTTGGCGCCATCGCTTTGGTCGCCATCGCCCTCGCGCTCCTCTTTTGATTTTGGCCACTAACCTTATTTCCTTGTCATTGCCCGGCTTGACCGGGCAATCCGGTAACCACCGTGTTCCAGAATTGGTAAGGTCAGGGACTGCTGGATTCCCGCCTTCGATGGAATGACTGCGGAGCGAGGAAAGAGTGCAAGGAAAGCGCATCCTCTTGATCGTCGGCGGCGGCATCGCCGCCTATAAGAGCCTCGAGCTCGTGCGCCGCTTGAAGGAGCGGGGCGCGTCCGTGCGTGTGATCCTCACGAAAGGCGGCGCGGAATTCGTGACGCCGCTCTCCTTCTCCGTGCTCTCCGAGGACAAGACCTTCACGGACCTGTTCGACCTCAAGGAGGAGGCGGAGATCGGCCACATCAGGCTGTCGCGCGAAGCGGACCTCGTAGTTGTCGCGCCGGCCACCGCCGACCTCCTCGCCAAGATGGCGACGGGACTCGCCAACGATCTCGCCTCCACCGTGCTGCTCGCCACCGACAAGCGTGTCCTCGTCGCGCCGGCCATGAATTTGCGCATGTGGCAGCACCCGGCAACCCGCCGCAACGTCGCCAGCTTGCGCGCCGACGGCATCCGTTTCGTCGGGCCCGAGGAAGGCGAGATGGCCTGCGGCGAATACGGCCCCGGCCGCATGGCCGAGCCCGCTTCCGTCGTCGAGGCCATCGCGCGCCTGCTCGACGACAAGCAGCAAGGCCCGCTCTCCGGGCGGCATGTTCTGATCACCTCAGGGCCGACGCACGAGCCCCTCGATCCCGTGCGCTATATCGCCAACCGTTCCTCCGGCAAGCAGGGCCATGCACTCGCCCGCGCCGCACTTGCCCTCGGCGCGCATGTGACGCTGGTGAGCGGTCCCGTGACGCTGCCGGACCCTGAGGGGGTGGAACTGGTCAAGGTCGAGACCGCGCAGGAGATGCTTGACGCCGTGCTCGATGCGCTTCCCGCCGACATTGCCATCTGCGCCGCCGCGGTCGCTGATTGGCATGCGGCCGCGCAAGCCGCGCAGAAGCTCAAGAAGACCAGCGGGGCCGACGTGTCGCTCACCCTCGCCCAGAACCCGGACATCCTCGCCACCCTCGCCATCGGAGGGCCGCAACGCCCCGACCTCGTCGTCGGCTTCGCCGCCGAGACCGAGAACGTGGTCGAGAACGCCACGCAAAAACGCCGCGCCAAGGGCGCCGATTGGATCGTCGCCAACGACGTCTCGGCCGGGACCGGCATCATGGGCGGCGACCGGACGCGCGTGCATCTGGTGACCGGCGCAGGGCTCGAGGACTGGCCGCCCATGACCAAGGACGAGATGGCCGCGCGCTTGGTCGCCCGCGCCGCGGAAGCGCTCTCCTCGTTGCGCTCGGCCGCTGAATGAGCGTGACGCTGCGGATCTTGCATCTGCCGCACGGCGAGGGGTTGCCGCTTCCCGCTTATCAATCGGCCCATGCCGCGGGCTTCGACCTCCTGGCCGCGGTCCCTGAGGCCGGCGCCGTCACCCTGGACCCCAGCGACCGAGTTCTTGTGCCGACCGGGCTCGTGTTCGAATTGCCGGAAGGCTACGAGGCGCAAATTCGTCCGCGGTCGGGCCTTGCGCTCAAGCACGGCGTCACCGTGCTCAACAGCCCGGGAACCATCGACGCCGACTATCGCGGCGAGGTGAAGGTGCTCCTCATCAATCTCGGCAACGAGCGGTTCTTGATCCAGCGCGGCGACCGCATCGCCCAGGCCGTGATCGCCCCCGTCACCCACGTGGACATCGTCGAGGCGGACGCGCTCGAGACCACGGAACGCGGCGCCGGCGGCTTCGGCTCCACGGGCTGAGGCGCGGCCCTGGCAGGGCGCGGGCGCAAGGCATAGATTGATCCCATGCTCACCCAAGACGAGATCGAGCGTTACAAGCGCCATCTGGTGCTGAAGGAGATTGGCGGCGAAGGCCAGCAGCGGCTCAAAGCGTCGCGCGTGCTCGTGGTCGGCGCCGGCGGTCTCGGCTCGCCGCTTATTCTCTATCTGGCCGCGGCGGGGATCGGCCAAATCGGCATCATCGACGATGACCGGGTGAGCCTCGACAATCTCCAGCGTCAGATCGTGCACGACACGGCAAGCGTCGGGCGGTCGAAGACCAAGAGCGCCGCCGCCACCATTGAACGCCTCAACCCGCACGTGGAGACGAAGCTCTACACGACGCGGCTCGTGCCGGAGAACGCCCTCGACATCATCCGCGGCTTCGATCTCGTCGCCGACGGCTCCGATAATTTCGCCACGCGCTATCTCGTCAACGACGCCTGTTATTTTGCGAAAGCGCCGCTCGTCACCGCCGCCGCCGGCCCGTTCGACGGCCAGCTCACCACCTTCCGCGCCTTCGAGACGGACGGGGAAGGGAACCCACGCCCAAACTATCGCTGCCTGTTCCCGGAGCCGCCGCCGGAAGGCACCGTGCCGCCGTGTTCGGAGGCTGGCATTCTCGGCGCCGTCGCCGGCGTGATCGGCTGCCTCCAGGCGGTCGAGGTCGTGAAGGAGTTGCTCGGCATCGGCGAAGGGCTCGTGGGCCGGCTCCTTCTTTACGATGCGCTCCAGGCGCGGGTCGCAACGGTCGCTTACGGCTGGGACCCGGAGAACCCGCTAAACGGCCGAAATCCTAAGTTCCGCGACCTGTCCCATCTCCGCAAGGCCATGGAAGCCGCGAACGGCTAGAAAAGGCTACAGTCTCGCGTTAACCAAATTCCGCTACCACTGGTCGCATGGGCACCGAAACTCTCACGACCCGTTGCGCGATCGCCGGCGGCGGCCCCGCCGGCGTGATGCTCGGCTATTTGCTCGCGCGCGCCGGCGTCGACGTTGTCGTCCTTGAAAAGCATGCCGATTTCTTCCGCGATTTCCGCGGCGACACTATCCACCCATCGACCCTTCAGGTCATGTCCGAGCTCGGCCTGCTCGATGAGTTCCTGAAGCGACCCCACCAAGAGGTGCGCCAGCTCGGCGCGCAGATCGGCGACGAGTTGGTCCAGATCGCCGACTTCTCGCACTTGCCGACCCGTTGCGGCTTCATCGCCTTCATGCCGCAATGGCATTTCCTCGATTTCCTTGCTGACGCGGGCAAGCGCTATCCCA
>CAVQXI010000025.1:0-147435 GCA_963717875.1 uncultured Alphaproteobacteria bacterium
GCATGGTCACCACCCCCGGCTGGCCCTTGGGGCCCAGCAGCACGCGGCCGGCAAAGCCGTATTTGACGACGACACGGCCACCAAAAAACTGGCATTCGCGCGAGAGCTTGGTGAGCTCGCCGCGGTTGACCACGGACAGCGCGTCGCCGTCATGGCCAGGCGCGTAGATGGTGCGCAAACGGTCATTGGGCCAGCCACCACTTGCGGGCAATTGAGGCTCTCGCCGCTGGCGGGATCTTTCGTCGTGGACGCGCCCATCTCCGGCAGCTTGTCGTCGGGGGCGTTGAGCGCGGAGGAGGTATCGTCACTGCCGGCCCCAAAGGGACTGGAGAGCTTCGGCACCGCGCAGCCGGAGATCAGGACCGGGCTCACGAGCAACGCGCCAACCCCAAAAGCACGCAGCCATGGAAGAACCTCGATACGCCTCAACTCACCACGTCCTCGGCTTGACATGCCAGGCGTCCCCGCCTGATATGCCCGGGCTCGACCCGAAAGTTATTGAAATGTCGCGAGCTTCCCTATTTTCGTTGGGCGTCAAACTATCTGCCCGGGGGTAGCCCGACAAGGCCAGACTTGAGCCCTTCGCGGCCCGGAAAGAGCCGTTTGAGGAGCATTGATGACCAGCATGGATCACGCCAATGGGCGGCAAAGCGGCCGTCCTCCCTTGACCATCTATCTCGCCTCCCCGCGTGGGTTCTGCGCTGGCGTCGACCGGGCGATCCAGATCGTCGAGCTCGCGCTCGAGAAATACGGCGCCCCGGTCTATGTCCGCCACGCCATCGTCCACAACCGCTACGTGGTGGACACGCTGAAGGCGAAGGGCGCCATCTTCGTGGAAGAATTGGACGAAATCCCGGACACCGATGCCCCGATCGTGTTTTCCGCCCATGGCGTGCCCAAGGTGGTGCCGGAAGCGGCGCGAAACCGCCATATGTTCGTTCTGGATGCCACCTGCCCGCTCGTTTCCAAGGTGCATGTCGAGGCCGAGCGGCTCCACGGCGCCGGCGCCGAGATCCTGCTGATCGGGCACGCCGGGCATCCGGAGGTGATCGGCACCACGGGCCAGCTGCCGCCCGGCGCCGTCCATCTGATCGAGACCATCGCCGACGCTCATGCCTTCACGCCCAAGGATCCCAAGAACCTCGCCGTGATCACCCAGACCACGCTCTCGGTGGACGACACCAAAGAGATCATGGCCGCGCTGCAAGCGCGCTTTCCGGCTATCGCCGTGCCGCGCAAGGACGATATTTGCTACGCCACCACGAACCGGCAGGACGCGGTGAAGCAAATCGCGCCAAAATGCGACCGCATGATCGTCGTCGGCTCGCCCAACAGCTCGAACTCGCTCCGCCTCGTGGAAGTGGCCGAGCGGGCCGGTTGTCCTCATGCGCTGCTCATAGAGCGCGCGGCGGCGATCGACTGGAGTATGTTCGACGGCATCCGCCGGCTCGGGGTCACGGCAGGCGCCTCGGCGCCAGAGGTGCTGGTGGACAACATCATCGACGCGTTTCGCGAGCGGTTCGACGTGCAAGTCGAGATCGTGACTACGGCGGAAGAAAGCATCGCCTTCAAGCTCCCACGCGAGCTCAGAGACATGCCGGCGGTTTAGATGGCGGTCTATACGGATGTCTCTGACGAGGAACTCGAAGCCTTCATCGAAAGCTATGACATCGGCGCGCTGACCTCGTTCAAAGGCATCGCCGAAGGCGTCGAGAACTCAAACTATCTCCTCCATACCGAGGCCGGGCCCTACATCCTCACGCTTTACGAGAAGAGGGTGCGGCCGCAGGACCTCCCCTATTTCCTCGCGCTCATGGAGCACCTCGCCGCACGCGGCATCTCCTGCCCGCTGCCGGTCCGCGACCGCGGGGGGCGCACGCTGAAAGAGCTGGCGGGGCGTCCTGCCGCGCTGATCAGCTTCCTCGAGGGCTTGTGGGTGCGGCGGCCGGGGATCGAGCATTGCACCGGTCTCGGCCAGGCGCTTGCGAAGTTTCACCTTGCAGGCCTCGATTTTCCCATGCACCGCGAGAACGACTTGTCGCTGCCGGGATGGCGGGCGCTGTTCGACGACGTTCGCGACAACGCCGATGGGGTCATCCCTGGCCTCAAGGACGTGATCGCGCAGGAACTTGCATATCTCCAGGCGAACTGGACTTCGGACCTGCCCATGGGCGTGATCCACGCCGATCTCTTTCCCGACAACGTATTCTTTCTCGACGACAAGGTGTCAGGCGTGATCGACTTCTATTTCGCCTGCAACGACATGCTCGCTTACGACGTCGCCGTCTGTCTCAATGCCTGGTGCTTCGAACCGGACGCGAGCTTCAACGTCACTAAAGCGCGCGCCATGCTTCAGGCCTACGAGGCGGAGCGGACGCTGACCGAGGCGGAGTTGGCCGGTCTTCCTTTGCTTGCCCGCGGGGCGGCGCTGCGCTTCCTGCTGACGCGCACCTACGACTTTCTGAACACGGACGCGAACGCGCTGGTCAAGACCAAGGACCCGAACGAGTATTTGCGCAAGCTCCGCTTCCACCAGCGGGTCGCGTCCTACCGCGACTACGGGCTCGGAGAGCATTGAGCATGGCCGAGCGGCCCAGCGTGGTCATCCACACCGACGGCGCCTGCTCCGGCAATCCGGGGCCGGGCGGCTGGGGCGCGATCCTGGAATCGGGGTCACACCGCAAGGAGATCAAAGGCGGCGAGGCCATGACCACCAACAACCGCATGGAGCTCACTGCCGCCATCGAGGCGCTCGAGACACTCAAAGGGCCGTCAGACGTCGATCTCTACACAGACTCCAATTATTTGCGCGGCGGCATCACGAGCTGGATCAAGGGCTGGAAGAGGAACGGTTGGCGTACCGCCGACAAGAAGCCGGTAAAGAACGTCGAGCTGTGGCAGCGGCTGGAAGAGGCGGAAGCGCGTCACGAGGTGCGCTGGCACTGGGTCAAAGGCCATGTGGGCCATGACGACAACGAGCGGGCCGACGAGCTTGCCCGCGAGGGCATGGCGCCGTTTCTCGGCGAGCGGCGTTCCGCCAAGTGATCCTTCCGAGTCGGTCTAGATCTCTGCCAGCATGCTCTCGGCCGTGCTGACGTCGGCGACGCCGGGCGAGTCCTCGGTGTGCAACACCTTCACCACGCCATCGTCGACCAACATGGCATAGCGCTTGGAGCGGGTGCCGAGTCCGATGCCGCTGCCGTCGAAATCCATGCCGATCTTCTCAGTGAACTCGCCATTGCCGTCGGACAGGAACAACACTTTGCCCTTGCCGCCGCTCACATTGCCCCACGTGCCGAGCACGAAGGGATCGTTGACGGCCACGCACGCCACCGTGTCGATGCCCTTCTTCTTGAAGGCGCCGGCATTATCGATGAAGCCCGGCAGGTGCTTCAGGTGGCAGGTGGGCGTGAAGGCACCGGGGACCGCGAACAGCACGACCTTCTTGCCGCCGAACACATCCTTGGTGGACAAGCTCTCGATACCTTCGGCGCCCAAGACCCTGAACGTGGCTTCCGGCAGGCTGTCTCCCTTGGCGATGGTCATGCGGACTCTCCTCGATCCTCATGCGTTTTCGCGGGCACCATACCGGCTTCGCCGCATCTGGCCAAGGTCGCGCCGGCGCTACTTCGCCGTCCAGGCCGTCTCGGTGGAGCCTTCGTCAGAAACGAGAACCATCCTCAGAGGCTTGCCCCTGATGGCGGCAGCCTCCTCCGGCGAGTAGAAGGTTACGGAGAAGCGCTGCTTGCCGCCCTCAAGCGGCCCGAGCGCCTTTGGATACCGGCACGGCGATCTCGGGATTGTCGATGAACAGATCGGTTCCAGATGCGCCTTCGGGGAAGAGCGCCTCGATCTCGATGCCGGGCTTCTGACCATCGAGATTGGCTCTGACGCTCGCGATCCGAGGCAGCGCATCTGCCTCTTCAGGCTTCGGCACGCTGGAGAGCGCGGTGTCGATGAGCAACGCATCGCCCTTGCCGAGATCGGGCGGCAACACGACCTTGAGCGACGCGGAATTCGGGATGCACAGATCCTTGCAGAGCCCGTACTCGAAGGTCAGCGCGAGATCGACCGGCTCGCCGGCATGCTCCGGCGTGATCTTGACCGGAAAGACGACCTCGTCCTTGTAACCGATGGCCGTGCCGTTCGCGTCCGCGAAGCGGTGGGGCGCAGGGTAAAGCACCTCAGCGCTTTTCAAATTCTTCGAGCCCGACCAATCGAAACTTGGCGGCACGCCGGAATCGCCGGGGTTCCGCCAATAGGTTTTCCAGCCGGGGTCCATGCGAAGCTGGATGGCGGCGTAAGGTGCAGGGTTCCCGTTCTGGTTGATCGCGCCACTGACGAGGCGCGCTTGCGAATCGGTTTTTTCTGCCCAAGGTGATTCGCCCGCAGGCGCCGCGAAGGCGCCGCCAGAGGCGATGCCCAGGAAAGCGCCAATTGCCAATGTGGCGGGCAGCGATGCCGCGCGGCGCGCCAAGAAATTCGTTCCGATCATGACATCCAGTTCGAGAGATAGCTGAACACAAGACGGCAAATCTAGCCGCGCCAACGGACCGGCGCGACCTCAAGCGGCTCAACAAGCGTCACTCTTTTGTGAGCCCGATGCGGCGAGAATGGCACGGCCTGCCTTAATTCACCCTTGCCTCTTAGCTTCAGACTGGAACTGGAGTAGCATGGGTGCATGGCAAGCCGAAACCACGCTTCCGAGGATGAAGGCTATCTCGATGGTCAACTCCTCATCGCCATGCCGGCAATGGGCGATCCACGCTTTTCCCGCTCGGTGATCTATCTGTGCGCACATTCGTCAGAAGGCGCCATGGGCATCATCATCAATCAGCGGGCACCCAATATAAGTTTCACAGAGCTTCTCGAGCAGCTCAACATCGTGCCGTCGGAAGACCGCATCTCACTGCCCGCGAGCTTGACCGCCATGGCGGTATATCTCGGCGGACCGGTGGAGACGGGCCGTGGCTTTGTGCTGCACAGCGCCGACTACTTCAAGGCGGAGAGCACGCTCCCCATCGACGAGAGCGTTTGTCTCACGGCGACCATCGACATCTTGCGCGACATCGCCAAGGGAAGCGGTCCTAACCAGGCGCTGCTTGCGCTCGGCTACGCAGGCTGGGCACCGGGTCAGCTGGAGACCGAGATTCAATCCAATGGTTGGCTCAACTGCCCCGCCGATCCAGAGCTGATCTTCGATCCCCAGGTCGATAGGAAATACCACCGCGCGCTCAACCGTCTCGGAATCGACCCGATCCGCCTCGTCAACGACTCAGGTCACGCCTGACGTCGCCGTGCTCGGACCGGACAGCGCCGGCAAAGCCGACTGGCTCGGCGCGTCAACCTCAAGACCAGACGGCGTTTGCGGCTCGGCTGGTGCGCGGGCGCGCTCACGCTGCTTGCGTTTGCGATGGCTGGCCAACGCCGCGAGCAAGGCGGCGACGTCCTTCGCCGACATCGGCTCGCCGTAATAATAGCCTTGGCCAAACTCGCAGCCGATCGAGCGCAAGTAACTCGCATCGGCCTGGGTCTCGACGCCCTCGGCTACGACCTCTTTGCCGAGCTCGTGCGCGAGCGCGATCACCGAGCGCAGGATGAGCGGCGTCTGCCCGTTGAGAGAACTGTCGTGGACGAGCGAGCGGTCCACCTTGATGACGTCGAAGGGGAAGCGGTGCAGATAGCTCAGCGAGCTGTAGCCCGTGCCGAAATCGTCGAGGGCGAGGCTCGCGCCGAAGGTCTTGAGCCAGGTGAGGATCTCGACGGCGCGCTCCGGGTTCTCCATGACCAGCGACTCGGTGATCTCGAGCTTCAGGGTTCCCCTCGGCACCGACTCGCGGGCGAGCATCAGCCTGATCTCCTGCACCATGTCCTGGCGGAAGAGCTGGCGGCTCGACACGTTCACGCTGACGAACAGAGGATCGCGGTCGCGCGGCAGTACTTTGTGCCAGCTCGCCGCCTCCTCCAGCGCCTTGCCCAACACGTAGCTGCCGAGATCGACGATCAGCCCGGACTCCTCGGCGAGCGGGATGAAGTCATCGGCCGCGAGCCGGCCGCGGGTCGGATGGTCCCAGCGCAGCAGCGCCTCGAAGCCCGCGAGCTGGTTCGACGCAAGCCGGGTAATCGGCTGATACAGAACCGAGATTTGCTGCCGGTCCAAGGCCAGGCGGAGCTCGCTCTCGAGCGGCAGGCGGCTTTCGTCCTCGGCCCGCATTGAAGGATTGAAGATCTCGATCCGGTCGGCGCCCCCGCGCTTCGCCCGCAGCATGGCGATCTCGCCGTCGCGCAGCATGTCCTGCGCGGTGATTTGCGAGCCATCGTGGACGACGATGCCGATAGACGCGGTGAGGATGATCTCCTTGGCGCTGATCTTCATGGGCGTACGCAGCGCGCGCCTGACGCGCTCGGCAAGCGTCGCCACGTGGTGCGGGTCGCTGTCGGAGACCAACAGGATCGCGAATTGATCGCCGCCGAGACGGGCGAGTGTGTCTTGCGGGTTGAGATGGCGCCCGAGCCGGCGGCCGAGCGTCAGAAGCATCGAGTCGCCGATGACCAGGCCGAAGCTCTTGTTGACGTTCTTGAAGCGGTCGATGTCGATGAAGATGACGGTCGGGCGGTGCGATTGGCCTTCGGCGGCGCGGGTGATGGCGCCTTGCAGCCGGTCCATGAACAGCTCGCGGTTCGGAAGCCCGGTCAGGCTGTCATGCACCGCGTCGTGCATCAGTCGCTCATGAGAGCGCTTGAGGCTAGTCACGTCGCGCATCAAGCCGACGCAACGCAGGAGTCGCACATTCTCGTTCGGCGCGGCATGCGCCCGGAGGTCGTACCAAAGATAGGTGCCGTCATGGCGGCGCAAGCGGAAATCGAGCACGAGGTCTCCGCCCTGCTTCTCCTGGAGCGACCACAGCATGAGACGGAAGCGCTCGCGGTCGGACGCATGCATGTGCTGGAGAAAGTCCTCGACGGCCACGTTGAGCGCGCCAGGGTCGAGGCCGAGCTCCATCTCGACCTCGGGCGCGACGGTGATGAGGTCGCGGCCCGCGTGCCATTGGAAGATGTAGGTGCCAGAGCCGTCGACGGCGAGCGACTTCATCTGCACCTGACTCGGCGGCCCTAGGCTGACGGCGCCGCCGCCGGTGCGGAAGGCGAACTGGGTGACAGTGAAGCCGAGCAACACGACGATGAGCACAAGCCCGGCGACGAGGCCGGAGACAACGACCTCTCCGGAGAGCTTGCCGACCACGATCATCGAGGCGCCGAGCAGCCAGACGATGAGGAGCATCCAGCTCGGAATCAGCGACATCGCGCGGTCCTGACCGCGCAGCGCGAAATAGGCGATGAGGCCAGTGCCGACCCCGGCGATCAGCAAGGTGGAAGAGCGCGCGAGACCCGAGGCGGTTTGCGGGTCGATGATGGCGACGATGATCAGGGCGAACTGAGCGGCGATCCAGACCCAGAAGACGGTCCTGATCCACACATGCCACAGGCCGATGCGCAGGAAGGTGTAGAGGAACAGCACGAGGCTTGCGGCGAGTCCCGCCTCGGCGGCGGCCCGATAGAGCGCCGTACGGTCGGGCCCCACGGGGAACAGCTTATTCCAGAAGCCGAAGTCGACGCAGAAATAGATGAGCGCGGCCCAGGCGACGAGCGCGGTGGCGGGGAAGATGGCGCGATGATTGGCGGCGAAGATTGCGGTGAGGAAGATGGCAAGCAATCCGGTAATGCCAAGCAGCACGCCGTTGAACAGCATGCGATCCTGCTGCTTCGCTTGATAGGAGTTAGGGTCCCATAGTGTCAGCCGCGGCACGGTCGACGAGGCGAGCTCCGCCGCGAAGGTCACGCTCTGCCCCGGCTCAAGATTAAGCCGGAACATGTCGGCGCGATCGCTCTTGAGCGGCTCAGGCCGGAAACCGAGCGAGGGGGTGATCGCGGTGATACGGGGCGCGTCGAGCTCGGGACGAAGCACGCGGGAATTGGCAAGCGCATAACGCGGCGCCACGAGCCAGCGCACGATCTGCTTGTCCGTAGGGTTCGACAGAGCAAAGACGAGCCAGCCGGGATTGGTGCCAGGCGTCGAGGCTTGCACCGCCATGCGGCCGATATAGCCGTCCGGACCGGGTGCGGTCTCGATCTGAAGCTGGTCGCCGCGGCCTTCGTAAAGCTCGCCCTTGGCGGTGATGTCAATTCTGGGCTGATCCGGATCGACCGGGATCGCCTCGATGGCGTAAGCGAGGCTCGGCAGCAGAACCGCAAATGCGAGCAGGACCGCGCAGGCAAGCGTGCGCAGCCAATCCTGGCGTCGCTGCCAGGCACCGGCCGCTTCAGCGCTTGCCGAGGCGTTCCTTTTCGCCATGCTTCCCCCGTTCTCGAAACGCTGCCGACTTAGACGCGTGAATCGGAGTCAAGCAGCGCGTAGAGCAGGTGATCCTGCCACGCGCCGTTGATCCGCAAATAACGGCGCGCCAGGCCTTCGCGCTTGAAACCTGTCTTCTCCAAGAGACGCATCGAGGCCGTGTTGGTCGGCAGGCAAGCCGCCTCCAGTCGATGCAGCTCAAGGGAATCGAATACGAAAGGCACGACGGCGTGGACGGCCGCCGTCATGTAACCTTGCTGGGCATATTTGGCGCCGATCCAGTAACCGAGCGTGCAGGACTGGGTCACGCCACGGCGCACGTTGCACAGGGTCAGGCCGCCGACCAACTCGCCGGTCGCGGCCGCGTGAATGAAGAGCGCGTAACCGATGTCCTCGCGCAGGTCGCGCAGATAGTGGCGCACGCGCCGCCGGAAGGAGGCGCGAGACAGCTCGTCAGCCGCCCATAGCGGCTCCCACGGCATCAGAAACTCGCGGCTTGAGGCTCGGAGCTCGGCCCAAGCGGGATAGTCCGACATCTGCGGGGTCCGCAGCATGACGCGCTCGGACTCGATGACCGGCCCAAAGTCGCTCGGGGAGGCAGCTCGCAGCAACGCCATCGACTAGCACCCTCTTCAGGCGGCCTTGCTCGCCGGAACGGTGAATTTCTCCGCCACAGCTTCGAATCTCGCAACATTAGCAATGGGGCCGACCGTGGCAAGGCTGAGCGGCGAGACAAACAGGCGCTCAACCATGGATTGCAGATCGGCGGTCTCGACACGCTCAACTCTCTCGATCAGCTCCTCGGTCGGCAACACCCGGCCGTGGATGAGGATCTGCCGGGCAAGCTGCTCGGCGCGGGCGCTCGAGCTCTCGAGCCCGGCGAGGAGCCCCATCTTGAGCTGCGCCTTCACCCGGTCAGTCTCGTCCTCGTCGAAGCCTTGGTCGGCAGCACGCTCCAACTCGTCGCGGATCACGGCGAACAGCTCGTCCGCCCGGTCTGGGGCGCCGGCCGCATAGATGGCGAACATGCCGCTGTCGGTGAGGCCGGTCGAAAAGGCGTAGACGGAGTAGCAGAGCCCGCGCCGCTCGCGCACTTCTTGGAACAGCCGCGAGGACATGCCGCCGCCGAGCGCGCCGGCGAGGATCTGGGCTGCGAAGTAATCGGGATGACGGTAAGGCGGTGCCTCGAAGGCGAGCACGAGATGGGTCTGCTCGAAGGGCTTGTCCGACCGTTTGGAGCCGCCGGTATAGGTTGCGCTTTGCGGCCGCGGCGCCGTTTTCTCTTGCAGGCCTGCAAGCCGGCGTTCGGCTTCGGCCACAAGCGCCGCATGATCGACGGCGCCGGCGGCGGCCAGCACCATATTGGGCGCATGGTAGTGGGTGGCGAGATACGTGCCGAGATGGGTGCGGCCGAAGCCGCTCACGCTCGCAGCCGTGCCGAGGATCGGCCGGCCGACCGGCTGGCCCGGATACGCCGCCTCGGACACGAGGTCGTAGACGATGTCCTCGGGCGAATCCATGGACGCCGCGATTTCTTGCAAGATGACATCGCGCTCGCGGGCAAGCTCGGCGCGGTCGAAGCGCGGCTCGAGAAGGATGTCGCTCAGGATGTCGAGGGCGAGCGGCATGTCTTTGCGCATCACCCGCGCATAATAGGCGGTGGAGTCCACGCTGGTGGCGGCATTGAGCTCGCCCCCAACCGCCTCGATCTCTTCGGCGATGTCGCGGGCGCTCCGCCGTGCCGTGCCTTTGAAGGCCATGTGCTCGAGGAAATGGGCGACGCCGTGCTCGGCGTGGCCCTCCGAGCGGCTCCCGGCCCCGACCCAGATGCCGAGCGACACGGTCTCGACTTCCGCCATGGCATGGCTGATCACTGTCAGGCCATTCTTCAACTCTGTACGCTCTACGCTCATGCGCCCACCTCCGCGCGTGCCGGCGCCGCGCGGCTACGCCCGACGATGAAGTCGGCGACCGCTGCGAAATCGTTCGGCAGCGAGGTGCACCGCTCGTCCTGGCCGAGACGGAGGCTCAAGCGCTCGGGCTGCTCAGGCACGCGGCCGGTCGCCCGCTTCACCGCCTCCGGGAACTTGGCCGGGTGAGCCGTGGAAAGCACGACCATGGGCGTGGTGCCGAGATCAGTCTCTTGGTGGGACGCGGCGATGGCGACCGCCGTGTGCGGATCGACCAGCATGCCCGTCTCTTCGAAAACCCCCCGAATGGTCATCTCCGTATCTTGCTCGCTCACCGAATGCGCGCCGAAAAGATCGCGCAACTGGCCGAGCTCTCCCTGGCTCATGCGGAACGCGCCGTCGGTGCGCAGCTCCTCCATCAAGGCCCTGACGCGGGCAGCATCCCGGCCGGCAAGCTCGAACAGCAAGCGCTCGAAATTGCTCGCAAGCTGAATGTCCATGCTCGGGCTTGAGGTGGCGACGACGCCTTGCGGCTCGAAAATCCCCGACGCAAATGCGCGCGGTAAACTGTCGTTTAGGTTCGTGGCGATAACGAGGCGCGAGACCGGCAGCCCCATGGCGCGGGCCGCGCAACCTGCGAAAATATCACCAAAATTTCCGGTCGGCACGGTAAAGGCCAGCGGCCGATGGGGCCCGCCGAGGCTGACGGCGGCGGTGAAATAATAGGGGATCTGGGCGAGGATCCGCGCGAAGTTGATCGAGTTCACGCCCGTGAGCGCAAGCCGGCCGCTTAAGCCCCGATCCCTGAACAGCGCCTTCACGATCGCCTGGCAGTCGTCGAAGGTGCCCTCCAGGGCGATGTTGTGGACATTGGCTTCGGTGGCCGTGGTCATCTGCCGCCGCTGCACGTCGCTGATGCGGCCCTTGGGGTGGAGGATGAACACGTCGATGGCATCGAGGCCGCGAAAGGCCTCTATGGCCGCGGCACCGGTGTCGCCGGAGGTGGCGCCAACCACGGTCGCATGCGCGCCTTTGCGGAGCAGCGCCCGGTTCATGAACCGGGACACGACCTGCATGGCGAGGTCCTTGAAGGCGAGCGTCGGTCCATGGAACAGCTCCAGCATGAAGCAATTCGGGCCGAGCTGGCTGAGCGGAGCCACGGCCGGATGGTAGAAGCCGTCATAGGCTTCCTCGAGCACGCATTCGAGGTCGCCGAGGCAAGCGTCACCGGCAAGATAAGGGCTCATCACCCGATAGGCGGCATCGGCATAGTCGAGGCCGGCGAGGCTGGCGATCTCGTGCGGTTCGAGGCGCGGCCAGGCCTCGGGCATGAACAGCCCGCCGTCCGGGGCGAGCGCCGCCATAAGCGCACCCTCAAAGGAGAGCGCCGGCGCCTCACCGCGCGTGGAGATGAACTTCAAGATCTGCCTCTCGCCGAAAAAAGGGGGCTTTTCCGGCTGACCCTAGCGGTCACAGGGGCCCCCCGCAATAAGGCCGAAAAAGGCTCGTTAAGAGCCTTTGCCGCGATAGGCGCCCCAGACATAGACCCCGTAGATCACCACCAGGCACACGGCCAAGCCGAACCAAGTGATCGCGTATTGCAGGTGGTTGTTGGGGAAGCTGAGCCGGGTCTGGCCCCCTTGCGGCCAACCGCCCGGCACCTCGCTCGCCTTGGCCTCAAGGAAGAAGGGCGCCACCTGGACCGTGGCGCCGGGGAACATGGACCGCGCCATGGCTGGCAGATCGCGGCTAAACCACTGATTTTTATCAGGTTCGTTGTCGGGAACGAAGATAGTCGGTGCCTCGGACCGGCGCACGAGCCCCGTCACGGTCACCACCTCTTGGACCTCGCCCTGTTTCCGGGTCGCGGGATCGCGCAACGCATTGGGCACGAAGCCGCGGTCGACGAGCACCATGGTTCCTTTGACGGTCTCGAGCGGCGTGATGACATGCCAGCCCGGCCCGCCCTCCGGCGACAGGGCGTAGAGATAGCGCTCCAGTGCGTGGTGGTAGCGCCCCTCGGCGGTGACCGGGGTGTAGCTCAGATCGCGGCCCTCGTGGGCGAGCGCGATGGCGCGCTCCAGGCTCAAGGGCTCGCTCTTGGTCCGCGCCTCGACGCGGGCGATGAGCCCTTCCTTCCACTGAAGGCGCTGAAGCTGCCATACGCCAAGGCCGACGAGGAGCGCCAAGCCCATAAGTGTGGCGAGGGTGAGCTTCAGAAGTGAGGCAGTCCGCATCGCGCTGCCTCTAATCGGAGGCGAGCTTGCCCTCTTCGGCCTTGTGCCTGAACTGGAGCGCGATGAGCACACCCTTGAAGGCCCGAAGCAGAAGCAGAGGCAGAACGATGGCGAGGCTGCCCCAGAGGACAGCGTGCAGCCAATAAGGCGGCTGGTAGCGGACCTCCACGATGAGCGCGGCACCGACGATGATGAAGCCGGTGATCAGAATGACGAATACCGCAGGCCCGTCGCCGGAATGGGCAAAGCCGTAGTCGAGACCGCAAACGTCGCAGCGCGGCGCGGGCGTGAGATAGCCCGCAAACAGCTTGCCCTGGTGGCAGGCGGGGCAGCGGCCCACCAACCCGGCCCACATGGTGGAGCCCAGGGAGGGGTGCGCAGGACCGATCTCTTTGTCGCTCATCGAATATCCAGATCCAAAATCAAAAGGGGGCGGCCGTCCGACCGCCCCCCCATATAAGACGGCGCCGCGTCGCCGCTAGCGGTAATTAGCGCCCGATCCCCACACATAGATGCAGGTGAACAGGAACAGCCACACCACGTCGACGAAGTGCCAGTACCAGGCGGCCGCTTCGAAGCCGAAATGCTGTTTCGGCGTGAAGTGACCTTGCAGCGCCCTGAACAAGCAGACGATCAGGAAGATCGTGCCGACGATCACATGAAAGCCGTGGAAGCCGGTCGCCATGAAGAAGGTCGAGCCATAGATGTGGTTGGCGAAGCCGAAGCCGGCATGCATGTACTCAAAGGCCTGCAAGCTGGTGAACAGGAGGCCGAGCACGACGGTGCAGGCAAGGCCCCAAACGAGGCTCTTCCGATCGTTATGCAGCATCGCATGGTGCGCCCAGGTCGCCGTCGTGCCCGAGGTCAGCAGGATCAGCGTGTTGACGAAGGGGATGTTCCACGGATTGAAGGTGTGCCCGAAATAGCCGAGCCCAGCCACGCCGGTGTCGACGCTCGGGATCGGCGGCCACTCGCCGCCGAGCACCTCCGTGCGCGCATAGGTCACCGCGTCTGAGGGGAACAGGGCCACGTCGAAATAGGCCCAGAACCACGCCACGAAGAACATCACCTCCGAGGCGATGAACAGGATCATGCCGTAGCGCAAATGGAGCTGCACCACGGGGGTCTCGAGGCCCTCATGTGCTTCCTTGATGACATCGCGCCACCACCCGAACAGGGTGATGATGACGAGCAGGAGACCCGGCAGGACGTACCAGAGATGCGGATCGCCGGCCTTCTTCGACATGAAGTACATGAGAAGGCCGAGGGCGAGGGTCAGCGCGCCGAGGGCTCCGACGATCGGCCACGGACTCGGATCGACGAGATGGTAGTCGTGTTGCGGTTTAGCGTGGGCCTGAGCCATCTTTTAGTTCCCCTTCCTCCCCAGTCTGTCTCATCGGCGCCTCTGTCGCGCCGCCTATCTCACGATCCCGAGCTCTTGCCCTGCGATACCGCCGCGACCGGCTGGTCGTCGTTTTTGTAGAACGTATAGGACAGAGTGACCTCGGTCAGATTCTTGGTGTCGTCGTCGTCGACCATCTTGGGATCGACGAAGAACGTCACCGGCATCTCTCTGCTGGCGCCCGGCGCGAGCGTCTGCTTGGTGAAGCAGAAACATTGGATCTTATCGAAGTAAGGTCCGATTTGCTCCGGCGAGACGTTGAAGATCGCGCTGCCGGTGATCGGATGATCGGAATTGTTGGTCGCCTTGAACAAGGCGAGCGCGGTTTCGCCGATCTTGACGTCCATCTTGTTCTGCACCGGCACGAAGCTCCAAGCCAAGTGCTTGTCGACATTGGCATCGAAGCGAACCGTGATGGTGCGGTCGAGAACTTCGTCGGCGCCCCGATTGGCGCGCTGCGGCGTGCCGTTATAGCCGGTCGCCTGGCAGAAGATGCGATAGAGCGGCACGGCCGCGAAGGACAGGCCGACCATGCCGGCGACCAGGCCGACCAGCAACAGGGCGACGATATTCTTGGCACCTTGCTTATGGTTTTCCGGTTTGTCGGTCATGCGGCTTGCCTATCAAATTGGCCTGACGGCGACATTGCCGCCCAGCCTGACAATGGTGACGATGAAGAACAGCACAACGAGCGCCGCCAGGATCCAGGCGATGGCCAGAGACCGTTTGCGTTGGCGTCGTTTGCGTTCGGCTTCCGCATCTTTCATTACGACGCCCAGTTGAGCGGCAACGTGCCACCGCCAATACCGAAGCCCTGCTCCACCAGAAGAGCGGCAAAGAGCAGGAAGAGATAAAGCACAGAATAGGCGAAAAGGTGCTTGGCCGCCCGGTCGGCCGCCTCCCCTTCCCGCGTGCGATAACAATCCACGGCGAAGACCACGAAGAAGGCGCCGAGGATCGAGGCGACGACGGTATAGAGCGTGCCGCCAAGGCCCATGACCGAAGGCACCATGCCGAGCGGCGCCAGGACAAGGCTGTAAATGAGAATCTGCCGCCGGGTCTCGTCGGCCCCATGGGTGACGGGAAGCATGGGCACGCCGGCACGCTCGTAGTCGCGCGCGCGGATCAAGGCGAGCGCCCAGAAATGTGGCGGCGTCCACATGAAGATGATGAGGAACAGCACGAAGGACTCGAGGCTCACCGTGCCGGTCGCCGCCGCCCAGCCGATCATCGGTGGCAGGGCACCCGCAGCGCCGCCAATGACGATGTTCTGGGGCGTCGCGCGCTTCAGCCACATCGTATAGACGAAGACATAGAAGGCGATGGTGAAGGCCAGCAGCCCGGCCGCGACCCAGTTCGCCATCAGGCCAAGACAGATGACCGAGCCCACGGCAAGCACGGTGCCGAAGGTGAGCGCTTCTTGCGGCGTGACCGCGCCTTGCGGCACGGGCCGCGCGGCGGTGCGGGCCATGCGGGCGTCGATGTCGGCGTCGTACCACATGTTCAGCGCGCCCGAGGCGCCAGCCCCGACGGCAATGCACACGAGCGCGGCAATGGCCAGGACGGGATGCATGGTTCCCGGTGCGGCCACGAGGCCGACCAGCGCCGTGAACACGACGAGGGACATCACGCGCGGCTTCAGCAGGGTCACATAGTCGGCGACGTCGCCCCCAAGGGCGACGTCGAACTTCTCTGGAATCGCTTGGACCGTCACGTCGGACATCAACCTACTCACTCAAGTCCTCTCTACGGTCGCGAGCACCGTGCCCCATCACTTGATGCGCGGCAGCGTATTGTAGGTGTGGAACGGCGGCGGGGACGGCAACGTCCATTCGAGCGTCGTAGCGCCGGCGCCCCACGGATTGGCCGCGACCTTCTGCTTGCGGGCGAACGTGTAGGCGATCGAGAACAGGAACACGATCAGACCCGCAAATCCGATATAGGAGCCGATCGAGGAGACCATGTTCCACCCGGCATAGGCGTCCGGGTAGTCGGCATAGCGGCGCGGCATGCCGGCCAGGCCAAGGAAGTGCTGCGGGAAGAATGTCAGATTGGCGCCGATGAACATCAGCCAGAAGTGAATCTTACCGAGCGTCTCGGAGTACATATAGCCCCACATCTTCGGCGACCAGTAGTACCAGCCGGCGAAGATCGAGAACACGGCGCCGATCGACATCGTGTAGTGGAAGTGGGCCACCACGTAATAGGTGTCATGCAGCGAACGGTCGACGCCGGCGTTCGACAGCACCACGCCGGTGACGCCGCCCACGGTGAACAAGAAGATGAAGCCGATCGCCCAGAGCATGGGCGTGTCGAACCGGAGCGAGCCGCCCCACATGGTGGCGATCCACGAGAAGATCTTGATGCCTGTGGGCACGGCGATGACCATGGTAGCGAACACGAAATAGGCCTGTGTGTTCACCGAGATACCGGCCGCGTACATGTGGTGTGCCCACACCACGAAGCCGATCACGCCGATGGCGACCATGGCATAGGCCATGCCGAGATAGCCGAAGATCGGCTTCCGCGAGAACGTCGACACGATCTGGCTGACGATGCCGAAGCCCGGGACGATCAGGATGTACACCTCGGGATGGCCGAAGAACCAGAACAGGTGCTGCCACAGTATGGGGTCGCCGCCATGAGCAGAGTCGAAGAACGCGGTGCCGAAGTTGCGGTCAGTCAAGAGCATGGTGACCGCGCCCGCCAACACCGGCAGCGACAGGAGCAGGAGGAAGGCGGTGACCAATACGGCCCACACGAACAGCGGCATCTTATGCAGGGTCATGCCCGGCGCGCGCATGTTGAAGATGGTGGTGATGAAGTTGATGGCACCGAGGATCGAGGACGCGCCGGCAAGGTGGAGTGACAGGAGGGCGAAGTCCATGGCGATGCCCGGCATGCCCGAGGTGCTGAGCGGTGCATAGACGGTCCAGCCGCTGCCAGCGCCGGTCGTGCCGGCGGCGCCCGGCATGAACAGCGACGTGACGAGCAGCGAGAAGGCCATCACCAGCAGCCAGAACGAGATGTTGTTCATGCGCGGGAAGGCCATGTCCGGCGCGCCGATCATCAGCGGCACCATCCAGTTGCCGAAGCCGCCCATAGTCGAGGGCATGACCATGAAGAACACCATGATCAGGCCGTGGGCGGTGACGAAGACGTTGAACATCTCAGGGTTGGAGAAGATCTGCATGCCGGGCTCCATGAGCTCGGCGCGCATGCCCATGGACAACAGGCCACCGACCACGCCCGCCACGAGGGCGAAGATCAGGTACATCGTACCGATGTCTTTGTGGTTGGTGGAGAACAGCCAGCGAGTCACGCCATGCGGACGATCGTCGTGATGGGCGGCTTCTGTTTGGGCGGTTTGTGCCATGACTGTCTTCCCTTATCGTCCTTTGTTCTTCTGAGACCCTTGGGTCAGTTCAGACCACGCTTCGGTTCCAAGTTTCAGCTACTTCTCGATAGCGGCGACCTTGCCCTTGCTGTCGAGCTGAGCCGACTTCTGCTTGGCGACCCACGCATCGTACTCCTCTTGCGAGACGACGTGGACGGCGATCGGCATGAAGGCGTGATTGCGGCCGCAAAGCTCCGAGCACTGGCCGTAGAACGTGCCTTCGCGCTCGGCCCTGAACCAGGTCTTCTGGAGGCGGCCGGGAACCGCGTCGAGCTTGACGCCGAAGGACGGCAAGGCCCAGTCGTGAATCACGTCGTTGGACTTAAGGTCGACGATGACGTTCTTGTTCACCGGCACGACGACCTCGTTGTTGACGGTGAGGAGACGGGGCTGGCCCGGCTTCAGATCGGCGTCCTGCACCATGATCGAATCGAAGCTGATGCCCTCGTCGGGATATTCGTAGGACCAGTACCACTGGTTGCCGGTCGCCGTGATGGTGACGTCGGCCTTGGGATAATCGTACTGGGCGAAGAGCAGCCGGAACGACGGAATGGCGATGGCCACGAGGATGAAGATCGGCAGCACCGTCCAGGCGACTTCGAGCGCCGTGTTGTGCGATGTGCGGGACGGCTCGGGGTTACGCTTCTCGTTGAAGCGCATCATCACATAGATCAGCAGCCCAAGAACGAAGAGCGCGATGAGCGTGATGATGATGGTGACATAGGTGTGGAAATCGGTGATCTGCCTCATGATCGGAGAGGCAGCGTTCTGGAAGCCCATCTCCCAGGGTGTTGCCATGCCCTCTCCGGCCAGAGCAGGCCCACTCAAGACAAGCCCTCCAAGCCCAGCCAGAACCGTTAGCGCGCGGTGGAAGATCGCCATCCCTTCACTCCTAAGCCTGCTCCCCGCCATTCCCTTCTGCATGAAGGGTCCGGCCATTTTCATTGGGCACGGGCAGCGCCCGCGCCGTCTCTGCAACACGGCCAGCGCGAAGATCGTCGGCGCGAAATAATGGCGTCGCCCCCGCTGCAAGTCTTCTTCCCGTCCCCCGTCCAAGCGCTGGGACCTAGTGGTTCTTTTGTGTTTTTAAAATCATAAAGGATATAGATTGGCAACACTCATGATTCAGGGCGTTGCTGCGGCAAATGCACGCTTGACATTGACTTTCAGGCAATTGTCGCAGGGCTTTGCGGGCGGAGGAGACTTTTCCGAGAACGGTGCCGCCGAAATTTGGCCCTATTACTCGGCGATGGCCGTTTTCTATGCTGCGCATCGCCTCTTCACACCGCCTGCTTTCGCGCCTAAGACGCCCGAAGTCCTTGCGCGGTCCTCTTGGCGTTTGAAAAGGCGGACCGGCCGGTCTTTCTGAAACACATGGCTCACAAGCCCATCATGCAGTTCTTCGCGCCGAGATCCCGCCCCCTGGCCACGCTCAGCGTGGCGCTGGCACTCGCGATCGGGCTGGCCAGCCATTTGGAGGCGCAAGGGGCATCCACCGACGCGGTGGCGGGCGCTACGGGACCGGGCAGCGTAGTGCGAGAGACTCACGGCGCCTGGCAGGTCAGCTGCCGCACGCCACCCGGCGCAAAGGAAGAGAAATGCGCGCTGGTGCAGAGCGTCACCGCCGAGGACCGGCCCAATGTCGGGCTCACCGTCGTGTTCTATAAGGCGATTGGCGAGAACAAGAAGCTCCTGCGCGTGGTGGTGCCGCTCGGCGTGCTCCTGCCCACGGGGCTCGGTCTCAAGATCGACAATCAGGACGTGGGCAACGCGCCCTTCCTCAAATGTGGCAAGCGCGGCTGCGTGGCCGAGGTGGTGCTACAGGACGAGGTCATCAAGAAGCTCAAGACGGGCGAGACCGCGATGTTCATCATCTTCGACACGCCCGAGGCCGGCATCGGCATCCCGGTCAGCTTGCAGGGCTTCACCGACGCGTTCGCCAGCCTGAAATAGCGGCACTTTCATCGGCGCATAAAAAATCGGCGGCAGATAAAGGAGAAATCTGCCGCCGATCATCCGTCTTTGGGGGACGGAACCGCCCTTATCCGTGCAGGGTCGCGGTAAGGACGTGACTTGCCAAGTATATGGCAACGGAGGGCAAACTTTCAAGATCGGCAGAAACACCGTAAAGCGGGCGATCTGCGCCTTGCGCGCAAAGGCCGGGGCAGGCCTTCTAGGAGACGATCGACATCGAACCAAGGAGGGGCGGATATGGCTTGGTACGATTGGGTCCTCTGGCTCGGCATCCTCTACATGTTCTTCGGAACGGACTTCACGCTGAACTGGTTCAGCGGGATCGCCTACGGCCAGCGTCTCGACCGTGATTCGCCGAACTTCGTGCAGCGCATCTACTACCGTGTCTGGGCCTCGACCGATCCCAACGCGCGGGCCGACCGCGTGGACGGTCCGGTCGGCGTGCCCGCGCCTTGGGTGACCGCGCTGTGCGCGACGAACGCGCTCGCAACCTGCACCATCGAGATCCTCTTGCTCTACGGCATGCTGCAGGATCCGCTACCGGCTTACGTAATGCCGGCAGCCTTCGCCTTTCTGCTGCGCGCGGAGATCGAGATCATCTACGGATCGCAGCTCATCTGGGGACCGGCACGTCTGCGTGGCGGCGCTCTCATCAACTATCTGGCAATCGGGCTCGTGCCCCAGGTGCTGATTCCCTGTTTGGTCGCGCTGCGCTTCTCCGGCATGGGTCTCTCGGCGTTGTCGCTGCTTCTCTTCGTCGGGATGCCGGTGGCGATTCTCGTGTGGACGTGGATCGTCTACCGCAACAACCCGGTGCCCGCCCTCGACGAGAAACGAGCCAAACACGCCTAAGATCGTTCCGGCTTCGGCCGAACATGAAAAGTTCGTTAGGTTAGTCACTTAGTGGCCTCGCGTTCTTGCAACGCGCGGCGATTGGATTATTTTGCCGCCAGCCTGCCGACGACAAGGCGCGGGCGTTTGAGGAAACTTACGAAGGAGGTGGAGCAACCTCTCTTCTTGAAAGATCGCACAATTGAAAATCGAAGGTTGCGGCGCGGCACGTCGTACATGACAAGCCGAGACCAAGCGCCCGAGACAGACCTGCAACCCTGCAAGCCCTGTCTCCTAGCGTGACGTAACTTCGGCTGCCCTGCCCACCACATAACAATCACAGCCTGTGATGACGCGAATGGTCTGTGCCGCATGACGCGACCGCCATCCGCAAGGAGGTCACACGATGGGAGCCCTTGTTGAGGCAAACGCTCTGCACAAGTCCTTCGGCCCGATTATCGCGGTCGACGGCATCTCGCTGTCGGTCGGCAAAGGCGAGGTCCTGGGGTTCCTCGGCCCCAACGGCGCCGGCAAATCCACGACGATGAAGATGATTACGGGCTTCCTCGATCCTGACTCGGGAAGCTCGAAAATCTGCGGATTCGACGTGGAGACGGAGCCGCTGGCCGCCAAGAGCCGGCTCGGCTACCTCCCCGAAGGCGCGCCGCTTTATGCGGAGATGACGCCGAAAAGCTTCCTCAGCTTCATTGCGGAAATTCGCGGCATCGATCGGAAGTCGCGCGCCGCCAAGATCGGCGCGGCGGTCGAGAGGACCGGCCTTGAAGACGTCCTCGACCAGCGCATCGAAACTCTCTCCAAGGGATACAAACGGCGCGTCGGATTTGCCCAAGCCATTCTCCACGATCCGGCTGTCCTGATCATGGACGAGCCGACGGACGGCCTCGATCCCAATCAGAAGCATCACGTCCGCGAGCTCATCAAAGAGATGGCGTCAGAGAAGGCGATCGTCGTGTCGACGCACATCCTGGAAGAGGTCGAGGCCGTCTGCACCAGAGCGGTAATTATCAGTCACGGCCGCATCGTCGCCGACGGCACGGCCGAAGAGCTGTTGCGCCGGGCGCCTTATCACGGCGCGGTCGCCATCCGCGTGCCGGCAAAGACGGAAAAGGCGGTGATCGCGGCCCTGTCCGCGCACAAGGCGATCGATCGCGTCGAGACGATCAACACGGACAACGGCCAAGTCGATCTGCGCGCCATCCCAAGCAATGGCGCGCCGATCGTCACGGATGTCGCCGCGTTGCTCCAGGAAAAAGGAATCACCGTGAGCGAGCTGTTTGTCGAGCGCGGCAAGCTCGACGACGTGTTCCGGGAGGTGACGATCGCCGAGCAGGAGGGAACAAGCCATGCGTGAGTTGCTGCGTACTACCGCCGTCATCACCAAGCGTGAATTCCTGGCCTATTTCTCCACGCCGTTGGCGGCCGTGTTCCTCATCGTATTCGTCGCCTTGACGGGCGCGTTCACCTTCTACGTGGGCAATTTCTTCCAGCGCGGCGAGGCGGACCTCTCCCCATTCTTCGCCTACCACCCCTGGCTCTATCTCCTGCTCGTCCCGGCGGTCGCCATGCGGCTTTGGGCCGAAGAGCGCAAGAGCGGGACCATCGAGCTCCTCGTGACGCTGCCGATCTCGCCTTGGGCTGCGGTGCTGGGCAAGTTCCTCGCCGCCTGGGCTTTCGTCGGCGTGGCGCTCGCCCTCACCTTCCCCATCTGGATCACCGTGAACCTGTTGGGACAGCCCGACAACGGCGTGATCGTCACCGGGTATGTGGGAAGCTTCTTGATGGCCGGCGCGTTCCTCGCCATCGGCTCATTCGTGTCGGCGCTGACCAAGAACCAGGTCATCGCCTTCATCCTCGCCGCCACGATCTGCTTCCTGTTCCTGATGAGCGGCGTCGATCTCGTTCAGAACACGCTCAGGGCCTGGGCGCCGGGAATCGTCTCCTCGGCGATCTCCTCCATGAGCTTCCTCACGCATTTCCAGGACATCGCCCGGGGCGTGGTGTCAGCACCAACCATCATCCTGTTCGCATCGCTCATCGTGTTCTTCCTGTTCGCCAACGTGATCGCTGTCGATCAGAAGAAAGCCGCCTGAGAGGTTGAAGATGGACAAAGATCAAAAACCCTCTGCCTGGGATCGGCTGTCGGGCCGGTTTTCATCGCTGAGCCGTGGCACGCTTGCCTGGGGCGGCTTAGCGCTCGCCGCCGTAATTCTCCTGTCGATCAACCTCATCTCGTCGGTCGGCCTGCGCGGCATGCAGGGCGACATGACCGAGGAGAAGCTGTTCACGATCTCCGACGGGACGCGCGAGATCCTTCACGGCATCGACGAACCGATAAACGTTCAGGTCTATTTCTCGAAGGGGCTTGGAGAGGCATCTCCGACTTACTCCCGCTACTTCGAACGCGTGAAGAGCCTGCTCGATAGCTTCAGGGACATCTCGGGCGGCAAGCTTCAGGTCTCCTATCTCGATCCCGAGCCCTTCTCGCCGGAGGAAGACCGCGCCGTGGCGGCGGGCTTGCGCAAGGTGACCTATAATGGCGAGGGCGATGCCGGTTATTTCGGGCTGACCGCGGTAAACTCGACCGACAACCATCAAACGATCGAGTTCTTCTATCCCAATCGCGAGACGTTCCTCGAATACGACATCACCAAGCTCGTCCACTCGCTGGCGAATCCGAAGAAGACCGTGGTCGGCGTCATCACCGATCTGCCGCTCGACGGCCAGACGGACCCAAGGACCAATCAGACATCGCCGCCATGGCTCATCATGCAGCAAATGCGTGAACTGTTCGACGTCCGCATGCTCAAGCAGAACGCCAAGAGTATCCCATCCGACATCGACGTGTTGCTCATCGCCCAGCCGCGCGAACTGACGCCGCAAGCCGCCTACGCGATCGACCAATACATGCTCGGGGGCGGCCGAGCGCTGGTCCTCGCCGATCCGGTGTCGGAGATCACACAGTTTCAGTCCCTGGGACGGAAGAAGAAGGGGCTCGACGAGATCACCAAGCTCCTCAAGTCGTGGGGTCTCAAGTTCGACAGAACGAAGGTGGCGGCCGATATCGCCCATGCGCAGCGCGTGCGCTTCGGCCCCACCGGCGACACGGTGACGGATTACGTCGCCTGGCTCGGTCTCGACGACAGCAATATCGACAAGAGCGACGTTCTTTCCGCCGGCATCGACACGCTCAATCTCGCGTCGGCCGGTTTCCTGACGCCGGTCGAAGGTGCGGGACCCAAGGTGACGCCGATCATCCGCACGAGCGACCAAGCCATGAAGGTGGAACTGACCGACGTGGGCGTGCGCGCCAACCCGGTCCAGCTGCTGCGCAACTACAAGCCCGGCGGCACGCCGCTCATTCTCGCTGCACGGGTATCGGGTAAGGCCAAGTCCGCATTCCCCGACGGTCCGCCCGACGCGGACAAGGCGGCTCCTGCCGCGAAGGCCGATGCTGCCGAAGCAAAGGCCGATACGGGCGCCAAGACTAAAAGTCAGCCGCGTCTCGAATCCGGCAATGTGAATGCGATCGTCATTGCCGATTCAGATCTCATGGCCGACCGGTTCTGGGTCGAACGGCAGCAGTTGCTCGGTCAGCAGCTCGCGGTGCCCACCGCCCAGAACGCGGCGTTGATCATCGGCGCGCTGGAGAACCTATCCGGAAGCGACGCGCTCATCGCCCTTCGCGGGCGTGGCGTCGCCGAGCGGCCGTTCACCTTGGTGGAGAGCTTGCGGCGCGATGCCGAGCGCAAGTTCCGGGAGAAGGAGCAGAAACTGACGCAGAAGCTCCAGGAGCTGCAAGGCAAGCTGGCTAAGCTCGAGTCCTCGGATGGAGGGCAAGTCATCCTGTCCGATCAGGAACAGAATGCCGCCAAGGATTTCCGCGTGGAGATGCTCAAGACCAGGCGCGAGCTGCGCGACGTGAAGCTCGCCTTGCACCGCGACATCGACCGGCTGGATGGCTGGCTGAAGTTCACCAATATCGCTCTGATCCCCCTCGCCATCGGCATCGGCGGTGTGGGCTGGTCGGTGTGGCGAACGAAGAAGACAGCGAAGAGGACCAAGAGGAAGGACCACAAAACGGGTTCGGAGGATCGCTCATGACGCCGAAACAATTCGCTGCGCTGGCGGTGGCCGCCGTCGTGTCGTCCGTTGCGGCAATTGCCGTCTACTCGTCGTCAGTTCCGTGGTCGAGCGCGACGGAAAGCGGGGAAGCGCTGTTTGCCGGCTTGCCGGCCCGCGCCAAGGACGTTGCCGAGATCGAAGTCGATCGGGGCGACAAGAAGATCACCCTGGAGCACAAAGGAAAGGACTGGCTCCTGACGGAGCATGATTCCTTTGTGGCGGATCCCAAAAAAGTGGACGCCCTCCTCGCCGGCTTGAGCAAGGCCCAGCTGGTCGAGGCGAAGACCAGGATGAAGGACCGTTACGCCATTCTCGGCGTCGAGGATCCGGCCACCAAGGACGCGAAGTCGGTCCTCGTGCGCCTGGTCGACGACCAGGGGAAGGAGATCGGTTCCGTTATCGTCGGAACCAAACGGCAGGACACGCTCGGCGTCGGCGGCAGCGGGACTTATGTCCGCAAGCCCGGCGATGCGCAGGCGTGGCTCGCGAATACGGACATCAATGCCGGCGTCAAGTTCGCAGACTGGGTCAACCCGCAACTCTTCGAGACCCCCAGAGAGGACGTTGAGCATCTCACGGTGGACATTCCAGGCGAAGAGCCCCTTGAGATCGTGCGTGCCAAAGACGGCCCCGGGCACACTCTGAGCGAGATTCCGGACGGCATGAAGTTGAAATACGGCAACATCATCGACGAGATCGTGCGCGCCGCACGCACGTTCGAATTCAACGACGCGCGCAAGCTCCAGACGCCGCCGGACGACGCGAAGGTCAGCACCGTCGTCATGACGACGAAGGGCGGGGTCACCGCGACCTTCCACATTCGCCAAGACGGCGACAATGACTGGGTGTCGGTGGAGGCGCAAGGCGACGGAGGAGCCAAGACGATCGCCGATGCCCTCAATGACCGCGCCAAGGGGTGGGAGTTCCACGTTCCGAGGAGCCGAATCAAGGAGATCCTCAAGCGCCGCAAGGACCTGCTGGAAGCGGTCTCTTCGTAGGTCTAAAGCGCCTGGGTCTCGAACAGGCGGTCGATATTGCCGCCCCACTCCCCCTCGTAAGCGGCAAGCAAGCGGTCGGCCTCGGTGCGCCCTTCCTCGACGATCTCCCTCAAGGGCAGAAGCGCGCGCGTCTCGTCCTCGCCCTTCTTGTTGAGGCGCGCGCGCCGGAGCAATCCGCCTTCGGCAAGGGCCAGCATCTCGCGGGCGACCTCGCGCAGCGTGCGGCCGCGGAACGGGGTCTTGAGCCCGAGCCGCGGCACGACATCGCGCATGGCCTGCCGCTCCTCCGCCGTCCAGCCGGCAACGAGGCTCGCGGCCCCGTCGAGCGCCGTGCGGTCATAGAGAAGCCCGGCCCACAGAGCCGGCAGCGCCAAGAGATGCGTGAAGGGTCCCGAATCGGCGCCACGCATTTCGAGGAAGCGCTTCAGCCGCACCTCCGGAAAGAGCGTGGTGAGATGGTCGGTCCAGTCGTCGATGGTCGGCTTCTCGCCAGGCAGCGCGTCAAGCCGCCCTGCGAGAAAATTCCGGAACGAAGCGCCGGCGACGTCGATATAGCGGTTGTCGCGGTAGACGAAGTACATGGGCACGTCGAGCGCGTAGTCCACGTAACGCTCAAAGCCCATGCCGTCCTCGAAGGCGAACGGCAGCATGCCGGTGCGGTCGGGATCGGTGTCGCGCCAAACTTCCGCGCGATAGGATTGAAACCCATTGGGCTTGCCTTCGGTGAAGGGCGAGTTGGCGAAGAGCGCGGTGGCGACCGGCTGGAGCGCGAGCCCGACGCGCAGCTTCTGCACCATGTCCGCCTCGCTGCCGAAGTCCATGTTCACCTGAACCGTCGCAGTACGGAACATCATGTCGAGGCCGTGGCGCCCGCGGGTCGGCATGTACCGCATCATGATGCGGTAGCGCTCCTTGGGCATGAGCGGCAGTTCCTGAAGCGTCCATTTCGGGCTGAAGCCGAGCCCGAGAAAGCCGATGCCTAGCGCGCGCGCGACGCCGCCCACCTCGGAGAGATGCTGACGCAGTTCCTGCTCGGTCTCGTGGATGGTCTTGAGCGGCGCGCCGGAGAGTTCGAGCTGGCCGCCCGGCTCGAGGCTGATGGCGCCGCCGATGGGGCAGTCCGTGCAGGAGAGCGCGATGATGTTGCCGTTCTCGAGCAGGGGTTGCCAGCAATAGCAATCGTGGTGGGCCTCAAGCAGCGCGCGGATGCCGTGATCGCCCTCGTAAGGGACCGGGGTGTTGTCCTTGACGTTGAAGCCGAACTTTTCGTGCTCGGTGCCGATGCGCCAATCCGCTTCAGGCTTCGATCCCGCCTCGAGATAAGCGACGAGCTCGTCGCGCGACTCGATGACGGGGCTCTGCGGCCCACTCACCTTTGTCGACATCGAAGAAACTCCGCTTGGATCGAGGGAAACTTGGCCTGGGCGCTAAGGTCCCGAGGCAAGGGGGAACTCTATATCGCGCGAGGCGCGCGGCCCGGCAAGGGCCACAGAGAGGTAATCACACAATGCTGATAAGGCCTTGCGCCGAAATGCCTCACACCATCATGCGGTGGTAGAGGTCGAACATGATCCACAGACTGCCGCCGACCATGAGGAAAATGAGCACGGCGGCGAAGGCGAGCGCGACCAGATTCTCCCGCGGCGTGGTTTCCAGGTCGATGTGCAGGAAGAAGCGCAAATGCACCAGGATCTGGATGACGGCAAAGACGACGATGATGCCGAGCGTGGTCGACCGCGGCAAAGCTCCCGTGGCGACGAGGCCAAAGGGGATCGCCGTCAGTATCAGCGCGGCAACGATGCCGATGATGTACGGCCTCATGGTCCGCTCGACCGGAATTCCCGAAGAAACATCCATCACAACAGTCCTGGCAGATAGACGACCGAAAAGATCACGACCCAGATGATGTCGAGGAAGTGCCAGAAGAGCCCGAGCCGCATCAGCCGCGAGGCGACCGGTGCCGTCAGCCCTTTGAACAGGACCTGGCCGATCATCACGAGGATCCAGAGGAGCCCGACGCTCACATGGAGGCCGTGGGTGCCGACCAGCGTGAAGAAGCCCGATAGGAAGCCGCTGCGCTCTGGCCCTGCGCCCTGAGCGATCATGCCGCGAAACTCACCGATCTCGAGAAAGATGAAGCAGGCGCCAAGGAGGAAGGTGATGCACAGCCACAGCAGAACCTTGGACCTGTCGACTGCGGACAGCGCGACGGCGGCGAAGCCAAACGTGGTGCTGCTCAACAGAAGTGCCAGCGTCTCGCCGGAGGCGCGCTCGATGCTGAAGAGCTCCTTGCCTGTCGGGCCGCCAGCCGTGTTCCCCACCATCACCAGATAGGTGGCGAACAGAAGCGAGAAGATGATGGCGTCGCTCATGAGATAGAGCCAGAAGCCGAACTCCTTCTCCTCGTATCGCTCGGCGTCGCGCGGGCTGATGCCGGTCATGGCGGCGGCTTCGGCGGTCATGTGGAGGCCTCCGGCACGGGCTGGCCGGCGAAGCCGGGATCGTCTTCCATCTCGTTCTTCGGCGCCTTGGCGAGCTGGGCAAAGCGCGCATCCTCGATGGCCTTCACCTCGCTTGCCGACATCGTGTAGTCGCTGTCGTCGTCGGACGCGCGGACGATGATGGCGCCGGCAATCGACGCAAGGCAGAGGATGGCGAGCCACCACATGTACCAGATCATGGCGAAGCCGAAGACGAAGCCAGCGCCGCCGATGAAGGCGCTGATGAACGTGTTCTTCGGCAACGTGATGTCTTCGTAGTGGTCCGGCCGCTGATAGGCGACGCCACGCTGTTTCATGTCCCACCAGGCATCGACCGACTGCACTTGCGGCAGGACGGCGAAATTGTACGGCGCGGCCGGCGAAGACGTGGCCCATTCCAGCGAGCGTCCGTTCCACGGGTCTCCGGTGAGGTCGAGAAGCTGCTTGCGATCCCTGATGCTGACCACAAGCTGGACGCCCATGCAGACGATGCCGAGGAAGATGATGAACGCACCGATCGCGGCGACGATCAGGTGCGGCTGCCAGGCGGCGATCTCGTAGTGCTCCATGCGGCGCGGCATGCCCAAGAAGCCGAGCACGTAGAGCGGCATGAAGGCGAGATAGAAGCCGATGATCCAGCACCAGAAGGACCACGCCCCCCATTTGTCATTCAGCTTGAAGCCGAACGCCTTGGGGAACCAGAACATGTAGCCGGCAAGATAGCCGAACAGCACGCCGGGGATGATCACGTTGTGGAAATGCGCAATCAGAAACGTCGTGTTGTGCATCAGATAGTCGACCGGCGGCATCGCAAGCAACACGCCGGACAATCCGCCGATGGTGAAGGTCACGAGGAAGCCGAGCGTGAACAGCATCGGCGCCTTAAAGATGATGCGCCCGCGGAAGATGGTGAAGAGCCAGTCGAACACCTTCACGCCGGTCGGCACGGCGATGATCGTGGTCATGGTGCCGAAGAAGGAGTTCACGCGAGCGCTCGACCCCATGGTGAAAAAGTGATGCAGCCAGACGGTGAAGGACAACAGGCCGATGGCCATAGTGGCGAGCACGAGCGAGATGTAGCCGAACAGACGCTTCTGGCTGAAGACGGCGACCACCTCGGAGAACACGCCAAAGGCCGGCAGGATGAGGATGTAGACCTCGGGATGACCCCACAACCAGAACAGGTTGATGTAGTTCATCATGTTGCCGCCCATGGCGTTGGTGAAGAAGTGGAAGCCTAAGGTGCGGTCGAGCACCAGCATGCCACAGGCGACGGTGAGCGCGGGGAAGGCGAAAATCATCAGGATGGAGGTGACGAACACCGTCCAGGTGAACAGCGGCATGCGCAGGAGATACATGCCTGGCGCGCGGCACTTGATGATGGTGACCAGGAAATTGATGCCGGTCATGGTCGAGCCGATACCCGAGATCAGCACGGCCCACAGCCAATAGTCGACGCCGACGCCGGGAGTGAACTGGCTTTCCGAGTAAGGCGGGTAGCCGGTCCAGCCGGCGGTGGAGAACTTGCCGATCACCAGCGAAATCAGCACGAGGCCGGCGCCCGCGGTGGTGAGCCACAGGCTGATCGAGTTCATGAACGGAAAGGCGACGTCGCGCGAGCCGATCTGCTGCGGCATGACGAGATTGATCAGACCGGAGAGAAACGGCATGGCCATGAAGAAGATCATGATCGTGCCGTGCGACGAGAAGATCTGATCGAAATGGCTGGGCGGCAGATAGCCGTCGTTGTTGAAGGCGATGGCTTGCTGGCTGCGCATCATGGCCGCGTCGATGAAGCCGCGCATCAGCATGACGAGGGCGACCATGATGTACATGATGCCGATCTTCTTGTGGTCGAGGCTCGAGACCCAATCGAACAGCACGAGACGCCAAGCGCCGAAATAGGTGATGACGCCCGCGACCGAGAGCGCGCCGAGCACGGTGATCGCCGCGCCAGAAGCGGCGATGGCGCTGTAGAACGGCAATGAATTCGATCGTCAGCCTACCGAAGATAATATCCATGCCTCATTCCGCTGGTTCCGCCCGGGCCGTGCTCGGCCTGAGCTCGGCGTCGTTACGGGCATACTTGGCGATGATCGAATCGAACAGATTGGGCGCGACGCCGGAGTAATAAGTCACCGGCACCTTTTGGCTCGGCTTGGCGAGCTTCTCGTAGGTGGCGGCATCGAGCGTGTCGCCAGACCCCTTCGCCTTGTCCACCCAGGCGTCGAAATCCTCCTTCGAGCCGGCGATGACCTCGAACTGCTGATCGGCGAAACCGGTACCGCTGTATTGCGCGTTCCGCCCCCAGAAGTGTCCGGGCTTGTCGGCAAGAACATGCAGCTCGGTCCGCATGCCGGCCATGGCGTAGATCTGGCCTGCCAGCGCCGGGATGAGCAGCGAGTTCATCACCGTGTCCGAGGTGATCTGGATGCTGACCGGCGTGTTGACCGGCACGACGAGCTCGTTGACGGCGGCGACGTTCTGCTCGGGATAGATGAACAGCCACTTCCAGTCTTGGGCGACCGCCTCGACCTTGAGCGGCTCCACACTGGGATCGATCGCGCTATAGGGATCGAGCTTGTAGGTGTCGTGCCACAGATGAAGTCCGAGCCAGACGATGATGGCCGCCGGCACGCCCCAGACGAGGATCTCGACGGGCCAGTAATAGGCGAGGTTCGGCGTGTAGCGGGCGCCGCGGTTGGTGCCGCGGTAACGCCACATGAAGAGCGCGGCCATCACCCAGACCGGGATGATCACGATCATCATGATGGCGACGGCTTTGAACAGGAGGTCACGCTCAGTGAGCGCTATGGGTCCATTGGGATCCACGACCGGGCTCGTCAGGAACCCGCAGCCCGCACAGAAGAAAGCCGCGGCGATGGCCGTCGCTATCCCTTTGAATCGATAGGCAAGCGTTTGTCTCACGATCACGCCTTGCGGTTCGATTGAGCAGTTGGGACGTCCAAATCCGAATCAAAGCTAGTCGTTTCTGGCCGATTCGGCGAGCCCAAAGGCCCAGAAGCGGAGTCATTGTGAAAAATGCGTCAAGCTTGTCTCAGTGATTTTCTCAGCGCCAATCACCAAGCGCCGCGTTCACCAAGGCAAGACACGCAACGGCCGCGGTGTCGGCGCGCATGACACGCGGTCCGAGTGACAGCGGAATGACGTAAGTCTGCTTCAGCAGAGCGGCGCGCTCTTCCGGCTCGAAGCCGCCCTCGGGTCCGATCAGCACGGCGAGCGGACGGGCGCTTTGGCCTGCGAGCGCCTCAAGGGGCGATGCGGTGGGCGCGGCCTCGTCGGCGAAGATCAGAAGCCGGTCCTGATCCCACTGGGTCAACAGGCTGTCCAGCTTCTGCGGCGCGCGCACCTCCGGCACGCGCAAGATTCCGCATTGCTCGGCAGCCTCGACGGCATTGGCATAGAGGCGGTCGGTGTTGACGCGCTCGGCCACCGTGCGGCGGGTGATCACCGGCTGGAGCACGCTCACGCCCATCTCCGTCGCCTTCTGCGCCATGTAGTCGAGGCGTGCGCGCTTGATGGGCGCGAAAAGATAATGGAGGTCGGGGCCGTTTTCTTGAGGCGCGCGTCTGATGTTCAGGCGTCGCGGCGCCCTTCTTCTTGCCGAGCGCGGTGAGGCGCGTGCACCATTCGCCGTCCGTCCCGTTGAAGAGGAGGACCTGATCGCCCAGCTTCAAACGCAACACGTTTCCGAGATAGTGCGACTGCTCGGGCGCATGAGCGCGATCTCGGCGCCGGCCTGTAAGGGAGACTTGACGAAGAGCCGTGGGAGTTTAGACGGCATGGGCGAGACCCGGCGAAGCGGAGATAGGCGAGCGAACCGAGACATGCCACGTCCGGTATCCCAAGGCAAAGCGCCCAGCGTGGCCGACGCGGCGCCGGCGAACTGGGTGGATCGCTTTGCGCCGGCTTGGCTCGTCCCCTATTTGCGGCTTGCGCGGGCCGACCGGCCGGTCGGCTTCTTCCTGCTGGCGCTCCCCTGCTTCTGGTCGGTGGGGCTCGCCGGGCGGAGCATCGGCGCCCCCTACCCCGATCCTTGGCTGCTCGTTCTGTTCGCGGTGGGCGCCATCGCCATGCGCGCGGCGGGCTGCACCTATAACGACGTCGTCGACCGCGACATCGACGCGAAAGTCGCGCGCACGCGCTCGCGGCCGCTGCCGAGCGGCCAGGTGACGCTGACCTCCGCCGTCATCTTCATGCTGGCGCTCTGCCTTGTCGGGCTTCTCGTACTGCTCAGCCTCAATCGCTTCGCTGTACTACTCGGGCTTGGCGTCATTCCCATCGTGGCGCTTTACCCGTTCGTCAAACGCATCAGCCATTGGCCGCAAGCCGTGCTCGGCCTCGCCTTCAATTGGGGCGCGCTTATGGGCTGGGCCGCAGTGCTGGCTCGTCTCGATCTCGCAGCCTTCGTGCTCTACGCGGGCGCCATCGCTTGGACTATCGGTTACGACACGATCTACGCCCATCAGGACCGCGAGGACGACGAGCTCATCGGCATGAAGTCGACGGCGCTCAGATTCGCCCGCGCCACCAAGACGTGGCTCAGCCTGTTCTACGGCTTGGCGTGGTCGGCGCTCGTCGCGGCGGGGCTGCTTGCGGGCGCGGGCGGCGTGTTCGTGGCCGGCATGGTAGTGGCGCTGGCGCAACTCGCCTGGCAGGTCGCGACCCTCGACATCGACGACGCGGACAATTGCCTCGTCCGCTTCCGCTCGAACCGCGACTTCGGATTGCTCATTTTTGTCGCAATCGCGCTCGATATGGCGCTTGCATCCCTGGCCTAGAGTGCCGATTTGTCTGGTTTGGAGATTGGTCTGAGAAATGCAAGAGAGCCACGAGAGCAAAGCAAGAGGGCCCCGGAGCTTGTGCTCGCGGGGCCCGGTGACGCCTTGCTGTTAGCTTCCTTATTGGCTGCCTTGAGGTAGCCTTGATTGACGCCATGTTGCCACCGAAGCTTTCCTGGACGCTTAATGGACGTAATTAACGACCGGTAGCTTCCACCATGGTTTAGAGAGTGTTCCTTCCGCCTGATGACAGCAATACGCACAAAAAACCCCGAGATCATGCCTTCGCTTGCGGAGGATTACGAACTTCTAAAGACCGCCGTGCGCGATGCCGGAGCGCTGGCCAACGAATATTTTCGCCGCGAGGTCGAGGTCCATCGGAAACCCGACGGATCGGAGGTGAGCGAGGCCGACCTCGCCGTGGACGCAGCGCTGAAGCTCGATCTCACGACGCGCCGGAAAGATTATGGCTGGCTGTCGGAGGAGAGCCCGGACGACCGCACCCGGCTCAAGCATTCGCGCGTGTGGATGATCGATCCGATCGACGGGACCAGTGCCTTTCTCCGCCACAGCCCGGAATGGACCGTGTCGGCGGCGTTGGTGGAGGATGGCGTGCCGGTGCTCGGCGTGGTGTTCGCCCCGGCAAAAGACGAGTTCTTTCACGCCTCGCGCGGACACGGCGCCTTCCTCAATAATGATCCTATCAAAGCGAGCGACAAGACCACGCTTGACGGCGCAGAGCTGATCGCGAGCGGCGGCCTGTTCAAGAAGAGCATCTGGAAGGAGCCCTGGCCCGAGGTGAAGACCAGATGGGTGAACTCGGTCGCCTATCGGCTCGCGCTCGTCGCATCGGGCAAGGCCGATGCCACTATCTCACTTTCGGGCAAGGCCGAGTGGGACCTCGCCGCGGCCGCGGTGATCATGGACGAGGCGGGCGGCATCACCACGGACCATCGCGGGAACCCGCATCCCTATAATCGCGAGAACCCGCGGTTTCCGAGCCTGGTGGCCAGCGGCAACGCGCTGCACCCCCTTCTCATCGAGCGCACAAGCCGCATAGACCTTTAGGGCGTGTTTCGGCAAGGTGCGGGCGATTAAAGGAGGGAAAGGCAGACGTATGGCCGCAGCACACAAGGCAAAGACGCCCGCCAAGCAATTGCTCCATCTCGTGTTCGGGGGAGAGCTCACAGAGCTCGATAAGGTCGAGTTCAGCAACCTCAAAAAGCTCGATATCGTCGGCATTTACCCCAACTACGCGCAAGCCTACGACGCCTGGAAGGACGCCGCGCAGCGCACGGTGGACGACGCCCATATGCGCTATTTCATCGTGCATCTCCACCGGCTGCTCGACCCGGAGCATGACACCAGCGGGGCGAGGCGTTAGCCGCCTTTCGGCGCCGAGTTTTTCGCCTTAAAGCAGGCCGGAGCCACGTGCTAGAAGGGGGCAGCCGGGGTTGCGGCGCTCGATCCCGGGGCACTCAAGAATCGGGGAAATCCTTGAAAGATCAGCTGTTCACAGACACACGCACAGTCTCCCGGGGCGCCGACGAGCTTGCCGCTCACTATACGACCGCCGAGATCGTCAAGCGCATCTGGCGGGAGCACTTGCGTCCCCGCTTCGGCCTCCTGGTCATCGCGAGCATCGCCATGCTGCTGACGGCGGCGACCACCGGCGCCATTCCCTTCTTGATTCAGCGAACGGCTGACGACGTATTCGTCTCCAAGAAACCGGATATGGTCTTCTGGATCACTGCGGCCATCGTGGTGGTCACGGTCGTCAAGGCGATTTCCGAATATATAGCCGACGTTGCCGTGGCCTATCTCGGTCACAGATTCGTCGCCGACCTCCGCATCCAGATGTTTGCCAAGCTCGCCAAGGCCGATCTCGGCTGGATCCAGACGGTGCATTCGGGGCGGCTGCTGTCGGGCTTTCTCAACGACGCCAATCTCATCAGGGCCACGGCGAGCCGCTCGATCGTCACGCTCGGCGAGAACTTTCTGAAGGTCGTCATCCTCGTCGGCAGCATCATTTATATGGACCCGCGCTTCTCGGTGCTGATCCTGATCTTCCTGCCGTTTGCCTGGATCATGCTGACCAAGCAGCGGAAGAAGATGCGCAAGTCGACGACAAAGTCGCTGCAGGAGACGGGCGACCTCTCGGCGCTCGTGACCCAGACCCTGCGCGGCATGCGCGTGGTGCGCGCCTACCAGCAAGAGGGCCAGGAGGAGGCGCGGGCGGCGTCCGCTATCAATCGTGCGCTCGAGTTCACCATGCGGGGGACGCGGGCGCGCGCGATGTCGAGCCCAGCGATGGAGCTCTTGGTGGGCTGCGGCTTCGCCCTGGCCATCTACTATGCCGGCACGCAGGGTATCCGCGGCGATCTCACGCTCGGCCACTTCATGGGCTTCATGACGGCGGCGCTCCTCATTTATGCACCGCTCAAGAGCGTCGCTACCTTGCAGACGCAACTTCAAGAGGGTGTCGCCGCGGCGAGCCGCGTGTTCGGCGTCGTCGACCGCAAGGTCAGTCTGGTCGAGCTCCCCGACGCCAAGCCTCTCGCGCTCGAGGAGGGCGAGATCGAATTCAAGGATGTGACCTTCGCCTACGACCCCGAAAATGTCGTGCTCAAGGGTGTCAGCTTGACGGTGCCGCCAGGCAAGACCGTGGCCCTGGTCGGTCCATCAGGCTCGGGCAAGAGCACGATGGTCAATCTCGCGCTCCGCTTCTTCGATCCCGACAATGGCGGGGTCCTGATCGACGGCCAGGACATCAAGCATGTGACCGTCGACAGCCTGCGCGAGGCCATCGCGCTGGTCACCCAAGATCCGGTGCTGTTCGACGATACGATCCGCGCCAATATCGCCTATGGGCCGAAGCCGGTGGTCGAGGAAGAGGTGATCGCGGCGGCCGAGGCCGCAGCGGCGCACGACTTCATCATGGGCCTGCCGCGCGGCTACGACACCCGCGTCGGCGAGGCTGGCGGGCTTCTCTCCGGCGGCGAGCGCCAGCGCATCGCCATCGCGCGGGCGATCTATAAGAGCGCCCCCATCCTGTTGCTCGATGAGCCGACCAGCTCGCTCGATTCGGAATCCGAGGCCAAGGTGCAGGCGGCGCTTGAGGTCCTGATGCGGGGCCGCTCGGTGCTGATGATCGCGCACCGGCTGTCCACGGTGAAGAAGGCCGACCTCATCTGCGTGCTCGACCAGGGCCGCATCATCGAGATCGGGGCGCATGACGAGCTCGTCGCCAAAGGCGGTCTCTACACCAGACTGCATCGCACCCAATTCGGCATCGCCGGAGGTTTTGCGGCCACCGCTCAAGACGAGGGCAGCGCCGTCGCCGTGGCCGGCGAGTAGCGGCGCCAGAGACGCACGGTGAAACGGCTGCTCACATCGAAGCCCGCCGTCGCTTTTCTCAGCGCGCTCGCCTCAGCCTATATCCGCCTGATCTACGCCACGAGCACCGTCAAGCGCGAGCCGGCCGACACCGACGCCAAGCTGTTCGACCAGCACCCACAGATCCTCGCCATGTGGCACGGCCAGTTCCTGCTATTGCCGAACCTCAAGCCTAAGCGGCCGGCGGATGTGAGGGCCATGGTGTCGCGCCATGGCGACGCGGAGCTCATCGGCGCGGTGCTCCAGCGCTTTGGCATGGATTTGATCAGAGGCGCGGGCGCTGGCAAAAGGCGGCGGAACCGCGGCGGGGCGACGGCCATGCGGGAGTCGCTGCGCGCGCTCGCCTCAGGCGCCACGGTTGCCATGACGGCGGACGTGCCACCGGGCCCAGCACGGCGGGCGGGCATCGGCATCGCCACGCTGGCCGCGAAGTCAGGCCGGCCCGTGGTGCCGTTCGCCATCGCCACCAGCCGCTTCTTGAAGCTGCCGACCTGGAGCGCCTTCACCATCAATCTGCCGTTCTCGACGCTCGCCATCGTCATCGGCGATCCGGTGCATGTGCCCGCCACCGAGGATGTGGAGACGCTCGAGACGGGGCGCGCCGCCATAGAGCGGGCGCTCGCCGAGGTCACCGCGCGCGCTTACGCACTCGTTGGCGCCACGGATCCTCTCCACAAGGAAGAGATGTCGAAGCCGGGCTTCTCGCTCAAAGCCTATCGTCTGGTGACGAAGATCGCGGCGCCGGTTGCGCCCCTGCTGCTGGCCTGGCGCACGCGGCGCGGCAAGGAAGAGCCCGACCGTCATCCCGAGCGCTATGGCCTCGCCGGCGCGCCGCGGCCTTCCGGCTTCCTCGCCTGGTTCCATGCGGCGAGCGTCGGCGAGGCCAACGCCGCACTGCCGGTGATCGACGCCATCGCTAAGGAACGGCCCGAGGTCCACATCCTGCTGACCACGGCAACGGTCACCTCGGCGCGTCTGGCCCGTGACCGGCTGCCCAAGGGCGCGATGCATCAATATGTGCCACTCGACCGCCAAGGCTACGTGAAGCGGTTCCTCGATCATTGGCGTCCCGACCTCACGGTGCTCGTGGAATCGGAGATCTGGCCAAACCTGGTGCTGGAGACAAGAGCGCGGAACATCCCGCTCCTCCTCATCAATGGGCGCATGTCGACCTCGTCGTTCAAGGCGTGGCGCCGGCGCCCGGGCTTGAGCCGCCCGATCTTCTCGGCCTTCGACTTGGTGCTCGCCCAGAACGACAGTCTCGCGGAGCACTTCGCCCAGCTCGGCGCGGGCGACGCCCGCGATGCAGGCAATCTGAAGGCCGACGCCCCGCCCCCGCCCGTGGATCAGGCCAACAAGAGGCGGCTTGCGTCGGCTTTGTCAGGCCGGCCTTTGTGGCTCGCGGCGAGCACGCATCCGGGCGAGGACGAGGTGATCGCCACCGCCCACAGCATGATCAAACAGGCGTTGCCCAATCTCCTCACCATCATCGTGCCGCGGCATCCCGAGCGCGGGGTGCTCATCGCCGAGCAGCTGAAAGGCGAAGGCTTAAGCACCGCGCTCCGCTCGCAAGGCGCGCTGCCCGAAAGCGGCACGGATGTCTATCTGGCCGACACGATCGGCGAGCTCGGCCTGTTCTATGCGCTGGCGCCGGTCGCCTTCATCGGCGGGTCGCTGGTGCCTCATGGCGGGCAGAACCCGGTCGAGGCGATCAAGCTCGGCGCTGCGGTGCTGACCGGTCCCCACTGGCAGAACTTCCGCGACTCCTACACGCAGCTCCTCAAGGCGAGCGGCGCCAAGGAAGTGACCGACGCGGAGACCCTCGCCATCGCGGTGCTCGGCCTCTTGCAAGACGAGGTGGCGCGGAATGCCATGACGGCGCGCGCCGAGGCCACCGTCGCGGCCATGAGCGGCGCGCTGCCCCGCACGCTCGCAGCGCTCGAGCCTTACCTCCCGCCGAAAGCGACACTGCAGCATGCCTCTTAAGACGCCCCCTTGGTGGTACCGCAAGGCGGGGGTGGTCGCGGCGGCACTCTCCCCGCTTGCGGCGCTCTATGGGCGGGTGGCCGCGGCGCGCCTGAAAAGGGGCGAGGTCTACCGCTCGCGCCTGCCCGTGGTCTGCATCGGCAATTTCACGGCGGGTGGTGGCGGCAAGACGCCGACGGCGCTCGCGGTCGCGACGCTTCTGAAGGCAATGGGCAAGACGCCCGCCTTCCTCACCCGCGGCTATGGCGGCGGGGCCAAGGGCCTCGTGCAGGTCGGCGAAGGCGACAGCGCTGAAGAGGTCGGTGACGAACCGCTGCTCTTGGCAGCGGCAGCGCCGACCATCGTCTCGGCGGACCGGGTGGCCGGGGCCAAGGCCATCGAATCCGGAGGAGCGGACGTCATCGTCATGGACGACGGCTTTCAGAACCCGAGCCTCGCCAAGGATCTGTGCTTGATCGCGGTGGATGCGTCCGTGGGGCTCGGTAATGAGCGCGTCATCCCGGCCGGCCCGTTACGTGCCCCGCTCGAAGGCCAGATCGTGCACGCCGACGCGCTTGTCGTTATCGGCGAGGGCAGGAAAGCGAACGCGCTGATCGCGGCATTCGAGGGGGCCGGCAAGCCCGTGCTCCGCGCCAAGATCGCGCCCAATTGCGATTCGCGCTGGCTCGGCGTGCTGCCGGTGATCGGCTTTGCGGGCATCGCGCGGCCGGCCAAGTTCTTCGCCACGCTCAAAGCAAACGGCGCGCGGCTGATCGAAAGCCACGGCTTTCCCGATCATCACCGCTTCACGGAGAAAGAGGCAAAGCGTCTCCTGCAAGAGGCTGAAGACAGATCAGCGATGCTGGTGACCACGGAGAAGGACTGGGCGCGGCTTCCGGACGAGGACGAAGACAGCGCGCTCACCGAGCTCAAGCACCGCTCACGCCCCTTCCCCATCGTCGTGACGTTCGACGACGAAGCGGCGGCGAAAAATTTGCTGAGCAGAGTGACTGGCGCTAGCTGAGTTCGGGCTCGGCTGCGGCGCGGGTCTCGCGGTAGCGCTTGAGAGAGACCGCCGCGTCGGCATAGGCCTCTTGCAGCTCGACGCTCCAATAGCGCAGCTCATCGAGGGGGATTGCCTTGCCGGTGACGGCGCAGCGCACGAAGTCGCCAGGCGTCATCACCTGCACCTCGCCGTCGAGATATTTGAGCTTGGCTTCGCCCTTGAAGCCGATATTGCGTTCGAAGCGGTTCATCAAGTCAGTGTAACTCTCTTGTTGTCCGTCAACATAGCGTCACGAACGATCCGTTGCCAGGGCGCTCTTTTCATGACGCATAATCTTATCGGAAAACCGGTTCCCACTTTTCCGGATCATGCTCAGAGCAGACTCCCCTGCTTTTCATCAGAGCGGCGGCGCGGCTCTTTCTTCGCGGCTCCGGCTTTGCCCTTCACGCATTGGGTCCGCATGGGCCTCAACATGGCCATCGGCGAACTCGATGTCCAGGGCCGCACCCGGCTTCACCTCGGCGGCTTTGCGCAGCATGGTGCCGTCGGCGGCGCGGACGAGCGTGAAGCCGCGCGCCAGCACGTTGTGATAGCCGAGGGTGGAGAGGAGCTTCGCTTGCGCATCGAGACGGCGGCGCGCGCGGTCGACCGTCAGGTGAAGCGCGCGGGCGCGGGCGCGGTCGAGCCGAATGATTTGCTCGCGGCCCTTGCTCGCCGTGTGTGCGACGAGATGCGGCCTCAATCTCGAGCCGGCGCGCTCAAGGCCCGAACGGTGCGCGACGGCATTGGCGAGCAGCGCACGCGGCAATTTGTGGCTCGCAGCGTCGAGACGCTGTCTGGGCAGCGCCAAGAATATCGGCGCGTCGGGGCAGTCCACGCGCCGAAGCGACAAAGCGGCTGCGCCAAGCTTCAAGCGTGCGCCGGAGCGTGCCTGCGCCGCGTACGCCGAACGTCCGCACGGTGATGAGCAGCTCGGAGCGCACCGGTACGGCACGTTCGGCCGCGGCGGTCGGTGTCGGCGCGCGATGGTCGGCGACAAGATCGATAAGCGTCCAGTCGGTCTCGTGCCCCACGGCGGAGATGAGCGGGATGGCGCTCGCCGCCGCGGCGCGGGCGACGATCTCCTCGTTGAAGCCCCAGAGATCCTCGAGGCTGCCGCCGCCACGGGCGACGATGATGAGGTCGGGGCGCTTCAGCCCTGCAGGCGACGGCATCGCATTGAAACCGTGAATGGCGGCAGCGACCTCGACCGCGCAGGTCTCGCCTTGCACCCTGACCGGCCACACCAGCACATGGGAGGGAAAGCGATCCTCCAGGCGATGGAGGATGTCGCGGATCACGGCGCCCGTAGGCGAGGTGACCACGCCGATGAGGCGCGGCAGGAAAGGCAGCGGCTTCTTGCGCGCCTCGTCGAACAGGCCTTCGGCGGCGAGCTGCTTCTTGCGCTGCTCTAGCAGTGCCATGAGCGCGCCGACGCCGGCAGGCTCAAGCTCGTCGATGACGATCTGATAGGTCGACTTGCCGGGATAGGTTGTGATCTTGCCCCTGGCGACGATCTCGAGCCCTTCCTCGGGCTTGAACTTGAGCCGAGCAAACGTGCTGCGCCAGACCACGGCCTCGATCGCCGCGCCTTCGTCCTTGAGCTTGAAATAGCAATGGCCGGAATTGTGCGGGCCCCGATAGCCCGAGATCTCGCCACGCAGCCGGACGAGCCCATAGGCGCCCTCCACCGTCCGCTTCAGTGCGAACGCGAGTTCGGAGACCGTGTACTCGACGAGATTCGTCTGGACCTCTGTGGGCATGCGGTCGGCCATATTCACTTCATCTCTTTTCGCGGACCCGCCGTCTCGTGCTAAGAGCCGCGCGGGGTCTGTCACAAAGGGCATACAGGCCCCGGACGCGGCGAACAAGACCGGAACAAGTGGGGTCTCGCGGACGGTGAATGTGCTTCTGATCGGCGGCGGCGGACGCGAGCATGCGCTCGCCTGGAAGCTCGCGCAGAGTCCCCTTCTCGACCAGCTCTATTGTGCGCCGGGGAATGCCGGCATCGCGGCGGTGGCGGCGTGCATCGTCCTCGACGTGGCCGACCACGCAGCGGTCGCGGCGTTCTGCAAGGAGAAAGCGATCGGCCTCGTGGTGGTGGGGCCGGAGGCGCCGCTCGTCGCCGGCCTCGCCGACGATCTCGAGAGCCAAGGCATTCTCGTGTTCGGGCCGTCCAAGGCGGCGTCCCAGCTCGAAGGCTCCAAAGGCTTCACCAAAGATCTCTGCGCCGAATACGGTATCCCGACCGCGGCCTATGGGCGCTTCGACACCGCCGTGGCGGCCAAGACATACGCGGCAGAGCAAGAGTTCCCTATAGTCATCAAGGCAGACGGGCTTGCGGCCGGCAAAGGCGTGGTGATCGCCGAGACCCGCGCGGAGGCGGACGCCGCGATCGATGCCTGCTTGTCGGGCACCTTCGGCGAAGCGGGCGCCGAGATCGTGGTCGAGGAGCATTTGTCCGGCGAGGAGGCGAGCTTTTTCGCCCTGGTCGACGGCGAGACGGCGTTGCCGCTCGTCACGGCCCAAGACCACAAGCGCGCCTATGACGGCGACACCGGCCCCAACACGGGCGGCATGGGTGCCTATTCGCCGGCGCCGGTCATGACCGAGGCGCTGCGCACGCGCGTCATGGACGAGATCATCGCCCCTACGGTCGCCGCGATGCGCGCGAGCGGTACGCCCTTCAAAGGTGTGCTCTATGCCGGGCTGATGATCCAGGACGGAGCCCCGAAGCTCATCGAATATAATGTGCGCTTCGGCGATCCCGAGGCGCAGGCGCTGATGATGCGCCTCAAGTCGGACCTCGTGCCGGCGCTGATCGCCACGGCGGAAGGAAAACTCACCGGCATCACGCTCGACTGGCACGACGCCGCGGCGCTCTGCGTGGTCATGGCGGCGAAGGGCTATCCGGGCGCTTACCAGAAGGGCACCGAGATCAAGGGGCTCGACGCCGCCGGGGCCGATCCGGATGTCGAGATCTTCCATGCCGGCACCAAGCGCGACGGAGACCGTATCCTCGCCAATGGCGGCCGGGTGCTCGGCGTCACCGCACGGGGCAAGGACATCGCCGAAGCGCAGGCGCGCGCCTATGCGGCGGTGGACAAGATCGATTGGCCTGGCGGCTTCTGCCGCCGCGACATCGGCTGGCGCGCTCTCGCAGGCCGGAGCGCAAGAGAACGACGATAAACCACGGAGAGCCTTGGCCAGTCTGGCTATTGCCTCTTCAGCGTTCCGGCGTTTGGCAGCTTGCCGAGCCCAGGAGAACTAGGGGCTTTCCTCACCTGGTAGGTGCAGCAGCAATTGTCCACTGCCCAACCGCATGGACATTTGACGCCATCAGAGCAGTTTTTGGCGGCACCCTTGCAATCGGGGGATTCAACCGGCCCATCACAGTAGCATTTTCCGCCGACAGTGCACTCGAACCCGAGGCCACCGCCAGAAGTACCCTTCAAGGCAAAGGCAGATGACGCAGAGAATACCAGAATGACCGCAACCAAAAAGATTCGCATGAGGAATCCTCCCTGGGGAAGGCGATGGCGCTCCAAGCACAACTACACAACGCCACGATTCTGTCCGAGCCGTGGCCGAAGATCCAGGCTATCCAACATCCGGCAACCAGACTAGCCGGTCCGCGCGGCTCTCCGTCGACGCCGAACCGCTGGCGGCGGAGGCTCTCGCCGCGACATCGGCGGGCGTAAGACTTAGCTCTGAAGCACTGCTTCTGTTAGCTAGAGATTCACCGCAGACCGATAGATTGGGCGACAAACACGTTTTTGCCGTGTTTTCTTGCGGTAAGGCGTTGCCTTTTCACGATGCGGTCACTATTTGCAAGTCATCTGGCGGCGCCGAGAGAAAATGAGAATCACATGACTTACGACCTCCCCGTCAGCAAGAAGACCGTGTCCGGCATCGTGGGGGTCGCTGCGATTCTCTTCTATCTGTGGCTCCTGACCTGGGCCGGTCCCGCCAAGGCGATGCCCGGTGTTGTCAGCATCCCAAGCCCGCAGCCCCCGGCCCAGCAGGCAAAGATCTATCAGCGCGACCGGACGCCGATCTATCCCTACGTCGCGACGGGGCCTGGCCGACGTGGCTGGTCCGGTTATTTCGGCTTCGTGCCCTATTCCAAGGGGAACATCGAGAATCAGGCCATCGAGCGGAGCTTCTATCCGCAGAACACGTGGCCACACGACCCGAACGCGCCCTACCCACAGCCCTACGGCCTGGGTCCCAACTAAGCTTTCCTCTCTCCTTGACGGCAGCGATCCAAGCGCGCGCTTCGCGGCGCGTGTTGCTCTCAATTGGTTCGTCTCCGGGCGCACGTGCCGCTCGGGACGAGATCAATACTTGTTGAGTAAAATTTTCTTCGAAGTTTTTCTCCAGTGTTTTCTGTATAGCAATTTGTAAGTCACCGATTATTCACTGAAATACGCAACCTGCTGTTAGTCCGCCCTAGGTATTACTTTGCACTTACCTCAGGGAGACTGACATGAAATCTTCGCTCATCGCCCTTTGTCTGATCGTCCTCTCGGCGAGCGTCGCACTCGCCGAAGAGTCCGTCGGCCAGCGCTGGGAGAACTCGCTCCTCACCCATAAGCGCAACGGTACGCTTGCCGGCCCCCGCCCCGGTCAGAAATGCCTGTGGTCCAAGGCGCTCAACGGCTGCCTCTGGTACACGCCCGGCAGATGGGACCTTAATCTCCAGGACTTCAACTAGGCCGGCCGGCTAGCGGCGGGCGGCGAAGAAGTCCTTGAGCAGGCCCGCGGCGGCGGTCTCACTGAGCCCGCCATAGATCTCGGGCGCGTGGTGGCAGGTGGGCTGCTGGAAAAGCCGCGGCCCGTGCTCCACGGCGCCCCCTTTCGGATCGCCAGCGCCGAAATAGAGCCGGCGAATGCGGGCGAACGAGATGGCGGCGGCGCACATGGCGCAGGGCTCGAGCGTCACGTAGAGATCGCAGCCGACCAGCCGCTCGCTGCCGAGCTTGGCGCAAGCCTCGCGGACGGCGATGAGCTCCGCATGGGCCGTGGGATCGCGCAGCTCGAGCGTGCGGTTGCCGGCGCGCGCCAGGACCGTGCCGTCTGGCCCGACGACCACGGCGCCGATCGGCACCTCGCCGCGGTCGCGCGCGGCCTCGGCCTCCTTTAGCGCCAGGTCCATGGGGCGCTTGCTCGGGAGCGCCGCATCTGCAAGCTTCGCCGTCATGGGTGGCAAAGTGGGCGAGAAGCGAAGCCGGGGTCAAGCGCCCCGGGAACAGGGGGATGCGCCCCCAATCCCACATGAGCCCATGCGCATCGCCAAGGCGATCGCCCATGCCGGGCTCTGCTCACGGCGCGACGCCGAGAAATGGATCGAAGCGGGCCGTGTGGCGGTCAACGGCAAGGTGCTCAAGACCGCGGCCCATGTGGTCTCGGACACCGACACCATTACGGTGGACGGCAAGCCGCTGCCGCAAGCAGTGCCGGCGCGTCTATGGCGCTACCACAAGCCGAAGGGGCTGGTGACCAGCCACAAGGACCCGCAAGGGCGCAAGACCGTGTTCGAGGCGTTGCCGGACGGGTTGCCGCGGGTCGTCTCGGTGGGGCGGCTCGACATCAACACCGAAGGCCTGCTTCTCCTCACCACGGACGGCGCGCTGGCACGGCATCTGGAGCTGCCGAGCACGGGGTGGGTGCGGCGCTACCGGGTGCGGGCGCATGGGCGGGTCGGCCAAGACGCGCTCGATGCGCTCAAAAGCGGTGTCACCATTGACGGGATCCGCTACGGCCCGGTCGAGGCGCGCGTCGAGCGGGAGCAAGGCAGCAATATGTGGCTGACCATTGCCTTGCGCGAAGGCAAGAACCGCGAGGTGAAGCGCATCGCCGATCATTTGGGGCTCACGGTGAACCGGCTGATCCGCGTGTCGTTCGGACCGTTTGCGCTGGGCGAGCTCGCCGCCGGCGCGGTCGAAGAGGTGAAGCCCAAGGTCCTGGTCGACCAGCTCGGCACGAAACTCGCCGGGGAACTCGGCCTGCGTCGTGGGCAGCTCGACCGGCAGGCAACGCGCCGAAAATGAGAATCATCGCCGGAAAGTTCAGGGGCGCAACCATCGAGGCGCCGAAAGGCCTCGCCACGCGGCCCACTTCGGACCGGGTGCGCGAGGCGCTGTTCAACGTGCTGGAGCATGGGACGCCGGGAATCGATTTCGAGGGTGCGCGCGTGCTCGACCTGTTCGCGGGCTCCGGCGCGCTCGGGCTTGAGGCGCTGTCGCGCGGCGCCCGCTACAGCCTGTTCATCGAGGACGACGCGGCCGCCCGCGCCGCCATCCGCCGCAACGTGGAGGCGCTCGGGCTGACCGGCGTCACCAAGATCTGGCGACGCGACGCGACGCGGCTCGGGCCGGCCGGCACGGTGGCCCCCTTCGACCTCGTGTTCTGCGATCCGCCTTATGGCAAAGGCTTAGGGGAACGGGGGCTCGCGGCGGCCGTTGCAGGCGGGTGGCTCAAAGACGAGGCCGTCGCCGTTCTCGAGGAGCGCGCAGGCCTTGCGCCTGAATGGCCGGCCCCCTTCGTCGAGATCGACCGGCGCCGCTACGGCGACACGGAGATCGGCATTGCCAAGCTTTCCGGATGAGGCGGGCGATTTTCGCGCAAGGCTGGAAAATGTGTTTAGATACAAGAGGTGGGGAGCGGGGAGGGCTGATGAGATTGAGAGCGCTGCTGTTTGCGCCTTTGCTCTTGGCGGCCGTCGCGGCAACGGAAGCCCCCAAGGATAGCTTTACCTCGGGCGTTTGGAACGGCGACGCCAATTACGATGCGGACGGGCAATTCTCCGACTGCACCATGACGGCGGAAGCCAAGGACGGCGTTCTGCTCGGCTTCGTCATCAGCAAGGATTTCAACTGGGGGCTGGTCCTCGCCGACGAGACGCGGACCTTCGAGGTCGGCGCGCGCAAAGCCGTGCTGCTGCTCGTGGATAAGCGCGACCCGATCGCCGCGGTAGCCAAGGTGGTCGACACCCACGGCATTCTCATCCCGCTCGAGAACTCCGATCCGGTGATCGAGGCCATGCGCCACGGCAAGGTCTTGAGGATCGCCACGGATGGGACCGAGTTCAGCTTCAAACTGACCGGCACGGCCGACGCCATCGCCTCGCTCGCCGCTTGCGTCACCGAGCACCAAGGGACCGCGCGGGTCCAGCTTTGAGGCGCGGCTCACCGGCGTGAGAACAGCTTCTCGATATCGGTGAGCTTGAGCTCGATATAGGTGGGACGGCCGTGATTGCACTGGCCGGAGAACGGCGTCTTCTCCATGTCGCGGAGCAGCGCGTTCATCTCATCGGGGCTGAGCCTTCGTCCGGCGCGGACGCTGCCGTGACAGGCCATGGTGGAGAGCACTTGGTCGAGCCTTGCCGCCAGGAGGCGGCGCCCCTCCCCCTCCTCCTCCGCTTCGAGGAGCGTATTGGCGAGATCCGCGAGCAGGCCTTTGACGTCGCAGGTGCCGAGCAGCGAAGGCACCTCACGGACGACGACGGCCTGAGGCCCGAAGGCTTCGATGACCAGCCCCAAGCGCTCCAGCTCGTCCGAGACGGCGAGAAGGCTCGCGGCCGCCTCGCCGTCGAGCTCGATCACTTCGGGGATCAGCAGCATCTGGCGGGCGATGCCGCCGTTTGCCAACGCGCCCTTCAGCCGCTCGTAGACGAGGCGCTCATGCGCGGCGTGCTGGTCGACGATCACGAGCGCATCCTCGGTCTCGGCGATGATGAAGGTGTCTTGAACTTGGGCGCGGGCGGCGCCGAGCGGGTAGTCCGTGCCGGTATCGCCGTCCCGGTGGCGGCGCCGCGCATGTCGGCGGAGGGGACCGAGACCTCCGCCAGCGGCGCTTGCGCCCGCTCCGCAAACCCGAAGCTCCGCGGAGGGCGTATAGCTCGAATAGGTTTGCGGGCGCGCAGCCGGTGATGGCGAAGGCGTCTCAGAGGGCCGGACCATGCGCTGAAGCGCCGATTGGGACAGGCTCGCCGTGGCGCGGTGGCCGGCCGCACCCAAGGCCTCGCGCAAGCTGCCGATGAGGAGCGAGCGCACCGCGTTCGGATCGCGGAAGCGGAGCTCGGTCTTGGCGGGATGGACGTTCACGTCCACCTCGTCCGGCGGCAGGTCGAGGAACAGCGCCAACATGGGATAGCGGCCATGGGGCACGAGGTCGCCATAGGCGGCGCGCACGGTGCCGGCGATGAGCTTGTCGCGCACGGGCCGTCCGTTCACGACGAGGTAAGCTTGCAGTCCATTCGGCCGGTGGAGCGTGGGCAGCCCGGCGAAGCCTTCCACCGTCATGGATCCGCGCGCCGCCTTCACGGGAAGCGCATCGTCGACGAAGTCGGGCCCGAGGATGCGCCCGAGCCGCGCCAAGGCATGATCGAGCAGGCCCGGCGCGCAGGCATCGAGGCGGAGCGTGGTGCGTTCGCCGGTCGACAGCGAAAACGCAATCTCCGGATGGGCGAGCGCGAGCCGCTTGACAGCGTCGGCGATTGCCGCGCTCTCGGCACGCTCGGACTTCATGAATTTGAGGCGGGCAGGCGTGGCGTAAAACAGATCGCGCACCTCGACCTCGGTACCGGCGGCGAGTGCTGCCGGCTTCAACGGGGCTTTGCGCCCGCCATCGACAGCGATCCGGTACGCCTCTTTCACGCCCTTGGCTCGGCTGGTGATGGAGAGCCGCGCTACGGCGCCGATCGAGGGCAGCGCCTCGCCGCGAAAGCCGAGCGTCAGAATATGTGAGAGCTCGTCGTCGGCGAGCTTCGAGGTGGCGTGGCGCTCGACGGCGAGCGCCAGGTCCTCGGGCCCCATGCCGGCGCCGTCGTCGGTGACGCGGATCAGACCCAAGCCGCCGCCCGTAGCCGTCACGTCGATACGGGAGGCGCCCGCGTCGATCGCGTTCTCCACCAACTCCTTGACGACGCTTGCAGGCCGCTCGACCACCTCACCCGCGGCGATGCGATTTATGAGGTTCGGCGGCAGCTGACGAATAGCCATCGCGTGCCTCCGTTTGCCCGCCGGCGATACCGGCAGGGTCGGCACTCTACCCCGATTCTACGCTGTGAAAACTCGCATGCAGGCTAGCCGGGAGCGCCTTGTCCCGCCGTGGCGGCCGGCTCGACCGGCTTGCCGACGATGGTGGTGAGGAGACGGTCGGGGGCGAGCATGCGCTTCGCCACGCGCTTGATGTCGTGCATGGTCACCGCCTCGACCAGCTCGTTGCGCTTGCTGACATAGTCGATGCCGAGATTCTCGATCTGGATCCACAGGAGCTGGCTGGCAATGCTCGTCGACAATTCAAAGCGCAGCGCATACGCGCCAGTCAGATAAGCCTTGGCGCTTTCCAGCTCCTCTTGGCTCGGCCCGTGCTCCGCCAGCCGCTTGAGCTCGTCCTGGATCACCGCGAGCGATTGGCCGACGGCCTCGTTCTTGGTGGCCACGTTGCCGATGAACACGGCGCCGTGCTGATAGGGATAGAGGTTGGAATAGACCGAATAGGCAAGGCCGCGCTTCTCGCGCACCTCTTCCATCAGCCGCGAGGAAAAGCCGCCGCCGCCGATGATGTAGTTGAGCACATAGGCCGAGATGAAATCGGTGTCGTGGCGCGAGATGCCGCGCAGACCGAACTGCGCCACCGACTGGGGCACGTCCATGACGATGACCTCACGCTTGGGGCCCTGCGTCGGGTTCGCATCGGCCACGGCCGCGAGTTCCGATTTCGCCGGCAAGTCGCCGAAGATCTTGTCGAGCGCCTTGCCGAGCTCTTCGGCATCGATGTCGCCGACCACCGAGATCACGAGCTTGTCGCGGGCGAAGACGCGGCGAACGTAATCGTGAAGATCGTCAGTGGTGATGTCGGAGACCGATTGCATCGTGCCCTTCACCGGGCGGCCGTAAGGATGATTGTGGAACGCCAGCTTGTCCCAGGCGATCGAGGCCACGGTCTCCGGATCGTTCTCGTCGAATTTGAGTCCAGCCAAAATCTGGGCGCGCACCCGCGCGAGTGCATCCGCATCAAAGCGGGGCTGCGCCATGGCGAGCCGCAGCAAATCGAAGACCTCGTCCTTGTTTTCGGTCAGTGTCTGCAGGCTGCCGAGCATGACGTCGCGGCCGGCGTCGAAGTCCATGCGCATGGCGAGCGCCTGCTCGCGCTCCTGGAAGGCGGTCGAGTCGAGATCGCCGGCGCCCTCGTCCATCATGGCCGTTACAAAATAGGCCAAACCCTCCTTACCCGGCTCATCCTGGGACGCGCCGCCGCGGAAGGCGAAGCGTATGGCGATCAACGGATTTGCGTGACTCTCCACAAGCCAGGCCTTGATCCCGCCGGGGCTCGTAACCTCTTGAATTTTCATGCCACTCCCTTTGGCCGCCGCAGGCATCGCCAGCAGCGCCAGCGCCGCGAGCGACACACCAAGCCGGACCATTCGGGCGGAAAGCGAAGAGCGAATCATCATCCGCGTCTACGACTTTCCGTTTCCGGCCCGTGGGGCGGCTTTCTCACCAATGCTGCTCGTATATTCGGGGACCGGCGTCAGAATTCCCGTGACCGAGTTGTTCTCAACAAGATATTTGCGGGCCACGGCGCGGATATCGTCGACGGTCACCTGCTTCAGCCGGTCGGGCCATTCCTCCACGTCCTCCACGCTCATGCCGGCGGCGAGCCGCCAGCCATATTGGCGGGCCATGCGCGAAATGGAGTCGGAGTTGTAGACGAACTCGGCGACTTGCGAAGCACGGGCGCGGTTGAGCTCGTCTTGCGTCACGCCCTTCTCACGCAGCTCGGCGATAACGCCGTCGATGGCCTTTTCGAGGTCTTCGGCCGCGTCCGACGCACCGGCAATGGCGTAGAAGCCGAGCCGGCCGGAATCGAGACCGGAATCGGTGTACCAGCCGCCGGCGCTCGCCGCGACCTTCTGCTCCCTGACGAGCCGCTTATAGATTCGGCTGACGGCGCCATGGGCAGCGATACGCATCAGGAGGTCTAGGGCTTCCGCTTCGCCCGGCTCGGCCGAGGCGTAGCTCGGCACGATGTAATAGCGCTGCACCGTGGTGCGGCCAGCGCGGGCGTCTTCCAGGGTGACCGTGACTGCTGCATCGTGCTCAGGCTCTTGCGGGCGAACGCGTTCGATGGCCTCGCCGTGCCGCGCAATCTTACCGAATGTCTTCTCGGCGAGCGCCCTCACCTCGTCCGGCTCCACGTCGCCGGCGACGACGAGGATTGCATTCTCCGGGGCATAGAAGCGGTGATAGAAGGCAAAGGCGTCTTCGCGGGTCAGCCCCTCCATCTCGTGCTCCCAGCCGATGATGGGAATGCCGTAAGGATGGTTGCGGTAGAGCGCGGCCATCATCTGCTCTTGCAGGATGCTTCCCGGATCGTTGTCGACACGGGAGCGGCGCTCCTCGAGGATGACGTTGCGCTCGGTCTTCACGTCCTCCGGGGTAAGCCGCAGATTGGCCATGCGGTCGGCTTCCATCTCCATCACCGTGGGCAGACGATCCTTGGCCACCCGCTGGAAGTAGGCGGTGACGTCGTGGTTGGTGAAGGCGTTATCCTCGCCGCCGTTCTTAGCGATGATCTTGGAGAACTGTCCGGTCGGGATCTTGTCGGTGCCCTTGAACATGAGATGTTCGAGGAAGTGGGCGATACCCGACGTACCAGGAGGCTCGTCCGCCGCGCCCGCCTTGTACCAGACCATCTGGGTCACGACGGGAGCCCGGTGATCGGGGATGACCACGACATCGAGGCCGTTGGCCAGGGCGAACTCGCGAACGTGCTCAGAAGGGGCTTTTTCAGCCGCGACAGCAGCAACCGACATCGAAAGACTCATAATGGCTGTGACCAGGCCGACTCGGAGAGCGGCGGTCCGTTGATCTAGCATCCCTACCACCATTCAGCGAGGCCTGAGGGTTGTGATGCGGGCAAGAGGCGCGCGGGAGGCTTAAGCTTAACAAGCCGCTAACCGATGCGCCACATGTCGGGCCTCGGGCCAGGTTTTTCAATGAAAACAGAGGTGCAAGATCGCGGCCAACCGCGGATGAGCGGGGGCTTCGAGGGATTCACTCGGTTAAGCAGGGTTGCTAGTAGCCGACGGGCGCAGAGCCGCTATTGACGCCCTTATAGCTGTCAGGCGCGGCCGGGTGGAAATCCTCGTCGTTCCGGTTGGGTAACGGCGCTTCCGGCACGTGCGGCTGCAGGCCCTTCGGCTGGGACGGCGCCTGGTTGTTGTCGACCACTCTGTCGGAGGGATCAGGCTCAGGCACATCGGCCACCGGTTCTTCCACCGTCTTCGACCGGCCAAATGCTTTGTCGAGCAGGGTCGGCTTGCCGGCGTAAGGGTTCAGAGGATCGGCCTCGGCCTCGGCCTCATTCTGCTTGGCCTCCTCCGCCTCCATGGTGCGCTTGCGTACCCTCTCCGGATCATCCGGCCAGTCCTGGCGGGCCGTAGCCACGGCGGCACCCTGGCCTGGCGGCGGCAGCTTGCGGACATTCGGCGGCACCAAGAGCGGCGGGCGCTCGGCCATCTTTACATCAGCGTGCTGGCGATCGCCGGACACGCCCATGTAGTCGAAAATCTTCCCTTGGAACTCGACGCCACCGCAGCCGCCAAGGATCGCCGCGCAGGCGAGCGCGCCCACGAGCTTCAAGGCCCGGTCAGCAAAGGCTATGGCGGTGATGTGCCCCACGACTCCCCTCAGAACCCGGCGAAGTCCCGGATCTAACTACATCTTGGAGGGGTTTCCGGCCTTTTTGTGACCCCCGACAAGAGAGTCATACAGAAGTCCAATGACCCCGGCAACAATGGCTACGTCGGCGATATTGAAGATATACCACTCGAAGCCAAAAGCGTGAAAAGCGAAGAAATCCGCCACTGCGCCATAGGCGATACGGTCGATGGCGTTGCCGATAGCCCCACCGATGATAAGGCCGATGGCGGCAGCCGTGAGGGGCGAGGTCACCCGGGCGAGCCACATGACCAGCGCGATGATCGCCACGCATGCGAACGCGATTAGCCCGAGGCGCCCGAGCTGGCTGTCCTGGGTCAAGAGCCCATAGCTGATGCCTCTGTTCCAAACCAGGACGAGGTCGAAGAAGGGCGCGACCGTGACCGTGCCCTTGGCGCCGATGTCAAAGACGAAGAGCAGCCAAAGCTTGCTCGCCTGGTCTGCGACGACCGTGAGGGCGGCGATGGTAAGCCCAAGCGGCGACAGCGATCCCCAGAGCCAGTGACGCATGGCGCTACGCCTGCGCTTTCGCGCGCGCATCGAACTGGCGCACGGCTGCCGCGTCGCGCGGCGAGAGGGTTGGGAACTCGGGGTCGGATCCAACTTCGGACAGGATCTTCCACGACCGCGCGCATTTCTTGCCTTTGGCCTGCACGAAGACCACGGACACGTCTTCGACGTCCTCGAGGCGGAAGGCGTCGCCCGGCCCCTCTTCCGGGATCAGGGTGGCGCCGCTCGTAATGGCGATCTCGGCGAGATCGACACCGGCAAGCGCCGCACGCAAGTCCCCATCCGACACGTAGACCTTGGGGGCCGCTTCCAGGCTCGAGCCGATGCGGCCCTCTTTGCGCTCGATCTCGAGCGCGCCAGTCACCGCGCGGCGCACTTGGCGCACTTGGCGCCATTTCTCGGCCAGCGCCTCGTCGCGCCACTCCTCCGGCACGTCGGGCAATTGGCGCAAATGCACCGAGCCTTTGTCATGCGGGAAGCGGTTGAGCCACACCTCCTCCATGGTGAAGCAAAGCATGGGCGCGAGCCACGCGGTGAGGGAGGAGAACAGGCGGTCCATGACGGTGAGCGCGGCGCGGCGCGTCATGCTGTCATAGGCATCGCAATAGAGCGCGTCTTTGCGGATGTCCAAATAGAAGGCCGACAAGTCGTTGACGCAGAAATTGAGCAGCGCATGGAAGATGCGCTTGAAGTCGTATGCGGTGTAGCCCTCGCGCACGAGCGCATCGAGCTCGGCGAGGCGGGCGAGCATATAGCGCTCGAGCTCCGGCATCTCGGCGTACGCGACCGTCAGGCTCTCCTCGTAATGGGCAAGATTGCCCAGCAGGAAGCGCAGCGTGTTGCGCAGGCGGCGATAGGAATCGACGTTCGCCTTGATGATGTCGGGTCCGATGCGCAAGTCCTCGGCGTAGTCGGAGCTCATGGCCCACAGCCGCAGGATCTCCGCGCCGGATTGGCGGATGACGTCTTGTGGCGCCACCACATTGCCGAGCGACTTCGACATCTTGCGGCCGTCCTCGTCGTTGACGAAGCCGTGGGTCAACACCGCATCGAAGGGGGCGCGGCCGCGCGTGCCGCACGATTCCAGGAGTGAGGACTGGAACCAGCCGCGATGCTGGTCGGAACCTTCGAGATAAAGGTCCGCCGGCCATTTGAGGTCGGGACGCTTCTCCAACACGAAGGCGTGGGTGCTGCCGGAATCGAACCAGACGTCGAGAATGTCGTCGACCTTCTCCCAGGCGTCGGGGTTGTCCACGAGGCCGGCGAGGAAGCGTGCTTTCGCGCCGTCCATGAACCAGGCGTCGGCGCCTTCCTTCTCGAAGGCGTTGACGATCCGGTCGATCAGTTCGCCTGAGGCATCGAAGCCCTGGCGCGGAATGACCTCGCCGGTCTCCTTGTGGACGAATACGGTGATGGGCACGCCCCAGGCACGCTGGCGCGACACGACCCAATCGGGGCGCGTGTCGACCATGCCTTTGATGCGCTTCTCCCCTTGCGGCGGCACGAAGTGTGTGGCGTCGATCGCTTTCAGCGCACGGGCGCGCAAGCTGTCGCCGCCATCGAGGTCTTGGTCCATGGCGATGAACCATTGCGGCGTGGCCCGGAAGATCACGGGCTTCTTGGACCGCCAGGAGTGGGGATAGTCGTGCTTGTAGCGGGCGCGCGCGATGAGCGCATTCGCCGCGATGAGCGCCTGGATCACCGCCTCGTTAGCGTCGCCAAACTTGCCTTTGTCGTCGACCACGCGCTTACCTTCGAAGCGCGGCGCCTCCTTGGTGAAGAAGCCGGCCTCGTCGACGGTGAAGGGAATCGCCTTGTCGATGTTGCGCTCGTGCAAGAGACGCTCGTTGGCGGTCCACACCTCGAAGTCGTCCATGCCGTGGCCCGGCGCGGTGTGCACGAAGCCCGTACCGGTATCCTCCGTGACATGCTCGCCGGCAAGCAGCGGAACCATGAAGCGATAGTCGCTTTGATCGCGCAACGGATGGGCGCACATGGCGTGGCGGAGCATCTCGCTCGTCACATCGCCGGTTCGCGACCAGCCTTCGATCCGCGCCGCCGCCTTCACGGTGTCGGCCAGCGCATCGGCCAGGATCAGCCGCTCGCCGACCTTGGCCCAGTTGTCCTTCCGGCGCTTGGGTAATCTCGTAGAGCCCGTAGCCGATCGATGGCGAATAGGAGATGGCGCGGTTGCCGGGAATGGTCCAAGGCGTGGTCGTCCAGATGACGACGTATGCGTGCTGGAGCGCTTGCGGATTGGGATTCTCGGCGCTGGCAAACATCACCGGGAACTTCACGTAGATCGCCGGGCTCTCAATCTCCTGGTACTCGACCTCGGCCTCGGCAAGCGCGGTGCGCTCGACGACGGACCACATCACGGGCTTCGAGCCGCGATAGAGCAGCCCATTCATGGCGAACTTCGTGAGCTCGCGGGCGATGGTCGCTTCCGCGTCGTAGCTCATGGTGGTGTAGGGGTGCTCCCAGTCGCCCTCGACGCCGAGCCGCTTGAACTCCGCGCGCTGCACGTCGAGCCAGTGCTGGGCATAGGCGCGGCATTCGCGGCGGAAGCCGATAATCGCCGCAGAGTCCGAGAAGTCGGGCTTCGCCTTGCCCTTGGAGCGGTAGTTCTCCTCCTCAACCTTCCATTCGATAGGGAGGCCGTGGCAATCCCAGCCCGGCACGTAGTTGGCGTCCTTGCCCATCATGGCGTGCGAGCGGGTGACGACGTCCTTGAGGATCTTGTTCAGTCCAGTGCCGATATGGATGTTGCCGTTGGCGTAAGGCGGACCGTCATGCAGGACGAACTTCGTCCGGCCCATGGCCTCCTCGCGCAAGCGATCGTAGAGGCGCATCTCGGCCCAACGCTGGAGCAGCTCCGGCTCGCGCTGCGGCAGGCCCGCCTTCATGGGGAAGTCGGTCTTCGGCAAGAACAGCGTCTCGCTCCAGTCGCGCTCGACTTGCACCTTGACCGGCGTCGGCGCCGTGGTTTTCGGCTTTGGAGCTTTGGCCTTCACAGCCTTCTTTGGCGCGGGCGCCTTCCCGGGCTTCGCGACTTTCTTGGGCGCCGCCTTCTCTAGCCCCGCGAGCTTCTTGGGCTTCGCAGCCTTCTTTGGCTTGGTCGCGCCTTTGGCCTTGCCTAGGCTTCCCGGCAGCCTTCTTCTTGGCAAGCGTCTTGGTTTTCGCGGCCTTGGGTTTCGCGGCCTTGGATTTAGCGGCGGCTTTGCGCTTGGCTGCAGAGTTCTTCTTGGCTGCAGCCTTTGCCGCGGGTTTGGCCTTTTTGGCCACAGCTTTCTTGGCGGCAGCCTTTTTGGCCGCAGGCTTACGCTTCGCCACGGTCTTGGCCTTCGAGGCCTTCTTTCGCGCGAGCGCCGTCTTGGCCTTCGCAGGCTTCTTGCGCTTCGGCGCCTCGGACTTGGCCTTGGCCTTGCGCGCAGCCTTGGCGGCCGCTTTGCCGCGCTTCGTCTTTTTCACCATGATCCTTGTTTCCGCCCCGGGCCTCGACTCGCTCCCGCGAGGCGTTCTAGCAACCGGCCTTGCCACAATCCAGTGCTCGGTCAGCGAGTGCATTCCCGAGCGTGAAGCGCCGCATGGGATCGTCCGCATCGACCGTGACCAGAATCTCTTTCGCCTTCTTGCAGTCCTCGGCCATCTGGGCGGCAAGCGCGTCAACGCTGTCAAAGGCATGATCGGGCCGAAGAAAATCGATGAACTCGACCTCGACCTCCTCACCGTAGAGGTCACCGGAGAACTCGAGGAGATAGGCTTCCAGCACCGGCTCGTCAGGACCGAATGTGGGGCGCGGGCCCACATAGCCTGCGGCGTGATACCGCTTCCCGCGATGGTGGACACGCATGGCGTAGATGCCATGGCTCACGTCCTGGCCCGGGGCGAGCTTGTAGTTGAGGGTCGGGAAGCCCATTCCCTTGCCGCGGCCCGCGCCTTTGCCCACGCGGCCGCGCGCCCGCCACCAATAGCCGAGCTGCTCGGCGGCCTCGCGGACCTCGCCCAAGCGGAGATGCGCGCGGATCGTGCTCGACGAGAAGGTGACGCCACCCTCGAGCGTGACCGGCGCCACCACATCGACGCCGAAGCCGAGCGTCTTGCCGAGCGCCGCCAGCTGCTCGACGGAGCCCGTGCGCCCTTTGCCGTAAGTGAAGTCGTAGCCCACCACCACGTGGCTCGCGCCGAAGCTCCCGCCTACCACCTTGGTGGCGAAGGAGTCAGCGGAGAGCGACGACAGCGCCTTGTCAAAGGTGAGGACGAAGGTTTGATCGAGACCGAGGGCCTCGAGCAGCTCCAGTTTCACCGGCAGCGGCGTCAGCCGGAAGAACGGCTGATCGGGGGCGAAGAACTCGCGCGGATGCGGCTCGAAGATGATGGCGCCAGCGCGGCGGCCTTCCGCCACCGCGATGCGCTTTGCCTCGTTGAGAACCGCTTGGTGGCCGCGATGGACACCGTCGAAATTGCCGATGGCCAGAACCGCACCCTTCAGAGCAGGCGGTGTGTCCCGCCAGGAGCGGATGATGTCCATCGTTCGCCTTTGGTGTCTCGACTATTGTTGCGGCGCCCGGCGATCGACCATCATCAGTGCCTCGCCCTCGAGCACAGTCTTGCCATTGACGGAGCAATCGCACGCGAGCGTGACGCGACCCTTCTCCGGATCGACGGCGGTGATCTTGCAGGTCGCCACCACCTCGTCGCCAATATAGACCGGCGCGCGGAACTTGAGGCCTTGAGAGAGATAGATGCAGCCGGGCCCCGGCAGCTTGGTGCCGAGCACGGTGGAGAACAGCGCGCCGGTCAGGAAGCCGTGGGCAATGCGCTTCTTGAAGATGGTGCCGGACGCGAACTCGTCATCGAGATGGACCGGATTGACGTCGCCGGAGAGCCCGGCAAAAGCCCTCACGTCCGCATCGGTGATGACCTTGGAAACGCTCGCCTCCATGTCAGGCGCGAGATCCTCCAAGTAAAAGCCGTGTCCCAGGCTGGTCTGACCGTTCGCCATGCTCGTCATGTGCTTTCCCTGCTTGATTTGTCCGATTGATTGAATGAGCTGCGCAAAATAGCGAAGGCCTTGCTGCACCGCAATAAGGGTCGGAAGGCCCGAAGTGGGCCTAAAAAATATCCCTGAATACTGGGCTTAACCCTCCGTTCACGGCCAAACATTAATCTCCAGCCGTCGCGTTTGGCCAATCGTCGCATCGGCCGGACGTAGCGAGCGTCCTTTGGCGGAGGCCACTGCCAAACGCCAAGCAGAACGCCAAAGGCTCGTGAGGAGGTTCAAGAATGGCTCTCGACCCCAGCATGCCGGTTCTCGTCGTCGACGACTACAAGACGATGATCCGGATTATTCGCAATCTTTTGAAGCAACTCGGCTTCGCCAATGTCGATGAGGCAAGCGACGGAACCGCGGCTCTCAGCATGATGCGGGAGAAAGACTACGGTCTCGTGATCTCCGACTGGAACATGGAGCCCATGACGGGCTACGAGCTCCTGCGCGAGGTACGCGCCGACGACCGCCTGTCGCGCACGCCCTTCATCATGGTCACCGCCGAATTGAAGACCGACAACGTGATCGCGGCCAAGAAGGCCGGCGTGAACAACTACATCGTCAAGCCGTTCAACGCGGCGACGCTGAAGTCCAAGATCGACGCGATCTTCGGCGAGCCTTCCTAGACGAGCCCTTCCAAAGAGAAGGGACTTTTCAGAAGATCATTGCAGCAAAGGGAATTTCATGAATCAGGTCGGGGGAACCAAGGCAAAGCGGAAGCCGCCGTCTGCTCGCCGCAGAGCGGCACACGGCGGCAGCGACCATTCGGTGACCGCGGAGATCACGCTGCTCCTGAACACGTTGCGGGAGCTCGCGGCCATCCGCAGCACCGCCGAGGACGCGGCTGCGCGCATCCTCGACTCGGCGGAAGGGTTGCTGGCGCTTGCCGACAAAGAGGAAGCCGAGAAGGCCCAGGAGGCCATCTTGGCGATCATGACGGCGTGCGGGTTCCATGACCTCGTCGGCCAGCGCGTCACCAAGATCGCGGAGACCCTCGACTGCGTCATCGCGAGCCGGCTCACCGGTGAGGAACTGGCGCGGGCGAAGACACCGGCCAAGATCGGGTCGGAGATTACGCTCGAGGGGCCGAGCCACAACAGCGTGGCCCAGGACCAGGCGCGGATCGACGCACTGTTCCGCGAGAAGAACTAGTCCCTACCAGACAAGCGCGTGCATGGCGGCGATCGGCCGCCGGGTCTCATGCGCGAAGAGCTCGGCGAGATGGGACGCATCAAGCGCCTCACCTCCCTCACCCGGCGCATGTAGCGCGCTCGCCACGAATACCGCATCAAGGCCGAAGCTGCTGGCGCCGGCGATATCGGTTTTCACGCCGTCGCCGATGGCGAGCACCTGGTCCTTGCCGACATCGCTCCCGGCAACGCCTGAGATGGTCTGAAGCGCGAGGTGATAGACCGGCGCGTGGGGCTTGCCGGCGTAAACGACCTCGCCGCCAAGGTTCTCGTAGACGGCGGCGAGCGCGCCCGCGCAGTAGACGAGCCGGTTGCCGCGCTCGACCAGGTGGTCAGGGTTGGCGCAGATCATCGGAAATTTGCGTTCCGCCAGGTCGCGCAAGAGCCCCGCATAATCGTCGGGCGTCTCGATATCGTCGTCGAACAGGCCTGAGCAGACCACGAGGTCGGCATGCTCGGGGTCGGCGAGCTCGACATCAAGACCTTCGAAGATCGGACGGTCGCGCTCGGGACCGAGATGGAAGACGCGGGCGTTCTTGTGCTTGCCAAGCTCGTGGCGGGTGAGATCGCCGGAGGTGACCGTGGCGTCGTAGGCGTCGTCGGGCACGCCGAACTGGCGCAGCTGCTCCCGGACGGAGGGGCTCGGCCGCGGCGAATTCGACAGAAGCACGACGATGCCGCCGGACTCGCGGAAGGCGCGGGTCGCGGCAGCGGCGCGGGGAAACGCGCTATGTCCGTTATGCATGACGCCCCAAATGTCGACGAGCCAGGCGCGGTAGCCCGCGCCCATGTCCTTGATGGAATCGATGACGGGGATGGTGGGCGAAGCGACGGTCATGGGGGCTCGGTTAGAGGCTCAGGCGATAGGGGTCAAGGCGAGAGGCCCGGGTGAGGTGCGCAAATAGGCCGCGGGGCGGAGGTAGAGACTTTCGCGCGCCTCGTCACCATGTGGTTTTCGGGGCAGGTCTCCGAGAAGGAGCACCAAGCCATGAAACGATTCTTGATCGCAACGCTTGCGGCGATGGCCGTGGCGACGCCGGCCCTCGCGGCTGAGCACTACGCGGTGATCGATACGGTCGGCAATTGCGCCGTGGTCGATGCCAAGCCCGACAGGACTCTCAAGATCCTCGGCAATGCCAAGGGCTACAACAACCGCGCGAGCGCCCAGCAGGCCTTGAAGGGCGACAGCCAATGTAAGGGCTATGTCTGACCTTCAAGTCTGAACTCAAGAAAAGCCCCGCCCTCGCTCTCCGGGGCGGGGCTTTTTCGCTTTCCTAAGCATTCGCCGCAACAGCCCGATGGTCCAATCGAAGCCTGTGATAAAATCTCCTCCGCGCCGAATCGGGTCGACGGCATCGTGCCCCGAACCTCACGGCGATGGAGACGAAAGATGCATCATCTTCTGCTGAAGACGGGCGTTGTCGCGGGCGCCTGCGCGCTCGCGTTCCTCGCGGCGCCCGGCCCGGCCAAGGCCACCTCGCGGCTCGCCTTGGACGAAGCCAGCACCCTTGTGATCCCGGTCGTCGACCAGGAGGACCTCTCCGTCGAGGAGGATCTGCGGCCCGACGAGCCGCCGGAGGCGTTGGAAGGCGAGACGCCGGAGAAACCAGAGATGGCGCCGATGGCACCGCCTCCCAAGGAAATGAAAGGCGAAAGCTCCGGCAATATCGAAGACGAGATGATCGACAAGATCGGTCCCGGGGCCCCATAGGCGCCGTTCGGATCACAGGCTTTCGGCGCGCCTCTCACAGAGCGGCGCGCTTCTTTCAGGTTAAGCGCCGGCGCCTGCAAGCTCGATAGACAAAGCTGCGTTCATCGGCCTCGGCTCGCCGAACAGGTGGCCTTGGGCCAGCTCGATACCGTGATCGAGGAGTTCCGCCACGTCGCCTTCGTTCTCGACCTTCTCGATGATCAGTTGAATGCCAAGACCGTCGAGGTCACGTTTCAGACCGGACGCCATCCGGCCGGGGCTTCCCAGAAAGCGCGCGGCGTTGATCTTGACGTAGCGGAAATAGCGGTCGCTCAAGCCGGCGAAATCGGCATCGAGATCGGACACGTTATCGAGGCAGAAATTGTAGCCGAGCGCGCCGAGCGTATCGAGGCAGCTAAGCTCGCCCTCGGTAAGGCCGAGCATTTCCGGCTGACTCAGCTCGAAGATAAGGCTCTCGCTGAGGCCGCTGTTCTCCTCCATGAACTCGATCAGCTCGGGGAAGTAGTCGGGATCGAGCAGTGAGTGCATGGAGACGTTGCCGAAAAGGCCCTGCACATTCGAATCGGGCCCGAGCCGGCGCAGGACCTGCACGCTGCGCACCAGGAGGATGTTGTCGATCAGAGGCATCAAAGCGGCGCGCTTGGCCACGGGCATATACTCACCAGGCAGGACAAGCTCGTCCTCAGCCGTCCTGATGCGCGTCAAAGCCTCGAAATAGCGGACCTTGCGGTCGGGCAGTGTGACGGTCGGCTGCAAATAAAGATCGACCCGACCAGCCTCGACCGCATGGCGGATGATGTCCCGCATCCGGGCGTCTTCAGCTTCGTCTTCGTCCAGGAAAGCGCTCGCGGCCGCAGCGGCGGTCTCGGGCTCCGTGGCGGTCTCAGGCTCCGCGGCAGGCTCCGGCTCCGCAGCAGAGTCCGGCCCCATAGCAGACTCTGGCTCCGCAACCTCCTCCTCTTCCTCAAAGAGAGGCCGCCGAATCTCGGGCTCCTCGTCCGCCGCAGTCTCAGTCTCTTCCACTGTCTCGGCCTTCGCCTCGGGCTCTTCTCCTCCTCCTCGGCAGCCACCTCAGGCATGGGCTCCAGCTCCGGCGCAGGCTCCTCGACGGCCTCGACGGCAATCTCCTCTTCCTCCTCGACCACTGCCACCGGCGGGACACCGGGCGATGGCTCGCGCGAAACGAAGGCCTCTGCGGGCGCAGTAACGGATGTCGCCGCCGTCAAGTCGCCGGAGAGACGCTTGATCAGGCCTTCGAGGACGCCGAGGTCGCTCGCGATCCTGTCGCGCTGACTGCGGTTCTCGGTCTCCACGTCCGCCCGCAAGGACTCGATCCGCGCATAGACATTCTCGAACTCGGCAGCGAGTTCCTCGGCGCGCGCCTGTCCACCGGAGTAGTCCGATGGCCCCGCCCCACCGAGTGCCTGATCGAGCTGCTCGACGCGATCCGACAGGAGGTCGAGGCGGGCGATATCGTCCTCGACCCGATCGATGCGTTGCAGATCGCTGTCAATGATCTCGAGCGCTTCCTCGAACTCTTCGAGACGATCGCCGCCCCCACGGGCGCGCGACCCGCGGCCAAGCCTGACGAAGGATGCCGCCATGACCAGAAACAGCGCCGCGGTGGCGATGAGCACGGGAGGCCAGGGCAGGCCGGCCTGGAACGTCAGGCCCGCGGCGAACGCGGCCGCGACGATGGCCATGGCGATCAGTACGATCACGTCAAGCATGGCGAGCCCTCCTGAGGCGGCGCCCTGCCTGGAAGACATGGTGATGCCGTCTTGCATGCTCGCGCCACCCCCTCGCGTAGAATCATGGGCGACAGGCTGCTGCAACGCAACATCAAACTGACCGCCGCAGGCCTGTGATAGCAGTCAAGGGTGCGGAGGCCAAGCCGTGTGCCCGTCTTAGCGAAGTCTGGCGAGGATTTGCGCGATCTTGGCGGTGATCATGGCAAAGTCGTCCTCCGTGGCGATGAGGGCCGGCGCCAGCACGAGCGTGTCGCCGACGGACCGGATCGCCAAATCCCCGTCGAAGAAGGCGGCCTCGAAGGCGCGCATGCCACGCATGCCGGGCGATCCGTCGATGGGCGCGAGGTCGATGCCCGCGGCAAGCCCAATGGTGCGGATGCCGATCACGTGTGGGGCGTCTTTGAGACTGTGCACGGCGTCGGCAAAGACCAGCTCGAGCTCTCGCGCGCGCTCGAACAGCCCCTCGTCTGCGTAAACATCGAGGGCCGCGTTGGCGGCGGCAACGCCGAGGGGGTGTCCGGAATAGGTGAAGCCGTGGGCGAGCTCCGGCACATGCTCAGGCCCTTGCATGAAGGCGTCGTGGATCCCACGGCGCACGAGAACGCCGCTCAACGGCGCGGCCCCGCTGGTCACGCCTTTGGCGAAGCAGATCATGTCGGGGACCACCTCATAACGCTCGGCGGCGAAGGCATGGCCGAGGCGTCCGAACCCGGTGATGACCTCGTCAAAGATGAGGAGGATGCCGTGCGCCCGGGTGAGCTCGCGCAAGCGCTTGAGGTAGCCGTCAGGGCTTGCGAACACGCCGGCCGAGCCCATCATCGGCTCGACGATCACGGCGGCGATGGTAGAGGCGCCGTCCAGCGCGACGATGCAGGACAGATCGTCGGCAAGGTCGCCGCCATGAATCGGCTCGCCACGCGAATAGGCCTCGCGTTCGCGGAGATAGGTGGAGGGAAGCCGGTCCGCGTCCAGTAGCGGCTCAAACAGGTTCCGGTTCGCCGGGATGCCGCCCACCGATGTGCCGCCAAAACAGGAGCCATGATAGGCGCGCTCGCGGCCGATGAAGCGCGTCCGCGTGCTTGCGCCGGAAAGCTTGTGATAGGCGCGCGCGAGCTTCAGTGCCGTGTCGACGGCTTCCGACCCGGAATTGCCGAAAAAGACGTGGTCGAGATCGCCCGGCGCCAGCGCGGCGAGGCGGGAGGCCAAGTTGAAGGCCGGCGCGTGCCCCATCTGGAAGGCCGGCGCATAGTCGAGGCGTCCGGCTTGGCGAGCGATGGCCTCGACGATCTGCGTGCGGCAATGGCCGGCGTTGCAGCACCACAGCCCCGACATGCCGTCGAGCAGCTTGCGGCCGTCCGCCGTGTAGTAATGCATGCCCTCGGCCCGGTCGATGAGCCGCGGGCGGCGCTTGAACGCGCGGTTCGCCGTGAACGGCAGCCAATAGGCATCGAGATCGGTGGCGTCGAGCCAGGTTGAGGTGGGAGCGTCAAGCGGCGGCATTCAGGTCTTTCTGATCAGAGCAACGGACGCGGGCTGGTCCAAGTCGAATTTAGCGAGGTCCGCCAGCGCCGCAACATCGGAGATGAAACCGCGCTTCTCGAGCCCCGAGGGTTTGCGCTGCCGCATCGCGCGATGCGGCGCCGTGACACGTGGCGATCAAGAAAGAGTGTCATCTGTGACAGCGGTTCCCGGATTAGACTCCTTGGCGTTCAAAGGCTCCGCAACAGGGATGTCCGTCATGTCTTTTGCTCGCTTCCGCACCGCATTTCGCTCGGCTCGCATCCTTCTGCTCCTCGGCGCCGTGGCACTTGCCGCCGCCCCCGGCGCCAAAGCTGAGCCCGCCGCCAAGGTTCCGGCTGGTCCGGCCGACCTCGTCAATGCATTGAACGACGTCTTCGGCAAGCATGCCGGCGACCGCGCCGCCCATACCAAGGGCATCTGTCTGACCGGCATGTTTACCCCCTCGGCGGACGCGCCGAAGCTGTCGAAGGCACCGCATTTCTCGAAGCCGGTTCCCATTATTGCCCGCTTCTCGCTGGGCGGCGGGAATCCCGACGCGCCGGACAATGCCCAGGATAATGTCCGCGGGTTTGCCATCAAATTCGATCTGGGCGACGGCGCAAGCACCGACCTCGTGACGATCAACGCGCCGGTCTTCTTCGTGCAGACCCCCGAGCAGTTCGTGGAATTGCTGGAAACCGTCAGGTCGGGCGATCAGGACAAGATCAAGGCGTTCTTCGAGAGCCACCCGGCCTCGACCAGGCAGAAGGCGTGGCTCACCTCTCATCCCGTGCCGGCGAGCTTTGCCGGGGTGGACTATTGGGGCGTGCACGGCTTCACCTTCACCAACGCCGCCGGCGAAACGACGCTGGTGAAGTACAAGCTCATCCCGGAGGCTGGTGAACTCGGGCTCACGCCCGAGGAGGCGGCAGCCAAAGGCCCGGATTTCTACGCCAAGGAGCTCAAGGCGCGCATCGCCAAAGGGCCGGTCGTCTTCGATCTCACCGCGATCATCGGCAAGGAGGGCGATCAGACCACCGATCCGACGCTCAGATGGGACGGCGAGGACAGCCGTCCGACCGCGCCGCTCGGCAAGATCAGCGTCGAGGCCATCGCTCCCGATGCGACCTGCAACGCCTTCAGTTTCCTACCCGGTAACGTGGTGGACGGCATCGCCGGACCGCCCAACGATCCGATCTTCCAGATCCGCTCGCCGGCCTACATCGTCTCTTTCACGCGGCGGCTCGCCCCGTAACGCATTCCTAACGCCGTTCCGGCATCAAGCGGACCTTCCGGCCTGCTTGATGTTTGGTGCCAATGCGCCGCCTTGACAGTTTGCGGCGCCCGACCTTACAAGCGGGCATTATTTAGCACTCCCCAGAGGTGAGTGCCAAAGGGCACAGGTCCAGCAGACAGGAGCGAAATCTATGAAATTCCGTCCCTTGCATGACCGCGTGGTGGTCAAGCGGCTCGAGGAGGAGCAGAAGACCAAAGGCGGCATCATCATCCCCGACACGGCAGCCGAGAAGCCGCAGACCGGCAAGGTCGTTTCCGCCGGGCCCGGCGCCCGCGGCGAGGATGGCAAGCTTCAGCCCATGGGCGTCAAGGCCGGCGATAAGGTGCTGTTCGGCAAATGGTCGGGCACCGAGGTCAAGATCGATGGCGACGACCTCCTCATCATGAAGGAGTCCGACATCATGGGCATCCTCGGCTAACACCCTTCCCCAACACGAAACCACGCACCCTTCGAGGCTCGGCCGCACGCGGCCTCGCATCTCGGGGTGACGGCAGACCAAAGAAACGGAGAGAATTTCAATGGCAGCTAAAGATGTGAGATTCGCCGCCGACGCCCGCGAGCGCATGCTGCGCGGCGTCGACGTGCTGGCCAACGCAGTCAAGGTGACGCTCGGCCCCAAAGGCCGCAACGTGATCATCGAGAAGTCGTTCGGCGCGCCGCGCTCGACCAAGGACGGCGTCACCGTCGCCAAGGAGATCGAGCTCGAGGATAAGTTCGAGAACATGGGCGCCCAGATGCTGAAAGAGGTCGCCCAGAAGACCAACGAGACCGCTGGCGACGGCACCACGACGGCGACCGTGCTGGCGCAGTCCATCGTGCGCGAGGGCCTGAAGGCCGTCGCCGCCGGCATGAACCCAATGGATCTGAAGCGCGGCATCGACAAGGCCGTGACGGAGGTCGTCGAGGCGATCAAGAAGCAGTCGAAGATGGTCAGCGGCTCGGCGGAGATCGCTCAGGTCGGCACCATCTCCGCCAACGGCGAGAAGTCCATCGGCGACATGATCGCCAAGGCCATGCAGAAGGTCGGCAACGAGGGCGTCATCACCGTCGAGGAGGCCAAGAGCCTCGACAGCGAGCTCGAAGTGGTCGAGGGCATGCAGTTCGACCGCGGCTACATCTCGCCCTACTTCATCACCAACGCCGAGAAGATGATCACCGAGCTCGAGAACCCGTACATCCTCATCTACGAAAAGAAGCTGTCGGGTCTGCAGGCCATGCTGCCGCTGCTCGAGGCGGTGGTGCAGTCGGGCCGTCCGCTGCTGGTCATCGCCGAGGACGTCGAGGGCGAGGCGCTCGCCACGCTCGTGGTCAACAAGCTGCGCGGCGGTCTGAAGGTCGCCGCGGTTAAGGCGCCCGGCTTCGGCGATCGTCGTAAGGCCATGCTCCAAGACATCGCCATCCTGACCGGCGGCGAGATGGTCTCCGAGGATCTCGGCATCAAGCTCGAGAACGTCACGGTGCAGATGCTCGGCAAGGCCAAGCGCGTGACCATCACCAAGGACGACACCACCATCGTCCGTGGCGGCGGCAAGAAGGAAGACATCGAGGCCCGCGTCGGCCAGATCAAGCAGCAGATCGAGGACACCACGTCCGACTACGACCGCGAGAAGCTGCAAGAGCGGCTGGCGAAGCTCGCCGGCGGCGTCGCCGTGATCAAGGTCGGCGGTGCCACCGAGGTCGAGGTGAAGGAGAAGAAGGATCGCGTCGACGATGCGTTGAACGCGACCCGCGCGGCCGTCGAGGAGGGCATCGTCCCCGGTGGCGGCGTGGCCCTGCTCCATGCCTCGAAGTCGATCAAGGCCAAGGGTGACAACGACGACCAGGAGGCCGGCATCAATATCGTGCGCCGCGCGCTCCAGGCGCCGATTCGCCAGATCGCCGAGAACGCCGGCGTCGAGGGCTCCATCGTGGTCGGCAAGGTGCTGGATCAGAAGTCGGCATCGTTCGGCTACGACGCCCAGAACGACACCTATGTGGACCTGATCGCCAAGGGCATCATCGACCCGGCCAAGGTCGTGCGCACGGCGCTGCAGGACGCGGCCTCCGTCGCCGGCCTCCTCGTCACCACCGAGGCGGGTGTGGCCGAGGCGCCGAAGAAGGAAGAGCATTCCCATATGCCTGGCGGCGGCATGGGCGGTATGGGCGGCATGGACATGATGTAGGCGCCTTAACCAAGCGACTAAGCTCAAGCGAAGGGGCGGCTTTTGGCCGCCCCTTTTGCTTTTCGGCCCGTTTCAGCCCCCGATCACGGCCGCCTTACGCAATCGTAATTTTCCACGCAGGCGGCTTTGGCCCTATCGTCGCCCCAGATTCGCCCCGCATCCTTGCGTTGAGGGCGCTTTTCGAGGGTCTCTCCCCACATGGAGAAGTTCCGCGCAACGACCAAAGAGTTTGCCCGCATCGCCTTTCCCTATTTCCGCGGGAGCGACCGCTGGTGGGGGCGAGGCCTGCTGCTCGTGGTCATCGCCTTGCAGCTCTTCCAGGTCTATCTGAACATCCGCTTCAACGCCTGGTACAACACGTTCTACACGGCGCTGCAGAACAAGAACTGGGACGTGTTCCTCTACCAGTTCGGCGTGTTCACCATCCTCGCCGTGTTCTTCATCGTCACCGCCGTCTATCAGCTCTATTTGCAGCAATGGCTGCAGATCCGCTGGCGGGGCTGGCTGACGGAGGCCTATCTGGAGCGCTGGCTCACGGAAGGCACGCATTACCGCATGCGGCTCAGGGGCGACGAGGCCGACAACCCGGACCAGCGTATCGCCGACGACATCAAGCTGTTCATCAATGCGACGCTCGATATCGGTATCGCGCTGCTCGGCTCCTTCGTCACGCTGATCTCCTTCGTGGTGATCTTGTGGAACCTGTCGGCGGCGACGCCGCTGATGATCGGCAACGCGTCGTATCAGATCCCCGGCTATCTGGTGTGGGCGGCGCTGATTTACGCCATTATCGGCACCTGGGTGACGCATCTCGTCGGCCGGCCGCTGATCAAGCTCAATTTCGATCAGCAGCGCTACGAGGCGGACTTCCGCTTTTCGCTGATGCGCTTGCGGGAGAACGCCGAGGAAGTGACGCTGCTTGCCGGCGAGCCCGCCGAGTCGGAGCGTTTGCGCGACCGCTTCGCCAATGTGGTGACGAACTGGCACGGCATCATGAGCCGGACCAAGCGGCTCACTTTCCTGACGGCAGGCTACAACCAGGCCGCCATCATCTTTCCGTTCCTGGTGGTGAGCCCCGTCTATTTCTTCGGCACGCTGACGCTTGGCGGGCTGATGCAGATCTCGCAAGCCTTCAGCCAGGTGCAGAGCGCACTCTCCTTCTTCGTCTCCGCGTATTCGAGCATCGCCGACTGGAAGGCCGTGCTCGACCGGTTGGCGGGCTTCGAGGCGTCCATCGACTGGGCGCAAGCGCTCGGCGAGACGGCACCGCGCGTCGAGTTCATGAGCGAGGGCGCCGGTACGCTCCATGTCGAGCAGATGGCGGTGGGCTTGCCCAGCGGTCAGGAGATCGTGCACCTCTCCGACTTCGTCATCTCGCCGGGCGAGCGCATCCTGGTGACCGGACCATCGGGCTCGGGCAAGACCAGCCTGTTCCGGGCGCTCGGCGGCATCTGGCCGTTCGGCACGGGCTCGGTGCGCATCCCGCAAGGCGCGAGCGTGCTTGTGCTGCCGCAGCGGCCTTATCTCCCGCTCGGCACGCTGCGCGGCGCGCTCGCTTATCCGGGGCCGCAAGAATTCCTTCTCGGTCGAGGAGATCGACGAGGTACTCGACGCCGTGGGGCTTTCGGCGCTCCGCGACGAGCTCGACGAGACCGCTTATTGGACGGACAAGCTCTCAGGCGGCGAGCAGCAGCGGCTCTCCATCGCCCGCGCGCTCTTGCAAGAACCGCAATGGCTGTTCCTCGACGAGGCGACGAGCGCGCTCGATGAGGGCTCCGAGGCGGCGCTCTATCACCTCCTGCTCGAGCGGCTGCCGGAAACGGCTATCGTCTCCATCGGCCACCGGTCGAGCCTCGTTCAGTTCCACGGACGGTTCTTCCGGCTCGCGCCTGTGCGTGCGGGCTTGCATCGCCTGTCCGAGTCGGACAAGGCGCCCGCCCCTGCCGCCGGGGATGAAGAAGAAGGGGCCGAGCGCGAGGCGGCGCTTCCCCCGGCCTAGGGCTTGGTCTCGCAGCCGCTTCCGGCAGGAAGCTCTTCCGGCTTGCCCCAGTCGTTCGCCGGCACGTCGGGGAAGGACTTGCCGAACTCCTGCTTCACCATGGTGAACTTGGACGGCACGTTAGAGTCCTTGGGGAAGTCCAAAATCCAGAAATAGTCGTAGGTGTCGTCGGGCCAGGCGGTGGGAACGCCGGGCAGGATGTCCATGCGGAAGAGCTTGCGAAGCGTCACCGCGTCCTCGCGTTCGTGATCGGCATCGAGCTTCGGATCGGCGATGTGCTTGTGCTCCCACACCATGACTACGGTCTTTCCCTTGAGGGCCGGGTTGGTGAGGATGTTGGCTGTCGCCGCGCGGGTGCGCTCGTTCAGCGCCTCGACCCAGTCCTTCTCGTTGTCCTGGGGCATCGCCGAATAGAAGATGATCGGCTTGTTCCAGCTCGCGACCGCGGGTGAAGCGAGCTCGGCGGTATGCAGCGTGATGGCAAAGAAGTAGGCGGGCGGCTCGTCCTTGTCGAACAGGGACTTCGCGGCGTCGTGGCCGAGATAGTTGAACTTCAGCGCCTCGGCGCGTTGCTTGCCGATGCTGCACAGCTTCCATTCGTCGGCCTTCTCGCCGTGGCGCAAGATGATGATGCGCTTCGGCGCCGCGAACGCACTCGTGGCGACGCAAAACGCCATGACGGCTGCCAGACTTAAGCGAATGAGCATCGAGACCTCCTGACCGCTTCCCGGCGGGATGATATAAGGTCATACCGCGCGCTCCGGCAGGTCTGTAGCCACAACTCTTCACAAGAAAGTGTGAAGCGCCGGTCAGGCGGCTTGGAGGCGGCCGAGAATGGCGTCGCGGAGGCCCGCCGCCGCGTCGTCCCAGGCACCTCCGCGCGCCGCAAACAGATGCGCTTGGCTCTTCAGGATCAACCCGTCCTCGAGCACTTTGAGGTGGTTCGCCTTGAGCGTCGTGCCCGTGGTGGTGATGTCGACGATCAGCTCGGACGTGCCGGTGGCGGGCGTCGCCTCGGTGGCGCCGACGCTCTCGACGATGCGGTAGCCGGTGACGCCTTTCTTGGCGAAGAAGCGCCGCGTCAGATTCATATATTTGGTGGCGACGCGCAGACGCCGGCCGTGCGCCCGCGCGAACTGCGCGGCCACGTCTTCCAAGTCGGCCACGCGCGCGACGTCGAGCCAGCAATCGGGGACGGCGACCACCACGTCGGCGTGGCCGAAGCCGAGCGGCTTGAGAAACTCGACGGCCGAGTCCACGTCGGGAAGCGTCTCGCGCACCAGGTCCTCGCCGGTGATGCCGAGATGCACGCGGCCGGCTTTCAGCTGGTGCACGATCTCGGCGGCAGAGGTGTACTCCACCTCCACATCGTCGAGCCCTTCGATCTGGCCGCGATAGCCGCGCTCATGACCTTTGACGCGCAGCGGAAGACCGGCGCGCTCGAACATGGCGGCGGCTTGCTCCTTGAGGCGTCCCTTCGAGGGGACGGCGATGACGAGCGCGGGAGGCCATCACGAGGCCCTTTCGACGGCGGCGAGCAGGCGCTCGGTGTGAATGGCCGAGCCTACCGCAGGCACCTCACGCGGCGCGCCGAGCGCGGCGAGCAACCCGTCATAGCGGCCGCCGCCCGCGACCGGCTCGGTCTCGTCCATGCCGGCCCCTTCGATCTGGAACACGAGGCCCGAATAATATTCGAGCTTGCGGCCGAACTCGGTGGCGAAGGTCGCGCGGCCGAGATCGACGCCGTCCCGCGCCAGCCGGTCGAACCGGCGCAAGCAGGCATCGAGCGCGGCATCGATATCGAGCCCCGCCCCCTTGGCGATCATGGCGACCTGGTCGGCGGCGTCCCGTGGCGGGGCGGAAACGGCGAGGTAGTAGTCGATGATCGTCGCCACCTCCTTCGGCAGCGGATCGGCGCGCAAGTCCGCGGCATGATCGAGCAGCCGCTCCGCGATCTCGTGCAAAGAGCGATTGCCCGCCAAGGGAATGCCTTGCCCATCGAGATAAGCGGCGACGATCTCTTCGGCGCGCTCTTGCGTTTCTCCGACAAGTTTGTCGGCAAGCGCCGCGGTAAGGCCGTCCGAGTCCGGGCGCTCGCCCTTGGCGAGGCGGTCGAGCAGCGCGTGGAACACAGGCGGCCGCCAGAAATAGTGGCGGAGCTTGAGGCGCCAGCGCTCCGGCAGATCGAGCGCATCGATCAGCGCGTAGAACAGCGCGATGTCGCCGAAGCGAAGCCAACACTCACGGAGCCCCGCGCTCTTCACCGCCTCCGCCGCGAGCAGCACAATCTCGATGTCGGCACTTTCCTTGTCGGATGCGCCGAAACACTCGATGCCCGCCTGGCGGAACTCGCGCGGGTGCGTGGCGCTGGGGCCAAGCGGCTGAAAGCGGAAGGCCGGGCCGTTGTAGCAATAGCGCGCCGCCTTATCGGCCTTCGGGTGCCGCTCGAGATAAAGCCGAGACACCGGCACGGTGAGATCCGGGCGCAGACAGAGCTCGTCGCCGGCAAGGTCGGTGAACACATAGGTGCGGCCGCGCACGGATTCGCCGATCTGGTCGAGGAACACGTCGGCCGGCTGGATGATGGAAGGCGCAACCGGCTCGTAGCCGGCGCGCGCGAAGAGATCGAGCAACGCGCGGGCTTGGGCTTCGAGAGCCTCGAATTTCTGTGCGGATTCGGCGGCCATGATTCAGGCCTTGTGACGGTCGAGAACTTGCCGGACCGCTTTGACCAGGTCGGCCTCGGGCACGGCGAACTGCGCCTCGGCCTGCTTCTTCAGATACTCCTCGCGGTCCTCGATAGACGTCAGCGTGGCGCCGAGGATGAGATCCTTGATCTGCACCTCGCCCTTCGCCTTCTCGTCGCCGCCCTGGATCACGGCGCAAGGGGCGCCCCGCTTGTCGGCATATTTCATCTGCGCCTTCATGCCGGACGCGCCGAGGTAAAGCTCGGCGCGGATGCCGGCGGCGCGAAGCTCTTGCGCCATTCTCTGGTAGTCGGCCATGCGGTCCTTGTCGAAGACGAGCACAACGACGGGGCCTTGCACCGACGTAAGACCAATTCGACCAAGAGCCCTGAGGGCAGACTGAAGGCGAGAGACGCCAATTGAAAAGCCGGTGGCGGGGATCTCTTCAGCTAGGAACCTTCCCACCAACCCATCGTAACGCCCGCCTGCCCCAACGGAACCAAATCGAACTGGTCTGCCCTTATCGTCACGAACTTCAAAGGTGAGGTCTGCTTCAAAGACTGCCCCAGTGTAGTATTCCAGGCCGCGCACGATTGATGAGTCAATTCGGATGCGCTTGCTCCCATAACCTGCTGCCTCGCAGTAGGCGATGAGTTGCTGCAGTTCCCTAACGCCTTCGAGGACACTTGCACCGATACTATTCACCCAATGGATCAGCGTCCCCTGGTTGTCGATGTACTCCGTCGGACTGATGCGCTCCATATCGTCGATGGGCCGATCACCTGCTTCATCATCTCTTCCAGAGCCGATGACATTTCTTCCAACGAAAGTCATAACGCGTTCTATCTCGCTAGATCGCAATCCTGCGCCCTTGGTGAAGTCGCCGCTCTCATCCTTTCGTCCCTTCCCCAACAGGGCTCGCACCCCTTCCTCGCCAAGCCGATCAAGCTTGTCGATGGCCCTCAGAACAGCCAAGCGCTTGCTCGCATTCTCATCTCCATTGAGAGCAATGGCTTCAAGGAGCCCATCAAGCACCTTGCGGCTGTTTACCTTGACGACGTACTGACCGCGCTCGACACCGAGCTTTTCCAAAGTGTCGGCGGCGAGCATGCAAAGCTCTGCATCGGCGGCGACGGAAGGAGCGCCGACCGTGTCGGCGTCGAACTGCATGAACTGGCGGAAGCGCCCCGGTCCCGGCTTCTCGTTGCGCCACACGGGTCCCGCCTGATAGCGGCGCAAGGGCTTGGGCAGGGTCTGGTAGTTCTCGGCCACGTAGCGGGCGAGCGGCGCGGTCAGGTCGTAGCGCAGCGACAGCCACTGCTCATCGTCGTCCTTGAAGGAGAACACGCCCTCGTTGGGCCGGTCCTGGTCGGGCAGGAACTTGCCGAGCGCGTCGGTATATTCGATGGCCGGGGTGTCCAACGGCTCGAAGCCATAGGTCTCGAAAACACCCCTGATGGTGCCGAGCATGGCTTCGGTGGCGCGGATTTCCTGCGCCGGTGTGTCCTGCAAACCCTTCGGCAGGCGGGCCTCTGGGCGCGGGCTTGCGTCTTTCTTGCTCATGGGAGAATGCGGCTGATTCTAAAGGGGCTCCAGCCGCCGCGTTCTAGCCCATCGATCCCCCGCCAGCAAGCAAGCCCGGGATTCCAGAAATGCCGCACCACGTCTCCTTTCCCTTGTCATCGCCCGGCCCGACCGGGCGATCCAGTAACCCGTATCCGTCGTGATCGCGAAGGGCGGTGGGTACTGGATGCCCGCCTTCGCGGGCATGACAAATCCGCTCGCTACCCTACGGCACGAGGTAAAGGGGGATGGCGCGCCGCAAAGCGCAAGTCCTAATGGCTCGTGCCTTACGGCACGCGGGCGCCTTCCGGCGCGCCAATCGCGGCGTCTCCAGCGCCGGGCCCCGCTTCTCATTGTTCTCTGCGCTATCGGCCTTCGGCCTACTTGAGCGCGAGAACAAATCCCAGCCAGCTTCTGGCGGGGGCTCCTAGTGGCCCCGGGGGGTGGCTCCGGCGCCGCCCGGGAGCCTCCTTGCGAAGGAAGCCCGCAGGCGCCGCACCCCGTCCCGCGATCAAGACGCCTCATGAGCGCGCCCCTTAATGGACGAGGTGACGCCATTCTACGCGGGGCCGGAGGCCCGAGGAGAAGGCGGGGATAGGCCGCGATGTGCAGCAATACCTCAGTCGGCGAGGGCGCGTTCCTTGGCGCTCATCTTGGCCATCTCCACCAAGGCCTCGATGGGATGGGCGCTGTCCTTCATCTTGATGATGGCCGGCGGACACGGGCCGCCCGTAGCCCAGTCGAGCAGTTCGACGGTGTGGACGAAGGGCACGTCGGTGCCGGCCTTGAGCTGGGTCATGCAGCCGATATTGCCGGTGACGATGACGTCGGGCTTGATCGATTCGATGTTCTTGAGCTTGCGCGCGCGCAATTCGCCGGACAGCTCAGGCTGAAGGATGTTGTAGGTGCCGGCCGAACCGCAGCAGAGATGCCCCTCGGGGATCTCGGTCAGCGTGTAGCCGGCCTGTTCGAGCAGCGCGCGCGGCAACGCATCGAGCTTCTGGCCATGCTCGAGTGAGCAGGCGCCGTGATAGGCGACTTTCAAGCCGGTCCACATCACCGGCGGATTGAGGCCGATCTCGTCGAGGAACTCTGTGACGTCGCGGGCAAGGCCTGAGACATATTCCGCGCGCTCGGCATAGCCGCGGTCGCGGGAGAGCAGGTTGCCATAGTCCTTGAGCATGGTGCCGCAGCCGCCGACCGTGACGACGATGGCGTCGAGCAGGCGCTCGCGCATCACGGCGGTCCAGGCATCGATGTTGTGGCGCGCATGGGCCCGCGCCTCCTCCTCCCGGCCGAGCTGATGGGAGAGCGCGCCGCAGCAGCCTTCGTCCTTGACCACCATGACGTCGACACCGTGACGCCTCAGCAGGCGAATGGCGGCAAGATTGATCTGCGGGGCCAGCACCTCCTGCACGCAGCCCAACATGATCGCCACGCGCTTCGGCTGGGGCGCCTTGGGATTAAAGGCCGATTTTGGCTTCGAGATCTTCAGTTTCAGCGCGCCAGGCGGCACCAGAGCAAGCGCCGCGGCCGTGCGGCGCATGCCCATATTGGCCAACATGTTGCGGAACGGCTTGGCGAACCAGCCGAGCACCAGCATGAGCTTGAACCGGTTGGGATTCGGCAGCACGCGGGTCAAGAACCAGCGGGCGAGGCGCTGTTGGGTTCCCCGGTGCCCGCGCTGCTCAATGCGCACGCGGGCGAGGTCGACGAGGTGCATGTAGTCGACGCCACTCGGGCAGGCTGTCATGCAGCCGAGGCACGAGAGACAGCGGTCAAGGTGATAAACCGTCGAGGGGGGTACGTCGCGGCCCTCGAACATCTGCTTCATGAGATAGATGCGGCCGCGGGGACTGTCGCGCTCGTCGCCGGTCAGCACATAGGTCGGGCAGGTCGCCGTGCACAGGCCGCAATGGACGCAGCGGCGCAAGATCTCGTCGGCGCGCTCGATCGACGGGTCTCCAAGCTGGAGGGCGTTGAAATTGGTCTGCATGGCGTGTCGCTACATATCCCGATACATGCGGCCCGGATTGAAAAGGCCGAGCGGATCGAAGGCGTGCTTGAGCTTCGCCGACAGGATGGCGAGCGGCAATTCCAGCGGCTGGAACACGTCGATGCCGGCGCGGATCGCGTCATCGGCGCGGATCAAGGTAGCATGGCCGCCGAGTTCGGCGAGCGTGCGGCGGATATCGACCGCGCCGCCGTCGGTCAGGGGCGGTGACTCAATCCAGATGAGACCGCCCGACCAGTCATAGGCGGCGCGGACATCGATCTTGCGCGACAGATTGTTGATGAGCTTGGCAGCGTTCGTCGGTGTGGTGGACACGCGCCAGAGCGGGTTGGGCTTTCCCTGAAACATTTTCAGCGTGCGAACCTCGTTCCAGAATTTCTTGCTCCGCTCGTGGTCGAGCTCCAACGCCGGGCTGTAGGCGAGAAGCGCTTGGCGCAAGCGGCTCGCCCGGTAGCGGGCGGAGGCCGGAAAATTCTCCACGCGGATTGCCGTGACGGCAGCTTCGGCGCCGGCGATCTCCTCGTCGGAGAAGCGCGCGGCCAGCTCCGCATGCGCATGCAGCGTGCCGGAGACCTCGTAAGGCGTGCCCATGGCGATGCACAGTGCCTCGATCGCGGTCTGATCGGTCAGGCCGAAACAAACGATGGTGCGGGTCTCGCGCTGGGCGGGCAGCACTTTCAGCGCCACTTCGGTCATGATGGCGAGCGTTCCCCAGGAGCCTGCCAGCGTGCGGCCGAGATCGTAGCCGGTGACGTTCTTCATCACCCGGCCGCCGGCCTTGATCAACTCGCCGCGGCCATTGACGGCGCGCATGCCGAGCACATGGTCGCGGCCTGAGCCTTTCAGAATGCGCCGGCTGCCGGAAATGTTGGTGGCGATCACGCCGCCGATCGTGCCCTCGCGCGGTTCGTAGCCGAGCACGGGACCGAGATCGACGGGCTCGAAGGGGAGCTCCTGGTCGTTTTCGGCCAGCTTCGCCTCGATCTCGGAAATCGGCGTCCCGGTCTTTGCCACCATGACGAGCTCGGTCGGCTCGTAAAGAGAGATGCCGACCATGGCTTCGGTCGAGACCACGGCGCCCGCGCCCACCGGGTGCCCGATCTCGCGCTTGGTGCCCTTCCCCATGACCTCGAGCGGCGTACGCGTGTCCACGGCCTCGGCAACGAGGTGCTTGAGCTCCTCCTCCGTCTCGGGAGCGTGGAAGCCGAGGCGCATGTGACCGGTCACGGGGCGTCGTGTCCTTCCACCACCTCGGCCTCAATCTCGGCCTCGATTTCGGCCTCGAGTTCGGGTCCAAGGTCCTGCAGCTCAAGCCCGCGCATCTTCTGGGCATCGCGGCCCTCGATGGGGAACACCTTGCCCGGGTTGAGCAGCCAAGCGGGATCGAATTCTTCCTTGATGCGAACCTGCTGGTCGATGTCCTCATCGGTATATTGCTCGTACATGAGCTCGCGCTTTTCGATGCCGACGCCATGCTCGCCGGTCAGACAGCCGCCGAGCTCGACGCAGAGCTTCAGGATCTCCGCGCCGCACATCTCGACGCGCTCGAGCTGAACGGAATCGTTGGCGTTATAGAGAATGAGCGGATGGAGATTGCCGTCGCCGGCATGGAAGATGTTGGCGACGTCGAAGCGGTATTTGCGGCAGATCCAGCCGATCTCGTCGAGCGCCTTGGGCAGCTTCGACAGCGGGATGACTCCGTCCATGCAGACATAATCGGAGAGCTGGCCAATGGCGCCGAATGCCGCCTTGCGGCCCTTCCAGATGAGTGCGCTCTCTTCCGCGCTCTGACTCCGGCGCACGCTGGTCGGCAGAAAATCGCCGGCGATGTCCTCGATCTTCTCCAGGAGATACTCGATCTCGTCCTCGGAGCCCTCCACTTCGACGATGAGCGCGGCTTCCGCATCGAGAGGATAGCCGGCGGCGACAAAGTGCTCGCACACGTGAATGGCCGGGCGGTCCATGAACTCGATGGCTATCGGGACGATACCGCCGGCGATGATGGCGGCGACGCAGGACGCGGCTGATTCCGTGGAGTCGAAGCCGAGCAGCATGGGCCGCGAGCCCTCCGGGCTTGCGAGCAAGCGCACCGTGGCCTCGGTGACGACGCCGAGCTGGCCTTCGGACCCGGTGATCAGGGGCAAGAAGTCGTAGCCCGGCGCGTCGAGATGGCTGGCCCCGACGTCGATGATCTCGCCGTCCATCATGACCATGCGGACGCCGAGCAGGTTGTTCACGGTGACGCCGTATTTGAGACAGTGCGCGCCGCCGGAGTTGGTGGCGATGTTGCCGCCCACGGTGCAGGCGATCTGGCTCGAGGGATCGGGCGCGTAGAAGAAGCCCTGGGCCGAGGCAGCTTCCGTGATGGCGAGGTTCGTGGTGCCGGCCTGGACCCGCGCCACGCGGTTCGAGGTGTCGACTTCGAGGACTTTGCTCATGCGCGACAGGCAGAGCACGATCGCGTCTTCGAGCGGCAGCGCCCCGCCCGACAGCGAGGTCCCTGCCCCGCGCGGCACCACCTTGATGTGGTTGTCGTGACAAAAGCGCAAGATCGCCGAAACCTCTTCCGTGCTTTCCGGCAGTACGACGGCAAGGGGTAGGACGCGATAGGCGGTCAGCGCGTCGGATTCGAAGGTCCGGCAGCCCTCTAGATCGGCGATCAGGGTCGCTTTGGGGACGAGCCGCTTGAGCTGCTTCAGGATGTCGCCGCGGCGCGCCATGACCGCGCGGTCCGGATCGGGAAGGATCATTGTGGACATCTAAAGGGCTCCAGGCCGTCAAGAGTGGCGTTTACGGGAAGAGCTGCCGCTAGTCTTTCGCATGGGCGCGGGACGCGGGCAATATACGCCCTTGTAGAGTCCCAAAATGGCTCAAAGTGGAACGCCCCATTGCGCTCCGCGTTACGGTGTCGTCATGCCACCTTTTGCCTCCCTCCCGGGCTTGATAAAATCCCGGCCCGGAGAGGCAAGTAAATCCGCTGGGTAGTCTACCAAGGAGAACTGGGATGAGGAAACTTGGCCTATTGGGGCTCAGTGCCGTGACGCTTATGGCTCTGGCCGGACCGGCGTCTGCCGCGGGCGACGCCGCGAAGGGCAAAGAGGCTTTCGCCAAATGCGCTATCTGTCACCAAGTGGGCCCGGGCGCCAAGACTTTGGTGGGGCCGGAGCTGAACGGCATCGTCGGCCGCAAGACGGCGAGCGTCGAGGGCTACCCCTACTCGCCGGGTATGAAGAAGCTCGGCGACGACGGCTTCGTGTGGTCGGAGGAGAACATCGACAAGTGGATCGCCGATCCTAAGGCGATGTTGCCGCAATCGCCCATGGCCCTCGCCTTCCCAGGCGTTCCCGACGCCGACGAGCGCGCCAACATCATCGCTTATCTAAAGACCCAACAGTAGCGCGTCAGCGGGCGGCGGGCTTTTTCCCCGCCGCCGCCGGCTCCGCCGTTTGGGGCGTGGGCGGACCGGCAGCGGTGGCTGCCGCACCGGCCTCAAACCTCTCGATGTCTTCAAGGACCTCCTTGAAGAAGTAGTCGCGGATGCCCTCCTCCTTGGCGATCTCGGCCCAGGCCGCGCGCAGGGCATCAAGCACGCCCTCGGGCCAGGGGAGGATGCGGACGCCGTCCTTGGCCGACAGGCTGGCAAGGGCCGCGGCTTGAAGGCCCGCGCTCTCGCCGAGCGTGGACTGGAGCAGTTCGTGGCACGTGGTCTCGATCAGGGCCTGGCGCTCCGGCCCCAGCGCGTTCCAACGGTCCTTATTGATGAGAAGCTCAAGCACGGTCGCGGGCTGGTGCCAGCCGGGCATGTAGATGAGCTTGACCTCGTCTTGGATGCCTTCCTCGCGGTCGACCGCGGGCGTGTAGAGCTCGGCCGCGTCGATCTTGCTCTTCTCGAAGGACTGCCTCAGGTCCCCGCCGGGCACGAGCACCGGGACCGTGCCGAGCCGCGACATGACGCGCGCGCCGAGCCCGAAAATGCGCATCCGCAAGCCGTCGAGGTCCTTCTTCGCGTGGATCTCCTTGGCGAACCAGCCGCCCGCCTCCGCCCCGCCGAAAGCGCAAGGCAACACATGGACCTTGAGGCCCGCCTGGTCGTACATCTCCTGATAGAGCTTCCTGCCGTTGCCGTGATCGAACCAGGTGAGATAGCCCTTGGCATCGGGACCGAAAGGGTACCCCCCGAAGAGCGTCGCCGCAGGGACTTTGGCGGCCCAGAAGCCTGCGGTGGCGAAGCCCGCGTCGACCTTGCCGTCGGACACCTTGTCGAGAATCTCGTGGGGCAGCGTGCCATCCCCCGGCTGCTTCAGATCGATCACGAGCGTCCCGCCGGAACGCTCCTTGAGGGTCCGGGCAAGCGTCAGCGCAGGCTTTCCAAGGCCCGGCAGATGGGTGCCATACGCGAGGGGCGTGACGAGCGTGACCGTGTCGCCTTCCGCCGCTCCGCCCTGCCCGGGCGCCAGCACCAAAGCCACGGCGAGCGCCAAGGCGCCTACCGCCCCTCTCGCTGGAATGTCGGTTTCCCTCGTCATGCCGGCACGTGCTATATCCCGCCCGTCTCGAAGTCTCGCAGAGCTTTGACCGGAAGGCCATGAGACCTCAAGGGCACCCCGAAAAGGCTTAAGGCTAGAGCCATCCCTTTGCTTCCGTTCCGGCGAGGCTTCGGTTATGGTTCACCGGACTTTCCCTATGTGCATGATCTTCTTGGGTGGACTTAGGTCCGATACGGGGTCGGCCGCATGAGTCTTGCCGTTTGGCTGATCGAGCGTCCTCGCTGGTTCAAGCGGACACTTCTGATCACAAACGACTTCGTGATGCTCAGCATCGCGTTGTGGGCCGCCTATTCTTTGCGTCTCAGCCGGGTGTTCATCCCGGAAGATATCGAGATCTTCCTGCTGATGCTGGCGGCACCGGTCGTCGGCGTCCTGGTCTTCTACTGGCGCGGACTGTACAAGCTCGTCACCCGATTCATCGGGCCTACGGGCACGACGCGCATCTACACGGCGGTGATCATCGCCGCGGTGCTATGGGCACTGGTCGTGCTGATGAGCGGCATCCAGGGTCAGCCGCGTTCAGTCGTGGTGATCTACGCTCTCGTCGCCGCCGGTCTCATTCGTCTCAGCCGGCAGTGGGCGGGCGCCTTGCTGCTCCGGTCGGCCCCCCACCATAGGCCCGTGAGCTTCGACAAGCGGAAGAACGTCATCATTTACGGCGCCGGGCCGGTCGGCATCCAGCTCCTGCGCGCGTTGAACGAGACGGACAACTACCGGACCGTCGCCTTTATCGACGCCAACCCCTCACTTGCCGGTCAGCTGGTGCACGGCGTCAAGGTCGTCAGGCCGGAGAAGATCGGCAAGGTCATCGCCGATGAGGACGTGAAAGAGATCTTACTGGCCACGCCGTCGGCGCTCCGCGGCGAGCGGCGGGTGGCGCTCAAATTGCTCGAAGCTTATCCCGTGGTGGTGAAGACGCTGCCCGCGCTCGAGGATATCGCCTCGGGCCATGTGGAGGTGAGCGATCTCCGGCCGATCGACGTCGAGGACCTCTTGGGCCGCGATCCGGTGAGCCCCGATCTTGCGCTCCTGACCGCTCAGGTGCATGGCAAGGTGGTGATGATCACGGGCGCCGGCGGCTCCATCGGGTCGGAACTGACGCGCCAGCTCTTAAGGCTCGGGCCAAAGACGCTCGTCCTATTCGACGTCTCGGAAGCCGCGCTCTACGAGATCTCGCTGGAGATCGAGGACCTGAAACGGCGGCTGCATAGCGAGGACGAGAGCGCCAAGCCGGTCGAGACCGGCGTGGCCCAGATTCTCGGCTCGGTGCTCGATCGCAAGCTCGTCGCGCGCACCATCGAGGAGCAAGGGGTCGAGGTGATCTACCACGCCGCGGCCTACAAGCATGTGCCGATCGTCGAGGTGAACCCATTCGCGGGGCTTCAGAACAACACGTTCGGCACGCTCGTGGTCGCTGAAGCGGCCAAAGAGCTCGGCGTCGAACGGTTCGTGCTGGTGTCGAGCGACAAGGCGGTGCGTCCAACCAACATCATGGGCGCGAGCAAACGCCTCGCCGAGCTGATCCTGCAAGCGCTGGCGCAAGAAAACCCCACCACGATTTTCACCATGGTGCGCTTCGGCAACGTACTGGATTCCTCGGGCTCGGTGGTCCGGCTGTTCCGCAACCAGATCAAGGCCGGCGGGCCGGTGACCGTGACGCACCCGGAAGTGATCCGGTATTTCATGTCGATCCCCGAGGCCGCACAGCTCGTGATCCAGGCCGGCGCCATGGCGACCGGCGGCGAGGTGTTCGTGCTCGAGATGGGGACGCCGGTGAAGATCGACGATCTCGCCCGCACGATGATCCGACTGTCAGGGCTCGAGGTCCGCGACGAGGCCCATCCCGAAGGCGACGTTGGCATCGAATATGTGGGCTTGCGGCGTGGTGAGAAGCTCTACGAGGAGCTCCTGATCGGCCAGAACGCGACAGGGACCAGCCACCCGCGCATCTTCAAGACCTCGGAGCCCATCCTGATTTACGCGGAGTTGATCGCGGCTCTGGAACGTCTGGAAGACGCAATCCAGAGGGTGGATGAGGGCGAACTCCAGGACATGCTCCGCGACACGGTCGAAGGCTACACGCCGGGGGGCGTCGTCCCTAAGGTCTCGGCCAAGGACGAATGGCAACCCGTTTCGCGCACGCTGCACTAGGCAGATGCTTCAGCCCAATTTCGTTACCTGGGTCGCCGTCGTGACCGCTAGCGCCGGGATCAGCGCCGGCCTGATCCTCGTCTTGAAACCCATTCTCGTCCGCCACCTGCTCGCCCATCCCAACGCGCGCTCGTCACACGCGACAGCAACGCCGCAAGGCGCCGGGCTTGCCGTCATGGTGTCGCTGATCATCGTGTGTGCCGCGGCACTTCTGCTCAAAGCCGTACCGCCGCCGAGTCTGGTGCCCGTGCTGGCCGGTGCCGCCGCTCTCACTGTCGTGGGCGCGCTCGACGATGCGCATGCCCTCGAAGTGTCCTGGCGGCTGCTGGCCCAGACGCTGGTCGCGCTCGCCATCGTGTTTATGCTGCCGCAGGACTTCCGCTTGCTACCCGACTTCCTGCCTCTGGGCGTCGAGCGGGCACTGATGGTCCTCGGCGTCGTCGGCTTCGTGAACGCCATCAACTTCCTCGACGGTCTCGATTGGATGACGGTGGCGCAGGTGGTGCCGATGACGCTCGGCGTGGCGATCCTCTGCTGGCTCGGCGCGGTGCCGGCGAGCATCGGCCTGCTGGCGCTGGTGCTGCTGGGCGCCATACTCGGCTTCGCGGTGTTCAACAAGCATCCCGCGCAGATCTTCCTCGGCGACGCCGGCAGCCTGCCGATCGGCCTCGTTCTGGCCTATATGCTGATCTTTGTGGCGGAGGCTCACATCGTTTCAGGCCTGCTGCTGGCGCTCTATTCCTTGACCGACACCACGGTGACGCTGGGCCGGCGCCTCATCAACGGGGAGCGCCTATTTTCCGCGCACAAGACCCATTTCTATCAGCGGGGTGTGGCGCAAGGCATGCGCGTGCCACAAGTCACGGCGCGGGTGTTTGCGCTTTGCCTCGTGCTTGCTGGCCTTGCCATCGCTGCGGCGCTGGCCCGCTCGCTTGCCTTCGATTTTGCAGCGCTCGCACTCGGTATCGTGGCCACGGGTTTCGTGCTCTTCAACTTCACGCGGGGGCGCTGAGTGACACCGCGCGTCCTCGTCACCGGCGCGTCCGGCTTCATCGGCAAGAAGCTCGTGACCGCGCTCGCCAAGCAAGGCTACGCGGTCCGGGCCGCGGCGCGCGATCCCAGTGCGATCATTGCCGCAAGCGAGGTGGAGCGCGTGACCATGCCGGAGCTCGCCACGCCGGCCGACTGGTCCGATCTGCTCGAAGGCGTGACCCATGTGGTCCATCTCGCCGGCATCGCGCACGCACCCGGCGTCCTGCCAGACACGGTCTACACCCGCATCAATGCCGAGGCGGTGGGCGAGCTTGCCGAACAAGCCAAGGGCGAGGTCGAGCGCTTCGTCTTCATGTCGTCGGTGCGCGCGCAGGCGGGGCTCGCGGCGGACGAGGCCATTACAGAGAAAGACGTGCCGCAGCCGACCGATGCGTATGGGCACTCCAAGCTCGAAGCCGAGCGGCTCGTCGAACAAAGCGGTGTCCCCTACACCATCCTTCGCCCTGCCGTCGTCTATGGCCGCGGCGTCAAAGGCAACATCGCCTCGCTTGCGACCATCGCCAAGACACCGATGCCGCTTCCCTTCGGCGGTCTCGATAACTGCCGTTCGCTGCTCGCGCTCGACAATCTCGTCACCGCGGTTGTCCATGTGCTCGCGATGGAGGCGGCCAAGAACGAGACGTTCCTCGTCGCCGATGCAGCGCCGATCAGCGTGGCCGATCTCGTCGGGGCCATGCGGGAGGGGCTCGGAAAGCCCCCGCACCTCGTGAAGGTTCCCTCAGGCGCGGTGAAGCGCATCTTGAAGTCGTTCGGCCGTGAAGCCGACTGGGAGCGCGTGTCGGGCACATTCGTCGTCGACATATCGAAATTGCTGGCGACCGGCTGGACGCCGAGCATCGAGACTCGCGCCGGTATCATCAGAATGATGCGTAGCGAGAACGGTGCGGCCGCCTAGCGGGCGCGCAGCCGGTCGTAGAGCGCCACGGTCTCCTGGCCGATGGCGTCGGCGGAGAACTTCTGTTCGACCAAGCGGCGAGCCGCCGCGCCGAACCGCGCGCGCAAAGTCGCGTCCTCCGCCAGCCGCGTCATGGCGGCGGCCAGCGCTTCGGCGTCGTCGACCGGGACGGTGAGCGCCGTCTCCCCCTCGATTGCGACCTCGCGGCAGCCGGGCACGTCGGTCGCCACCATGGCGCGGCCGCACGCGGCAGCCTCGAGCAGGCTCTTGGGCAAGCCCTCCCCGCCCCGGGACGGCTGGACGGCGAAATGCGCCTCGCGCCAGACCTCGCGGATGTCGGTGACATGGCCGCGCCAGACAATGCCGAAAGCGCTCGCGAACTCGCGCAGTTGCTCCGGCGCAAGCGACCCCGGGATTCTCCTTGTCGCAATCGCCCGCGAGCAGGAGTCGCAGCTTGACGCCGCGGTCGGTGACGAGCCGGTAGGCGTCCACCAGCGTCATCACGCCTTTGTGCCGCAACATGCGTCCGACGAAGGCGGCGGTCACCGGCGGGGGCGGCTCGGGCAGGACATGATAGCGATCGAGATCGATGCCCGAGCCGGCAATGATGGTGACGGAGTCCCCCGGGACACCGAGATCGAGGAGGAAGCGGCGGTCGTCGGGGTTCTGCACGACGGTGCAGCTCCGCGCCCGCTTGAGGAGGTGCTTGAGCGCGAACTCAACCACGCGGCGCGTGAACGCCCCCGATCCGTCATCGTCCACGAACACCGAGCCGAGACCGGTCAGGGCATTGACGACGGCGATACGGCTCAAGCCCAGGCTCGCCAGGGTGCCGAGCAAGACCGGCTTTAGAGCGACGTTGTGGACGATGTCGGGCTGGACGGTCCGGAACAGCCGCCTGAGCTCGCGCGTGGCCGAAAAGCTGCCGACGGGGGAAAGGCTGCCGCGGCTCCACGACAGCGCATGGGGCGTGAAGCCCTCCTCCTCGATGCGTGCGCGGCCGTCTTTGATTCGGGTGGCGACATGCACCTCATAGCCCGCCGCCTTGGCCGCCCGGGCCATGGGCAGCCGATGTGACAGGAAATACCAGTCTTCGGTGACGACGTAGAGGATGCGGGGCGCCATGTCGCGGATGCTTGTATCAGCGCCGGGGCTTTGGCGGAACAGACGGCGCGGCTTAGGCATTCAATTGCGCGAGACGGCGCCAGTGCCTGCGACGCCGTCGGATGGCTGGCTGAGAACACGGCCAATCGGCGGACCGGAGAGGGGCTGGAGCGATCCGGGCTTCTCTTTTTTGCCCGGGCGGCCCCCGATTTCCCCGGTGATGCCGCAATTTTCCGCCACAAAGAGACTGTTGCGGGTGGGACACGCCTCCCGCTCTCGCGGGGACAAAGGGCATCTGCGCCCTGGAATTCGGGGCTGTTTGGCGTTAGAATCGCTTAGGCTGAGAGAAAAGCGGCTTAGAGGGAATCAATGAAACGGCTCGTCCTGGTGCTGTGCGCCACTGCCGGATTGGCATTGCTGCCGGCGCGCGCGTACGCGTTTGAAATTGAAGGCGGAGGCGCGGGTGACCCCGACGATGCGGCCAAATTCGAAAGCCTGAGCCCGGTCTACGTGCTACCCCAGTTCGAGGGCAGCTCGCTGGCCATGCCCTATAGCAACAGCGGCACGGGCATCAGCGGTCATATCTCGGACTACGGGAACAGCATTGCGATTCCCGCGCCCGGACTTTCCCAGCCGACGCCTGCTTGGGCCAGCGGCCGCTATTGAGCGGTCGCCCTTCCTTACTCGTCTGACTTCGAGCCCTCGCCCTGCAGGGTCTGGATGAGCTTGTTTAGGCTCTGATTGTCCGGCTCGACCTCGGCAAGTTGCTCCGCATAGCCAAGCGCTGCCGCAGTATTACCGTCGGCGCGGGCGAAATTGATGAGCGCAAGCAGCGTCTCGCGGTCATGCGGATGGCGCTTGAGATTGTCTTTCAGCACCTTGACGGCCTCCGCCCGCCGCCCGAGCAACTCGAGCCCGACAGCATAGACATAGGCGTAGCGCGCACGGTCCGGCTCGAGCTCGGCGGCGCGGCGTAGCTCGTCGATGGCCGCGTCTTGTTGCTTGAGCCGCACGAGCGCGAGGCCAAGGGCGTGGTGAAGCCCGCCATCTTTTGGCGAGGCTTGAAGCGCCTCGCGCAACACGGCCACGCCGTCTTGATCGCGGCCAAGCTGCCGGTAGAGGTCCGCCAGATTGACGGCAGCCGGTGTGAAGTGGGGACTTAAGCGCAGCGCCGCCCGGTACTCCCGCTCCGCCGCCGCCGCGTCGCCTTTCCGCGCATAGTAGCGCGCGAGCAGGCTCCGCGCCTCGGGCCGATCGGCATTGAGCTCCTGGGCGGCGACGAATTCCTTCTCGGCGGCGGCGAGGCGTTCGCGGTCGCGCGGCGAGAGATCGGGGCTCTCAGATCCGCCGAGCAAGAACGTAGCCTTGATGCGCACGCCGCGCACGGGATCGTCAAGAAACGGCGCGACGAGCGGCCAGAGCTGCGCCGGCGATCCCGTCTCGAGATGGTCGAGCGCGGCGATGCGGACCAGGGGATCGGGATCGGCGAGCCCCTTCTTCACCAGAGCCGCCGTCTGAGGCGACGGATAGGCGACAAGCGCGTCGAGCGCGCTCGCCCGGACGAAGGCGGTCGTACCGGGATCCGCGGCCACGGCAGCAAGGAGGCTTTGCGCGTTCGGCGCGCCGTCCCACGCGGCATGGAACGCGGGCCCATAGGTCTGGAAGCCTTTACGCTCGGGGCCGAACCATTTGGTGATGGCGGCGTCCGCCCACTCGGCCGAGTTGTCCTTGTGGCAGTCGTTGCAGGCATTGCTGACGCCGAGCGAGACGGAAAGATCGGGGCGCGGCACGCGGAAGGAATGATCGTGGCGGGGGTCGACTTGCATATAGGTCCGCACCGGCATGTGGCAGGACACGCAGGTCAGGCTCGGCGTCACACCTTCATGGTGGGTGTGCGCCGGGGTCTCATAGCGGCTCGCATGGCATTGCAAGCAGACCTGATTGCCTGACGCGCGCAGCTTGGCGCTGTGCGGGTCGTGGCAATCGCTGCAGGTGACGCCCTTGGCGAACATCTTGCTCTGCTTGAACGAGCCGTAATTGTAAACCTCGTCCAGCATCTGCCCGTCCGCCTGATAGAGCCCGTGGGCGAGCAGCGACACGACGTGGGTGTCGGAAAGCGGTCGTCCCGGCACGAAAGCTTCCGAGATCTGCCCGCGCCGCGCATGGCACCGCCCGCACATCTCGACCTCCTTGCGCAAAAGCGCCGGAGCAATGCTGCGCTGCGGCTGGTCCGTCTTCGGGTCACGGCTCCAGGCGACGCCGGACCGCTCATCGAAGCGGGCAAGAAGACCCATTGCCTCGTCCTTACCGCCGAGCGATGCACCAGCCTCGGCCCAGGCCACATGGGCCGAGCCTTGGCCGTGGCACGCCTCGCAGCCAATGCTGATCTCCTTCCAGGTGGTGGCGAAGGTATCCTTGGCGGCATCGTAGTTCTTGGCGACCCCGGTCGAGTGGCACTCGGCGCACATGAAATTCCAGTTCTGGTTCAGCTTGGTCCAGTGCAGCGGATCGTCGTGGGTGATGTTCTCGTCGGGATAGAGGTGGAACCAGCGCTGACCCCCCTTCTCTTTCGGCCTTGTGTCCCAGGCCAGCGACAGCGCCTGGATGCGCCCGTCCGGAAACTCGACGAGATATTGCTGCAAAGGATCGAGCCCGAACGTGTACTTCACCTCGTACGTGTCGAGCTCGCCGTCGGGACCGTCAGTCTCGACGAAGAACTTGCCGTCCTTTTTGAAGAAGCGCGACTTGACCCCGTAATAGTCGAAGGTCGCGTCATCGAAATCGCCGAGCACCGTGTCGGCGGTCGCATGCGCCATGGCATGGGCGTGCTGCGAGCCGTGCCACAGCGCACCTTCTTTTTGGTGACAGCCAATGCAGGTCTCGGTGCCGACGAAGGCGAGATCCTCGTGGGCGATGTCCGCGGTGCCGGACGGCGCGCGAAGCGTAAGCAGCAGCCCGACCGCGACGACGATCACGGCAGCCGCCACGGCCAAGCCGATCAGGAGCGGCCGCCTCGTTTTGGCGGGCGCCTCGATCTTGTCCTCGGCTGCGTGCCTCTTCGGCTGAGCCGCGGCCGCGCGCGGCTTAGCGGGCTTTCCTCGAGACGGTGATCTACGTCGGCGGGCCACGGTCTTCCTTGCTTTAGGCTTCTAGCGGGGGTCGCAGGGAAGCGCGAAGGCGCCGCCAAGTCCACACCTGAAAACGGCTACGGTGGGAGGCGGCGCCCCGCCGCCTGTATGATTCAGGTCTGTCGGAACCCATTGCTTGGCTTGGCCGTTTAGGCAGCACGAAATCCAACAACGGGGGACAGTCAATGCGTGACATTCGTGACGACCTGCAAGACCGGGCCAATTTTCTGAAGCAGCAGATGGACGCTGCGCAGGCCCAATTCGAAAAGCACAAAGACCAGATCAAGCAGGAGCATGAGGGCAGACTCAAAGCCCTGAAGGCCGATCTCGACGCCGTGAACACGCTCCTGGGCGCCGAGCAGCGTCGGTGTGGCGGCGCGCCGTCCGTGCCTAAAGCACAGCCGCAACCCCAAGCGCTCAAGCAGCCTCGCCCGGCGCCCCCCCGGATGCCCCTTGCTGAAATGCTCGGGCTGCAACGCGCCGGCTGAGTCTCGTGAAGCAGGAGGCGCCACCACCCCCAGAGGTGCAAGAAAAGGGCGGCCCATTGCTGGGCCGCCTTGCTCGAGCCTAGTTGCCCGTCGGCAACGGAAGCGAGAAGCCCTGCTTCTCTAACTCTTCGCGAACGGCCTCAAAGCGTTGATACCGGGAAATGGTAATCGGACCGGTATAGGTCTCGCTCTGGAGCTTGCGCGGCGGATACTTGACGTAGCTCTTCATCAGCTTCGCGACCGAGTCGTTGGCCGGGACCACCGCCCAGGTGCTCTCCGTGAAGGTGGTCATGAAGATGTCGTAGCGCTCCTGCGGGTCCGCCAGCAGGTCGAACACCTGGGGCACCGTGGCGACATATTTGCTCGCGCCCTTCCAGCCGAGATTGGTGTCGACGGCGAGACCGCCCGTGTCCGCGCCGTCATCGCCACGCAGGTTGAACACGTACTTGAACTGGTTGACGCGGACGGCGCCCGGCGACAACTCGTCTTCCGTGAAGTAGAACCACCAGTCGCGCTTCGATTTCCCGGCGCCGGTCCAGACAGGCGTCATGTCGTAGCTGTCGAAGATGATCGGCTTGCCGTCCCGGTCTTCCGCCGGCAGTTCCACGCCCGCAAGTGAGGCGAAGGTCGCCATCAGGTCGAGGCCGCCAAGGATGTCGTCACTCCTGGAACCGGCCTTGACCTTGCCGGGCCAACGCACGAACGCGGGAACGCGGTTGCCGCCTTCGCGGACCGTGCCCTTAGTGCCGCGGAACGGCGTGTATCCGGCATCGGGATAGACATCCTGCCAGGCGCCGTTGTCGACCGTGTAGAAGACGACGGTGTTGTCAGCAAGACCGAGATCGTCGAGCTTCTTCAGGAGATCGCCGACCCGCGTGTCCAACTCTACGACGGCATCGGCATACTTGGATTTCGAGATGGATTTGTGCTCGAACTCCGGCGCCGGCATATTCGGCTGGTGGTTCTTCATGAAGTTGACGTTGATGTAGAACGGCTTGTCCGACTTCGCCGCTTCATCGAGGAACCCCATCGCCGCCTTCTCGACATAGGCGTCGAGATAGGGAATGCCGACCACACCCTTATCCGGCGTGTCGACATACTCGCCATTGACCTTCCAGTCTTGCTTTGCCGGTTCGCCTGCGTTGCCGGACATCGCACCCTTGGTGATCTTGTTGAACATCTCGCGCAACTTGGGGCTCATGTTCGGGAACCATTTCGGGTCGCCGTAAGTGTAGGCGTTGAGGTGATAGAGGAAGGCGTATTTCATCTCGTCATAGCCTTGCGCGTTCGGCAGTGCGTAGTCGGATTCGCCGAGATGCCATTTGCCGGTGAAATAAGTCTTGTAGCCGGCCTTCTGCAGGACAGATCCAAGCGTCCACTCCGCGGCCGGAAGCCCGCCACCCTGGCCTTGGAAGGCGACGGTGGTCATGCCGCTGCGATTGGGGATGCGCCCGGTCTGAATCGCGGCGCGGCCTGGCGTGCAGCTCGGCTGGCCATAGAAATTGGTGAAGGTCATGCCTTCATTCGCCAACCGGTCGAAGTTCGGGGTCTGCATGCCCCGCGCCTCGCCGCCGAGATAGGGGCCGAGATCGCCCCAGCCGGTGTCGTCGGACACGATCAGCAGGATGTTGGGCCTCTTGGCTTTTGCGTCGCTCTGCGCGTCCGTATCCTGCGCGTGGGCAACGCCACCGCAGGCCATCAACGCAGCTACCGATATGGTGCAAGCTGCGTGTACAATCCGAAACTCATGTGGCTACTCCTCCCTTCAAGAATCTCAAATGAAGCTGTCGGGGTTTCGCTATTCCTCCGGCGGGAACACCTCTTTCCAGTCGTTCTTCATGTCGACGACGATCCAGCCTTTGTCGGGCGCATCGTCCAGCGCCTTGTCGAGGCGTCCGAACGACGAATCGCGGTCATAGGCGTATTCGCGCTCCGCATCGGTATGATGAACGATCAGGCCGAAGCGCGGCCCCTCGCCCGCCGTGGTCCAGTCGAGCATCTGATAGTCGCCGTCAGAGTTGCCGAACGCCGCGATCGGGCGCTGACCGATATGCTCGTTGATGCCGATCGGTTTGCCGTCCTTGTCGTCGACGAAGTTCATCTCCGGCAGGCGAATCAGCGTCGGCTTGCCGTCGACGAGCTCGTATTTGGTCTTGATGCTCGAGCCCACGACCTGCGCCGGCGGAATGCCGTAGACGGGCTCGGAGAAGTTGCGCACGAACTCGATGCCGCCGCCGGAGACGATATAGGTCGTGAAGCCGTTGTCGCGCAGATAGGAGAGCAGCTCGAGCATGGGCTGATAGACGAGCTCGGTGTAGCCGCGCTTGAAGCGCTGGATCCTTGGCGGTGGCGAGCCAGTCGCCGACGATCTTCTGGAACTCTGCCGGCGACATGCCGGCATGGGTGGCCATGACCAGCTCGACGATGCCCTTCTCGCCGGATGCGGCGAGCGTCTTCATGTCGCCTTCGAGCACGGCCTTGAAGGGCTGCTTGTCCTTCCACTCGGGGTGTTCCGGCGCCAACTCTTTTACCCGATCGAGCGCGAAAGCGAGCTGCGCATACATCGGCTGCTCGATCCACAGCGTGCCGTCATTGTCGAAGGTGGCGATGCGATCCTCAGGGGGCACGTAGTCGCCGCTTTCCGGCTCGGCCACTTTCGTCGACGAAATCAACGATAGCCTGCTTGGTGGGGCCGTCATTCCAGGACGGCAGCGGGTCGGCCTGCGCAAGAGCGGTTGAGACGGTGAGCGCAAAGACGATCAAGGTGGCAGCGAGACTGCGAACGAATGGGCTGAGATTTGTGCGGATCATGGTCACCTTCACTGACTTTGCATCGAGCAATGGGTTCGCCCGCTACTTACCGCCGGTGGGAAACAGGAGCTGCACCTGGAAGCGCAGCTGCCAGTCGGGGCCGCCGTCCGGCGTGATGACGTTGTCGTAGGCCTGCAGGGACATGTTCACGGGCTGGGACCCGACGTTGAAGACGCGGCCCACGCCACCACCGAGCGGCAGAACCCACTGATTGTCCGGGTCTTGGGTCCAGTCTGCGGTGATGATCGGCGCTGAGGTGAGGTACCAGCCGTGCGCCATGTTGTAGTTGACGAAGTACTGGAGTAGGAACTGGTTCACGTCGGGATCACTAGAATCGCCGGCGACGGACCAGATGTTGTTGACCAGCGCGCCGACCACCCATTTCCCCGGCGTCCAGACGATCGCCGCAGTCGGTCCAACGCCCCATTTGTCGGGGCCGAGGCGCCGGTCGGTGCTCGTCGGCAAGAGGAAGGTCGGACCGGCGCCGATCATGAGCTTCGGGTTGATCTGATTGACGAAGAAGAAGCTCGGATTGAAATCGCCGAGGCCGAAATCGGTATCGTCGCCTCGAAACAGCGGCGGCTGATAAACCACCGGCAAGATCCACCGCGTCACGAGATTCCAGTCCTCGTTCAGCTTGAAGGGGATAACCGGCTGGATGTTGAGGATGTTCTGGTCGTTGTCGAGGCTGCCCACATTGAAGTTGGTGTTGTTCTGGAACGGCACCGAGATCAGATTGGCGATCGGATTTTGCGCTTGCTGAGCGAGGTCGCCAGAGTCTTGTGCTTTGGCTGAACAAAATCCGGCCGCGGCGAGCATGAGTGCACCCGCCGACACCATCCCGCGCATGCCGTACATGACGCCCCTCCCCTTCAGAGCGAGGATGGCGGCCGGTCGTTGCGTATGACCGGCCGCCGAACCGACTACTTAGGCCCCTCGGTCATCTGCTGCATGACCTCGTCGAGGTTGAAGCTCGCCGCCTTCTGACGCGGCGGATAGTCCTTCAACGTCGCGAGGAACTTGCCCACATAGTCCTGAGCGGGAACGATCAGGAAGACGTGGTCCAATACCCAGTCGTAGTAGGTGTTGGAGGTGATATCCGCCCGCTCATAGGGGTCGGTCCGGAGATTGAAGATTTTCGGGACGCGCAAGCTGGTGAAGGGGTTGGCCCAGACGAGCAGCGTGCCAGGCGCCCGCTGCTCCATGAACACGAGCTTCCAGTTGTCGTAGCGCAAGCCGGTCAGCTGCTGGTCGTCATTGACGTAGAAGAACGACTCGCGCGGGCTCTTGTCCTCCTCTCCCGTGAGGTAGGGGACGAGGTTGTCGCCGTCGAGATGGACCTTGTAGGTCATGTCGCCGACCGTATCGCCCTTAAGCAGCTTGTCCTTGACGTCGGGATCGCCGGCGATGGCGAGGATCGTCGGCAGCATGTCGAGATGGGAGACGATCCCATTGGACACTTGGTCCGGCTTGATCTTGCCGGGCCAGCGGAACATGGCCGGCACGCGATAGGCGCCCTCCCAGTTCGAGTTCTTCTCGTTGCGGAACGGCGTCATCGCGGCATCCGGCCACGAGTTCATATGCGGGCCGTTGTCGGTCGAGTACATGACGAAGGTGTTGTCGGCGATGCCGAGATCATCGAGCGCCTCGAGGATCTTGCCGACATTCTTGTCATGGTCGATCATGGCGTCGTGGTACTGGCTCTGCCAGCGTCCCGACTGGCCGACGCTGTCCGGCTTGGTATGCGTGCGGAAATGCATGTGGGTGAAGTTCACCCAGACGAAGAATGGCTTGTCGGCCTCCGCCTCCCGCTTGATGAAGTCCACGGCGCGGTTGGCGATATCATCGTCAATCGTCTCCATCCGCTTTTTGGTCAGCGGGCCGGTGTCGGTGCAGACCTGCTTGCCGACCTTGCCGAAGCGCGGATCGACGGTCGGATCGTCCACGTCGGTGGCCTTACAATCCATTACGCCGCGCGGGCCGTATTTGGCCTTGAACGCCGGGTCCTTCGGATAGTCCGGCAGCTCAGGCTCTTCCTCGGCGTTCAGATGGTAGAGATTGCCGTAGAACTCGTCGAAGCCGTGAACCGTTGGCAGGAACTCGTTGCGGTCGCCGAGATGGTTCTTGCCGAATTGCCCGGTGGCATAGCCAAGCGGCTTAAGCAGCTCGGCAATGGTGGGGTCTTCCTTCTGCAGGCCCAAGGTGGCGCCGGGCAAGCCGACTTTGGTGAGGCCGGTGCGCAAGCCGGACTGTCCGGTAATGAAAGATGCGCGACCCGCCGTGCAGCTCTGCTCGGCGTAATAGTCGGTGAACATCACGCCTTCTTTGGCAACCCGGTCGATGTTGGGCGTCTTGAAGCCCATCAGCCGTGCGAATAGGCGCTGATATCGGACTGGCCGACGTCGTCGCCCCAGATGATGACGATGTTTGGTTTCGAGGTTTGGGGCTCGGCGGCTTGCGCTTGCGCCGAATTCGAGGCCGCAACCAACGCGAGCAAGGCAAGCAATGGCACCCAGCCCGCAGAGTCCTTTTTCTGTCTCGCAGTTCCATGACGCGCTCCTCCTCTCAACGCGGCCAAACGCGTCACCGACCAATTAATGGCCCGTGCGCGCCACTTTTTCCCTCCCGACCCCGTGAACGATGCCACTTTTTCAGTCGGGACAACTTGGCATGGTATATTTCAACCGGTGGGTAGAATCGCTCAAATGACCGGATTGGGGCCATGGATGCGCCAATAATGGATTTGGACCGTGCCCTGGAAATTCTCGCGGTACAGGGGTGGTTCTCGGAGCGTTCGCCCAAAACGCGAGCCCGCCTGGGCGCGATTGCCAAGCTCCGCAGTTTTGCGAAAAACGACCGCGTCTATCTGGCCGGGGACAAGCCGAATGGCGTGTTCGGACTTATCTCGGGATCGCTGAACCTCTCTGTTCCGCGGGCGGATGGCGAAGACTACACAGTCCATCGCGCCGGCACGGGGTTCTGGTTCGGAGACCTTGCGCTTTTCTCGCAAGGGACGCGTCTGGTTTCCATTCATGCCGCCGAGCCGACGCTGATGGTGCAGCTTCCCGTCCACGATCTCCGCAAATTGGTCGAAGTAGATCCCGGGCTGTATGCGGACTTCTATGCTGTGACCTATGAGAATTTTCGCACCGCGTTCCAGATCATCTCCAATCTCGCCATGCCGTCGGCAGACAAGCGGGTGGCGGACCGGCTCTTGTTGGAGTTGAAGACCCGGGGCGACGCGCAGGGATGGATTCCACTGTCGCAGTCCGAATTGGCGAGCTTGGCCGCTGTCTCGGTGCCGACGCTCAAGCGCGTCATGCGGCGCTTCGCCGACGCGCTGCTCATCAATCACCGCTATGCCCGTATTCAGGTGCTCAACCGCGAGGCACTCGCGCGGCTTTGCCGGGGGTAGCCTGCCCCCTACCAGCGGAACTTCAGCTCAGCGACGGGGCCGTGCAGCACGACGTCGACACCGCGCGTGCCATTGCTGGTGCCTTCCTCGAACAAGAGGCCGAGCGCCTTGTAGCCAATGGACGTCGTCGTATCGAAACCAAGGAACTTGCCGTCCATGTCATAGGTGAGCAGCACCTGCCAGCTGAAGTCGCTGTCGGCGTTGAAGCCGCCGACATCGCCCATCGCCGTAACGGACCGTCCGTTGCCGAAGGCGTGCGTCATGCGCACGGCGACCACCGGGTCGACCCAGTCCATCTCGCCGCTATTGACGAAGGCGAAGTTGCCCGAGATGTCCTTGCCGTTGAGGTTGAGCGCGTCTTGGAGAAGCGCCAGACGAAACTTGTCGAGAGCGTTTAAAGCAGAGATCACTTTGCCGCGCCTGCCGGCTCTTTGGAGTCTGTTCTCCAAGCGGGTGACGCGCTGCTCGATGCCCCGGTCGCCGGCCAAGACGATTCGCTTCGACAAGAGGGTCTTGCGCAAGGCGTTGAACTGGGCCAACGCCTGCAAGCGGTCCAGCTGGTTCTGAATGCGCTTAATGCGGTTTTCGAGGACATTCAGAAGGCCGTTGAGCTGCAGCTTGGCGTTGACGTCGATGGCGGCCGTGATGCTGAGGTCTTGCTGGACGACGCGAGCACCACCGCCAAGCTCGATCTTGGTGTTGCCCGTCGCACCAGCGAAATTTGCGATCTGATAGAAGGCATCGGCCTGATAGACGCCAAAGGTATAATCGGAACCGACACGTCCATTGCCGTTCAGCGTGAGCGCGGGGATGGGCTGCGCCTCGCTGGCAAAACTGTCGTCAAGGGCGAACTGGGCGTAGACGACGTCGGCGTAGAGGGCGAAGGGCCCCCGCTTGGCCTCGAAATTGGCCATGATGATGGGGCCGTCGAGCGCATCGATGAGATCGATGGGGTCAGCATAGACATCGAAGTCGAGCCCACGGACCGTGGCGTCGCCTTGCACCCAGAGCGCCCAGGCGTAGAGGCCGCCGTCGAAGGTCCAGGCCGAGGTTGGCGCAGGCGGAGGTTTGACGCCGTCCGCCTCCGCCGCGAGCGGAAAAGAGACCGCAAACGCGCAGACGCTGAGCACGCCTAACCAAGTCTCGCGCCTCATCCCCCGCCCCCTTGCGGATCCACCTTCAGTTGCTCTCAGAATAGGCGGAGCCACGCTGCCATGGGCGCCTTTGAGCCGAAGCGCACCGAGATTCCCGGCCATTGTGGCGGGATTGCAACAGGCGCCACCCGGGGGCTGTGGAAAGGAGGGGGGCGCGGGAACTCCGCGCCCCCCTCCTTCGCGTCTTAGAACTGCGGCCTGCCGATGCCGCGCGAGTTGAGCCAGGATTTCACGCCCATCTTCACCTCCGGAAGGACGTCGTAGGCGGGCGGATTGTTGGACATGAAGCCGATCTTGAACTGCGGCGGATACTTGAACAGCTCCTTCAGATACCAACCAGCGGTCTCGCCGAGCGGCACCGCCATGGGGATATGGCGGACGCCGACCGAAACGTCTTCCTGCGGGTTGGTGTAGAGATTGACTATGACCGCGCCGCCGGTGTCGGTGAAGATCGAGCCCGAGAAGCCCCCGGTGTAGCCGCGCTTCATGATACCGTCTTCGATCTCACCAGTTACTGTCGCCTTGAACTCATCTATGCGCATCGCCGAGAAGTACTGGTTCAAGGTGTAGACACGGCTGCGACGCGCCGAGAGGCCGTTGTCGGCGATCAGGTACGAGGCCTGATCGACGCCGTCGATATAGGTCTTCGTGGGAAACAGCTCGGCGAGCTTGGCGCCGGGATATCCGGCCAGATGAAGCGCCGTGGGCAGAATGTCCGCAAGGTCGAACAGCTGGTCAGACTTGCGCGGGGCAATCATGCCCTTCCAATAGACGAAGGTAGGTACACGCACGCCACCTTCCCAGCTCGAGCCCTTGCAGCCGCGGAACGGCGTGCGCCCGCGCGGCGGGATCTCGCATTCCGGTCCGTTGTCCGAGGTAAAGATGACGAGCGTATTCTCGGCCTCGCCGATCTCCTCGAGCTTGTCCATGAGCTGGCCAAGCACGTAGTCCATCTGCACCATGCAGTCGCTGTACACGGTGCGGGCCATCGACTTGCCGGCCCACTTATCGGACGGGTAGTTGTCGAAGTGGCAGCCGCGCGTGGCGTGATAGAGATAGAACGGCTGCTTGCTGCCTTTCATCTTTTCGAGAAAGGCAAGGCTCACGTTCAGCCAATGCTCGTCGAGATGCTTGATGTAGTCGAGGTCGATGAGCTTGCCGTTCTCGCATTGCTTCTTGTCGGCAGGCGTGCAGTGCACCTCGTAGTGATCGAAGTTGTCCTTCTCCATCATCTTGAAGCGCTCGGGGGACAGAGCGACCTCAGGATTGAAGTAGACGTCGCGCCATTCGGTATACATGTCGGAGACGCCGAGGAAGCCGACATAGTCGTCATAGCCGGTGTTCTGCGGCAGCGAGCCCTGGTTCTCGCCCATGTGCCACTTGCCGACGCCTTGGGTGATGTAACCCTCCTTCTTGAGCAGGTCGGGCATGGTGGTGGCGCCGTCGAGACCGCCGGGCTCGCCATACATCGGCGGGCGCAGAATGCCGTGGTGGAGCGGGTTCTGCCCGGTATGAATGGTGGCGCGGGTGGGCGAGCAGGACGGCGTCGAATAGGCCGAGGTGAGGATCAAGCCTTCGGAGGCATATTTGTCCATCTCCGGCGTCGCGTTGCCGACGGCGACGCCGCCGCCGTTGAAGCCGGGATCCATCCAGCCGACGTCATCCATCAGGAAGATCAGGATATTCGGCTTCTTGCCGGTCTTCTCGGCAAGCGCTGCAAGCTTCTCGTCGGCCTGCTTGTCTTGATCGGGGTGCTGCACCACCGGATACATGTTGTCAGCCGGAGCCACCGGTGTCACATGCATGTATTGCTCGGGATGACTGTAGCCGGGCGCCGTGGTGGGGCCGGTCGTATCGCCGCGTATGTTCTCTTGGGCCAGAGCCGGCCCGGCAATGGTCAGCGCCAAGATGGCCACGGCGCATGATCTCGCTAAGGATGGCCTCATGGGAGTTCCTCCAGTCGGTTTGCGCGGGGGCCGTCGCCCCTGATGGCTCTGTCGAAAGAATCGATCTCTGGTTCCAGCCGCTTGAGCGGCCGATTCAAGCCGACTGAGCATTGCGCGCTGACAATGCACATTCAAGCGATCGGTGCTGATCGCGAACATCCTGTTCACCATATTCATCGCGACGCGCTACGCGCTCCCGTGACTTGATGGCGCAACCGGCTTCAAATTGACGCCACGCCCTTGAGCGAAGGTACTTCAAGAGCCACCTTGGAATTGGCGCTGCATGACGAAGAGGTGACAGGTTCGCGGATGCTGACCGGCAAAAAGGGATTGGTCGTCGGGATCGCCAACGAGCATAGCTTGGCCTATGGCTGCGCGCGGCATTTCCGCGCCGGCGGCGCCAACCTCGCGATCACCTACCTCAATGAAAAGGCAGAACCCTACGTCCGGCCGCTAGCAGCGGAGCTCGGCAGCGAGATCATTATGCCGTGCGATGTCACGGTTCCAGGTCAGCTCGAAGCCGTCTTCGCTGAAATTGGCAAGAAATGGGGAAGGCTCGACTTTCTGCTTCACTCAATTGCCTACGCGCGTGCCGAGGACCTACATGCGCCCATCATCGATTGCTCGGCAGACGGCTTCGCCTTCGCCATGCAGGTCTCGGTCCACTCGTTTCTCCGCATGGCCAAGCTGGCGGAACCTTTGATGACCTCAGGAGGTTGCCTGCTCGCCATGAGCTATTACGGCGCCGAGAAGGTCATGAGCCACTACAATGTCATGGGGCCGGTCAAGGCGGCGCTGGAAGCGGCCGTGCGTTACATGGCCGTTGAGCTTGGGCCGCGCCATATTCGTGTGAATGCGCTTTCGCCGGGCCCCGTGGCCACGCGCGCGGCTTCGGGAATCGCACATTTCGATGAACTGTTGCAGCGTGCTGTCGAGCAAGCTCCTGAGCACCGTCTCGTCACGGTCGACGACGTTGGCGCGCTCGCAGCATTCTTGGTCAACGATGAGGCAAAAGCCATTACCGGGAACATCGCCTATGTCGATGCGGGATTTCATGTCGTCGGCTGACATGGAAGATCGCTCCGGCGCAGTCATCGAGAACCGGACCTTCGACGAGATCAAGGTCGGGGACTCGATCAGTCTGTCTCACACCCTGACCGAGAAGGGCATTGAGCTGTTTGCGGCGGTGTCCGGCAACGTCAATCCCGTGCACGTCGATCCGGCGTTTGCGCGCGACGACATGTTCCACCAAGTCATCGCACACGGCATGTGGACCGGGGCCTTGATCTCTACGCTGCTCGGCACGGAACTCCCCGGACCTGGCACCATCTATCGCAGCCAAACGCTCAATTTCCGTCATCCGGTCGTGGTGGGCGACACGGTAGTCGCGACAGTCACGGTGCGCGAGAAACGCGCCCCCCAAGATGTCGTTCTCAACTGCCGTGTTGTCGATCAAGACGGCAACTTGGTGATGGAGGGCGTTGCGGACGTTATCGCTCCAGATAAGAAGGTGAAGCGGCCGCGCGTGACCATGCCGGAAGTCCGGATGGAAGAGCCCGGCGCCCGTCATCGCGAGCTGATCGCCAAGACCGAAGGCCACGATCTGCTCCGCACCGCCGTAGTCAATCCCGTCGACCACGTTTCGCTTGCTGGGGCGATCGATGCGGCGCGCGCAAAGCTGATCGTTCCGATTCTGGTCGGGCCGAATGACGCCATCGAGGCGGCGGCCAAGGCGGGCCGGATAGCTATCTCAGACTACGAAATCGTCGCCGTGCCGGATGCCGAGGCGGCGGCCGCGAAGGCCGTGGATCTCGTGCTCGCCGATAAGGCTGAAGCGATCATGAAAGGCGCACTGCATACCGATGTGCTCATGCACGCCGTCGTTGCCGGCGAGCACAACCTGCGCACGGAACGGCGTCTCAGTCACGTGTACGTTATGGATGTGCCGACCTATCCGCGGCCGCTGCTGATCACCGATGCGGCGATCAACATCTACCCCGATCTCGAGGCCAAGCGTGACATCGTTCAGAATGCCATCGAGCTTGCGCATGCTCTCGGCATCGAAAAGCCGAGAGTGGCCATTCTTTCAGCCGTCGAGATCGTCACGCCGAAGATCAAGTCCACCATCGATGCCGCGGCGCTTTGCAAGATGGCAGACCGCGGCGAGATCACCGGCGGCATCCTCGATGGGCCGCTTGCCTTCGACAATGCCGTGTCTGCCGAGGCGGCAAAGACCAAGCATATCGTTTCGCCTGTGGCCGGACGGGCCGACATCCTGGTCGTGCCGGATCTCGAGGCCGGCAATATGCTGGCCAAGCAGCTCGAGTACTTGGCCGAGGCCACCGGTGCTGGGATCGTCGTCGGGGCGCAGCGTTCCGATCATTCTGACCAGCCGCTCGGACTCGATACTGACCCGTATGGCGTCCTGCGCCGTGGCTCTGCTGCTCGCCCATTACCAACGCGAGCAGCAGGCTAAGACTGCGCCTTGATCCACTGCCCGATGCCGGGCCAGACATCGGCAAGCGTGCGCCGGCCCATGAACAGACCGATATGGCCGCCCGGTGCGAGCGTCTTCACCACCGCGGATGACGGCGTGCCGATGAGCTTCTCGGCATCGAACACCTGCTCTTTGGTAGTGATGTCGTCGGAATCGCCGGCGAGAAGATACGTGGGGACCGTGATGTCCTTCAGGTCGAGCTTGCGGCCAAGGCCGACGAATTTGCCTTTGGCGAACTGGTTCTCCTTGAACAGGAGCTTGATCGCCTGAAGGTAATAGACGCCCGGAAGATCGAGCGGGTTCTCGTACCACCGCTCGAAACGCTCGGTGCGCTTGATGTAGGACTTGTCCTCGATGTGGGCGAAGAGATCGAGGTACTTGCCGAGGAACTGCTGGCCGGGATGCATGTCCTTCCAGCCTGCAAGCATGGTCTTGCCGAGCATCCGGCCGTCGCCGATATCCACCATCTCCTGATAGGTCGAAAGCGGCAGCGTGTGCGCGAGCTTCTTGATGGGCGCCATGGCCCGCGTCGGTGTCGATCGGCGCTCCGGCAAGGACCAGGCTCTGCACCTTCTCCGGGAAGCGGCTGGCAAACATGGCGGACATCCAGCCGCCTTGGCACAGGCCGATCAGGTGCACCTTGCCGCCAAGGTCATCCACCGCGACATTGATCTCGGCGAGATATTTGTCGATGTCGAAATTCTTCATCTCATCGGTGGCGGGCTTCCAGTCGGCGGCGAGGATGCGGTCGAGGCCGGCGCCGAGAAGCGTCTCGACCAGGCTCTGGCCCTTGGCATAGTCGGCGATGGTGGAGCTGTGACCGGCATAGGGCGGGTCGATGAACACCGGTACCCCGGACGCGCCCTTCTTCGAGAAGTCCCTGAGCCGCATGGTGTCGAGGTCGAGAACAACTTCATTCTCAGTCGCCCATGTTGAGCGCGGCGGCGCGCTGATCTCCCCGGCCTCGCCGACGAATTTGAGGTTCTCGCCGAAGATCTCGAGACCCTCCTCGCCGAGCTCGATCGCGGCGGCGTAGGGCCAGAACCACGGGACCGAATGTTCGGCTCTCGGCTGGAACGCTGCGTCGTCCTGCTTCACATGAACTTTGGCTTGAGCGGTCATGACAGTGCTCCTTCAGGTCGTGCTTCGACGAGCGCCGAGGTGTGCCTGGCGATCATGCGTTCCTCATCGGTCGGGATCACCCAGACGGAAACCGAACTTGCGGGCGAACTGATCCGTGCCGCGCCGCGCTCATTCGCCGCTTCATCCAGCTCGATTCCGAGCCACGCAGATTGGCGGCAGACGGCGGCACGAACAGCAGGGGCGTTTTCGCCAATGCCGGCGGTGAAGACCAAGGCATCGAGACCTCCAGCGGCGGCAGCGAGAGAGCCAAGCTCCCGGCAGATGCGATAGTTGAAAAGGTCGACCGCCTGCTTGGCGTGCGGATCATCGCTCGCCAGCAGATCGCGCATGTCGTTGCTGATGCCTGACACGCCTTTAAGCCCGCAGTCGTGGTAGAGCATCGACTCGATCGCCTTCTCGTCCATCCCCTTGGCTTGCATCAGCCAGAGGAGGATCCCGGGATCGAGCTCGCCGGGCCGTGTCCCCATGACAAGCCCCGAGAGAGGGCCAAACCCCATGGTCGTCGCAACGCTGCGTCCGCCAACCATGGCGCACATGCTGGCGCCGCTCCCGAGATGCGCCACCACCGTGCGTCCCCTTGCCGCCGCTTCGTCGAACTTCGGCAAGACGCTCGCGATATATTCATAGGAGAGACCATGGAAGCCGTAGCGCCGGGCCCCCTCCTCCGTCAGCCTTCGAGGCAAGCCGTAAAGCTGCGCGACCTCGGGCATCGTGCGATGAAAGGATGTATCGAAGCAGGCGACCTGGGCGAGATCGGGGTTCAATTTGGCCAGCGCGTCGATCGGCTCCAGATTGCGCGGCAGGTGCACCGGCATGAGCGGAATAAGCGCGCGAAGCCGGTCCAGCACGGCGGAATCGATGAGAACCGGTGCGGTGTGCTCAAGCCCCCCGAGCACGACGCGGTGACCTGCGGCCACGACCTTGCGGCCTTCGAGGTGATGCTCGATCCAGTGGAGGAGGGCCTGCATCAGGTCATGAACGGAGGAACTGGCCTCCATCGCCCGCGGTCCGGCGATCTCGGCGCCTTCGCCGTTGCGCGCATGAAAGCGTGGCCGCGTCCCGATCCCCTCGATCTCTCCTTGCATGGGGCGCTCGGCATCGCTTGCCGCGCTATACACGGCGAACTTGATGCTGGACGAGCCCGCATTGAGAACGAGCACGACGCCTTCGCTAGGGTCCGCGGTGCGCATAAATCGTGTCCATCTCTGCTCGGCCAATGGGCCGGCATTTTCCGAGACGTTCAGCCTGAGCTGACATGGATTAAGGCTCCATGAGCCGGCGTTTGAGGTTATGTAGGTGCCTTCTCACGAGAGTTAAAACCGGAGGGGCTTATGGCCGCACCTAGGCGTTCCGTCGTCGTCGCTGAGAGCGCTGACAAACCTTATGGACAGACCGTCACCATAGGACCGCACACTCTGCGCGCCGATGAGGGCGAGTCCCTTGGTGGTCATGACACAGGCCCTTCACCTTACGAGTATGTGCTGGCCGGGTTGGGCGCATGCACCGCGATGACGCTGCGCATGTATGCCGACCGCCATGGCTGGCCCCTGGAAAAAACCTCGGTGGAGGTGCGGCACAAGGTTGTCGTCGGCAGTGACGGCAAGACGGCCGTCGACCGGTTCGAGCGAACCATTCAAGTCGAAGGGGATCTGACGGATGAGCAGCGCGCGGAGCTACTCAAGATCGCCGACCACTGCCCGGTCGGCCGGACCTTGCAGCGGGCCTCGACGATCGTCAACGTACTGGCTGAGGCACCTGGCGTCGACTAACGCCGGGGAGCGCCAAGCCGTCATGGAATTGATTGAATGGTACCGCTGACTGGATTCGAACCAGTGACCTCTTGATCCACAATCAAGCGCTCTAACCAACTGAGCTACAGCGGCACAGGGAGCTTCAAGCCCGGAAACTAAGGGCAGGCACGGCCCGTTGCAAGCGGGCCAAGCCCCGCGTGTCAGGGTGAGGCTGATTTCACGATGGGGCGTAAAAATCAAGAGGACCCAGACAGCCGAAAGGCCCGGGGCAAATCCCGGGCCTCACACTCACGCGACGGCACTCTCAAAACTCTTAACTCGGTACGCAACAGCGCGCCGCGGTACTCAAAGCACGCGCTTTACGACGCCTTACGCACGGCCTCGAAGGAACGCGAAACCTGATCCTTGATCGGCTCAGTCGTATCGGCGGCGATCTTGCTCGTCAGAGCCCGGATCTCCCCGGCCTGGCTTGCAAACACATCGAACTGGCCGCGGATGAAAGAGGACTGAAGCTCGACGATCTCGGCGAGGTTCTTGGCGCCGGCCATGCTCTTGGCAAGGTCGAAGCAAGAGTTCAAGTTCCGCTGGGCAATGTCGATGAGTTTGCGGTTGAAGGCCGTAGCGCCCTGCCCGGCAGCGTCAAAGGAACGCTCCAGCGCATCGATGGACTCTTCCAGGGATTCCTTGCCGCGCTCATAGGCTTCGCGGGTCTGGTTCACCGTCTTCTCGGCGAGCGCGCGAACGCTCTCCGGCACGGTGGTGTCAAGCTTGAGGGTCTCAAATTCCTTGGCGGCCGTGTTGAAGGTCTCGGTGATCTTCTCGGCGGCTTCCTCGGGGGTTTGGGGAATGGTTGCTGTCTCGCTCATCGTGGCACCTCGTTGATGATCTCCTCGATTCGCCTCTCGGGGACTAACGGCGGTTTTCTCCGCTGCGACCGCTTTATTTTGTTGCACCGCAATATAAATGCTGCAATGCGATGCTTCAAGCGGCATTTGCTCAAAGACGCGTCTTTTTTGCCCTGTGGACGAAATTCCTGCTTTCGCGCTATGCAATGGAGCGAATTCGCCTAAATTTAGTGGTTGAGTCGAGTAAACGCCCCAAGTTGGCGTGACGTGGCCGAGCCGGACCCTTGCGCTTTGAGCGCTGGAGCGGGGCTCTTTTGTACCGAATTGGGGCCGACCATGGCCGACCTCAGACTGCAACGGCGCATCGAAGACGGGGACCGCGAGGCGCTTGAGCATATCGCCCGCGCACTCGAAGGTCGGGTTCTGTTTGGCCCCGGCGCCAATACCCCCCTCTCTGAGACGGCCGATATCGCGGAAGCCAATAACACGGACGCAAAGAGCCCCCTTGCGCTTCAGCCGGAGGCTTTGAGGCTTCTGCTCGAGGCGATGCCGGCCGCAATCGGCCTCCTTCAGGGCGGCGCGCTCATCTATCTGAACAGCGCCTTTGCCTATGCCTTCGGTTATCGGTCGCCAGCAGAGCTGAAGGAGGCGGGCGGGCTCGACGCCGTCGTTCCCGGTGGCACCGCCATGCTCCAATGCGAGGACGACACCGGGCGGACAGGAGAAGTCGACGCTCTGACGCGCTCGCGCCGCCGCCTCAAAGTGACCTTTGCGCTGAACCCACTCGACGCCGCAGCCGACACGACGCTCCTCAGGCTCATCGATCAGGCGGATGTCGAGACGGAGCCACCACCACCGGAGCCAAAGGCCGAAGTGCCGACGCCCGCGCCCCAGGTCCAGGCGGCGCCCGTGCCGCAAGCGAACACAGCCTTCGATGCAGACGCCGCCACGCGCCGGCTCGACTTCTTGGCGAAGGTGAGCCATGAGGTGCGCACGCCGCTCAACTCGATCATCGGCTTCGCCGAGCTGATGCTCCAAGAGCGGTTCGGGCCGATCGGCAACGCACGCTACAAAGGCTACACCGAAGATATCCATCAGAGCGGGCTCTACGCGCTCAGCCTGCTCAACGACCTGCTCGACATCTCCAAGATCGAGGCCGGCAAGTTCGAGCTCGACTTCACCGCGGTCGACGTGGCCGAGATCGTCGAGTCCTGCGTCGCAAGCTTGCAGCCACTCGCCAAGCGCGCACGCATCGTGCTCCGGATCTCGCTCGCCGACGACCTGCCGGTCGTCGTCGCCGATCCGCGGCGGCTCAAGCAGACCCTGCTCAATCTGCTCACCAACGCCATCAAGTTCACCAAGGAAGGCGGGCAGGTCATCGTGTCGGGCACGTTGGTCAATGGCGAGCTCCGCTTGCGGGTGCGCGACAACGGCGTGGGCATGTCGAAGAACGAGATCGCGTACGCCATGCAGCCCTTCCATCAGCTCGATACGGCGCCACGCCGGCAATCTGGAACGGGGCTTGGGCTGCCCCTCACCAAGGCACTGGCCGACGCAAACCGCGCGCGGCTCGAGCTTTCGAGTGAGCCCGGTGTGGGCACATCGGCCGACGTGATCTTCCCCGCCGAGCGGCTGTTCAAAGCCTGAACCGGCCGCTTCCGGGTCGCGCGCCTCAGCCCGCGAAATCATTCTCGCAACTGCGAAGCATTGTCGGACGTTAGATTTCCTACAGTGAAATCTGACAATACTACTTGTTTACAATGACTCGAATACTATAGTCCTTGAACCGTTCTAATTTATCATCGCCGATTAGAAGGTTTCTAAGTTTAGTTCCATTACGATATTCTTGTTGACATTGGCCAAGTGCAAGCCTTAAGCGAGTCAATGGGCCTCTGGCTCTCGCCAAAGAGGCAAAAATCTTTCGGTCCGATACCGGGGCCTTGAACCCCGGCCATTGGAGGTCATTGATGCGTTGGACACTGGCGCGCGCTGCGGCGCTCGCGATCCTTACCCTCCCCGTCTTCGCGCTTCCCGTCGCCTACGCCGAGGATCCCGGCGAGGTGAACATCTATTCCTACCGGCAGCCCTATCTGATCAATCCGCTGCTCCAGGAGTTCACCAAAGAGACCGGCATCAAGACCAACGTCATCTTCGCCGAGAAGGGATTGATCGAGCGCATCCAGGCCGAGGGGCGCAACAGCCCGGCCGACCTGCTGCTCACCGTCGACGTCGGCAATCTCACCCAAGCCACGGGCGCGGGGATCGCCCAGCCTGTCGAATCCGAGGCGATCGAGGCAGAAATCCCGCAAACGTATCGCGCCAAGGACAATGAATGGATCGGGCTCACCCGCCGCGCGCGCGTGGTCTATGCCTCCAAGGACCGGGTGAAGCAGAAGACGATCACCTACGAGGAACTCGCCGATCCGAAATGGCGCGGCAAGATCTGCATCCGCTCCGGCCAGCACGTTTATAACGTCGCGCTGATCGCCTCGATGATCGCCGCTCACGGCGAAGAATGGACCGAGCAGTGGCTGCGCGGGGTGAAAGCCAATCTGGCGCGCAAGCCCGCCGGCGACGACCGGCTCCAGGTCAAGGGCGTCTATTCCGGCGAATGCGATATCGCCGTCGGCAACACCTACTACATGGGCGCCATGCTTCGGGACGAGAAACACCCTGAGCAGAAGGAATGGGCCAACTCGGTCAACATGTTGTTCCCCAACTCGAGCGATCGCGGCACGCATGTGAACGTCTCGGGCGCGGTGCTGGCGAAGAACGCGCCGAACAAAGAGAACGCAATCAAGCTGCTCGAGTTTCTGGCCTCGGACAAAGGCCAGGAGATGTATGCGGAAGTGAACAACGAATATCCGGTGAAGGAGGGCGTTCCTTGGTCGGCACTGGTCAAGTCCTGGGGCACGTTCAAGCCTGATCCGATCTCGCTCAACGACATCGCGGCCTTACGCAAGACAGCGAGCGAAATGGTCGACAAGGTCGGCTTCGACGAAGGGCCCAGCTCATGAGAGGACAGCGATGAGCTTTCACAAAAGAATCGACAAGGGGACTGGCGCTGGGCAGCGGGCTTTTCTCCCTGCGCGTAGCGGCGCCGAGTGGCTGGTCGGCGTCGGGTTCAGATGCTGGCTGGCCGGCTACGACACGGGTGACATCGCTTGCTGGGAGAATGGCTGGAACGAATATAACCGCGTACTCGGCCCGTCGCGAGCCAAGCGTGCCGTGACCGAGCTTGCCTGCTGGGTCAGGGCCGTGCGATCCACGGCCTCGCGCAAGATCGAGTACTACCCGTTCGGCTGCTCAGGCTTTTGTACCGATGAATGCATGGCGATCTCCTTGATCGCCGCGTCACAGCATCATCGCTGTCCGGCCATGCGCGCTTGCGCGCTGGCGCTCACCGGCTCCGATCTGGTCGACCCCGTGATCGACGCGGCCAATGCCTTCGCCGACGCTCTGCAAGACGCCGACCAGCGCTTGTCGCCGGAGGCAGTCGCGGCACTTACCTCGAGCAAGCGCAAAGGCGGTAGGGACGGTTTCGCTGGCCGGCGCTAAGCAAGACAGCACGGCTTACCGCGGGGAGACCGTTCCCTTTCGCCGGAAGCTTGCCCGCCTTACCGAAAACGGCAATCTCGGCTGGTCGGTCGCGGCGCTTGTGCTGTCGCTCATTGCGCTAGCGCCGATTATCGCCATCGCCGTGATCGCATTTCAGCCGAGCGGCGACACCTGGCCCCATCTCATCGAAAACGTCCTGCCGGGCGCGGTACGCCGCACGGTTGGCCTGATGTTGGGGGTGGGCCTGCTCACCCTGCTGATCGGCACCGGTACCGCTTGGCTCGTCACTATGTACCGGTTCCCGGGGCGCCGCTACTTCCAGTGGCTTCTGCTCCTGCCGATGGCGATGCCGACCTACATCATCGCCTACTGCTATCTGGAGCTGCTCGACTATTCAGGCGTGGTGCAGACGGGGATGCGCGGCTTGTTCGGCTGGCGCAACGCGCAAGACTATTGGTTCCCGGACATCAGGAGCCTCGGCGGCGCGATCTTCGTCATGAGTGCGGTGCTCTACCCTTATGTCTACATCACCGCGCGTGCGAGCTTCATCGCGCAGTCGGTGTGCGTGATCGAGGCGAGCCGCACGCTCGGTCGGAGTGCCTCGGAGGCCTTCTGGCAGATCGCGCTGCCGCTTGCCCGGCCGGCGCTCGCTGCGGGCGTGGCGCTCGCTCTGATGGAGACCCTGAACGACATCGGCGCAGTGGAGTTTTTCGGCGTGCGGACGCTCACCGTCGCCGTCTACGATACCTGGCTCGACCGCGGCAGCCTCGCCGGCGCCACGCAGATCGCCTGCGTGATGCTGCTCTTCGTGTTCGCGCTGCTCCTGATCGAGCGGGGGCTCCGCGCCGGGCGGCAGTTCCACCACACGACCGGCAAATATCGCGACCTGCCGGAGGACACGCTCTCCGGGCTGCACGGCACCCTTGCCGTGCTCGCCTGCAGCCTGCCTTTGCTTGTGGGCTTCGTGCTGCCGGCCGGCGTGCTGGTCAGCGACGCCATCGTACATGTCTCATCCGGTCTTTCGCCGGCGTTCTGGCAAGCGGCCGTCAACAGCCTGTTCCTCGCGTTTGCCGCCGCGGTGCTCGCCGTAGCCTTTGCCGTGGTTCTTGCCTATGGGCGCCGGCAGACGCGCTCGCAGCTCGTCCAAGGGGCAAGCCTCGTTCCCGCCATCAGCTATGCCGTCCCAGGCACCGTGCTCGCGATCGGTCTCCTCATCCCGCTCGCGGGTCTCGACAACAGCATCGACGCGGCGATGCGCTCGCTGTTCGGCATCTCAACCGGGCTCCTATTCTCCGGCACGGCCTTCGCCATCATACTCGCCTACACGATCCGTTTCCTTGCCGCCTCGCTCGGGGCCATCGAAGCTGGCTTGAGCAAGATTTCCCGCAATATCGACGCGGCAGGACGCACGCTGGGCGCCACGGTCAGCGACATGCTGTGGACCGTGCATCTCCCGTTGCTGCGGCCCGCGCTCGGCGCGGCGGCGATGCTGGTGTTCGTGGACTCCATGAAGGAGCTGCCAGCCACGCTGCTGCTCCGGCCTTTCAACTTCGACACGCTGGCGACCCAGGTGTTCACCCTCGCCTCGCTCTACCGCTACGAGGAGGCGGGGCTCTCGGCGCTGACCATCGTGGTGGTTAGTCTGGCCCCGGTGCTGTTGCTTCACGGGATCATCGCCAGGAGTCGCCCAGGCGCATCGGAGAGCCGGCGGGCCGGATCTCAAACAAAGTCGGAATGGGCGTTGCGGATCTCTTGATAACCCAAGAGAATATGAGAGTTGGGCTCGCTCAGCCCCAGCCATTTGGGCTAGAAGAAACGGTCCCGGCAGCGGTCGCACGGGACGCCAGGCTCTGTTCCCAGAGCCCTCCCGCCGAAACTTGAGTGGAAAGGCCGGCATGAAGCCTCGCCAACTTCCCTGGAAATGGCTTCTCCTCGCCCTTGTCGTGGTTCTCGTCGCGGGCCTTGTGCTGCTTCCCCGCGAATTGGGCTCTCCGTCCGGCCTCCGCGACCGGGTCGCTGCCGTTCTCTCCGAGTGGACGGGTGCCACGGTCACGCTGACGGAGCCTTTGACGGTGCGGTACTTCCCGCCACTGTCGTTGCGCGGGGGATTGGTGCTCACCAATGCCACCAAGCTGCCTTCGGTCAGCGCCATCACCGCGCGGGACGTCAAAGTTTCCTTGGACCTCCCCGAGCTCTTGATGGGACGCATCAAAATTGACGGGCTGCGCCTCATTGAGCCGAATATCACCCTGAAAGAAAATGGATCCGCCGCGCTCGTTGCCAAGACACTTGCCGCCGTCCCGGTCGGCGCCGTGCGCATCCGCCGTGGCACCATCAAGACGGCCTCCGGCGAGACCGCCGTCAGTGATCTCGACGCGCGGATCGATGCAAGCAGCGGCGGCGGCGCACTGTCGGCCATGGGCTCCTTCGCCTTTCGCGGCGAAACCGTCGCCTTCGCCATGGATAGCGAGGAGATCACGGAGACGGAGGAGGGACAGAGCGCACCTCTCACACTCACGGTCTCGTCCGATCCCGTGACGGCCAAGTTCTCGGGAACCGCGCGTTACGCCGAGGGTCTTGAGATGGACGGTAAGGTCAAGGCCGAGATTGGCGACGGACGGCGCTTTTTGAATTGGATGGGCGTTCCCCTCCCCGAAGGCAAGAGCCTTAAGTCCCTATCGGCGTCGGGCACCGCCCATTGGAATGGATCGACGCTCACCTTCGACGACGGCACGTTCTCGCTCGACGGCAACGAGGCCGTCGGGCTTCTTGCGCTGACCACGGGCGCGCGGCCGCGGGTGGAGGGGACGCTTGCTTTCGAGCGCCTCGTTCTCGACCCTTATATCAGCGGGAGCGAGGATACTGCGCCTGAGGGGCCGCTCTTCAATTGGGCGCTGCTTAAATATTTGGACGCGGACCTGCGAATTTCGGCTGGCGAAGTTGCTGCTTCGTCCTTGGAGCTTGGGCACGGCGGATTCACGATCTCCGCCAAGGGAGGGGTGATCTCGAGCGAGGTGGGCGAACTTGAGCTCTGCGGCGGTGAGGCCACCGGGCGCGTGGGCCTCGACCTCTCAAGCGAGAGAGCCAAGGCGTCCTTGGTTGGCAACCTCTCGAACGTCGCCCTTGAGACCTGCCTTCAGCCCTTCGACCTCGACGTCCCGATCAAGGGCGTTGGCAACCTCAAGATCGATGTCTCGACCAGTGGCACGACGAAAGACAGGCTCATCCGAGGGCTAGTCGGGGGCTTCCAGGTCACCGCTCAGAACGGCGCCGTCCCGATCGACTTGCCCCAGCTCATGGCAGGTAACGACCCCAAGGAGGACAGCTGGAGCCGTAAGAGCGTCACGCCGTTCCAGAGCCTTGACGCCGACTGCCGCCTCTCTGCCGGCCATATTTGGTGCCAATCTTTCAGCATGCGGACGCCTCGCGGCCTGGTTTCCGGATCCGGCGGCGTGGATGTGGGACAGCAAACGCTTGATTGGGACTTCCTGATCGCCAATCCTGTGGCCCCGCTGAGCGCCTCGCAGCTCGTCATGGAAACCCCGCCGCGGGTGATCGTGCGCGGTCCGCTAACGCAACCCCTGATCCAGAGAGCGAATCGCCCCACCCTTGGAGACGGATCAACGCAGGCAAACCCGGGGAACAGTTCTGCCTTGCCCCACTAAGCACTCGCTGGAACGAGACTCGACCGAGACCATCACTATGTTTGGGCAACGCCATAGAGAGTTCTTTCGAGCCGTCGCCGCAAGGTGCGGACGGACCGGCATGCTTCCCGCCACAGTTGCCGCCGCGCTCACCGTTGCTCCGGGCGTCGGCGCCGCGCAGAACACGCTCAGCGTCGCGACGTGGGGCGGGGCCTACGGTCAGTCGCAAGAGATCGCGCTGTTCGAGCCGTTCGCGAAAGAGACCGGCACGGTCATCGCCACCGAGACCTATGACGGCAGTCTTGCCAAGCTCAAAGGCATGATCGACGGCAGCGGAACGCCCGTCGATGTGGCCGATGTCTCCGCCGGCACGTTGGACAAGCTGTGCAGCGACGGCTTGCTCGAGACCATCGATGTCACCTCACTTGGTGCCGCGCCTGACGGTGGAAGCATTCAGGACGACTTCATGGACCGAGGCTTGTCGCCTTGCGGCGTGGCGAGCATGGCCTGGTCGACGGCGATCGCCTACAATCGCCAGGCCTTTCGTAAAGGCGAGCCGACCAAGATCAGCGCCCTCCTCGACACCGCGCGCTTTCCCGGCAAACGGGCTCTGCCGAAAAATCCGCGCCACACGCTCGAACTCGCGCTGCTCGCGGACGGCGTCCCGCCGGAGAATGTCTACAGCGAGCTCGCGACGCCGGCCGGTGCTGACCGGGCCTTCGCCGCCCTCGACAAGATCAAGGACAACGTTCTGTTCTGGAGCGAGGCCAAGCAGCCGATCACATGGCTGCTCGAGGAGAAGGTGACGATGGCAGCCGGCTATAGCGGCCGCATCTTCCGCGCCGCAGTCGGCGATCACCAAATCGGCATCCTATGGGACGGCCAAATCTACGACGTCGATGCCTGGGCGATCCCTAAGAGCGCGAAAAACAAAGAGGAAGCCATGCGCTTCATCAGCTTCGCCACGTCGCCACAGCGGCTCGCGGCGCAGGCGCAGCTCATCGCCTATGGGCCGATGCGCAAATCCGCCGTGGCCTTGGTGGGCAAGCATCCCATCATCAATGTGGAGATGAAAAAGTACCTGCCGACGGCGCCCGAGAACTTCAAGCAGGCACTCAAATTCGACGAGACCTGGTGGAAACAGAATGGTGCGGCGCTGACCCAACGCTTTACCGAATGGGCGGCGCAGGTGGAGTCCGCCGCCGCCGCCAAGGAAGCGGAACGCAAGGCAAAAGAGGCTGCGAAAAAAGGATCTGTCAGCAAGGCCGCGCCTTAGGATTTCCCCGCGAAGAAAATGCGGGCAAGCGACAACTCCTGTTTGCCTTGGCTGTCGTCTTCATGTCATGCTGAGCTTCGGAGTGAGTCCGACGAGTGTGTGAAACTCTAAAGACATCCCTCTACACAGAATGCACGACCAGAAAGCAGCACTGCCTCTTTGAGCCTTTGCTCGCACGGTCGAGGCAATGTTGGCGATCCTAAGCACTGCCGGGGCGGGGCCGGCAGTGCACTTTGGTTCTTTCCTTCCTTTACTTCCTAGAATGTCCGGTAGAGACCGAGCGAGAGATAGCCACTCGGGTCGTCTTCAAGATAGTTCCCGGTGAACCCTCCCGACAGCGTGACCTCGAGCTTACGGAGGTTGACGCGGACGAACCCGCCACCGCGACCCGCATCATATTCCTCGTTGCCGAGTGCGCCGCCTTCGAGCCCGAGCGAAAGCTTCGGCCGGACGCGAAAGCCGACCCGCGCGAGACTACAATATTCCTGGAAGGCGGTGCCGTAGGATGCGTCGGCAGAGAGGAACCAGCGTGGCGCGATGTCGTACCAGGTCTCGGCGAGAATCCGGAAGCCGATCTCGGTGCCTTGCACGGAGTTGTTCGGATCGTGCGGCACGACGTGCTGGTCTTCCGCCTCGATGCCGCCGAACAGCTTGACGATAACGGCGCCGGGACGGAACTGATAGCCGATCAGCGCCGCAGCGAAACCGTCCTGACCGTCGAAGTTGGTCGCCACATAGTCGCTGCCGTCGAACAGCGCGCCGTCATAGTCGTAGCGCCCATAGGCGCCGATCGCGCGGACCCGCAGCCCCGGCGCGTAAAGGCCCTTGCCGAAGGCATAGCCGCCGCCCACATAGCCGCTTGTGTAGTTGTCGCTGGTCTCGATGCCGGTGAAGAATTCAGTATGCGGCGTGTCGGGTCCGGCGCAGGCCGTCTCGCCCGAGAGGCCGAGCGCGAAAACGGCAGCACAAAGCACCCCGCTTCCGCGGAGCACGGATCGGACCCCTGCTATACTGCCCCCCTGCACGGCGAACACTCGCCTGCTGCCCTAATGTTGGTGCATCTTAGGCGCGAGATATGGTGATGGCCTCGCAACCAAGTTGCGCGCAACCCTGGTACACTTCAATCACAGGTTGGTGAATTCGTGCTTTGTCCCACACACATCCAGCAAAATGAGACCCGAGCGATTCGATAGCTGGCTCAAGGTCGACGCCAAGGGCCTCTATTGCCGGCCGGGCGGCTTCCATATCGACCCGCACGGAGCGGTCCGGCGCGCCGTCGTCACTCACGGCCATTCCGATCATGCAAGGTCGGGGCACGACGCCGCGCTGGCAACGGAAGAGACGCTTGCCATCATGCGCGTGCGGCTCGGCAAGGGGGCGCCGCGGCGGCCGCAATCCACCGCCTATGGCGAGCCTCTTACCATCGGCGACGTCACGGTCACGCTGTTCCCAGCCGGCCATGTGCTCGGTAGCGCCCAGGTCCTGATCGAATACAAGGGCAAGCGCGCGGTGGTCTCCGGCGACTACAAGCGCAGTGCCGATCCCACTTGCGCGCCCTTCGCGCTCATCCCGTGCGATCTCTTCGTCACCGAGGCGACGTTTGCGCTGCCCGTGTTCCAGCACGGCGATGCGCGCGCCGAGGTGGCGAAGCTTCTCAAGTCGGCCGGGCAGTTCCCCGAGCGCGCCCATGTGGTCGGCGCCTACGGGCTGGGCAAGACCCAGCGGGTGATCGCGCTCCTGCGCGAAGCCGGCTACGAGCGCCCGATCTATCTACATGGCGCGCTGCAAGCCTGCTGCGACCTTTATGAGCAGTTCGGCGTAAGGCTTGGGGCGCTCCGGCCCGCTACCGGCGCCAGCCGCGACGACCTCAAAGGCGCCATCGTGATCGCACCGCCCTCGGCAATCGCCGACCGCTGGTCGCGCCGGCTTCCCGATCCGGTCACCGCGTTCGCCTCCGGGTGGATGCGTGTGCGGGCGAGAGCGCGGCAGCAGAGCGTGGAGCTACCGCTCGTCATCTCCGACCACGCCGACTGGCGGGAGTTGACCGAAACCATCGCCGAGACCGGCGCCGAGGAGGTGTGGGTGACTCATGGGCGCGAGGACGCCCTGCTCCATCACATCGAGACGACGGGGCGCCGGGGCCGCGCGCTCGCGCTGATCGGCCGCGAGGACGAAGACCAGTGAGGGCCTTCGCCGCGCTTCTCGACCGGCTGTCCTTTACGCCGTCGCGTAACGACAAGCTGCGCCTGCTGGCGGACTATTTCGCGTCGGCACCCGATCCGGACCGCGGCTACGCGTTGGCCGCCCTGACCGACGGGTTGTTCTTCCGGCTGCCGTTCCGCCGCATCTTGACGGAGATGCTGGAAGCGCGGGTCGATCCGGTGCTGTTCACGCTTTCCCGCGACTATGTGGGCGACACGGCCGAGACCATCGCGCTCATGTGGCCGGCTCGAGGTGGCAGCGCGCCGCCGCGGCTTGCCGATGTGGTCGAGGCGGTCCAGGACGCGGCGCCTACGGAGCTCCCGGCGCTGCTGGCCGGCTATCTCGACCGGCTCGATGCCACGGGCCGCTGGGCGCTGATCAAGCTGCTCACAGGCGCACTGCGCGTCGGGGTGTCGGCGCGGCTCGCCAAGACCGCGCTCGCCGAATGGTCCGGCAAGCCGCTAGCCGATATCGAGGAGGTCTGGCACGGGCTTGCGCCTCCGTATGTCCCTTTATTCGCCTGGCTGACGGGCAAGGGCCCCGCGCCCGACACGCGCGGAAGCGCCGTGTTCAGGCCGCTAATGCTGTCGCACGCCATCGAGGACCGGGAGCTTGCCGCCATCACGCCGTCCGAATTCGTGGCCGAATGGAAATGGGACGGCATCCGGGTGCAGGCGAGCCATCAAGGCGGCGAGAGGCGGCTATTCTCGCGCACGGGCGATGACATCTCCGGTGCTTTCCCCGACGTGGTGGAGGCGCTGCCTGAAGGCGTCGTGCTCGATGGCGAGCTTCTCGTCATGCGCGAGGGCGCGGTCGCCCCGTTCAACGATCTCCAACAGCGCCTCAATCGCAAGACCGTGACGCGGGCCATGCTGACGTCGCACCCGGCCCATATCCGGCTTTACGACTTGCTGTTCGAGGGCGAGGAGGACTTGCGCCCCCTGCCCTTCACGGAGCGGCGTGCGCGGCTGGAGGCGTGGCACGCGGCGCATGCGCCTGACCGCACCGATGTCTCGGAGATCATCGACTTTGAGTCGGTCGCCGCGCTTGAAGCGCTGTGGGCCGGCGCCCGGGAGACCGGCATCGAGGGCCTGATGTTGAAGCGCCGCGACAGCCCCTATATCGCCGGGCGGCCCAAGGGGCATTGGTACAAGTGGAAACGGGCGCCGCTGATGATCGATGCCGTGCTCATGTACGCCCAACGCGGCAGCGGCAAGCGCTCCTCCTACTATTCCGACTATACGTTCGGCGCCTGGCGGATGGGCGAGACTGGGGCGCCGGAGCTGGTGCCGGTCGGCAAGTCCTATTTCGGCTTCACCGACGAGGAGCTGAAACAACTCGACAGCTTCGTGCGCAGCAATACGGTGGACAGTTTCGGGCCGGTGCGCCAGGTGGAGCCCAAGCTCGTGTTCGAGGTCGCTTTCGACTCCGTGCACCGGTCCACGCGGCACAAATCAGGCGTCGCCATGCGCTTTCCGCGCATTCACCGCATCCGCTGGGACAAGCCGGCCGCGGAGGCCGACACGCTCGAGACCGTGAAGAGCATGATCGTGGACTAGCGGGCCCCCGGCGTCGTCGTGCTGCCGCACTTGCGCCGCTAGACTGCGGCTCCCACCGCCAAAGACCTTACCAAGGGAGAGAACCCATGAGGATGCTTCTGACTGCGCGTTTTCCCGCCGAGCCGTTCAACACGCTGGTCCGCAAGGGCGAGGCGGGGAAGATCCTGCAGAGCCATCGTCGCCGACTTGAAGCCGGAGGCCGTCTATTTCACCGACGCGCAGGGTCAGCGCGCGGCAATCCTGGTGGTCGATCTTCCCTCGCCCGTCCGATGTGCCGCGATATGGCCGAGCCCTTCTTCCTCAAGTTCAACGCCGAGTGCCACTTCAAAGTCGTCATGGGCGGCGAGGACCTCGCAAAGGCGAGGTCTCGACGATCTTGGCAAGAAATGGGCGCTGAGCCCTTGGCTACTGGGTGAAGATCAGAACCAGATAGGTAGCGAACAGCACCAGGTGCACGAAGCCCAGCAGGACGTTCGTCGGCGCGCCTGAGAAGGTCATGTGGCTGACGAACAAGGTGACCGCCAGGAGCGTGATCTCGACATTGGAAAGGCCGAGCTCGATCGGCGACCCGGTGAGCACGCTGATCGCCAGAACCACCGGGACGGTGAGGCCGATAGTCGAGAGCGCCGAGCCGAGGCTGAGATTGACGGCGCGCTGGAGATGGTCTCGCGCCGCCGCTTGGCAGGCGGCTGTCCATTCCGGCGAGAGAATGAGAATGGCGATCAGAACGCCGCCGAGCGCAACCGGCAGACCACCCTGCTCCACGCCATAGTCGATCAGCCGGGACAGCTGCTTCGACAACAGCACCACCGGCATCAGGGTCGCCAGCAGCAGAATCGCGTGATAGGGCGCGGAATAGATGGGGCCATGGGTGTGCGGCTCCGGGCTTGCCGGTTCCGCGCGCTCGATCTCTTTTGCACCCCTCTTCGGCTGCATGAAGAAGTTGCGATGCCGCGTCGTCTGAATGATGAGGAAGGCGCCATAGAGGAGCGCGGTCAGGGTCCCGAAGATGATGGCCTGCTGCGTGGTGAAGGTCGGACTGTCCGTCGATTGGGTGAAGGTCGGCACCACCAGCGCGATGACGGCCAGCGGCGTGATCACGGCGAGATAGGCGAGCGCGCCTTGCAGGTTGTACTGCTGCTCGACATGGCGCAGCCCGCCGATCGCGAGCACCGTCCCCACCATGCCGTTCAGCACGATCATCAGGATGGCGAACATGGTCTCGCGCGGCAGGGTGGGGTTCGGGCTACCGCCGAGCATGACCGTGGCGAGGATGGTCACTTCCATGCTGATGACGGCGATGGTGAGGATCAAGGTGCCGTAAGGCTCACCGAGGAGCTCGGCCAGCGCATCGGCATGGCGCACCACGCCGAAGGCGCACCAGATCATCACGCCGAACAGCCAGGCGAAGAGCGCAATCGACAAGGGCAGATTGTCGAGATCGGCGAGCCACGCCTTGCCGAGGGTGAAGAAAATGACCGTGGTGACGATGCCGGCGATCAGCCCAAACTCGGGGCGGAGCCTTTGCCAAAAGCCACCGGTTGCCGCAGGGCTCGCCGGTTTTGGCTTTGCCACCCTGCTCGCGGTCTTGCGCCTCGTTGCCATCAAAGTCCCCTCATCCCACGGCACAAATGGCCCGGCGAAGCGGACCTTCTACCAATTCGGGCCGGGCGAAGAAAGGCTGCCGGCAGGCAATTGGGTCGGCGTCCGAACCCAGAGGCGCCCTTCCGCGCCAAGGGGCAGTTCGGATCCATCGTCACCGCGGATAGAGAATACGAAGCCAGGCCCCGGTAGGCCGATCGAGCCGAGCTTGTCCACGCCCATGGGCGGGTTGAGTGCGGCCAGCCCGAACTCCGTCATGCCGTAGCCTTCACTGACCGTCTTGCCGGTGAGCGCCATGAACTCCTTCTCCAGTTCGGCCGAGACCTTGTCGCCGCCGGAGCGGGCAAGCCGCAGCGAGCTGAAATCGGCCGGGCTCATGTCGTGCTCACGGATAAGATGGAGCAGCGCCGTGGGCAACATCGAGAGCAGCGTTGGCCGGGTCGTGCGCAGGAGCGGTCCAATCTCCTCGTGATCGAAGCCGCGCGCAATGACCAAGCGCGCGCCCGCAGACAGCGCTGACATGCCGAAGGTAAAGCCCCCGATATGGGTGCAGGACGAGCCCGGTAGCACCACGTCATTAGGCGTGACCTCGAAGCCTTGGGCGGCGCTGGCGAACATCCAGCCGAGCGACTCGCGGGTATGCGTGACGCCCTTGGCAGGACCGGTGGAACCGGACGTGAAGAAGATCGCCGCGGGGGCATCCTGATCGATCTCGGGCAGCGCCGGGTCTTCCGGCTCGGCCTTGATGAGGCTTTCGATGCTCCGCTGTTTGCTATCTTCGGCGCCGTACCAAATGACTCCGAGCGGCAGGCTCGACGCCTCGCTCGCCGCGATGTCCGCCGCGCGCTCCGCATGGCTCAGAATGATCTTGGCGGCGCTCACGTCCAACGCATGGTTTATCTCCGGCGGCATGTAGCGATAGTTGAGGGGCGTGAGCACAAGGCCCGCCTTGAAGCAGGCGACGTAGTGGACAATCAGCGCGACGCGGTTGGGCATGAGCGAAGCGACCCGGTCTCCTGGCCTCAGGCCGAGCGTCAGATAGTTGGCGGCGAGCCGGCTTGAGGTCTTCTCGAGGTCGGACCAGGACATCACCGCTTCAAGCGACATGAGGGCAGGATCGTTCGGACGGTCCCGTACGCCGATCTGCAATAGGTCCGATAGCGGGAGCGGCTTCTCAAGGAGGGGTCCGGCGTGCGTCATCGTCTTCCTCTTCTCAGTGGCAGCGAGTGCGGCTACCGGTCGTAGCGGTAGAGGCCGTAGAAGCCGGTTGGATCGAGATAGATCTGACTTGCCTTGGCGAAGCCGGCTTCGCGACCGAGCGCGAGCCAAGTCGTGGCCGTTTCCGGTAAGTCGCATGTGGTGACGTGGTGGTCGACTTGCGTCCACTCCTCGGACGTGAGGAAGGGCCAAGCCGGTCGGTTCACGCACCGGAACCGTTCCAGATAGGCCTCGCGATCCTCGCCCTCGGCAAAAGTCGGCTCGTAGATCATCAAGAAGTCGCCGGTCGTGCCGCAGATATGCGTGAGCAGCTTGCGCTTCGCGTCCGTGGAGAGGTGGTGGATGGAAAGGCTGCACCAGGCAACATCCGATGGCTCTGGCTGCTCGGTCAGCGTCTCGACAAAATCGCCGTGGTCGAGATCGACCGCAAACGGCGCACCAGCCAAGTTCTTCGCAGCCAGCTCAAGCGCGGGCTCCGACAAATCGATGCCGCGGTAATGGCGGATCTTGGTGCCTTCCAGCACCCGCTTCATCTGGCCCGCGTCGCCACAGGCAATGTCCAGGAAATCGAAGGGCTTGGTAAGAACCTTCAGCGCGTCATGGAGGAGCGCAGCCAACTCCTTATGGGCCAGCGAATCATGATCGACCACCTTCTGATAGGTCGTCCATTGCTTCTGGAACTGCTCGAGCGCGGCCTGGTCGTCGACCGCTCCGCCCGGCTCAAGGTTATGAATATGAATGCTCATTCGCGCGCTAGCCATCTCTCGCCTTTTGTCGACGAGATTTCTACCGCAAAGCGGGTTGTTATTCGGTTAGCAACCAGACGGGGCGCGGGGCCCGCTGTGCTTAAATGTCCCAGCCCGGATCGTGAATGATGTCGTGGAAGGCTTTGTGGATCGCCCCGCCCCAGCCTTCGCGGATCGCCTGCAAATAGGGATCGTCGTCCTCGAGCCTAATGGTGAAGCCCGCCTTCAGCGCGTCGCGCCGGTAGATCAGAAGATCGATGGGCGGACCCACGGACACGTTCGAGCGCATCGTGGAGTCGAACGAGATCAGCGCGCATTTAGCGGCATCGCTCAGGCTCGTGTCATGGCGGATGATGCGGTCGAGAATAGGCTTGCCGTATTTCACCTCACCGATCTGGAAATAGGTCGTATCGCCCATGGCCTCGATGAAATTGCCCGCGTCATAGATCATGAACAGGCGAAGCTGACCGCCCTTCACTTGGCCGGCGAGGATGAACGAGGCGGTGAAGTCCACGTCGTGCTGCTGAAGATAGCCGGCGTCGCCCCTATGGATCTCACGCAAGGCCGTGCCGACGACACGCGCCGCGCTGAACATCGAGCCAACGGCGAATAGGTCGCGTTCCGGGTCCTCTGTGTTGAGCCACTCGGTCAGAAAGCTGACGACGCCTTGGGTGAGCGAGAGGTTGCCGGCGGTAACCAGCGTGAAGAAACGGTCGCCCGGCTTCTCGAAGGTGAACATCTTGCGGAACGTGGAAACCCGGTCGATGCCGGCATTGGTGCGCGAATCCGACGCAAGCACCACCCCCTCATCGAGCAAAATGCCGATGCAGTACGTCACGTGTCGTTACCCTCACTGGGCCTGCTGCTGGCTTGGGAAGCTTACCCTGACCGTCATCGTCTCGAGACCACCCCCCGCTCGGACGCCCCGCACCGGGCTGGCCTCAGAATAATCGAGACCGACAGCGGTGCGGACATACAACTCGTCGGGGCAGGCGCGATTGGTGGGATCGAAGCCCACCCAGCCGAGAGAGTCAACGAAGGCTTCGGCCCAGGCATGACTTGCCGCATGGGCTTCATGGCCGAGGCCCTGGCTGAGATAGCCGCTGACATAGCGGGCCGGCACCCCGAGCGCCCGGCAGACGGCGCAGAAAACATGCGCGTGATCCTGGCAGACGCCGCTCCTCTGCTGGAGGGCCTCGGCACCCGTGGTATGCACGTGGGTGTCGCCGGGGCTGTACTCGACCGTGTCGGCGATGCCGAGCATGATCTCGTGCAGCGTCTTGATGAGGTCCTCTTTGGGCTCAGGCGAAAAGCGCCCGGCAAAGTCGCGAATCGAGTCGGAGACAACCGTATAGGGCGTCTCGCGAAGGTAGAGCATGGACGGCAGTTCCGACGACGCCGTGCCGACCACACCGTTCGTGTCGCGGGTCCGCACCAGCCCGCAGACCTTGATGTCCAGATGGTCGACCGGTTTGGGCACGGTGAGCGTGTGACAGACATTGCCGTATTGATCCTGCCACGGAGTCATGGTCGCGCCCGGACAGGTGAGCGCCCAGCTCTCGACGGCCTGGGTGCGCCCGGAGAGCGGCGTCATGCGCAAGTACTGCGTCGTGGCGAGCACCGGCTCGGAATAATCGTAGGACGTGGCGTGCTCGACCCGGATCAACATCGCCTACACTGCCTCCGCCATGGCGAGCGGCGTCATCAAAAAGTCCTCCTCAATCTGGAGGCCGAGGTCGTTATTGCGGATGACGAACGCGGTCAAGAACTCGTGCAGCCCCTCCCCGAACACTTTGTCGATGCGGCCGTAACGAAGCTGCGCATAGATCTGGCCGGCGATACGGCGGCATTCGAGCGGCTTCTTGCCGACGAGGTCGTCCAGCGTCGAGACCACGACCTCGTAGCAGTGATGCAGCGAGCGCGGCATGTCCTCACGCAAGATCAGCAGTTCGGCGATGCGCCATGGATAGACCGTGTCGTGGTAGACGCGGCGATAGGCGCGGAATGCGCCCACGGAGCGGAGCAGCGCGCCCCATTGATAATAGTCGACATAACCGCCGACCTGCTCCGAGTCTGGCAGGAGCACATGATATTTCACGTCGAGAATACGCGCGGTGTTGTCGGCGCGTTCGATGAAGGTGCCCAGCCTGATGAAGCGGAAGCCGTCGTCGTGCAGCATGGTGCCGAATACCACGCCGCGAAACAGGTGTGAGCGCTCCTTCACCCAGTCGAAGAAGTCGCGATAGCCCCAGCGCATGAGTCCTTCGTAATCGAGGTTCTGCACTTGCAGCCAGGTGGAGTTCAGGCTCTCCCAAGCCTCGCTCGAGATCGCCGAGCGCTGGGCGCGGGCATTCTCGCGCGCGTTGCGGATGAGCGAGCAGATGGAGCCGGCATTCTCCTGGTCGAGTGCCACATAGCGGATGATGTTTTCGTGAGTGAGCTCACCGTAAAGCTCACCAAAGCGTCCGTCGCCGGGTGCGATGGCCAGAATCGGCTCGAACTGAGCTTTCTTGTCGAGCGAAGACGGCATAAGCGACATGCGGAAACTGACGTCGAGCATGCGCGCGGTATTCTCGGCGCGCTCCATGTTGCGGGCCATCCAGAACAGGTTTTCGGCGGTGCGGCTCAGCATGTCAGCGCTCCAACACCCAGGTGTCCTTGGTGCCGCCGCCTTGGCTCGAATTGACGACGAGGGAGCCTTCGCGGAGCGCCACGCGCGTCAAGCCGCCAGGGATCACGCTGGTCTCCTTGCCGGACAACACGAAAGGCCTCAAGTCCACATGCCGGGGCACGATCTTGCCGTCGCGCAGTGTCGGCGCGGTGGAGAGCGAGAGCGTCGGCTGGGCGATGTAGTTGTCGGGATTCTGCAAGACACGGGCTTTGTAGGCGTCGCGCTCCGCGGCGGTCGAGGCGGGGCCGATCAGCATGCCGTAGCCGCCGGAACCTTGCACCTCCTTGACCACGAGGTTCTCGAGATTGTTGAGCACGTGCTGACGCTGCTTCGGATCGCGCAGCATGTAAGTGTGCACGTTGTTCAGGATGGCGTGCTCGCCGAGATAGAACTCGATCATGCGCGGCACGTAGATATACATGGCTTTGTCGTCGGCAACGCCGGTGCCGAGCGCGTTGGCGAGCGCCACGCGCCCTGAACGGACCGCCGACAAGAGGCCGGGCACGGCGAGCATGGAGTCGGGCCGGAACGCCAGCGGGTCCATGAACTCATCGTCGATGCGACGGTAGATGACATCCACCTTGACGGGACCTTCTGTGGTCCGCATCCACACATGGCCCTCGCGCACGAACAGATCGCCGCCTTCGACGAGCTCAACGCCCATCTGCTCGGCGAGAAACACATGCTCGAAATAGGCGCTGTTGTAGCGCCCAGGCGTGAGCAGAACGACCACGGGATCGTCGGCGCCGCTTGGCGCCACGGCGCGCATGTTCTCGAGCAGACGCTCGGGATAGTTGCCGACTGGGGAGACGCTCTGCCCGGCGAACGCGTCGGGGAACAGGCGCATCATGATCTCACGGTTCTCGAGCACGTAGGAGACGCCGGACGGCGTGCGCACATTGTCCTCGAGCACGAAGAAGTCCTGAGGCCCGGTGCGAATGAGGTCGATGCCGGCGACATGGGCATAGACGTCGTTCGGCAGGTCGACGCCGTGCATCTCGGGCCGGAAGGCGGAATTGAGCAGGACGAGCTCCGGCGGAATGAGGCCGGCCTTCAAGATCTCCTGGTCATGGTAGATGTCATAGAGGAAGACGTTGATGGCCTTGACCCGCTGCAGGCAGCCGCGTTCCACGAGATCCCACTCGGTGCGGTCGAGAATGCGCGGGATAAGATCGAAGGGAATCAGCCGCTCGGTGGAGCCGCCCTCCGCATAGACGGCGAAGGTGATACCCAAGCGCCGGAACAGCTCGTCGGCGGCGTTCTGCTTGGTGACCAGAGATTCGATTGAGAGATTGTCGAGGAGCTCGGCAAGCGCGGCGTAAGCCGGACGCACGGCGCCATCCGGCTCGCGCATCTCGTTGAAAAACTTTAGATAATAATCGGCGGGATCGACTGCCTCGGTCTCCGCGGTCAATGTATTGGTGTCCTGCGGCAAGCCCGCTCTCGTCCTGGTTGGTCGTTCTCCCCGACCCTCTTCGCCAGCGTTTTCCGTCCCAGTGTTATATTTTCGGGCATCATAGTCCGATGCCGCTCGATTGAGCAACTCTTGCGCGTTCGGCGACCGTTCCGGGCCCCCTGCCGAAGTGGTAGAAGCGGTCAGACCCAAATTCTACGCCCCCTATGCTGGAAACCGCCCTCACCGCCTTCACCACCTTCTTCGCGGTTATCGGTCCGATCGACACCGCTGTCTTGGTGGCCTCGATCACGCCCAATATGACGCGCGCCGAGCGTCGGGCGGTCTCCGTCAAGGCGGTGTTCATCGCCACGACCATCATCCTGCTCTTCGTGCTGGTCGGGGAGCCGGTGCTCCGCCAGCTCGGCGTATCGCTCGCGGCGCTGCAGACCGCAGGCGGGATCATCCTGTTCATGATCGCGCTCAACATGACGCTCTCCAAGAATCCAAGTCCGACGGCGCTGACCATCCGCGAGAGCGCCGAAGCCGAGAACAAGGCCGAGGCGCATGCCGAGATCGCCGTATTCCCGCTCGCCACGCCGCTCCTTGCCGGCCCCGGCGCCATGACCGGCGCGATCGTGCTCTCTGCGGGCACCAAGGGCGACTTCATGCTGCTGACCGCCGTGATCGGCGCGATCATCGCGGTGATGCTCATTACCCTCGCACTCCTCCTGCTTGCGCAAGAGGTGCATCAGCTGATCGGGGTCACGGCCCGCAAGGTCATCGTGCGGGTATTCGGCGTGCTGCTCGCTGCGCTTGCCGTGCAGCTCATCTTCGACGGCATCTCCGCCGCCCATGTCATCGGCTGAGAAGCAAGCTAAGGAGAGTTCAATGCCGCGAGTCGTGCAAGTCGCCAAACCAAATGCTCCGCTCGAACTCGTCGAGCGCCCGATACCCGAGCCGGGTCCGCGCCAAGTGCGCATCAAGGTCGAGGCCTGCGGCGTCTGTCACAGTGACGCCTTTACGGTCGAGGGCACCTTCCCCGGAATCAAGTATCCCGCCGTGCCAGGCCATGAGGTTGCGGGAATCATCGACAAGATCGGTACCGACGTCACCACCTGGAAGGTGGGGCAGCGGGTCGGCGTCGGCTGGTTCGGCGGCAATTGCGGTGTATGCCCACCCTGCCGGCGCGGCGACTTCATTCATTGCCAGTTCGGCAAAGTGCCCGGCATTCATATGGACGGCGGCTATGCCGACTACATGATTGCGCCCATCGAGGCTCTCGCCGCGATCCCTGATGAGCTCTCCGCGGTGGACGCTGGCCCCCTGCTCTGCGCCGGTATCACGACCTTCAATTCGCTGCGCCACAGCGGCGCTCGCGCCGGGGATTTGGTCGCGATCCTTGGCATTGGCGGCCTCGGGCACCTCGCCGTGCAGTTCGCCCGGCGCATGGGCTTCCACACGATCGCCATAGCCCGCGGCAAGGACAAAGAGGCGCTGGCGCTCGAGCTCGGCGCCCATCGCTATATCGACAGCCAGGCGGAGGACGCGGCCAAGGTTCTCACCGAGCTCGGCGGCGCCAAAGTGATCCTCGCCACGGTAACGACCGCCAAGGCAATGACACCTCTGATCGGCGGACTCGGAATCGACGGCAAGTTGCTCGTGGTCGGCGCGTCGCCGGAGCCAATCGAGGTGACGCCTCTCCAACTCATCGGTGCGCGGCGCGAGGTCGCCGGCTGGCCTTCGGGAACCGCGACCGACTCGGAAGACACAATGCGCTTCAGCGCGCTGCAAGGCATTAGGCCGATGATCGAGACTTACCCGCTGACCAAAGCCGCCGAGGCCTATGAGCGCATGATGAGCGGCAAAGCGCGCTTCCGCGTGGTCATCGTGCCTTGATAGACGACGAGCGCCGCATCCTCACTCGGCAGGGGCGGCATGTGGGCTGCCGTGCTCTTTTGGCTTCCGCGCGAATTTCCGCACCACGACATAGAAGATCGGCGTGAAGATCAGCCCGAACAGGGTGACGCCGATCATGCCGGAGAACACCGCGGTGCCGAGCGACTGGCGCATTTCCGCACCGGCGCCAGTGGCGATGACGAGCGGCAGCACGCCGAGAATGAAGGCGAACGAAGTCATGAGGATGGGCCGCAAGCGCACCCGGGCGGCTTCCGTCGCCGCTTGGAAGCGGTCCTCGCCGTGCTCCTCGTTCTGTCGCGCAAACTCCACAATCAGAATGGCGTTCTTCGCCGCCAAGCCGATCAGAACCACGAAGCCGATCTGCGCCAGAATGTTCACGTCCATGCCACGGAGCAACAGGCCGCTGACAGCCGCGAGCAGGCACATGGGCACGATGAGGATGACCGAGAGCGGTAGCGCCCAGCTCTCGTACTGCGCCGCCAAGAGCAGGAACACGAAGACCACCGAGGCCAGGAACACGTAGATCGCGGTGTTGCCGGCAGTGCTCTCCTGATACGCGAGCTCTGTCCACGCGTAAGAGTAGCCTTCCGGCAAGTTCTGCTGGGCGATTTTGGCCATCGTCTCGAGACCGTAGCCCGATGAATAGCCGGGTTTGGTTCCGCCTTGGACCGCAGCAGAGGGATAGAGATTGAAGTGCTCCACGCGGTAGGGGCCGGTGATGTTGCGGAAGGCGGCAACCGAACTGAGCGGCACCATCTGCCCCTCGGCATTGCGGGTCTTCAGTTGCCCGATGTCGTGCAGATCCTGGCGAAACTTGCCGTCGGCCTGTGCGGTGACACGATAGGTGCGGCCGAGGAAATTGAAGTCGTTCACGTATTGGGAGCCGAGAAAGACCTCAAGAGTTTGGAAGATGTCGTCCGGATTGACGCCGAGCATCTCGGTGCGCACGCGGTCAATGTCGGCATAGACCTTGGGCGTGCGCGTATTGAAGGTCGTGAACACGCCTGCAAGGCCCGGCTGCTGATTGGCGAGGCCAGCGATGATTTGCGCGACCTGCTCCAATTGGGAAAGATCGCCGCCGTGGGTGTCCTGCACCTGCATCTTGAAGCCACCCGTGGTCCCAATGCCGCGGACCGGAGGTGGTGAGACGCTGATGATGAAGCCGTCCTGGATTGCCGCAAATTTCTGATTGAGTTGGGTCTTGAGGGCGTCGGCGGTCTCTCCTTTCGCGGCCCGCTCCTTAAATGGGTCGAGGGGCGTGAACACCACGGCGGAATTGGGCGCCGTGGTGAAGGTGGCGCCGTCGAGCCCGACAATGGGAACGGCGTGCGCGATACCCGGCGTGTCGAGGACGATCTTGGTGACTTTCTTAGCCACTTCGTCGGTACGCGCCAAAGATGCGCCGGGGGGCAGCTGAATGATGTTGATGAGATAGCCGAGGTCTTGGTTTGGAATGAAGCCGGTCGGCGCGATCCCAAATTGGTAGACGGTGAGCCCGATCAGGCCGAGATAGACCGCGACCATGATGGCCGAGATGCGCACCAGTTTCCCGGTCAGCGCGCCATATCTCGATGAGATCCACTCAAACGCGCGGTTAAAGCCATTGAAGAACCCGCCGACAAGACGCGACAGCACATTTTTGCGCTGCTCGTGCGGATCGTGCGGCTTGAACAACAGCGCGCAAAGTGCGGGGCTCAAGGTCAGCGAAACAATCAGCGAGATGCCTGTAGCCGTGGCGATGGTCACGGCGAACTGCCGGAAGAACTGGCCGAGAATACCGCTCAGGAACACAGACGGGATGAACACCGCAGTCAGCACCAGCGCGATGGCAACCAACGCACCGCCGACCTCCTCCATCGTCCGGTATGCGGCTTCGCGCGGGGACAAGCCTTCGCGGATATTGCGCTCGACGTTCTCCACCACAACGATGGCGTCATCGACCACGATACCGATGGCAAGCACGAGACCGAACAGAGACAGGTTATTGAGCGAGTAGCCGAGCGCCGCCAGCATGGCGAAGGTGCCGATGAGCGACACCGGAATGGCCACAATTGGTATGACGGAAGCGCGCCACGTCTGCAGGAAGAGGATGATGACGACAACCACGAGCACGACGGCTTCGAGCATCGTCTGAATCACCGCATCCACGGACTCGGAGATGAAGACCGTGGGGTTGTAGACGATGTCGTATTTCAAACCATCCGGGAACGACTTCGAGAGCTCGGCCATGGTGGCCTGGACTTCGTCCGCCGTCTCGAGCGCGTTTGATCCCGGTCGCTGGAAGATGCCCATGGGAATGGCCACCTTGTCATCAAGATAGCCGCTCCGGTTGTAGTCGGCGGCGCCGAGGTCGACGCGGGCGATATCGCGCACCCGGACCACGCGGCCGTTCTTGTCCGACTTGACGATGATGTTGCCGAAAGCCTCGGGGCTGGACAGGCGCCCTTGGGTCTCCACGTTGAGCTGGAACGCGCCCGGCTTTGGAACGGGCGGCTGGTTGATGACGCCGGCGGCGACCTGCACATTCTGACCGCGCAAAGCGGCAAGGACATCGCCGGCGGTCAGATCGCGGACCGCCATCTTCTCGGGATCGAGCCAAACGCGCATGGAGTAGTCGCGGGCGCCGAAGATCGTCACATTGCCGACGCCGCCGATGCGCGACAGCACGTCTTTGACGTGCAACGTGGCGTAATTGGAAATGTAGAGCAGGTCGCGGCTGTCATCCGGCGAGTAGAGATGGATGACCATCATGAGATCGGGTGACTGCTTGACCACCTGCACGCCTAGCGACCGCACCTCCTCGGGCAGGCGCGGCGTCGCGATCGCAACGCGGTTCTGCACCAGGACTTGCGCCGTATCGAGGTCGGTGCCCAGCTTGAAGGTGACGGTCAACGCCATGGAACCGTCGCTGGTCGACTGGGACGTCATGTAGATCATGTTGTCCACGCCGTTGACCTCCTGCTCGATCGGCGTGGCGACGGTCTTGGCGATGATGTCGGCCGAGGCCCCGGGATACGAGGCAGTGACCTGAATCGAAGGCGGTGCGATCTCCGGATACTGGGCGATAGGCAGACTGAGGCCGGCCACCCCGCCGATGAGGGTGATCAGGATCGCGATCACGGCCGCGAAGATCGGGCGGTCGATGAAAAAATGAGATAGCTTCATCGGCGGGGTCGGAGCTCGATCTCTCACTGCTGACTTTCCGGCGCGGTGGCCGGTGGCTCGATTTGGCCGGCCTCGGGCGTGACCTTCTGACCGGGCCGTGCGCGCAGCAGACCGTTGATGATCACCCGGTCGTCGGGCGTAATGCCGCTCTTGATGATGCGCAGATTGTCGTCAGCCAAAGAGCCGAGCTCGACCGGTTTCGGCACCACCGTGCCGTCCTCCGCCACCGTGAACAGCATCTTCACAGACTGGTCGGTGACCACGGCGGCATCCGGCACGAGCATCGTCGGCTTCTCTTGCGACATCGGCACGCGCACGCGCCCGAACTGACCCGGCGTGATGAACAGATTCGGATTGGGGAACGTCGCGCGGACCCGGATTGTCCCCGAAGTGCGGTCGTACTGGTTGTCGACGAAGTCGATCGTGCCCTTGAGCGGCCACGTCTTCTCGTCCATCAGCTGCCCTTGCACCTCAACCTTGTTATTGCGTGCCGACTCGATTTCGCCCTTCTGAACGAGGCGCTTATAGGCCATGCCGTCGCCTTCGCTGACGTTGAACTCAAGCCAGATCGGGTCGAGCGACACGATGGTGGTCAGCAGCGTCGTCGTGCCGCTGACGCCCCCCATGACCAGGTTGCCGATGCTGACTTCGTGCTGGCCGACGCGGCCGGAGACCGGTGCCATGACGCGCGTATAAGCCAGGTTCAGGTTCGCTTGATCGACGTCGGCGCTCGCGGAATCGCGCGTCGCCTTGGCCACGTTCACCTGGGCGACACGCTCGTCATAGGTCTCCTGCGAGGCATAGTCGTTCTTGCGCAGCTGCGCCGTTCGCTCGAGCTGCGCCTCGGCAAGCTGAAGCTGGGCCTCGGCCTGCGCGAGCTGAGCCTTGGCGTTTTCCAGCGCAATCTCGAATGGCTTCGGCTCGATCACGAAAAGCAGATCGCCCTGCTTGACCAGCTGGCCGTCGGTGAAGTTGACCGACTCCAAATAGCCGCTCACGCGAGCGCGAATTTCCACGGCATCGGGCGCAGCGAACTGGCCGGTAAAGTCGCGCCACTCCCTGAGCTCCTTGACCAGCGGCTTGGCCACAGTGACCGGCGGCGGCGGCGGCGCGACGGTGGCGGCTTGCTGCCCCTGGCCGCTGATCATGTAGTGATACGCAAGTGCGGCCGCAGCGATCACCACCAACACGATGAGGAGAATCCGCCCGCCGCGCTTGGCTACTTGCGCGTCTGCGGTGCTGGGCGGCGCCGGCGTGCGCGCCGGCTTGGCCGCGGGCGCCTCCGCCTTGGTCTCCTCAGGCGGGGTACCGGCGCCAGTATCCTCGTCGGCTTTCACGCGCTTCGCGTTTCGGTTTCTCTGCTGCATCATGGCTTCTCAAGCCGGCGACCCCGGGCCTTGGGGGGCGACTTGCTGCAAGACTTTCCAGGGATGACGCTACCCCAAACAGGCGGGTGAACCCAGTGGGCAACGATGGGCAATTTATAAGGATTGCTACAAAAGCATAGTAATCCCCACCGTGTCATTCCACCAAATCACGGCAATTTGTCCCATGGCCCTTAAGCGTGCGAAGCCGCCTCCTACACGCGCAAGGCCGACCAAGGCATTATACCTCCAACCCTGCGATAGCGCGCCTGAGGTCAAGGAAACGCACCATGCCGAGCCTGCTTGGAAGACTGCTGCTCATCGCCCTCCTCACGCTCGGCACCGCCGGCTGCGGGGACGAGGCGACACTGCCGGTTGCGGCCGGCACCGGTCCAAACCCAGAGCTGCCCCCGCCGGTTCAAACGTTTCTGCCGACCGTCGTGCTCGCCCGCGCCAAGGGCTGGCCTGAAGGTGTCACGCCAAAGCCGGCTGAGGGCTTCTCGGTGAAGGCACTTGCCACCGGGCTCGACCATCCGCGCTGGCTATACGTGCTGCCCAACGGTGACGTGCTCGTGGCCGAGAGCGATGCCCCGCCCCAGCCGGGAATAGGAGGCATTTCGGGCTGGCTCATGAAGATGGGCATGCGCTGGGCCGGCGCCGCAGTGCCGAGCGCAAACCGCATCACACTGTTGCGCGATGCGGACGGCGACGGCGAGGCCGAGACGAAGACGGCGTTCCTCACCGGTCTCAACTCGCCGATCGGCATGGCGCTGATCGGCAACGATTTCTACGTGGCCAACACGGATTCGGTGATGCGCTTTCCCTACGAGGCCGGTGCGACGGAAATCACGGCGCCAGGCGAGAAGATCGCCGACCTGCCCGCCGGTCCCATCAATCTCCACTGGGTCAAGAACATCGTTGCGAGCCCAGACGGCAAACACCTCTACGTCGGCGTGGGCTCCAACAGCAATCTCGGCGAGCGCGGCATGGAGAACGAGGAAGACCGCGCCGCCATCCATGAGATCGATCTTTCCACGGGCACGTCCCGCATTTTCGCGTCAGGCTTGCGCAACCCGGTCGGCCTTGCCTTTCAGCCCGAGAGCGGCGCGCTGTGGACGACGGTCAACGAGCGCGACGAACTCGGCAGCGATCTCGTGCCCGATTACATGACAGCGGTGCACGAAAACGGGTTCTACGGCTGGCCTTACAGCTATTACGGGCGGCATCTCGATCCACGGGCACAGCCGCAACGGCCGGACCTCGTGGCCAAGGCCATCGTGCCGGACTACGCGCTCGGACCGCATACCGCATCGCTCGGGCTCGCCTTCTATGACGGCACGCTGTTCCCCGCGCGCTACCGCGGTGGCGCTTTTGTCGGCCAGCACGGCTCGTGGAACCGCAACCCTGTGAGCGGCTACAAGGTGATCTTCGTGCCGTTCGAGGGCGGGCGGCCCTCCGGTCAGCCGGAGGACATTCTTACGGGCTTCCTGAGCGCAGACGGCGATGCCTATGGGCGCCCGGTGGGCGTGGCGATCGACAAGTCCGGCGCGCTGCTCGTTGCCGATGACGTGGGCAACGCGGTGTGGCGCGTGACGCCGAACGCGGCACAATAGCGCACGGTTCTGCGAAAATCAGTCATTCAGCACGATGAAATGCCCCGTTGGGTGGCCAATGCCGTCTCAGGGTGCTATAGGCTCACTCGTTCACAACATTCCCGGCGCATACAATTCCTGGAGAAAGGGAGGCCCCGATCTCGGACGCAACGAGAACTTTGTTTGTCCCCAAGACAAAGCAAGACTACGGCGATAATCCGATCGACGTTCGGGAGACCGACACGTATGTCACGGAATATGTCCGTGGTTTTGTAGAAAAATGGGATGAACTTATCGATTGGAGTCAGCGCGCGAAGAGTGAGGGCCGCTTCTTCATCGATGTTTTGAAAGCACGCAACAAGAAGAGCGTGCTCGATGTCGCGACTGGTACCGGATTCCATTCGGTTCAGTTGCTCAAGGCTGGTTTCGACGTGACTTCCGTCGACGGGTCGGCAGAAATGCTGGCCAAAGCCTTCGAGAATGGCTGCCAGCACCATGTCGTTCTCAAGACCACCCATGCCGATTGGCGCTGGCTGAACAAGGGCGTGAAAGGCAAGTTCGACGCCATCATCTGCCTCGGCAACAGCTTCACCCATCTCTTCGACGAGAACGACCGCAGGCGTGCGCTGGCCGAGTTCTACGCGGCGCTGAAGCACGACGGCATCCTGATCCTCGACCAGCGCAATTACGACCGCATCTTGGACGAGGGCTTCGCCAGCAAGCACAAATACTATTATTGCGGCGATCAGGTCGTGGCCGAGCCCGTCCATGTCGACGAGGGCCTTGCCCGCTTCGAGTACGTTTTTCCCGACGGCTCGCGGCACAACCTCAACATGTTCCCGTTGCGTAAGAACTACACGCGAAAGCTCTTGCGCCAGGCGGGCTTCCAGCAAATCCACTCTTACGGCGACTTCCAGGAAGAGGGCGAGGAAACCGATCCCGACTTCTTCATCCACGTCGCGGAGAAGAGCTATGGCACCAACTGACCAGACCATAGCGCTCGCCCGCGACTACTATGACAGCGCCGAGGCGGACGATTTCTACCGCACCATCTGGGGCGGCGAGGATATCCATGTCGGGCTCTATGACATCAGCCCGGACGTCGCCGCCGCGAGCCGCCGCACGGTGGACCGCATGGCCGCCAAGGCGGGGCCGCTCGCCGGCAAGCACGTACTCGATCTCGGCTCAGGCTATGGCGGCGCCGCGCGCGTGCTCGCCGGGGAATACGGTGCGCAGGTCACCTGCCTCAACCTCTCGGCCGTCGAGAACGAGCGGAACCGGGCGCTGACCCGCGAGGCCGGCCTCGACGACAAGATCACCGTCGTCGACGGCTCGTTCGATTCCGTTCCGTTCGAGGGAGACAGCTTCGATCTTGCCTGGAGCCAGGACGCCATCCTGCATGCACCGGACCGGCGCGCCGTGCTGGACGAGGTGGCGCGGGTGCTGAAGCCCGGCGGCGCGTTCATATTCACCGATCCGATGCAAGCCGATGCGCTCAAGGACACAGATGCGCTCCGACCCATTTATGACCGCATCCACCTGCCCGATCTCGCATCGTTCGGCTTCTATCGCGAGGAGCTCTCGGAGCGCGGCTTCGACGAGGTCTCGGTCGAAGAGCTGACAGGGCACATGCGTACGCACTATGCCCGCATCAGCGAGGAGCTCGATGCGCGGCGTGACGAGCTCGACGCGGGCGACGCCTTCATCGACCGCATGCTTAAGGGCTTAGGCCATTGGGTGTCTGGGCGCGGAAGGCGGCCTGCTCGCCTGGGGCATCATGCATTTTCGGAAGGCTTCGTAATGGCGGGCCGCGACAGCGGCTCGGACTCCCCGCCCGCACATTGCACCATCGGCGTGCCGGCGAGCGCCAAGCTGGTGGTCGCCGTCTTCGTCGTGCTCACCGTCGGCTGGCCGGCGCTGGCGGATCAAAGCTTCGCCGCGGTCAGGGACATCATCTCGGAGTCCGCCGGCTGGTTCTACAGCGCCGTCGTGTCGGCGGCGCTCATCATGTGCGTGGTGCTGGCGCTCGGGCACTGGGGCTCGGTGCGGCTCGGCGGTGACGACGAGAAGCCGGAGTTCAGCTGGCTCTCGTGGACTGCCATGCTGTTTGCCGCAGGCATGGGAATTGGGCTCGTGTTCTGGTCGATCGCCGAGCCCCTCACCCATTATGCCGGAAATCCCTTGATTGCCGATTGGGGGCCCGATCCTTCGAGCGTGGTCCGCGCCCGCGTGGCCATGGAGATCACCTTCTTCCATTGGGGCCTGATGCCTTGGGCGCTCTACGCGATGGCCGGGTTGATCTTCGCCTATTTCTCCTTTCGCAAGGGCGAGCCACTGACGGTCCGTTCCGCCATGCGCCCCTTGATCGGCGACGCGGTGGGCCGCTGGCCCGGCAAGCTCGCCGATGTCGTCGCCATCGTCGCCACGGTGTTCGGGCTCGCCACCTCGCTCGGCTTCGGCGCCGAGCAGATCAATGCCGGGCTCAACCGCCTGTTCGCCTGGCATGTCTCGACGGAGCACAAGCTGCTTCTGGTGGCGGTCATCTCCGGTGCGGCCGTGTTGTCGGTGAGCTCAGGGCTCGAGCGGGGCATCCGCCTTCTGTCGCTCGCCAATATTTGGCTCGCGGCGCTCGTCCTCACGGTGGTCCTGATCTCGGCGCCCATCGAACCGATCTGGCGCAACTTCTCCATTCGTCTCGGCGACTATCTCGTCAATCTCCCCTGGCTCACTTACGAGACGGCGCGGGACGACACCGGATGGTCGGCGAACTGGACCACGTTCTATTGGGGCTGGTGGATCAGCTGGACGCCGTTCGTCGGTCTCTTTATCGCACGCATCTCGCGCGGGCGTACGGTGCGGGAGTTCATTCTCGGCGTGCTCTTGGTTCCGACCGTCATCACCTTCGTGTGGCTGTCGATCATGGGCGGGGCCGCCATTTCGGCGGCGCGGGCCGCACCTGCCATCATCGAGGTCGCCAAGCACGAGCCGGCCCTGTCCTTATATGCCATGATCGATTTTATTCAGTCCGGACCCTACGCCACCCTTATCGCCGCGGCGGCGACGCTTCTCGTAGCCGTCTTCTTCGTGACGAGCGCCGATAGCGGCACACTGGTCGTCACGACCATGCAATGCGGCGGGCATACGGAGCCACCGGTGTTGGAGCGCGTCCAATGGGGCGTGGGCATGGGGGCCGTGGCTGCGGCACTGCTGGTGGCAGGCGGCCTCGGCGCCCTTCAGGCCATGGCCATCGCGGCCGCCCTGCCCTTTGCCGTCGTGCTCATCGCATTAGGGGTTGGCTTCATGGCCGCGCTCCATGAAGATGCCACACAACAATTGAAGGCGCGTCGCGCGCGAAAGTCCCAGCGCCCCACTTGAGGGAGGTCAGACGTGACGAAGTCGATCCTCTGCTACGGCGACTCCATAACCTGGGGCTACAACCCGAAAGACGGCACGCGCTTTTCCCCGGAGGACCGGTGGCCTCGCATTCTCGAACAGGCGCTCGACGGCCGCGCGCGTGTCATCGAAGAGGCGCTGAACGGCCGCACCGTCGCGACCGACGAGCCGTCGCACCCGAACCGCAATGGTCTTGCCATGCTGCCGCCGCTGCTCGAGACGCATGCACCGCTCGACATCGCGCTCATCATGCTCGGCACCAACGACAGTGCCCCGAGCTACGGCCTCACGCCCGGCAGGATCGCCATGAACTTCTCCGCCCTGATCCGTACCCTGCGATCAACTCTTCCAGGGATCGGGTTTGCCGCGCCCGCCATCGTTCTGATGGCGCCGCCCCTGCTCGGCACGCTCAGCGCCGAGATGGCGCTGTTCTATGCTGGCGGCCAAGCAACGTCGCGAGGCCTGGCAGAAGCCTATCGCACGACCGCCAAATACTTCGGCTGTCACTTCTTCGACGCCGGCACGGTCGTTCAGGCCAGCGCCGCCGACGGCGTGCATCTCGATCCGCCCGAGCAGCGTAAACTGGCTCTTGCGGTAAAGGAGATCGTCGAACCCTTGTTGTGAAACGGCGGCATGCTGGCCAGGACGAGGACGAGCGCATGACCAACTCTTCCAGACGAGGTGACGGCGCGACAGTTGCCGTCTATCGCGAGGACTTCCACGCAGTGATCGGCACAGATTTCCGGCGGCCCGTGCTGATCGAGACCAACGCCCATGAGGGCCCGGTCTATGTGGCGGCCGAGCACGCGCTCTATTTCACCACGGTGCCGGAGCCGGGGCCGAAGAACATCGCCATCATGCGCCTGCAATTGGCGGGCAATGCGTTTCCCTTCACCGCGCAAGGCCTCGACACCGTTCAGCTCCCCTCGAACATGGCGAACGGCATGTGTCTCGACCGGGACGGCCGGCTCGTAATCTGCGAGCAAGGCACGCGGGAGAGGGTCGCCCGCATCAGCCGCATGGATCTCAAGACCCGCGCGATCGAGACGGTGGTCGATCAGTGGCGCGGCTTGCGCTTCAACTCGCCGAACGACGTGGTGGTGAAGAGTGACCGCACCGTGTGGTTCACCGATCCGAACTATGGCGAAATCCAGGGCTTCAAGAACGCGCCCGATGTCGGCGCCTATGTCTACCGGCACGATCCTGAGACCGGCGAGACGACGGTGGTCGCCAACTCATTCAACAAGCCCAACGGGATCGCGTTCTCGCGCGACGAGTCCGTGCTGTACGTCACCGACACCGGCGCCAACCAGGCGCCCGGAACCTATTTCGTCAACCTCCCGCATCACGTGCGCGCCTTCGACGTGCATGAGGGACGGCATCTCCGGGAAGAACGCTTGTTCGCCGTGGTCAGCCCCGGCGTCCCCGACGGCATCAAGGTCGACGTGCTCGACCGGGTCTATACCTCGTCGGCAACCGGGGTGCAGGTGTTCACGCCCGACGGCGACCTGATCGGCGAGATCATGGCACCGGGCGTGGCCAACTTCACCTTTGGCGCCCCACACAACGACGTGCTGTTCATTCTCGGCGACACCAAAATCTGGCAGGCCAAGCTTCAGGTGGCCGGCGTGCGCACATCTTAAGTTCCCGGGCGGGACGTGGCGGCCTCGCGCATGCGGCCGGCGATTAGCCTCCCGATGCTTTCTTGACCGGCGGGCTGCCGTCGTTCGTCATGGCACGGGAGGCCCCGGCATCATCGTGATCGGTGTGGGCCAGCAACTCGTGGACGCCGGTGGCAATTTCCTGCAAAGAGTTGTGGAGCATTTCATGGGCGTCTTGCAGCAACGCAAACTCTTTCCGGATGGTCCTATGGTCCTCCGCCGCGCGCCTCTCCGAGTTGCGGCTCAAGATGGCCGTACCCACGGTGATGATCGGCAGGAAGATGAGTTGCAGGAAATTCGACCAGTACAGGATCTCCGTCTCGTATTCCGGCCACAGGATCGGCGTGAGCCCGAAGATCACGAAGGCGTAGAACGCCCAGATCGAGCCGACCAGCATGGTGATGCGGGTCGCCAGCACATCGTTGAGCCTCGACATGCGGCCTTCTTGCAAGGGTTCCGTCATCGTTCATACCTCTGTGCAGGCAAAGCGGCGCAGGGCTCTGCGGTCTCCACTGCACCGAAGGGCCTGCGCCTCGGCGAAAGTGTGCCCCGACGATCTTAACGAAGTCCTTTGCGGACGATCGGGCCCGCATTGATGGGTCCGGACAGGGAGAGAGGTGGTGTCCAGGGGCGGACTACGCCACGCGTCTTAATCAATGATCGTTATGTGAACCGCATCAACAGGCCGAACACATGGCCGCACCGACCAACGCTGCGACGTAAAGTTTTGACTTGCCCACCGGGAGCCGTCCACACATGGCACTAGCTAAATCAGCATATGCCGCCTTTAACGGCAGCCACACTTGCCGCGGGCATTGGGTGGACTGCCAACATCGGCGTGCCGGCGAGACCGTCACGCCGCCGCGCATGCGGCGGATGCGGCAAACTGCTCTTGCCAAGCGGGTAGCTCGACGTGGAAAATCGCTCCACCACCGGGAGCGTCATCGAAGCCCACCTTACCGCCGAGCCACTCGACGATCTGCTTCACTATGCTGAGCCCAAGACCGGTTCCGTACTCCTGCCGCGTGTTCCAAGCGGCTGCGCTCGTGTGCATAAGGACAGGTCCGCCCGTGACGTGGCCGCTCTAACGGTATCTTTACGTTCGCGGCCAAGATTAGGGGAGTGAGGGCCCTTCGGGCGTAACAATGGCTCTTCCTAAAGGATGGCAGTCATGCAGGCACTTTCACCACCCGCCGACCTCGGTGCGGCGCTCAGAGCCTTGCGGCAAACACAGGTAAAGGGCGACGACCGGACCTCGCTCGAAACCAAGTGCCTTCACGCGGTCATCGTCCGGCTCGCTGCGGAGGGCGTGTCGCAAGAGGATCTCCAACCCCTCGTCGATCTCGAGCTCAAGGCGCAGGGTGACGGGGAGATCGTTCGCAACCGTCGTCGAGGAAGCCCCCCCAGCGACGTCTACCTCGCCCGCATCGCCGCCGTGATCGATCTCTTGGTCAAGAGTGGCCGCGACGAGGCCGAGGGCGTCTCCCAGATCGCCATGCGCAGCCTTTTGGCGTTGCATAACGAACTCGCCCACGGTCTCGAATCCCAGCAGGCCAAGGAAGAATATCAGAACTTCACGCGCGAGCTCGAAGGCATCCCCGCCAATGAGAGGGTCAAGCGCATATTCGATAAGGGGCTCTGGGACCGCAGGCGGAAAGCGCGATAAGGCGGGGTTACCGCTCTTTCGGCCTGATCGGGCCGCGTGTGTGTACCGAAAACGGCATCATTCACTCATCAACGTCATCTGCTGCGCCGACCGCATTTCAAGGAGCTTCGTGCCGGTTCATTCCGCACTTGGGCCAGGGCATCCGCCACCGCATGACGCCTGTTGCCCGCTACAGTCACCGCAACTGAACGCCGACAACGTGACAAAGCCTCGGCGACGAACCGCAGAGCTATCCGAGTTACCGTGACATTGCCGTCGGGAGCGCTCCGGCTCAGGCCTCCTTGAGCTCGATAACCATGTTGGTCGGCTCCGGCGGATGCGGCGCGAGGGCACGGTTTGTCCCCGTACAACCCTGAGTCACAGTTTGATAATCCTAAGTTGTTAGCAAGGAATTGTTGCCGCTTCCTCAATGGAAGCGAAATGCTTGTGAGGTCGCCGGGATGCCCGAAACTTTCGGCGCAGGAGGCTCGAAACGTCGGCAGCCGCCGCGCACGATCCTTGCCGACCAGGTATCTCCCAATGGTGCGCGCAAGTCCGAAACGCCGGCTATATCGGCGACTCTGCAGAGGCGCATCCCAGACGAGTCATCGTCGAAGATACTCGCGTGGGCAGGGGTGGCGCTTTTGCTCTGCCTCGGACTCGGATGGATCTTCTCCAATGCCCTCGCCCGCTATGGCGACAATCTCGAGCATAGAGCGCTGCTCGACGCCGTGACATCTGCCGCCGCGATTCACACGCATTCGATTTCGAAGCTTACGGGAAACATTGGGGATGAGGGCACTCCGGCCATCCTCGACGTTCGGAAGGATCTCAAGGATGTCCGCGACGCAATCCACGATTCGCGCTTCGTGTACCTGCTAGCGCTAAAGGACGGAGCCGTCGTCTTTCTCGCCGACTCAGAACCTGTCGGCTCTCCCGACTACTCGCCACCCGGCCAGGTCTATGACGAAGCAACGGACACCCTCCGGGAGGTGTTTGAGACGAAGACCGCCGCGACCGAAGGACCTGTAACGGATCGTTGGGGGACGTGGTTCTCGGGCCTTGCGCCTGTCATCGACGAAAGCACTGGCAAACTCGTCGCCGTTCTGGGGGTCGACATAGACTCCCGCTCCTGGGAAGCCACGACAGCGCGGCTGCGCGGGCTCGGCATTGCCGCCAGCGCGGTCGTTGCCCTAATTGTCGTTCTGTCCACGCTCTTCATACTCAGGCAACATCTGCTCTCGGTGAAGCTCGGGATCGCCAACCGGATCGTCGAGAACAGCACGGCGATTCTCTATCGCCTCAGCGGTGCCCCTTCCCCCGTCCTCATATTCATCTCTAGCAACATTTCTCGGTTGGGCTATGAACCGAAGGAGTTGCTCGGCAGCCGTACCTACCTGGAGCTCGTCCATCCAGAGGATCGTGCCTCGGTCGAGGCCGTGCTGCAGCGCATGCTTGAGGGCGATGATCTCTCGGAATCCATCCAGTTTCGGCTTCGCGCCAAGGACGGTTCTTATCGGTGGCTTGACAACTCGATAACCGCGTACCGCGATCAAACCGGTCGTCTACTTTTAGCCGAAGGCCTCCTAGTCGACATCGACGAGCGCAAGCAGGCAGAAGCAAGGCTCTTGTTCGCAAACACGCTTCTGTCGACTGAACTGGAAACATCTCCGGACGGAATTCTGATTGTCGACGAAAACCGCAAGATCCTGTCGATCAATCGGCGCTTCCGCGAGATTTTCCACCTACCCGCGGAGATCGCCGAAGGAGGTGAGGATCCGCCCGTCTTAGCCCGCACACTCGAGGCAGTTAAGGACCCCGAGACGTTCCTGGAGCGCGTTGAGTATCTCTATACCCACGTGGACGAAGCCGGATGGGAAGAGTTCGAGACCCTGGATGGACGCTTTATCGAACGTCATTCGGCGCCCCTAAGAACCGAGAGCGGCATTTATCTCGGCAGAGTCTGGACCTTCCACGACATAACCAAAGTCAGGACTGCCGAGCGCAGAATCCAAGAGCTTCTGCTGCGCACTCAGGCCCAACTGCAAGTTATCGCTCAGATCAGCCAGTCCGATTCGCTGTTGGCGGGCAACGTGGAGTCGCTTGCGCGCGAGGTGACGGAAGCCGGCTCCAAAGCGACCGGCTGTGAGCGCGTCAACGTCTGGCGGTTCAATGAAGACGAAAGTGAGTTGTGTTGCATTGACTTGTTCGAAGCGACCCCCGGCCGTCACTCCTCCGGCATGGTCCTAAGGGAAGAGGACTTCAAACAGGAAATCGCGATCCTCAAGCAGTCGAAGTCCGTCAATGCCGACGATCCGCTGACGGATCCGAGAACCGCGGGATTTGTCGACTCCTATGTCAAGCCGCTGGGAATTACCGCTATGCTGGATACGACGATCCAGGCATCAGGACGGAATTTCGGACTTCTGTGCCTGGAGCACGTGGGTCGCAAGCACCACTGGGAAGAGGATGAGATCGTGTTTTCCGGCCAGCTTGCCGACAAGCTCGGCATGGCGATCATAAGTGGAATGCAACGGCGCGCTGAAGCGAAAATCCGCCATCTGGCGCGCCACGATAATTTAACCGGCCTTGCCAATCGCGCCGTGTTCGTCGAAGCGCTGCAGCAGGAGATGGCCTCGGTGCGTCGGGGCGGCAGGAGTTTCGCTGTGCTCTATCTCGACCTCGATCATTTCAAGGACGTCAACGACACCCTTGGACATCCCATTGGCGACCTGTTACTGCAAGCGGTGGCCGAGCGGTTGCAGGCGAGCATTCGTGAGACGGACACCGTGGCGCGGTTCGGCGGCGACGAATTTGCGGTGCTCGAGTCCGATATGCAAGAGCCGGAGGGAGCTGCTGTGCTGGCGGACAAGATACTGAAGACCCTCAGCGATCCATTCTCAATTCGGGGTAACGAGATTCGCAGCGGCACCAGCATCGGCATCGCGGTTTACGGGCCAGACTCACCCGACGCGGAAGTCCTCCTGTCTCATGCCGATGAGGCCCTATACCGCGCCAAATCGAAGGAACGCGGGACATATAGGTTCTTCACCGACGTGATGGACAAAGAAGTGCGAGCTCGGGTGATGCTCAAGGCTGAGCTTCGCGAAGCCATCGACTCCGGCCAGCTCATTCTCATGTACCAGCCGCAGGTCAATATCGACACCAACCGCATCATCGGGCTCGAAGCGCTGGTTCGCTGGCAACATCCAAAACGCGGGCTGATCATGCCCGGCGAATTCATTCCGGCGGCGGAGAAGAGTGGGCTGATCGTCCCGCTCGGTCGTTGGGTGCTACAGCGAGCCTGCCGGCAAATGAAGGAATGGCTCGATGACGGCATCGCCCCGCCGCTCATAGCGGTGAACGTATCGGGGCAGCAGTTCAAGACGCCGCTCGAGCTGGAGAATGAAATTGGGGCAATTTTGGCGGAAACGGCTCTGCCACCGAAGCTTCTCGAGCTTGAGATCACGGAAAGCGTCTTCATGGAAGCGTCGCAGCAGCATAGCGACGTTCTCATGCGGCTCTACAAATCCGGAATACGTATTTCGATCGACGATTTCGGGACCGGGTACTCGTCGCTCAGTTATCTTGGCCGCTTTCCGGTCAACCGCATCAAAATCGATCAGAGCTTCATGCTCGATCTGACGGCGACGTCGCCCACCGCCAAAATCGTGAAAGCTGCCATCAGCTTGGCGCATGAGCTCAAGCTTGACGCAATAGTCGAAGGCGTGGAAACTGCAGATCAGGTGGAGTTGCTTAAATCCTGGGACTGCCACAAAGCACAGGGCTTCTACTTTTCCAAGCCATTGCCTGCTACTGAGATCGCGAGATTACTGCGCGCCCCGAAGATTTTTCCCGCACGATCCGCCCCGGCTAGAGTCGCTGTTTGAGGTGTCGAGGGGTAGACCTCTGCAAAAACGTCGAAGCCATTTGCGAGAGGAACGGCGACAACCGCCAATGTTGACGCAAGGACTTTCAAACACTTGGCTTGTTGGTCGATCGTCCAAATTGGGCAAATTTCATTTAATGTGACAATGCCAGTGGAGCGGCCTTCAGGAGTTCGAACCTGCGCCGGAGCCATCTGAGAGAAACTGGTAGACCATGACACGGTCAAAGCCGGTTAGCCGCCGAACTTCCGCGCGCTGCAAGATAACATGCATCTATGAGTTCGGACGCGTCGCTGAGGCGCTCAGTCATTGAACGGATGCTCGCCAGCGTCCGTGCTGCGCCTCACCGCACCTAAGCCTTTTTTCGGCTCCGCTTTGGGTCGTCCGCTTCGTGCCAAAGGCAGACATTGTCGTATCCGATGGCAAAAAAAGTGGGGCGGCGGCCGAAGCCGCCGCCCCACCGCATCTCCTGGTCCGAAAATAGAGATCAAACGCGCCATCGCCGTCGAGCGAAAAAAGGTCGCTTGATGCGGCGGCCCAGTCTCAGAGAGAAGATGGATGTTTTGGGGCGCCCAGTAGCAATGATACATGGGGGCGAATTGCTTTTCTGTTCATTCTTATACACTGCCGCGCATGCCCAATTCTGGCAGCAGGTCACCGTCTCGATAATCAGGCTGACGCTGCGCCTCACCGCACCAGAGCCTTCTTCGGCGGATGTCCGCTACGGGTCAAAAGTGGAAGTCAGGCTGCCCAGGCGGCATGTCCGCTTAGTGCCATTAAGAGACCTAACTAATGACGCCCATCCTGCTGCTCTTCGGGCGCTGCTGGTGCCACGGCAGTGCTCGCTTGCTCTAGCTTCTCAATCGCGGCGGCGGTTCAGCCTTGCTGGAAAAGCCGAAACGCTGCAATCTGAGGCCGCGATCCCGCTTTATCCGGGGAATGCCGGTCAATAGTCGGGGGAGGGGCATGGCAAAGCAGGCGGTTCTCTCATCTGCCTTTGATGTCTTGGGTTTTCTCACCCAGACAGGCCCAAAACGGACCCTAGAGGAATATCGACCAAACGAAACTCTCTTCTCACAGGGAGACGCGGCGAATTCTGTCTTTTACGTCCACACGGGCAAGGTAAAGGTCACCGTCGTTTCGGCGCGTGGGAAGGAAGCCATCGTCGCAATTCGGGGGCCGGACGAATTCGTCGGCGAGGATTGCCTGACCGGGGCGCCGCTGCGCCTCGCCACAGTTACCACGATGTCGGCGTGCACGATCCTACGGCTGGAAAAGGAAGTTATGGTGCGCCTACTCCGTTTCGAACCGGAGTTTGCTGACTATTTTCTCTACCATCTTTTGACTCGGACCAGCCGAATGGAAGCGGATTTGGTCGACCAATTGTTCAATTCCAGTGAGATACGGCTGGCACGGGCTCTTCTGCTGTTGTCCAATTATGGCAGTGACTTCGGTCCGGAGCCGATATCTATTAAAGTGAACCAGCAGACACTCGCCGAGTTGATTGGAACGACGCGGTCTCGCGTGAGTGCATTCATGAACAAGTTTCGGAAGCTGGGCTTGATCGACTACAACGGCGACCTGAAAGTTAAGAAGGCGCTGCTGAACTTCGTTCTGAATCAAAAAATTGATGTCTAATGAAGTGGGTTACACCGCCGTCTTATAAATTCAGAAGTTAGGGTAGCTAGAGCCTTCAATGCCGTGCGTCGCCAGCTTCGCAGGCGACCATGTTAGAATTGATCTGTGAGCATCCCGGTGCACCGCGTCCTGCCGCGCGCGACCGGGGCGTCGTTCCGACTGGTCAACATCGGCGAAACGAGATGTCCGCTTTGGGTCAATGTCAGCCCTACCCCTCAAAGCAGACATGCTCGGCGTCGGAATGCTCCGTGCCAGAACCGGGCCTGACGCGAGCTCTATTCCGAGAGCATCTGCGCATTTGCCGAGCCAGTGGGCATTCGAGACCCATTCTGGCTAGGGGCCCCTTAGAAAGCCACTTATTACGTTCTTTGAGGCGCGCCCCTTCAAAGAGCGGAGCCAATCGTGGTGTCTGGGAATTGGCCGGAGGGCCTTATTGCGCCTCTATCAATAGAGGCCATAAAAACGAATTCTCGGAATGCCCGGGTTCATAATGCCAGACAGATCGCGAAGCTGGCAGGAAGCATTACTGCGTTTGGCTTCGTCGTTCCGGTCATTGTTGATGAAGAGAATTCTGCTTTTCTTGCGGGCACGCCCGGGTCGAAGCCGCCGCACAAATTGGCCTCACCACCGTTTCCTGTTGTTCAATTCGCCACCTAAGCGAGGTGGACAAGCGTGCCTTTGTCATTGCCGACAATCGGCTCGCCGAGCTCGCTTCTTGGGATGACGATCTTCTTAGGCAAGAGTTCGGTAGTTTTCGGATGAACTTGCTGTCGAATTCGACTTTTCGGTGATCGGCTTCGACACCGCCGAGATCAACCTTGTTCTCGACTTGCCAGCCAAAACAAATAGCAAAGATGACAGGCTTCCCGAGACTTCGCCTAACGAGCAGCCAGTAACCGAGCTTGGGGACTTATGGGTCCTAGGCAAGCACCGGCTGCTCTGGGAGACGCCTTGGAGCCGTCATCGTACGAGGTGCTGCTTGCCGGCGAGCGCGCGATCATGGCGATCACTGACCCTCCATACAATGTGCCCATCGATGGCCACGAGTTTGTAGCACCATCCACGTGGCGTCGAATGCCTGCCCAAAGGCTTCAAGCATCTTCGGATCGTACAAATCGAGCCAGGGGTTTGAAGAGCCCATTTGCGCTCCCCTCCATGCTTTTGCAGGCGGAAGTTCTAGGCTCTCAGCCGTCGGTGCCTGTTATTGCTTCTACCGGCGATGATTAAGCATCGCGCCTTTCCAGCGCGAATAGCGAGTTAATAGAGGGTGATGGTTGAGAAAAGCGCCAGTTGCCGGATGCCCCGATTGAACCGCCGCAACGACTAGGAACCCCCCGATTGCACCTGAAAAAGGTTCAGCAGCTCGAAAATGCCCTTAACGATCCAGACATCCGGCACGAGGCTGCAGAAGTGCTTCGGGAACTCAACGACCGCATTGAGCTACGTCCTCGACGGGGACAGCAGAAGGGCCTCGATGCCTCTGCTTCACGGCGACTTGGCTCGAAATCCTATCCCTTTGCGATGGTGGACCTCCCTCCCCAAAGGAAAACTCCCCGGAGCCGGAGGCTCCGGGGAGTTTACTGTCGGTGGTTGCGGGGGCTCGAAGCCACCTATACCGAACACGGTTTTTATTTCGTACAGAATATATATAAAAAAAAAAAAAAAAAAAAAAAAAAAAAAAAAAAAAAAAAAAAAACCCGTGATCCTCGTTTTGGGTGACTTCGCCCATGTGCTGGCAGTCTTTGGCGAAAGACTTTCTAGGTTCAAATTCCCTGATACACGGGAAAATACAGGGAAATTTCGAAGATCTTAGCCGCGAAGTCACGAAGAGGGCTCGGTTTTCCTACTATAAGTCAGCTACTTACACCCAAATTCCCTACGCGTCAGAACAGGGAATTTTGTCGAGCTAACAGGGAATTGTTTCCCGCAGAGCAGGGAAAATCGCTGGCTAAATCTCCAGCGGATGGAAATTTCGGAAAGGACTTAATAAGCGGCCGTCGTATCGAGAATAAGTAGGGGAAAAAAGTTGATCAAAGGCTTCCTTGTCGGAGTGCGAAGCGGTCAATGCTCGGTCAGGTGCTGCAAGGGGAGATAGATCATGTCGCTCGGACTGATACTCATCATCATCCTCGTCATCTTCTTGCTTGGCGGCTTCAGTGGCCGCTTCGGCGGTTACGGCTATGGCTTCGGTCACGGCGGCATGGGCGTCATCGGCCTGATCCTGATCGTCCTCTCGTACTGCTTCTCATGGGTCGGCTTTGATCTGACATGGGAAGTTCGAACGCTGCGCCGATAGACGAGGAGAACCACGTTTTCCGCAGCGAGGATGTCCGATCATGAGATACAACTAATAAGAGAGGTGGAGGCGGGCTCTTCGCCGCAGGGCGAGATGGTCGAAAAGTATCTCGTCGCCGGCAAACGTGTTTCGATGCGCCTTCGGTGGAAGAACGAGGCGTAAGCTCAAGGCCCCACAACGAGGGAAGACGAAACTGTGGGCTATGTCATCTCGGGCAGCGCAAAACTCGATCTGGAAGGACAGACTTTGAATCTAAAAGCTGGACTGGTTGGTGCCGGCGGGAGCGATGCACCAATACACGATTATCGAGCCGTTCACGGCCGTAGAGGCGACCGCACCACCGGCCGAGGTTCATGGTCGCGATACGCCGGCCTGAGCCGAAACGCCGGCCTCCACTTAAGGCGCCTGCGGCCCGGAATTTGCCACGACCGTCTTGGACCGATTGAATCGACTTGGATCTTTGAGGCACGAGCGATGGCGAGCAATCCAAACGACCAAAAGAAGCGCAGCTCAGCAATGCGCACGGTGGGCGAAGGCGTACCACCCAGGAGCGCCGTTGTCCCGACGATGGCGCCGAAGAAAATAAGCGCAATCACGACGAACGCCCAAGCAAACAGCGCGTGCGCAAGAAAAAGAGAAACGCGCGTTCAATCTCGAATAGCTCTGGAAATTGAGACGGGATGGTCGGGGTTGAGATTCGGACCTCACCAGGCTTACAAGCGCCAAGGAGCTCAAGAGGATCGAGTTCCCGCTGGATTTGCAGGCTCCGATCTCTAAGACATCCGATCCAACACAACTCGCTCCACTAATGGAAACTTTTCTCTCTTAGCGATTTCGACGGCCGCGCGTACCGAAAACCTAAATCCTGACCTCTGCGGCCTAGCCGAATGTCACCTCAACCGCCGCGACATCTTCAAACAGAACCGTTCTGCCGCCCTGGCCGAGTGGCGTCAGCTGGCGGCCTGAACGCCTCAGACCA
>CAVQXI010000026.1:0-49149 GCA_963717875.1 uncultured Alphaproteobacteria bacterium
TGGTAGCAGAAGGTCGCCCCATGAGCCATTGCCAAGCAACAATTCTTCTCGATCGTGGTGTCCTGCGCGTGATGGGCGCGGACGCGCACAAGCTCCTGCAAGGGGTCATCACCAACAATCTCGATAAGGCCAAAGGCGGGGCAGCAATCCACGCAGGCCTGCTGACCCCGCAAGGTAAGATCCTCTTTGATTTCTTTGCCGTAGCGGAAGGAGATGGATTTTTGATCGAGGCGGCGAAGGACAAGGTGGCCGAGCTTGCGAAACGGCTCGGCTTCTACAAGCTGCGCGCCCAGGTGGAGATCGCCGAGGCACCGGAATTCACCGTAGCCGCTGCATGGGGCGGCGCCCCCGATGTCCCCGAAGGCGCGATCGCTTTCGCCGACCCGCGGCTAACTGAGATGGGGACGCGCATCCTGCTGCCGGCGGACGCCGATGTCGCGGCTCTCGGCTGCGCTGAGGCGCAGGAGGCGGACTATCATGCCATGCGCATCAGGCTCGGCCTGCCGGAGGGCGGCCGCGATTACGCACTTGGCGACACCTTTCCCCATGAAGCCCTGTTCGACCAGTTGAACGGCGTCGACTTCAAGAAGGGCTGCTTCGTCGGCCAAGAGGTCGTCGCGCGCATGGAGCATCGCGGCACGACGCGGAAGCGCGTCGTTCCAATCGAAGGCGATGCGCCGCTTGAGACCGGCGTCGAGGTGGAGGCGGGCGGCCTCCCCATCGGCCCGATCGGTTCCGTCGACGGCGTTTTCGGCCTCGCGCTTCTCAGGCTCGACCGCGCAGAGGAGGCGGCGGCTCAGGGCAAGCCGCTGACGGCGGGCGGCGTGACGATCACGCTCCACCGCCCGGCCTTCGCCCAGTTCGACGTGCCGGCGGCCGTGCCCGTCTGACCGGGCGCGAGCCTAAGCGCTGCCCGTGGCCCGGCAGCGATCCGCTTTACATCGCCTATCACGACGAGGAATGGGGCGTGCCCGAGCACGACGACCGGGCGCTTTACGAGAAGCTCGTGCTCGACGGCTTCCAGGCCGGGCTTTCCTGGATCACGATCTTGCGCAAGCGGGAGGCTTTCCGGAGCGCCTTCGACGGCTTTCAGCCGGAGAAGATTGCCCGCTATCCGCAGAAGAAGGTCGCGGCCCTGATGCAAGACCAAGGCATCGTGCGCAACCGCATGAAGATCGAAGGGGCGATCTCGTCGGCACAGGCCTGGCTCGACATCATGGAGACCGGGCCCGGCTTCTCGACATTCTTGTGGGACTTCGTCGAGGGCAAGCCGGTCGTCAACCGTTACAAAGCCATCGGCCAAGTGCCCGCGGAGACGGCGCTGTCGCGCGCCATCTCCAAGGAGCTCAAGTCACGCGGCTTCAAGTTTTGCGGGCCGACGATCGTCTATGCCTTCATGCAGGCGACCGGCATGGTCAACGACCACCTGACCACGTGCCACCGGCACGCGGCCTGCGCCAAACTGGCAAAGTCGTGATGTCAGCCGCGGCTGCCGCGGGGATCCATGCTGCGCGGATAGGTGCGCTCTTCCTGGATCTTGCCGTCACGCTTTCTGATGCGCACGGAACCCATCTTCTTGACGGCTCTTTCCAGCACGCCGCCTTTAGTGGCCGCCGCTTTGGTCTTGAACCGTTTGATGACCTCTCCTGATCCCTCACGCTTCAGTTCCCATTTCTTGTTCTTATCATTGTGGCTGAGGGAATATCTGGGCAGTTTCGCCATTGTGCGTTCTCCCGACTCTCTGATTGAGTTTGCCTCACTCTCAAACGAGACCAAGTATGAATGGCATCCATGGCGCTGAACGTCCACGGTTTTTCTTCGGTCGAGCATTTGACATTTTCGTGTGAAGCCGATCAGTGTCTGGCCATCGCGCGATGAGGACGAGACGATTATGAGCGTCGCCAACAATACCGCGCCGCGCGCGTGGCAGCGCATGCTGAGCGGGCGCCGGCTCGACCTGCTCAACCCTTCGCCGCTCGACATCGAGATCGAGGATATCGCCCATGGGCTCGCGCGCGTCGCCCGCTGGAACGGCCAGACGCGCGGCAATCATACATTCTCGGTGGCGGAGCACAGCCTCCTCGTCGAGGCCATCGCTGGAGATCTCGATTCCGCGTTGCCGCGCGATCTCAGGCTCGCCGCGCTCCTGCACGACGCGCCGGAATATGTCATCGGAGACCTCATCAGCCCGTTCAAGGCGGCGTTGTCGCTGGACTACCGCGCCTTCGAGGCGAAACTGCTCGCGGCCATCCACCTTCGCTTCGGGCTACCCCCAGAGCTGCCCGAAGGCGTCACCAAGCTCATCAAGCGCGCCGACAAGATTGCCGCCTATTACGAGGCAACCGGGCTTGCCGGGTTTGCCCGCGAGGAAGCGCGGCGGTTTTTTGGCCAGCCCCGGGGCTTAAGCCCCTCTCTTGTCAACAGGCTGTCGCAGTTAAGCCCCCTTCCTGCGGCAGAGGGAGAGGTGAGGTTCTTGAAACGGTTTCATGAGCTTGCCAGATGAGTAGCGTAAATGCAGGAAGCGATTCGATAGGCCAAGCCCCATGGACACGCTGATTTCTGAGAGGGATCGGACTAAGGTGCCGGCCGCCATGTCACCGGAAACCATCCTTGTCTCCCCTCTCAGCCTGGTCGAGACCACCGTCGCCGACGCCCGCGTCAGCCATCTGGTGACGTTGATCAACGGCGATACCCTGATCGACACGCCGCCCGGCATCGGCAAGGAGCGGCATCTCAGGCTATCCATGAACGACATTAGCGAGCCTCGGGATGGGCTGGTGGTTCCATGCGAGGACCACGTCGCCGATCTGATCCGGTTTGCGCTGAATTGGGATCAGAAGGCGCCGCTCCTGATCCATTGCTGGGCCGGCATCAGCCGGTCCACCGCGGCGGCCTTCATCTCGCTCTGCGCGCTCAATCCTGACGCGGACGAGCATGCGCTCGCGAGGTCGCTTCGCCGCGCCTCACCCACCGCCTATCCCAATCGGCGCCTCGTGGCGCTCGCCGACAACGTCTTGTCCCGCCAAGGTCGCATGACCGAGGCGGTCGAGCATATCGGCCGCGGCCAACTCGCCGATGAAGCGCAAGTCTTCTCGCTCCCAGCCCGGCACGCGGCGTAGGCCATGGCCGACGCTGGGCACAAGGGCGCGGCCGCCGCGCAACCCTTTACCAGCGACCCTCAGATCGAGCTTGGACTGAACGCCGCCATCGTCATGGTGCGCGATCAGCAGCCGCACATCCTCGTGGCGCGGCCCGGGACGGCGGGACCCGGCACCTGGGATGCACTGCCTTTTGGCCCGTTCGCGCCGCGCGCGCACCGGACACTCGAGATCGGCTTGCGCGAATGGGTGAAGCGACAGACGGGCATCGAGCTCGGTTACGTGGAGCAGCTCTATACGTTCGGCGACCGTGGGCGGCATGCGGAACCAGGTGGGGCACACACGCTCTCGGTCGGCTATCTCGCGCTGACCCGTGGCGGCGGCGAAGAGATGATGGGGGCCCATTGGTCGCCCTGGTACGCCTATCTCCCGTGGGAGGATTGGCGGCACGGCAAGCCTGAGATCCTGACGGAGGAGATCGAGCCGCGGCTCAAAGCCTGGGCCGAGAAGGCGCCCTCGCCGAACGAGCCGGTGCGCCCCTTGCGCAGGCCTGAGCGGCTTAAGATCGGCTTCGGCATCGGCGGCGGCTGGGACGAGGAAAAGGTGCTGGAGCGCTACGAGCTGCTTTACGAGGCGGGGCTTGTGGAGGAGGCAAAGCGCGACGGCAGATCGGCCGCCAACCAATGGGGCGAACTGCGCGAGCTTGGGCGCCCCATGGCGCTCGATCACCGCCGCATCCTGGCGACCGCCATCGGGCGGTTGCGCGGCAAGCTGAAATACCGCCCGGTGGTATTTGAGCTGCTGCCACCGGAGTTCACCCTCTACGACCTGCAAAAGACGGTGGAGGCCATCTCAGGCACGCTGCTGCACAAGCAGAACTTCCGCCGGCTGGTGGAGAAAGGCGGGCTGGTCGAGCCCACCGGCAACGTCTCGACGGCAACGGGCGGACGCCCCGCCCGGCTCTACCGCTTCCGCCGCGAAGTGGTGCTGGAGCGCCCTGCCCCGGGCTTGCGCGTCAAGGCCGGCCGCGGCTAGCGGTTGTCTTACGCGTGCTCCAGAGCCTCGGCGGGACTCGCCCTGGTCGCTACCCAAGCCGGATAGAACGAGCCGAGGACGCCCAGCACCACCGCCGCAAGTGCCGTGATGGCGATGAGGGGAATCGTCGGTTCCACCGCTACGTAACGGCCGATGGACGGGATCGAGCTCAAGAATTTCGAGCCGGCGATGCCAAGCACAATGCCGACCAGGCCGCCGAAGGCAGACAAGATGAAGCCTTCGATCACCAGCGCCAGCATGATGCGTTCCTTCGACCAGCCGATCGCGGACAGGATGCCGATCTCGCGCGTGCGCTCCAGAACCGCCATGAGCAAGGTGTTGAGCACCATGAGCACGCCCATGAACAGGGCGACCCACGCCATTGCGCTCGACACAGCCGTCATGAGACCGAACAGGCTGTCGTTCCGCAGCATGCCTTCGCTTGGCGACACGGTGAGTTTGTCCAGAGCTTCGACGGCTTGCGACACACGATCGGCTTCGGCCTGGTCGCCCGGGTGCTCGAGCTTGATTGACAGGAACGTCACCGCCCCGGTGCGGAAGGTCAGCTCTTGCAGATCCGCAAGCTTCACGATCACCTGGTTGCGGTTGATGATGGAGTGGTAGTCGGTGAGTCCCGACGATTCTGAACTTGTCGCCGAGCAGTGTGATCTCGTCGCCGACCTTCTTGCCCAGCGTCCGCGCGATCTCGCTCCCCACCAGGGCGACCTTGCTCTCGTCTGGATAAGGCAGGCGCCCGGCCTTGAGCGGCGCCGTGCGTCCAATAGAAGCTGTCCGGAGACCAGCCGACGGCGAGCACATTGTCGTCGTTGTCGGTGGCGGCAAATGTAATGAGCTGCCCCGCAACATCCTCCACACCGGGAATCTTCTTGATCTCGGGGACGACCTCTTCAGGGATCGTGCCGCCAAACGGCTCGGCGATGCCGCGGCGCTTCACGGTGAGGTCCGTGCCGTGCTCGTCGAAGCTCCGCTCCACGTTCTCGTGCACGCTGCGCGAGAGGCCGTAAAGGGTGATGAAGCTGCCTACGGCGAAGGCCACGCCGAGGATGGTGAGGATCGACCGCGTTCGCCTGCGTTGGAGATTGCGGAAGGCGAGTTCGACGTGGTTCACAGTGCCTCCTCGCGCGCCCGCGCCACCTTCTCCTTGATGACCTCGCCGTCCTTCATGCTGATTTGCCGCTCGCAACGCCGCGCCTGATCCGGCGCATGGGACACCATGATCAGGGTCGAGCCCCGCGCCTTCTGCAGATCGAACATGAGATCCAGGATCGCCGCCGCGTTCTTGCTGTCGAGATTGCCGGTCGGCTCGTCGGCAAGAATGAGTTTCGGATCGTTGATGATGCTGCGGGCGATGGCGACGCGCTGGCGCTCGCCGCCGGACAGCTCCTGCGGCAGGTGGGTGGCGCGGTCGGCAAGACCAACGGTATCCAGGGCCCTCTCGACCCGCCGCTTCCGTTCGGCACTGTCCGCGGAGGAGCCGAACATCGCCACCTCGACATTCTCGGCCGCCGTAAGCGTGGAGAACAAATTGAAGTCCTGGAACACGATGCCGATCTCGGAACGCCGAAGATCCGTCCACTGTTTGAGCGTGGTGATGGGCTCGTCCCGCCAGCGCAGCACGCCGCGCGTGGGCGTCCTGATGCCGCACATCACGAGAATAAGCGTCGTCTTGCCACTACCGCTCGCTCCGAGGATGGCGACCGACTCGCCTTCGCCAAAGTCGAGATTGATGTCCTTGAGCGCCACGATGCGTCCTTCGTCGAAGGCGTGGCCAACATGCTCGAGTTGAAGGAGATGCTTCGTGGTCATTCGGGTTGAATCGGTCTTGCCGCGCGGGTCCGCATGAACTTGAGTACGGCGTCGATGCTGCCATGGTTGTCGATGAATACGGTGCCGTACTCTTGCCGCTGGGTCGAGAGCCGCGCTGTGGCCGTCTACCGAAATGTCGGTGACACGCCACGAGTCGCCATTAGGCCTCAGCCACCAGATCCAAATCTGGTCGGCCTTGCCCGGTACGGTGCGTCGGCTCGCCGCGAGGTGATCCTCGCCCTCCGGTTTGCGGAAGCCGACGAATTCGAGCTTCGTGCCAGGGGCGCGCATGCGCCTCAGATAGGCCGTGACGATATCCTCCTTCATGGCCGCCAAGAGCTCCTCACGCTGTTTGGCGTCCGCCTTCTCCCAGGTCCGGGCTAGGGCGTACTTGGCCATGACCGGAACGTCAAATTTGGCGTCGAGTAGCGCGCGGACGCGCTCACGGGCATCCTCTTCGGTGCCCCCGAATAGAAGTTCATCGATGCTTCGTTGAGGCTTTCCACGAAGGCGCGGATCGAGGCCTTGGTGGTTGCGCTGTCCTCCGCCGCGAAGGCCGGCCCTTGAAACAGGGCGGCAATCGCAAGCACCAGTACAAGCACTACGCTCATCCGCCCATGGGCACGCCTTGAACTTGTGGAATTCATGAACGACATGATCCGCATGGCTTGGAGTAAGTCTCGGGAAAACGGCGATTCGCGGGCTGGCCTCGATGATCCTACCCTTGGGGGATAGCAAGCATTCCTTGTAAAAGGTCCTTTGTAATAAGGCGTCGCTAGCCGATGTAAATTTCCCACACGCGGTCGGGATTGTCGCGGATAATTAGGACAGAACCCTGCGAGTGACCATGAGACGCGTCAAGCAAAGCCTCGGACCATTCTCTCCTCACCGGCACGCTCTCTACACGCTGATCGCGGCCATGGCGCTCGCGCTCATTTCCGGGGCCTGCTCGGCCGAGGATCGGATCGTCGACACCGAGACCGGTAAGATCAAGGTCGAGACGCTGGCCAGCGGCCTCAACCATCCTTGGGGGATGGCCTTCCTGCCCGACGGACGCATGCTCGTGACCGAGCGGGCTGGGCGTCTGCGCATCATGGCCGCAGACGGCACGCTGTCCGAGCCGCTCGCCGGCGTGCCGAAAGTCTTCGCTCAAGGCCAAGGCGGGCTGCTCGACGTGGCGTTGGACCCCAAGTTCAGCAGGAACAAGCTCGTCTATATCTCTTACGCTGAGCCGGGCAAGGAGGATGCAGGCACGGCGGTGGCGCGCGGGCGCCTCGGAAATGGCGGGCTCGAGGACGTGCAAGTCATCTTCCGGCAGACGCCCAAAGTCTCGGGCGGAAACCATTTCGGCGGTAGGCTCGCCTTCACTCCCGACGGCAAGCTGTTCATCACCCTCGGCGAGCGATTCAAGTTCGAGCCGGCCCAGGACCTCACCGTCCATCTCGGCAAAATCGTGCGCATAAACCCCGACGGCTCGGTGCCGGAGGACAACCCCTTTATCGGGCAGAAGGATGCGCAGCCGGAGATCTGGTCCTACGGCCACCGCAATCCCCAAGGTGCGGCCATCAACCCGAAGACCGGCAAGCTGTGGGAGACCGAGTTCGGCCCGCGAGGCGGCGACGAGCTCAACATTCCCGCCCCCGGCGCCGATTACGGCTGGCCGGTGGTGAGCTGGGGCAAGCATTACGACGGCGAGGACATTCCGAACCCGCCGACGCATCCGGAGTTTGCCGACGCCATTCGCCAATGGACGCCGGTGATCTCGCCCTCGGGTATCGTGTTCTACACGGCCGACGCCATTCCGGCGTGGAAGGGCAATCTCCTGATCGCGAGCCTCTCGTCCGAAGCCATCGTGCGTCTCAACCTCGACGGCGAAACGGTGACGGGCGAGGAACATATCCCCATGGGCACGCGAATCCGCGACGTGGCGCAAGGGCCAGATGGCGCTGTCTACGCATTGACCGATGAGGATAACGGCGCGGTGTTGCGGCTCACGGCGGAAACCCATGAGACCAGGGCTCTCGATCGGATTTTTCGGACGGTTCGGCCGCTCGCCCACGCTTCGCGAGCTCGACACGGCGCTGCGCTCCGTCGATCTCCACCCGAACCTCGTGCCCGAGGCGGTCAAGCTCACCGCGGTGCGAATGCTCCAGGATCACACCGGACGGGACGATCCCGGTGTGTATGCGTCCCGTGCGGCAGCCGAAATCATCGCTTATTGCATGATCGGGGCGGAGGCCTTCGCCGGCGCCAACGGTCCCCGGCTTGCCGAGGAGGTGGAGGGGCGCATCGACACGGCGCTCGACCAAGGGGCCAGCCTCGACGCCAAACTCGTTATGCTCACGCTTCACGCACGCGTAATTCAGCCGAGCGTTGTGGATCACTATAGGTTAGAAGTCGTTTCCGACTGACCTCAACAGAAGACCCTATTGTTGCCGCACTGGCCGCCGATTGAGGGCGTCCACCCGCCCGACCCACGATCCGCCCATGCCGCCCATCATCGCCGTCAAGAGCCTGTCGAAGACCTACGGAACGGGCTTTCAGGCCCTCAAGACCATCGATCTCGACATCGAGAAGGGCGAGATATTCGCGCTGCTGGGCCCCAACGGCGCCGGCAAGACCACGCTGATCAGCATTATCTGCGGCATCGTCACACCAACCTCAGGCGCGGTAACGGTGGGCGGCCACGACATCATCAGAGACTACCGTGCCGCGCGCTCCATGATCGGCCTCGTGCCCCAGGAGTTGACCGCAGACATGTTCGAGACGGTATGGGGCACGGTCTCCTTCAGTCGCGGGCTATTCGGCAAATGGCCGAACCCCGCCCACATCGAGAAGGTGCTGAAGGATCTTTCCCTGTGGGACAAGAAAGACGCCAAGCTCATCACGCTGTCGGGCGGCATGAAGCGGCGCGTGCTCATCGCCAAGGCCTTGTCGCACGAGCCGACGGTCCTATTCCTCGACGAGCCGACCGCCGGCGTCGACGTCGAGCTGCGCAAAGAGATGTGGCAGGTGGTGCGGAACTTGCGTGACTCCGGTGTGACCATCATTCTCACCACCCACTACATCCACGAGGCCGAGGACATGGCCGACCGGATCGGCGTCATCAATCGTGGCGAACTGATCCTGGTGGAGGATAAGCACGAGCTGATGCACAAGCTCGGCAAGAAGCAATTGACGCTCCAGCTGCACGAGACGCTCAAGGACATTCCGGCATCGCTGGATGCGCACCACTTGACTTTGGCCAATGGCGGCAGCGAGCTGGTCTATACCTATGACAGCCAAGGCCCGCGCACCGGCATCACCCACGTCCTGACGGACCTCGCGCAAGCCGGCATCGGCTTCAAGGACCTCGATACGACGCAAAGCTCACTCGAAGACATCTTCGTCGATCTGGTGAGGCGCGACCGATGAATCTGCCGGCTATCGTCGCGATCTACAAATTCGAGATGGCGCGGTGGGGACGCACGTTCCTGCAGAGCCTAGTCTCGCCGGTGATCGCCACCTCGCTCTATTTCGTGGTGTTCGGGGCGGCGATCGGCTCGCGCATCAGCGAGATCGAGGGCGTGCCTTACGGCGCCTTCATCGTGCCGGGGCTCATCATGTTGACGCTGCTCACCCAGAGCGTCGCCAACGCCTCGTTCGGTATCTATTTCCCGCGCTTTACCGGCACGATCTACGAGCATCTCTCGGCGCCGATCTCGCCGGTCGAGATCGTGGTCGGCTATGTGGGCGCGGCGGCCACCAAGTCGATCATCATAGGCTTGATCATTCTTGCCACGGCGACGCTGTTCGTGCCGCTTCACATCGACCATCCGCTGTGGATGGTGGGTTTTCTCGTGCTGACGGCGGTGACGTTCAGCCTGCTCGGCTTTGTCATCGGCATCTGGGCCAGCGGCTTCGAGCAACTTCAGCTCGTGCCGCTTCTCATCATCACGCCCCTCACCTTCCTCGGCGGCACGTTCTATTCGATCAATGTGCTGCCGCCGATCTGGCGGAAAATCTCGCTCATCAACCCCGTGGTCTATCTCGTCAGCGGCTTCCGTTGGAGCTTCTACGGCACCTCAGACGTGAGCGTCGAGGTGAGCCTTGCTATGGTCGCCCTGTTCCTCGCCATTTGCCTCGGCCTGGTGTGGTGGATCTTCAAGACCGGCTACCGGCTCAAAAGCTAAGTGGGCCGCGGCCTCCCTGACCGCTCAAACGTCACGATCTAGGCCATTTCGGGCTATTAATCGGAAGCCAGCATAGACCTTCAACTTAGCCGCTTGGCTGTGCGCGCCGCTGGAATTTCGGCCGGTGCGACAAATTTCACATGGCAGGCTAGAAGGTTAAATCGCCTCCATGACTAGATTTTTTTCTACGTAGGCCCCATATATAGTCTGTGACTTCCGTCAGTCACGTTCCCAAATTATTTTGGAATAGTTCGTTGTTAGCTGTGAAGGTTAGAGTCCATGTCCTCAATTGATTTTAGCGCGTCGGCCGAGCTGTTTCCCGCCCGGAGTTGGAAGGCCAGGTCGCGCGGCATCAGTTACAAGCGGTTTGACGACGCTGCCGAGGCGGTTCGTTTCGCCATCGAGGAGCTTCCGCCCGAGTGCCTGCTGGGCACGTATCTCGAGGTCGAGGAGGAGCGGTTCGACAGTCGCGGAATCCGGCGCCTGTATGACAGCGCGGACTTTCCGCGGAAGCGGCCGTCGCGCGGCGCTAAGCCGAAGCGCGCCAAACGTGCTTAGCGCCAGGTCGGCTCCAAGCGCCTATTCCCAACGGAAGTCCACTTAACGCCTTCGGGCGACGCGTTGCTCGCCAAGCGGCGGGAGGATGTTCCAATGAAGACCTACGTCGCCGAGATCGACGGTCGTGCCATCTTCGCGTTTCGCGCCGTCACCGACGCCGCCGCGCAAGCTTGGCTCGACATCCATGCCGTCATGCGTCGCAGGCTCGAACGGGTTATGAGTGGTGGGCAGCTTATATGGGATGGCCAGGCCCGTATTATCGCTCGTGAAGCGAGCGCAGCCGAAGCTACGCTTTGGAGCAAGCTGAGAGATGAGGCTGTCGCAGGCGACGCGACCGAATACCCGGACAACATCACGGTGTGGCTGATCCCAACTTCTGACGAGAAGCGGACCGGCAAAGGCGCCTAAAACTAACAAGCCGCCCCCGAAGGGGCGGCTTTAATTCCATCAAGGCTGCGATGTCCGGTGAGGACTACGCGGCCTTAATATTGGCAACGGCGGTCTTGCCGCTGCGGCTGTCTACTTCAGTGTCAAACGACACCTTCTGGCCCTCGGCCAGGTTAGACATGCCGGCGCGCTCAAGCGCGGTGGCGTGAACGAAAACGTCCTTGCCTCCATCGTCGGGCTCGATAAAGCCGAAGCCCTTTTGCGTGTTGTAGAATTTCACAGTGCCCGTAGTCATCGGGGTAGTCCTTTCGTTTAGTCGGTACAGTCGTGCTCAAGACCATGCGATCGCGTGGTCAGAAGCGGGATTGTCGATGTTTGGGAGGGTCTGAACGTGCGCCGAAGCGCGATGCCACATGGTCCGGCCAAATGTCGATGCTCATCACATAAGCGCAAACGATGGCTTTTACAAGGCCGATTACCTTAGTCCCGTGATAGGAGCAGGGCCAAACGAGCCAAAAAAGGGGACGAGATGGGAGATCAGACGAGCGCCAAGCCAGCGACAAGAGACGGCGAGCCGACGCTGCACCGCTCGATCGGACCTGACGCAAATGGCTCTTTACGGGCTCGGCAGCATGCTCGGCGCCGGCATTTACGGGCTGATCGGCAAGGCGGCCGGACAGGTCGGCAACGCGGTGTGGCTCGCCTTCATCGTCGCGCTCGTCGCGGCACTGCTTACGGCGCTGTCCTACGCATCGCTCAGTTCGCGCTATCCGCGCGCGGCCGGTGCCGCTTACGTGACGCAGCGGGCCTACGGCTTTCCGCTCTTAAGCTTCATGGTCGGGCTTGCGCTCGTGTGCTCGGGCCTCACCTCAATCGCCACGCAGAGCCGTGTGTTCGCCGCGAACCTCATCGCTCTTTCCGGTTTCGAAGGCGTGTCCATCGCCTGGGTCGCGCTCGGTTTCCTCCTGATCCTCACGGGGATCGTGTTCCGAGGCATCCGCGAATCCATGTGGTTGAACGTACTGTGCACGCTGGTCGAGGCGTTCGGCCTCGTCCTCGTGGTCGCGGTTGGCATTTCCTATTGGGGGTCGGTCAATTATCTCGAGATGCCGGCGGAGGCCGGTAACGACCACGCCATCTTGCTCGTCATGCAAGGCGCGGTGCTCGCCTTCTTCGCCTTTATCGGCTTCGAGGACATGTACAACGTGGCCGAGGAGGTCCGCGATCCGCAGCGTACCATTCCGCTCGGTCTGATCACCGCCATGGCGCTCGCCGCAGTTCTTTACATCGCGGTGGCGATTACCGCGGTCTCGGTGGTGTCCTGGCAGGAGCTTGCCATGGCCCCCGGCCCCATCACCGAAGTGGTGTCGCGGGCAGCCCCCCTCATTCCGCCGGTCGTGTTCACCGGGATCACGCTGTTCGCGGTCGCCAATACGGGGCTCGTCAACTACGTGACCGCCTCACGCCTGATCTACGGCATGGCGCGCCAGGGCTTGTTGCCAAGCGCGCTCGGCAACGTCCATGCCGGCCGGCGCACGCCTCATATCGCTATCGCCGCGCTGTTTCTGATCCTGGCGCCGCTCGCGCTGACCGGCACTATCGCCGAGCTTGCCTCGGCCACGGTGCTTCTCCTGCTCGCGGTATTCACGGTGGTGAATGGGTCGCTATTCATCCTGAAACGGCGCAAAGGCGAGAAGCTGGGCCGGTTCGAGATCCCGCGTTTCGTGCCGGCGCTCGGCATGCTGGTGTGCCTCACCCTCATCGTGGTGCGCGTCGGCACCGGCGACTGGCGCGCGCCGGCCATTGCCGGGGCGCTCCTGCTTGGCGTCTTCGCCATCTATCTGGCGATGCGCATGCACACTATCCCGGCGGGGCGCGAGCTGGAACTAGACGACTAGATTAGCGATTGTCGGCAAGCCGGTGGGGTGGATGGCGCTGATCGCCGCGGCGATTGAGCCGGCGTACATAAGTGATGGTCGCTTCGGGTCGCTCGGCTTTGACCTTGAGTGCGGCGATCAAGGCGTCCTCGGCCCTAACGACCATCCGGTCGCCTTTGCCTTCAAAATTGATGCCGACGGTAAATTGTGACTGCATGGGCGGCCTTTCGTTATTCGGCAAACTCAAACCTAGCAGAGGAAGACCACTTTGCACCATTCTCCCGAGGCCGTCGTGAGCCCTAGGACCCGACCCTATCCATCCAGGGCTGACCGATCCACAGCCGATTGACAACGCGCGTGAGGAAATCCGGCCCGCGCTTGCCGGACAGTCGCGCCTTGGCCTCCAAATACGGGCCGACGCAGCGAAGCCTGTCCGGCAAGACGGGATGAACCTGCCTGACCCAGGCAATCGCCCTGTCTGAATTCAGGTTCAAGGTCAAGATCACTGCGCCGTGGCGGCGAGGCTTCCGTTAACGGGCTTTCGCGGCGGGACTGGCGCCGTGCCGGCCACAGGCGGCGACGCGGCAGCCGCATCGTCGGGCTCGATACTATCGAGCTTGTACACATCGCCGAAGGTCTTCAACTCGCCCTGCTCATCCACTACCGCCGTGAAATATGTCATGTGCACCGGAAGGGGCTTGTCGATCTTGACCTCGACGGTTTTTCCGCCGGCAATCAGCTTGTCGACCTTCGCCTTGTTCCATCCCTTATCCTCGGCAAGGAGCAGGGCCGCGACCTTGTCAGGATTGGCGACACGCGGTTCCTGCTGTCCCGCGGCGTGACCAAGCTGAGCCGGCAGGATGGTGTCATGCATGTAGACGTCGCGCGGGTTCGGATAGAGGAACTGAACCTTGCCCAAGATGTTGGTGCGGCCGGGCGCCTGGACAAAGGTGAGGTTCGCTAGGTTGGTCTTTTCCCAATCGATCTTGTCGGGATCGATGGGCTTACCCTTGTATTTCACGGTGAGCTGGTAGCGCTCCAGCACGGAGGTATCGCTTCCGCCAAACCAGCTCTTTCCTTTGCGCAGCGCCGGCAGAACGTCTTGGCGGATCACCGAAAGCGGCACGGTACGCTCGGGATTGAAGACAATCGATTTCATCTCCGCGGTGAGCACGGGCGTCGGGCTGCTCGGACTGCCGACCACGGCCTTCTCGGACTCGACCGTCTTACCGTCCTTGACGACGTAGACCATGAACTCAGGGATGTTGAGCCACACATAGGACGCGCCGAGGCTCTCGGGCATCCACCGCCAGCGCTGCATGTTGACCACGAGCCGCTCGACGTCTTCCGGCTTGGCCCCTGAAGCTTTGGCTTTAAGCAACGCCTGGCGCAGGCGCGCGAACTGCTCATGCTTGGGATGCAGGTCCCTGAGATAGGCATCCGGCGTTGCTGACGCGACGATCTCAGTCAGCACAGTGGCCGGGTCGCGGACGGACGGCGTCTGCGCGAATACCTTGCTCACCGCGCTCGGATCAACACCGCCGCCACGCGCGTCGCGCGCATATTTCAGAATGGCGAGATCGATCGCGACCTCCGTGGCGGCCTGGTCTTCCGCCCCCGTGGGCTGGAAATCCGCCGGCGGCACCACGAAGGCGCTTGCATCGAGCCCCCACTCGTTGGCCCTAGCGATCTCGCCGATGATCGCTTGCGCTTCGAGCGAGAGACCTGAGCTCGTCACCCAGAGTGCTGGCCCGCTGCGCTGGGCGTAGAAGCTCTCGAGTGCAGCCAGATCGTCGGCATGAGCGCCTTTGCGCAGCGTCGCGTCATTCAGCTTGAGCCGAATTTCATCGGCGATCTGCAATTTTTCAGGCACGGCCGGCTCAGGCGCCATGGCCTCTTCCGAAGCCTGGTCCTCCGCCTCTACGGCGCCCGGCAGAGACACGACTTGTTCGGCCTCTTGCGCTTTGGTCGCTGCGAGGGCGGCAGGGTTGTCGGGGATGGCGATGACTTTGCCGGAGACGGCCGTCTCCGGTTGCTCGCCCGCGACGAACAAGATGACCGCTACGGCAGCAAGTAGACAAATGCCCGCCGCACCGAGGGTCGCGACTGAAAACCGTCCACGCATCCCACTAGACCCCGCTCTAGCTGCCTAGGTTAGTCGCAAGCGGCAGGAACGGCCACCTAGAATTGCCCTATGCCTAGGCGCTGGGCAGCGAGGTCCAGCGTTTCGAGCCACAAACCCTTGGCAATCCTTGGGTGAGGAAGCCCTTGAAGCCGGTCCTTGATAGCCTATACTCTCTTTGAGGATAGGGATGGGCCGGCCTTGTGCCGGACCTTTTTACGCCCCATATATGCTCAGTATGAGCATTATGCCTAGAGGAGGCACTGGTTTTATGGCGACATTGCAAATCGGCACGCCGGAACGGGAAATGAAGGCACAAGCAGCCCTTCCCGAAGCGCTCCTGCCCGATCTCGCCTATACGCCCGAGGTGGCCGCTGAGACCGCTCATCTTTACGAGCGCGTCAAACGCGTGATCCCGCCGATCGAGTGGCCTGGCTTCGCCCCCTACATCAAGGCCATCAACGATCTGAAGAAGGCGCGGAACGCGGTGGTGCTGGCGCATAACTACATGACGCCCGAGATCTACAATTGCGTTGCCGACGTGATCGGCGACTCGCTCCAGCTTGCGCGCGAGGCAGCGAAGGCCGACGCCGAGGTGATCGTGCAATGCGGCGTGCATTTCATGGCCGAGACCTCGAAGCTCCTGAACCCGGATAAGACGGTGCTGATCCCCGACAGCCGCGCGGGCTGTTCGCTCGCGGCGTCGATCACCGGCGCCGACGTGCGGGCGCTGCGCGAGGCTTATCCCGGCGTCCCGGTGGTGACCTATGTGAACACCTCGGCCGACGTGAAGGCCGAGTCCGACATCTGCTGCACTTCGTCGAACGCGGTGCGCGTCGTGGAATCGCTCGGGGCTAAGCGAGTGATCATGATCCCCGACGAGTTCCTGGCCAAATGGGTGCAAACCCAGACCGACGTCGAGATCATCACCTGGAAGGGCCATTGTGAGGTGCATGAGCGCTTCACGGCGGAGGAACTCCGCGCTTACCGCGAGGCCGATCCCGGCGTGAAGATCATCGCGCATCCGGAGTGTCCGCCTGAGGTGATCGACGAGGCCGACTTCACCGGCTCGACCTCGGGAATGATCAAATGGGTTATGGACAACCAGCCCTCCAAGGTGCTGCTGGTGACCGAGTGCTCGATGAGCGACAACGTGGCGGTCGAGGCGCCGAACGTCGAGTTCGTGCGGCCCTGCAATCTCTGCCCGCACATGAAGCGCATCACCCTGCCGAAGATCCTGGATAGCCTCGTCTTCATGAAGGAAGAGGTCACTATCGATCCGGCGGTCGCCGAGCGGGCCCGGGCCGCGGTCGAGCGAATGATCAACCTCAACCACTAGCGAGGGCGCGTCCTTGAGGCGCGAGGCGCAACTGATGAGCTCCAGTACGCCGCAGACGCACGCGCACGCGACGGGGAACGGCATCGTCGTGGTGGGCGCCGGTCTTGCCGGCCTGTTCACCGCGCTCAAGCTCGCGCCGCTCCCCGTCACCGTGATCTCGCCGGCGCCTTTCGGCGAGGGCGCATCGAGTCTCTGGGCGCAGGCCGGCATCGCTGCGGCTCTCGCCGAAGGCGACACGCCCGAGGCTCACGCCGCCGACACCATCCGCGCCGGCGACGGCATCGTCGACGAGAAGATCGCCCTGCTGCTCGCAAGCGAGGCCCGCGAGCGCATCGAGGACCTGCTGCGCTACGGCGTGCCTTTCGACAAGGATCTGGAAGGCCGTTTGAGTCTGGGCCGTGAGGCGGCGCATGGCCGAAATCGCATTCTCCACGTCAAAGGCGACACCGCGGGCCGCGCCATCATGGGGGCCATCACCGAGGCGGCCCGGGCGACCCCGTCGATCACCGTTCTTGAGGGCTTTACCGCCCGCGATCTCATCGTACGCTACGGCCGCGTTCAAGGCATTGCGCTGGCACCGGTCGATGACGAACGCGGCGCTCAGGATCTGGTGCTGCCAGCCCGTGCCGTGGTGCTGGCAACCGGCGGCGCCGGTCAGGTCTATGCCATCACCACCAATCCGAAAGAAGCGCGTGGCGAGGGCGTGGCTATCGCCGCGCGCGCCGGTGCGGTGATCGCCGACGCCGAGTTCGTTCAGTTCCACCCTACGGCCATCGACATCGGCCGTGACCCGGCGCCGCTTGCCACAGAGGCTCTGCGCGGTGAAGGCGCGCTCCTGATCAATTCACGCGGCGAGCGCTTCATGCGCGCGGTCCACGAGGACGCGGAGCTCGGTCCGCGCGACGTGGTGGCTCGTGCCGTCTATCGCGAAGTCATGGGCGGCCGTGGCGCGTTCCTCGATTGCCGCCCGCTCGGGCCGGCGCTGATTAGCGATTTTCCGACAGTGGTCGCCGCCTGCCGGTCGGCCGGTATCGATCCCACGCGCGAGCCGATCCCCGTGGCGCCGGCGGCGCATTACCACATGGGTGGCATCCTCACCGACGCTCAAGGGCGCAGCACGGTTGACGGGTTATGGGCGTGCGGCGAGGTGGCCTCGACCGGCGCGCATGGCGCCAACCGGCTTGCCTCAAACTCGCTGCTCGAGGCGGTCGTGTTCGGGGCGCGCGTCGCCCGCGACATCGGCAGCATTCTGCCCCCCCTTCCCTTCAGACAGATCGCAGCCGAGGCGCCATCCGAGGGCGCACAAGGCCACAACGGGGAGGCCGAGCGGACGCTCCGTCAGACCATGTCCACCGACGTCGGCGTCATTCGCGATGGCGAGTCGCTGACAAGAGCGCTCTCCACGATCGTTACGCTTGAGCGGGAGAACGAGGGTGACCGCCAGCTTGCCAACATGCTCACGACCGCCAAGCTGATCGCCACGGCCGCGCTCCTGCGCCAAGAGAGCCGCGGGGCACATTTCCGCAGCGACTATCCGGCCCCCGACGAGGCTCAAGCGAAGCGAAGCTTCCTCACGCTGGCCGAGGCCGACAAGATCGCCCGCGAGGCGGCCGGCATCGCAAGCCCTCCGCGCCTCCGCGTGGTCTCGCAAGGATGACGAACACGCGCCCTCCCGGGGTGGAACTGCCCAGAATGCTCGTGGAGCAGGCGGTCCGCGCCGCCCTCGCCGAGGACCTAGGGCTCGCCGGCGACATCACCACCGACCCCATCGTCCCTGCGGACGCGCAAGGTGAGGCGGCGATCGTTGCGCGCAAGCCTGGCGTGGTCGCGGGTCTCGACCTGGCAGAGGCCGCATTCAGAACCCTCGATCCAGAGGTTCAGTTCACCCGCGTGATCGACGACGGCGGCAAGGTCGAGGGCGGTGGCACCATTGCGAAAATCAAGGGGCGCACGCGGGCGCTGCTCACGGGTGAGCGGACGGCGCTCAACTTCTTCGGCCGGTTGAGCGGCATCGCCACGCTTACTTCTGCCTATGTGGAGGCGGTCAAAGGCACGAAGGCGCGGATCGCCTGCACGCGCAAGACGACGCCAGGCTTGCGCGCCTTCGAGAAATTCGCCGTCCGCTGCGGCGGGGGCGTCAATCACCGCTTCGGCCTCTACGACGCGGTGCTGGTGAAGGACAATCATATTGCCGCGGCGGGCGGGCTCGAGGCCGCGCTCAAGCTGCTTCGCCCGCGCGCGGGCCATATGGTGAGGGTCGAGGTCGAGGTCGACACGCTTCAGCAACTCGAAGAGGCCTTGCAGTTCCCCATCGACGCCGTGTTGCTGGACAATATGGACGTGGCAACGCTGAAGAAGGCCGTGGCGCTGGTCAACGGCAAAGTGCTGACCGAGGCTTCGGGCGGCGTGACGTTAGAGACGGTGGGGGAAATTGCAGCGACGGGCGTCGACCTGATCTCGGTCGGCGCGCTTACTCACTCCGCGCGTAACCTAGACTCATCGCTTGAGTGGGTGGCTCGCTAGAGCCAGCCACGGCGCTGACGGATCCGGTGACGGCGCTCACGGCTGAGGCAAGAGACAGTGTCGGCATGAGGTATCCGGTGTCGTCAGAGTCGGCATCCTTGCTCGCCGGCTCGTCCGAAGCCTCGACCACATAAGGCGTCTCGTTGCGCTTCTTGTAGAAGATGTGGCGGCCGATCTTGTCGATCTTGTTCATGCTGCGGGCCCAGCGCGGGCTCACATAGTTCGCATGATAGAAAGTGGAGTATCCGACCTCGGGCAGCCATTCCTCGCCCGACATGATCTTATTGGCGAGATCCTGGGCGAGCGACCATTGGTCGTTGTCGCGCGGATTGTCGGTGTGGCCGTCACAGGTGAAGGAGAACTGGCAGCCCTTGTGCATCTGCCCCTGATAGACGACACCGCAAATGGTCTCCGGGAAGATCGGGCTGCGCACGCGGTTGAGGATCACTTGGCCGACGGCGATCTGACCCCGCTTCGGCTCGCCGCGCGCTTCGAAATAGATGGCGGTGGCCAGACACCGGCGTTCACGCTCCTCGAACTCGGCTTGGGATTCGCCTTTATAGCGGAAGTCTAGCGCTTCGGGGGTCGGCTGGTAGGCGATGTCCTCGGGCGTCGGCCGGAAGGCATCCACCTGGAAATCGGCGTTGAACGGCGAGGTGTAGCTCGCATTCATGAAGGGGTCGCCGCGGTTCACGGCCGGCACTTTGAGCGCCACCTCGGAGCTGGTGGGGTTCAAGCGATCGGCTTTGGCGTGACGCGTCGCAGAAGCGAGGCGAGGCAGACCCGGGCCGCCCGTGAGGCTTGCGGTGATGAGCTGCTTGCCGGCGTCAGTGACGGTCTCGCCCGCGCTATAGTAGTCGGCGCGCGGTCCCTTGCCGCCGGCGGTGAAGAGCTTCTCGGCTATGCGGGGAACGTTGAGAGGCGCGGCGGAAGCGTCGGCGACCCGCGCCACGCTGTACACGGCGCCGGGAGCGGACACGGTGAGTTCCACCTCAGTGGCAAGCGGGCTGCCCGAAGCAACCACATAACCAACACCGATGAGGGGAAGCGGCACAAGCGCAACCAGTGTGTGCCACATCCGACGAGACGAGCGCCGGCTCATTATCCCTCCAGGTCCCCGTTCGGGAGAGCGGCCGGTCACAACCCGGAAGTCCCCCCGTCATTTACCCTACGCGCGCGTCCTTGTAGGCCCGCGCAATCCAGGGTGTCCCCATTCTAACCAGGCAAATTGGTGGAAAAATCAGCGCATTAGCGCGGTAGTCCCCCCACCGGATCAAGCCCGGAATCCCGTCTATTGTCGTAAACGCTGCCCGATAATTTAGGGCAAATTGTGGTGAACGGCAACGGGCGCCTATTTCCGACGGGAACGGCTAATTATCCGTTAGCGTAGCATTTTCAGCGTGGCTTGCGCAGCGGCGAGACGTGCGACGGGCACTCTGTAGGGCGAGCACGACACGTAGTTCAGGCCTATTTTCTCGCAGAATCCAATCGTCTCGGGGTCACCACCATGCTCGCCGCAAAGACCGATCTTGAGGTCGGGATGCGCAGCGCGGCCCCGTTCGGCGGCGATCTGCATGAGTTCGCCCACCGCCTCGTCGAGCGTCATAAATGGATCATGGTGAATGATCCCTTTCTCGGCGTACTCGCTTAGGAAGCGCCCGGCGTCGTCGCGGCTCAAGCCGAAGGTCGTCTGGGTCAGGTCATTGGTGCCAAATGAGAAGAATTCAGCGCTCTTGCCGATCTCACCGGCCATCAGGCAAGCGCGGGGGAGTTCCACCATGGTCCCCACCATGTAGGCGACGCTCGTTTCGCGCTCCTTCTCCACGACACGTGCGGTGGCCGCGATGCGTTCCTTGATGATGTCGAGCTCGGGCTTGGCGGCGACGAGGGGCACCATGATCTCAGGCGTGACCCGATTGTGCAGCGCCTTCCCTGTCTCGATCGCCGCCTCGAAGATCGCGCGCGATTGCATCTCGACGATCTCCGGATAGCTGACAAGAAGCCGAGCGCCGCGCTGACCGAGCATGGGGTTGAACTCGCTCAGGACCGCGATGCGGCGCTTCAGCCGCGTGAGGCTCACGCCCATGGCGTCGGCAACATCGGCGATGGCTCCTTCGCCGTGGGGCAGAAACTCATGAAGCGGCGGATCGAGCAGGCGAATAGTGATGGGTAGACCGGCCATGATCTCGAACATCTCGATGAAGTCCTGGCGCTGAACCGGCAAGAGCTTGGCCAGCGCCTTGCGGCGGCCTTCTTGATTCTCGGCGAGGATCATCTCGCGCATGGCAAGGATACGGCTTTCCTCGAAGAACATGTGCTCGGTGCGGCAAAGCCCGATGCCCTCAGCGCCAAAGGCACGCGCCTGGCGCGCATCGTCCGGCGTGTCGGCATTGGCGCGGACTTTCATGCGCCGGAAGCCGTCGGCCCATGCCATCAGCGTGGTGAAGTCGTCCGACAGATCGGGTTGGCGCATGGTCACGCGGCCTTTGATGATCTGGCCGGTCGAGCCGTCGATGGTGACGATGTCGCCTTTGTGCAGCAGCACGCCGGCCGCCTCCAACGTCTCGCGCTCGAGGTCGATATGCACGGCGGCGGCGCCGACCACGCACGGGCGCCCCATGCCGCGCGCGACCACCGCCGCGTGGCTCGTCATGCCGCCGCGCGTGGTGAGGACGCCGACGGCGGCATGCATGCCTTGCACGTCCTCCGGCGATGTCTCGATGCGCGCCAGGATCACCGTGTGACCTTGCGCCTTCAGGTGCACGGCCTCGTCGGCGTCGAACACGATCTCGCCTGAGGCGGCGCCCGGCGATGCGGGCAGGCCCCTGGCAAGCACGATCATCTCCGCGTTGGGATCGAGCGTCGGGTGAAGCAATTGGTCGAGCTGGTTGGCATTGAGGCTCAGCACCGCCTCGTCGCGGTTGATGAGCCCCTCCTCCGCCATGTTCACGGCGATCCTTAGCGCGGCTTGGGTGGAGCGTTTGCCCGAGCGGGTTTGCAGCATGAAGAGCTTGCCTTCCTGCACGGTGAACTCGATGTCCTGAATGTCGCGGAAGCGCCTCTCGAGCGCCTCGCAAGACGCCTTCAGATCGGCGAAAGCTTCGGGCATCAGCGCTTCCAGCGACGGCTTGCTGTTGCCGGAGGTGCTGCGCTCGGCCTCGGTCAGCGGCTGGGGCGTGCGCAAGCCCGCCACCACGTCCTCACCTTGCGCGTTCAGCAGGAACTCGCCGAAAAGCTCCTTGGCGCCGGTCGACGGATTGCGGGTGAAGACGACGCCGGTCGCGCTGTTATTGCCTCTGTTGCCGAACACCATGGCCTGGATGGTGACCGCGGTGCCCCAATCGTCTGGGATGTCGTGGAGGCGCCGGTAGGCGATGGCGCGCGCGTTCTGCCAGGAGCCGAACACGGCAGCGATGGCGCCCCATAGCTGCTCATGCAGGTCTTGCGGGAACGGCCGCTCCAGCTCCGTCTCGACCAATGCCTTGAAACGCGTGACGATTTCCGCCCAGTCGTCGGCGCCTAAATCGGGGTCGAGCTCGAAGCCTTTCAGGTTCTTGTAGTTCTCGAGGATCTCCTCGAACAGGCCGTGATCGATGCCGAGCACCACGTCGGCATACATCTGAATGAAACGGCGATAGGTGTCGTAGGCGAAGCGGCGATCTCCGGAGAGCTTCGCCAAGCCTTCCACAGTTTGGTCGTTGAGACCGAGATTGAGCACTGTGTCCATCATTCCGGGCATCGACGCGCGCGAGCCCGAGCGCACTGACACCAGCAGCGGATCGTCGACATCGCCGAAACGGGAGCCGGTGATCTTGCCTACCGTCTCAAGGGCCGCGTCCACCATCGGCTTCAGCTCATCGGGAAGCTTGCGGCCGAGCTCGTAATAGACGGTGCAGACCTCGGCCGAGATGGTGAAGCCGGGCGGCACAGGCAGACCGAGCCGCGACATCTCGGCAAGGTAAGCGCCCTTGCCGCCGAGGATGTCCTTGTCCTCGGCGGAGCCGTCGGCGCGCCCGTCGCCGAAGGTGAACACCCATCTCGGCGCCACCTCTGCCTTCCCGGCTTGGCTCATCGATCGTTCCATGGTTCTCCCGGCCTAAGCCCGCCCTTTTAGCCCGTCCGGTGGGCTTCGCACAAACGGACGGAAAGGGAAGGCTTAAGGACGAACGGGTCGAGGCGTCTTCGCGTTCCGGTGCGCGATGAAGTCGCCGCCGTGAATGAGCCGGGCGTTCGGCGCTTTTTTCACACCATAGGCCCAAGCGGTGACCCTGCCGCCATCGAAGAGCGTTACCTCCAACGGGGCGCGCGCATAGTTCGGGTCGCCGGCTTCATAGGCGTCGAGCTCACTGAGCAGCCGGCTGCCGGGTTTCAGTGCGAAAACGTCGCCAACGATCTGGCGCTTCTCGCCCGCATCAAACATCGCTGCTGGGTACCAGCCGCAATCGTAGAGGCGGCCGGGAACGGCGCCCTTGCCGACGAGGCGCGCCTGCGAACAAAGCCGCCGCGCCATGGGATGATCGCTCTCGCTGCGCAGCGTGCCATAGACGAAGATGTGGTTTGGCTCGCTCACGCCGGCAGATCAATGCGGCCGTTCTCGCCAAGAGGCCAGAACGGATTGTAGGCGACCTCCCAGACGTGACCGTCAGGGTCGGCGAAATAGCCGTTGTAGCCGCCCCAAAAGGTCTTAGCCGCTGGCTTCACGATGCGTGCGCCGGTGGCTTCCGCCTTGGCCATCATGGCATCCACTTCGCTCTCGCTCGCGACGTTCTGCGCCACGACGATACCGCCATTGCCGGTCCAAACGTCGCCCGCTTGCGCGTCCTCTCTTTGCGCCTCCCGGCTCCAGATCGCGAGCACCACAGCGCCAGCCTTGAAGAAGCTTACGCTTGCCTCGCTCGCTTGCTTGGAGAGGACAAAGCCGAGCTGCTCATAGAAGGCCGTTGCCTTGGCGATATCGGCGACGCCTAAAGTGATGAGGCTGATATGCGGCTCCATGTCGAAGTTAGCCAGCGATCTTGGAGAAGTCGGCCACTTCCATCGTCGCCGCACGAATTTGGTTCAGGAGCCGCAAGCGGTTCTCGCGGAGCTTCGGATCGTCGGCATTGACCGTGACGTGGTCGAAGAAGGCATCGACCGGTGCGCGCAAGCGCGCCATGGCGGTCATGGCCGCCTCGAAATCCTCGTTGGCGATGGCCTTGGCCGCCGCCTTCTCCACCTCGGCCACGGCTTTGGCGAGCGCCTTCTCCTCTGGCTGCTGGAGCAATGCGGGGTCGGGTGCCTGGTCGTAGCTGCGGCCGTCTTTCTTCTCCTCGATGCGCAGGATGTTGATGGCGCGCTTGGTGCCGGTGAGCAGATGCTCGCCGTCCTCGGTCTCGAGGAAGCGGCCGAGCGCCTCGACGCGGGCCACGATCATCAAGAGGTCGTCGCCGCCGAGCGCGAACACGGCGTCAACAAGATCGTGGCGCGCGCCCTGATCGCGCAGATAGACCTTCAGGCGGTCGGCGAAGAAGGCGAGGAGATTCCGTGCGACTTCGTCCTTCTTCTTCTCGTCGCCTGGCAGGTGCGCGCGAAGCTCACTCGAGGAGCGGGAGCCGCACACCGTTCTCCAGAACGATGCGGATGACGCCGAGCGCCGCGCGGCGCAGCGCATAAGGGTCTTTCGAGCCGGTCGGCTTCTCGTCGATGGCCCAGAAGCCCACCAGCGTGTCGAGCTTGTCGGCAAGCGCCACGGCAATGGCGATCGGATTGCGCGGCACCTCGTCGGTCGGTCCGACGGGCTTGTAGTGCGCGGCAATAGCGTCGGCGACGGCAGGATTCTCTCCCTGGTCCAGCGCGTAGTAGCGGCCCATGACGCCTTGCAGCTCGGGAAACTCGCCCACCATGTCGCTGACGAGATCCGACTTGGCGAGGATGGCGGCACGCTCGGCGAGATCGGGATCGGCGCCGACAAGCGGCGCGATCTCCCGCGCCAAATGAAAGATGCGTTGCACGCGGTCGTACTGGGTGCCGAGCTTCTCGTGGAAGGTGATCTCCTTCAGCTTCGGGACCCAGTCTTCGAGCGATTCCTTGCGGTCCTGGTCGAAGAAGAACTTGGCGTCGGCGAGCCGGGCACGGATGACGCGCTCATTGCCGGCGGTGATGGCCTTGCCGCCGTCCTGCGCTTTCAGGTTGGCGACCACGATGAATTTGTTGGCGAGCTTGTCACCCTTCCTGAGCGAGAAGGCTTTCTGGTGCGCCTTCATGGCGGTGGCGAGCACCTCCGGCGGCACACTCAGGAAATCCTCGTCGAACGTGCCCATCAGCACCACGGGCCATTCGGTGAGACCGGCGTTCTCGGCAAGCAGGCCCTCGTCCTCGACAAGCGTAAGGCCTTCCTTCTCGGCGAGCTTGTGCGCAGTCTTCGAGATCAGTGCGGCGCGTTCCTCGCCGTCGAGGATGACGAAGGCGTCTTTCAGCTTCTCCACGTAGTCCTTGAAGTTCTTCACGGCGAAGGATTTGGGCGCCATGAAACGGTGCCCGCGCGTCTCCTTGCCGCTTCTGATGCCGTCGATCTCGAAGTCCACGACCTTGCCGTCGAACAGGCAAAGGACCGCGTGGAGCGGGCGCACCCAGCGAAGCTTCCCCGCACCCCAGCGCATGGATTTCGGCCAAGGGAAAGCCTTGACGATCTCCGGGACGATCTCGCCCACGACGTCCGAGGTGTCGCGCCCCAGCTTCTCCAGCATGGCGACGTAGAAGCTGCCCTTCTTGTCCTCGCGGACCTCCGCTTGATCGACTGATTTCAGCCCCGCCGCTTTGAGGAAACCGTTGATCGCTTGCTCCGGCGCATCGATGCGGGGGCCTTTGCGCTCCTCGCATATATCGGGTGAGTGCTTCGGCAGACCGTCAACGACCACAGTCAGGCGGCGCGGCGTGGCGAAGGTCTTGATCTCGGAGAAGTCGAGGCCGGCGGCTTTCAGCTTGTCGCCGAGGAGACGCGCCAGATCCTCGCGCGCACGCGTCTGCATACGCGCCGGGATCTCCTCGGAGAACAGTTCAAGAAGAAGTTCCGCCATGTCCTAGCCGATGCGGTTGTGGAAGCCGAGATCGTAATCGGCGATTGCGAAGATCAGCCGATCTTTCTCAAGGCTGTAAGGGACGAGACTCATGACGAGGTCCGACTGAGCGCCCGCCTGTGGCAACAGCGTAACCAGTACATGCGCGGGGACCGTCTCCAGGAAATCGTAGAAACGCATGAAGGTGTGCTTGCCATGCTCTACATAGAAAGCGCCCACCGCCCAAGGGAGCGGTAGATGGTTCTCGTCGGTGTAGTCGAGATAGAGCGCGAAGCTCGTAAGCTCCGCGGCGAAGGGGGAAAGCGACGCGCGTAGATCATTGTCCTCCACCTCGGAAAGACTGACGCTCGCGTCGAGCTTGAGCATGAGCATGAAACTCTCAGGCGCTGAGCGCCATACGCGGCCGGTCCACGATCTGAGCTTGGGCTTTAGCACCGGCGTCCGAGCTTGTGGCGGCGCCTCGGTCTCTCGATAGACTTCAATCATTGGCGCACGCACCGCCCGCTTCAGTCTTGAGCCACGCGGCGCAACACGCCTTGGCGAGGTCGCGCACACGCAAGATGTACGCTTGGCGCTCGGGTACGGAGATCACGCCGCGCGCATCGAGCAGATTGAAAATATGCGAGGCCTTGATGGCCTGGTCGTAGGCGGGCAGCACCATGAGATGGCGCTCAGGCCCCTCGCCCTTGGCGAGCAGCGCCTTGCACTCGGCCTCGGCGTCGCGGAAATGCTCGAACAGCTTGGCGGTGTCGGCGGCCTCGAAATTGTAGCGGGAGTATTCCTGCTCGGCCTGCAGGAATACGTCGCCATAGGTAACCTTGTCCTTGCCTTCGCCGCCGTTGAAGTTGAGGTCGTAGACGTTGTCGACGCCCTGCACATACATGGCGAGGCGCTCCAAGCCATAGGTGAGCTCGCCGGAGACGGGATCGCAGTCGAAGCCGCCGACCTGCTGGAAGTAGGTGAACTGCGACACCTCCATGCCGTCGCACCACACCTCCCAGCCGAGCCCCCAGGCGCCGAGCGTGGGGCTCTCCCAGTCGTCCTCGACGAAGCGGATGTCGTGGTTCTCGGGGTCGATGCCGATGGCGTAGAGGCTCTCCAGATAGAGCTCCTGGATGTTGGGCGGCGACGGCTTCAGGATCACCTGGAACTGGTAATAGTGCTGGAGGCGGTTGGGGTTCTCGCCATAGCGGCCGTCCTTCGGGCGCCGCGAGGGCTGCACGTAGGCCGCGCGCCAGGACTTCGGGCCAAGCGAGCGCAAGGTGGTCGCCGGGTGAAAGGTCGCCGCTCCCACCTCCATGTCGTAGGGCTGGAGGATGATGCAGCCCTGATCGGCCCAGAATCGCTCAAGCTTGAGGATCAGGTCCTGGAAGGAGGGCGCGGGCCTTCGCCCCTCGGATTTCGCCTGCTTGGACATGTCGACTCGGACGGTGACGGGATTTGTGCGCGAAGCTATTCACTTGGGCGCGACAAGGGAAGCCATAGCTTCATGCGGGATAACAATGGCTGGGCCGTTAATGCGGTGGATTCTGCCGCGCTCAATGCATCTGCTTCGGCCGGTAGACGCCGGTCGAAGGGTCTTTCTCGAGCGGGATGGCGTGGTCGGCGTTCCGCCGCTCCATCGCTTCTCGCGCCGCGCGAAGCTCGGCGGCGATGCGGCCCTGCTCTTTGCGTAGGTAACGCCTGGCGAGGAGAAGGCCTGCGCCCGCGGCGATGATGAGAAGCACCTGCGGCATGGCTTACAGCCCGAAGCGCGACCAAAGCGCGCGCGCCTCGATCGCGGAGATGACATCGGCGGTGAGCCCATTCGGCCAGAGGCCGAAGTCGAACCCGCCGCTTCCAACAAATACGCTCCGCTTGCGGCGGAACCAAGACGTGGACGGCGCCACGGGCTTGAAGCGCACGTCTTCCCCGAAGACCTGGCGCATCTTCGAGCGGAGATCGGAAAGGCCGTCGATGAGGCCGAGCTCGACCGCGGTCTTGCCCGACCAGAACTCGCCGGTGAACAGCTCCTTGTCGGATTTCGTGAGCTTGTCGCCCCGGCGCGTCTTGACCAGTTCGATAAAGGCCTGATGCACGTCCTGCTGGATCGTTTTGATGCGCTTCACGTCCGCCGGCTTCTCGGGAAGGAAGGGGTCGAGCACGTCCTTGTTGGCGCCGGCGGTATAGACGCGGCGCTCGACGCCGATCTTCTCCATGAGGCCGGGGAAGCCGAAGGTGGCGCTAATCACGCCGATGGAGCCGACGATGGAACTCTCGTCGGCGTAAATCTCGTCGCCGGCGCAGGCGAGCATATAGCCGCCCGAGGCCGCGACATCCTCGGCGAAGACGTAGACTTTGAGATCCTTCTCCTCGGCCAGCGCCCTGATGCGCTTATAGATCAGCGTCGACTGGACGGCCGAGCCGCCAGGCGAATTGATCTGGATGGCCACGGCCTTGGCGCCGCGCATGGAGAAGGCCTTCTCGATCGCGCCGGCCGCCGTCGAGAGCGAGAGGCCGGGCCGAAGCGGCATGGTCATGCCGATCGGGCCGGTGAAGCGGAGCACAGGCACCAGCGGTCCGGACTTGATCCACGAGGCCGGGAGGTAGGACTTCACCTGCTCCAGGAAACCACCCTCGCCTGCTGCGCTGCTCATATCGTTCTCCGTATCGTCCCTAAGGCCCAGATCAAGGGCGTCACATTAATTCTTGTGCCAATAAAGGCCAGAGATAGGCAACGCCGAAGCGTTTGCTTAACGCAGACGCACGCTGAGACATAAGCCCGTCTGAAATGCTTGCTATACTGAGAACTTGAAGGTGGGAACAGCCCGCTTCGGGCGGCGCGTATTCGGCCGAGGGGCGCCGCTCTCGTATTCAGGAGGATTTGATGAGCAAGCTTGCAACTCTGCTTGTGGCCATTGGGGCGTTGGCACTCGCCGTCGTCACCGTGTCCCCGAGCTCAGCGGAAGCCCGCTGGCGCCGCGGGGGCTGGGGCGGTCCAGGTGTCAGCGTCTATGTGGGGCCGCGTTGGGGCTATTACGCGCCGCGCCGCCGCTACTACGGGCCTCGCCCCTACCGCTACTATCAACCACGCGGCTACCCTTACGCCTATTACCCCTATTGGCGGAGACGTTACTGGGGCGGCTGGTACTAAGACCGTGCGGCATCTTAGGACGCCAGAGACTTTTTGACACAAGGGCCATTCCCGCGACGGAGTGGCCCTTTTTTGGGCGCGGCCGGCGCCCTAACTGTGCTCCGCCGGAACACCATGTCACCGGCGACGTTCTACGGGCGAGGGTGCGGCTGCGCACTTCAGGAGAACTGTCATGGGTAAGTTTGCAACCGTTCTTGTGGCGATGGGAGCCTTCGCTCTCGTTCTCGTCACGCTCACGCCGAACTCAGCCGAGGCCGGCTGGCGCCGCTGGGCATGGAGAAATGCCCCGGTGACCGTCTATACCGACCCGGGCTACGTCTACGCCAATCCCGGCTACGTCTATGCCGATCCGGGCTATTACGGTCCCGCGTATCAGCCCTATCCGTACGCGACGGCCTATGAATATCCCTACGGCTACGCCTATTGGCGCGGTCCCTGCCGCCGCGGCTGGTGCTAAGCGCGCATCGCCAATTTCTTTGAATTTGAAGGGCCATTCCCAGCGCTGGGAGTGGCCCTTCTCTTTTGGCGGGGCCCGGTTCTCCAGGTGAATGCCAGATGAATGGCCACCTCAGCTTCGGTTCAGGCCGCACCTCCTAAAACGGGATCATGCGCGAAAGACGACCCCTCGCTGCGCGAACCCAACCGGCGCATTCGAATGGAGGAAAGAACCAATGCTGAAGAAGACCCTTATCGCCGCTGCGGCGGTCTCTTTGATGACTTTCGGTGCCACAGCCGCTTACGCCGGTGGAGGCGGCGGCCGTGGAGGAGGCGGCGGCGGTGGAGGCGGCCACGATGGTCATGGTGGCCACGGCGGCCATGATGGTCATGGCGGCCATCACGGACACCACCGCTTCAACAACAACATCTGGTGGGGCTTCGTCCTGTCCTCGCCCTGTCACTACGAGACTCAGAAAGTCCGCATCAAGTTCTACGACCGCTGGGGCAACCCCCACGTCAAGTGGGTCTGGCGTGACGTCAAGGTCTGCTACTAGCGGACCTTACGCGCCCGAGAACTCTCCTCACGCTCGGGCGAAATAGAGGGCTGCCGTCCTACCCCCCAGGGCGGCGGCCCTTCTCTTTTTGTGGCCCCGCGAGGTGAAGCGCCTCGCCTCCCCGAAGAACCCTTTCCGCTTCCTCCGTATAGGCTCCGGCCTCTCCATGCAGCACGAGGCCCGGCAACAGACGCAAAGACGCGCGGCTTCCTTTGCGCCCTTGCACGATGATGCGGGTCGCAGGCTCATGCGCTTTGGGGAAGAGCGGAAAGACCGCCACGTCGCCGAACCGGCCCTGAAGCAAGCCTAAGAGCTCGCTCAGATACTCCGGCCGATGGATCAGCGTGAGCGTGGCTTTCGGCGCGGCCATGGTGGTGAGAAACCGCACCCAGCGCCCGAGCTGGCCGTGGCCCATGACATGGGCGACGGCGCGTGCCCGCTCGGGCGCTACCCTCACCGCGCCTTCGGCGTAGTAGGGCGGATTGGCGATGACATGGTCATAGCCTTCGCGGACGAGGCCTGCGTCCCGCAAGAGCTTGGCGGGAGCAGTCACGTCGGTCTCGATCGCTGCGAAGCGATCGGCAACGCCATTCCGCGCCGCGTTCTCGCGGGCAAGCGCGCAGAGCCCTGGATCGACCTCGACCGCCGTCACTTCAAGCTGCGGAACCCGCGCCAGAAGACAAAGACCGGCCACACCAACTCCCGTCCCCGCCTCAAGCACGCGAGCACCCCTCTCCACCGGAACGGCAGCAGCCAGGAACACAGCATCGCTGCCGGCGCGGTGGCCGGACTTCGGCTGAACGATTTGAATGCGCCCGCCGAGGAAATCGTCGGTGGTAGTGCCCGGCTGCCCCTTTGGGGCCTTAGCTCTTTTCGGCGCCGTCGATGTCATGGCCGACACCGGCCTCGGTAAGCAGTCTGCGCGCCCGATCGACGCAGTCGTCCTCGACCAGAATGCGCCGCGGCAAGATCCCAAGCGAGCCTTCCAGCACGCTCATATTCGTATCGAGCACAATGAAGGCGATATTGGCCTCCTCCAGCAGCGTGCTGACGAAGGACAGAAGCACCGGATCGTTCGAACGTAATAGCTCTTTCATGCCTCACCATGCCTCTGCCTATTGGCCTAACGGTCCGTGCCGCCTTGACCTTCGTGGTGGACCACCGACAATATCCCGGCAATAAGTCCTTCCGGCACTGAAGGAGGCCGTACCCTTGGGAGTTGTCGTCAAACTGTCCGGCCCGCGGGACCCGGGCGCAAGCCTTGCCCCGCTCGTCGCGCTTGTCGAGGAGGACATGGCCCATGTCAACCGCATCATCCTCGACCGGGCCCGGTCCAATGTTGATCTCATCCCTGAGCTTGCTCGGCATTTGATCGATTCCGGGGGCAAGCGTCTGCGCCCCATGCTGACCATCGCCTCGGCCAAGATGTGCGGTTATGAGGGCGACGGCCATGTGCGGCTCGCCGCATCCGTCGAGTTCATGCACACCGCCACGCTGCTGCATGACGATGTCGTGGACGAGAGTAGCCTGCGCCGGGGCAAGACCGCGGCGCGGCTCCTGTGGGGCAACGAAGCGAGCGTGCTGGTCGGAGACTACCTGCTCGGCCAAGCCTTCAAAATGATGGTGGATGTGGGCTCGCTCGGCGCGCTGCGCATTCTGTCCGACGCCGCGGCTATCATCGCCGAGGGCGAGGTGATGCAGCTCATCACCGCCAACAACACCGAGACCACCGAAGACGACTATCTCGCTGTGATCGATGCCAAGACCGCGGCGCTGTTCGCCGCGGCGGCGGAAGTGGGCGCGGTGATCGCGGGGCGTCCGAAGTCGGAGGCCGCGGCGTTACGGTCCTATGGACGCAATCTCGGGCTCGCCTTCCAACTGGTCGACGATGCGCTCGACTATTCGGGCGAACAGTCAATGCTCGGCAAGAGCGTGGGCGACGACTTCCGTGACGGCAAGATCACGCTGCCTGTGGTTCTGTGCTACCGGCGCGGCAATGCGAGCGAACGCGCCTTCTGGGAGCGCACGCTGAAAGAGGGCGAGATCGGCGAGAATGACCTTGCCGAGGCCATCGATCTGATGGCGCGCCATAACGCGCTGGCCGACACCATGGAGCGGGCGCGCCATTACGGCGCCATCGCCCGCGACGCCCTCGCCATCTTTCCCGATGACGAGATCAAGTCGGCGCTGCTCGAAGCGATCGAGTTTTCCGTAAACCGGCCGTTCTAAGTCGCGCGGCTTTCTGGGGTGCCGAGCGTGCTCGCGGCGATCCACCAGTCTGGCTCGCTTTGCGCCAGCACCGTGGCGGCGCGCAGCGCCTCGCGCGGCGTTGCGAAGACCGCAAAGCATGTCGGCCCGCTGCCTGAGAGGCGCGCGAGACGCGCGCCATCCAGTCCAGAGAGCGCGGAGAGGACCGTCCCGATTTCAGGAACGAGCTCAATTGCCGCGGCTTCTAGATCGTTGCCGCGCGGGGATGCATAGGCGATCAGTTTTTCGAAGTCCCCGGCGAAGTCGGGCGGTGGCGCGGGCTCCGGCGTCGCGGGAACGGGCGGCGCTTCGAGAGCCCCATAGACGTCGGCCGTGGCAAGTGGCACGCCGGGATTGGCGAGCACCACGCCGCAAGGCGGGAAGCCTTCGACGCGGCTCACGATCTCGCCGCGACCGGTGATGTGCGCCGCCTCGCTGCCGAGACAGACGGCGACGTCGGAGCCGAGTTGTGGCGCAAGCTCGGCGGCGATGGTTTCAGGGGACGCGCCGGCGTTGGCGCGGGCGATGAGCCGCAACGCCGCAGCCGCGTCCGCCGAACCGCCGCCGATCCCTGCGGCGATGGGAAGCGTCTTGACCAGCCGGAACCGTCCAAGCGTGAGGCCGGGCATCTGAGCCTTGGCGGCCTCAGCCGCCTTGATGATGAGATTGACGCCATCGCCGCTGCTCAGAGCGGCCGCAAAGGGCCCCTCGATGCGCAATTCGATCGTGCCTTGCTGGGGCTCAAGCTCGACGGTGTCGCCAACGCCGGCAAACGCGACAAGGCTCCGCAGCTCGTGGAACCCATCGGCGCGGCGCCCCAACACCTCCAGCGTGAGGTTGAGCTTGGCCCAGGCGATGTCGCGGAGCGCGGTCATGCGCGTGATGACTACAGGCGTGGCGTGGCCGGGCGCAACATGTCTGTTGCGCCGCGATGGAGACTGGATCGGAGTGCGCTTATTGTGGCGTCTTCTGGTCCGACTGGATGGTGCGGTCCGCCGCGGCCTTGGTCTCGGCGGCTTCCTCCAGTCCCGATGCGATTTTCTTGTTGAGCAACTCGATCTGCTCGGGTTGCGGGTCCAGCGTCAAAGCCTGCGACCATTGATATTTGGCTTCGAGCGTCCGCCCGACGCGCCAATAGGCATCGCCCAGATGGTCGTTGATGATCGGATCGTCGGGTTTCAGTTCGACGGCCCGCTCCAAATGCTCGACCGCCGCCGGCATGTTGCCGAGCCGGTAATAGGCCCAGCCCAGGCTGTCGACGTAGTAGCCATCATCCGGCTTCAGCTTCACCGCCTTGCGGATGTAGTCCATGGCCTGCTTCAGGTTCATGCCCTGATCGACCCACGAATAGCCGAGATAGTTGAGGATCAAGGACTCGTCCGGAGACAGCTTAAGGGCCTCCTTGAAATCGGCTTCCGCCGCTGGCCAGTCCTTCAGCCGCTCGTTGCAAACGCCACGCGAATAAAAGAGGGCCCAGTTCTCCTGAGCCGGCTTGTCGATCAGTTTCACCGCACGGGAATAGTATTCGAGCGCTTCAGCGTAGCGCTCGTGCGAGCGGAGGATATTGCCGAGCGCATCGAGGGGACGGGTGTCGTCCGGATATTGGGTGGCAAGGTCCTCAAGCAGAGCCTTGGCCTCGTCCACCTTTTCCAGGGAGTTGAGGGCGAAGGCCTTCTGGATCTCGACGCTCAACCAGAGCGGCGAGTCCTTTGGGACCTGGTCGAAGGCGGCGATCTCCGCATCGTATTTCTTCGCGGTCTCGTAGGCTTCCGCGAGCGCCACGTGTGCGAGAGGGAAATCGGGCTTCAGGTAGAGCGAGAACTGGAGAAAGATGACGCCCATGTCGAGGCCGCCTTCGCCGGCAAGCGCATCGCCGATGCCGTAGAACACCTCGGCGAGACCTTCGGTCGGGTTGGCAGCCGTCAGCGCAGGCGTCTTGCCACTCTCGATGTCCTTCAGCAGCGCCTCGGACAACGGGTGCGGCGCCGTCTTGGCCATGTGGGTCTTGAGGGTGTCGATGGCGAGCTCGCGGTCATTGACGTTGACTGCATGGCGCGCATAGGCGTCAGCCACTCTGAGCGTGGTCGGATTTCTCTTGAAGGCTTGCGCGAAAGCCTGGCTCGCCAACTGGTGGCGGCCTGCCACGTCGGCAATGAGGGCGCGGTGATAGCGCTGATAGTACTGTGCCCAATCGGCACTGCTCAGCGTGTCGAGCGTGGCGAACGCCTCTGAATGCTTGCCGTCGGCCTCTTCCACCCAGGCGCGGGCCAGTGTGGAGGTCAGATCGGCGATGGGGCCCTGACGGGCAGCCGCGAAATGCTCCTCCGCCGCCTTATAGTCGGCCTTCTTGAAGGCCTCGAGGCCTAGCATGAACTGGGCAATCCGGTGCGTCGGCTCGACGGCGGCAAGCTCGTGGGCGAGCTCGATGGCGCGGTCCCAGTTCGCGGCGGCGGTCTCAAGCAGGAAGGTCTGCTCGAGGATGATCTCGTTCTCGGGGTCGCCGGCGAGCGCCTTGGAGTAGAACTCGGCCGCGGCCAGCGTGTCGTGATTTCCGCGCGCCACACGGCCCGAAAGGTAATTGCCGAGAAGGGTGCCGGAATCCGGGCCCCCGGTATCGGCCGGCATCACCTCCGAATAGGCGGCGGGCGCTGCAAGGATCGCGACAAGGAGAAGAGACCTCCACGCCCATCGGCGCAGAGTCCCTGATTCAGGGTTCATCATGTTGTTGGCTCGGCTATCCACCGCCCCAATTTCTGGTTCGCCTTATCCCCAGGGCAAGGTTATGTGCTTTTCTCGACCCTGCCAAACCATAAAGGTTCTGAAGGCTAATCGCGGCGCGTTTATGGCCCGTCTTGCCGAAAACGACTGCTCTTCAAAGCCCTACATGTTGGCGTAGTTCGGGCCGTCGCCGCCCTCGGGCGGCACCCAGGTAATATTCTGGGCCGGATCCTTAACGTCGCAGGTTTTGCAGTGAACGCAATTCTGGGCGTTGATCTGGAAGCGCACGCTTTCCCCCTCCTCCACCACCTCGTAGACGCATGCCGGGCAGTAGCGCTGCGCCGGCTCGGCATATTCGGGCAGGTTCTGCTCGATGGGGATCGACGGATCGGTGAGCTTGAGATGCACCGGCTCATCCTCATCGTGATTAGTGTTGGAGAGGAACACCGAGGACAGGATGTCGAAGCTGAGCACGTTGTCCGGTTTCGGATAGTCGATGGGCTTGGAACTCGCCGCCGTCCTCAGGCTCGCATAGTCGGGCTTCTTGTGCTTCAGCGTGTGGCCCAAGAACGGAAGAAGCGTGTTGAGCCACATGTCGATGCCGCCCAGCATGACGCCGAGCCGCGTGCCGAAGCGCGACCACAGCGGCTTCACGTTGCGGACTTTCTTCAGCTCCTTGGCCATGGAGCTCGCCTTGACGGCTTCGCGGTATTCCAGAAGCGTGTCGCGCGAGCGGCCCGCCTTCATCGCGGTGAAGGCGGCTTCCGCCGCCATCATCCCGGAGAGCATGGCGTTGTGAGAGCCTTTGATGCGCGGCACGTTCATGAAGCCGGCCGCGCAGCCGATCAGCGCGCCGCCCGGGAAGGCGAGTTCAGGGACCGCCTGCCAGCCGCCTTCGGTCAGCGCGCGGGCGCCATAGGCAATACGCTTGCCGCCTTCGAGTTGCTCGGCGATGCGCGGGTGTAGCTTCGAGCGCTGGAACTCCTTGAAAGGATTGAGATAGGGGTTGGCGTAGTCGAGATGGACGACGAAGCCGACCGACACCAGGTTCTCGCCGAAATGGTAGAGGAAAGAGCCGCCGCCGGTCTTGTCGTTGAGCGGCCAGCCCATGGTGTGCTGCACGAGGCCGGGTTTGTGCTTCTCCGCCGGGATCTCCCACAGCTCTTTGAGCCCAATGCCGAACTTCTGGGGGCCGCTCTCCTCGTCGAGGCCGTACTTCTTGATGAGTTGCTTCGAGAGCGAGCCGCGGGCGCCTTCGGCGAGGAACGTATACTTGCCGAGAAGCGCGATGCCGGGGGTGTAGCTGTCCTTGTGGCTGCCGTCGCGGGCGACGCCGAGATCGCCGGTGATGACACCTTCGACCGCGCCATTCGCACCGATGATCGCCTCGGTCACGGCGATCCCCGGATAGACCTCGACGCCCAAGGCTTCCGCCTGCTCGGCGAGCCATTTGCACAGGCTGCCGAGGCTGCCGGCGTAGCAGCCGTGATTGCTCATGAGCGGCGGCATGAAGATATTGGGCAGCCGGATGTCGCCGGCCTCGCCGAGATAGTAGAAGCGATCCTCGGTGACCTTGGTATTGAGCGGGCAGTCCTTGTCGCGCCAGTCGGGGATGAGGCGGTCAAGGGCGACGGGATCGATGACCGCGCCGGAGAGGATGTGGGCGCCGACCTCGGAGCCCTTCTCCAGGACGACGACGGAGATTTCCTTGCCGGCTTCGGCGGCGAGCTGTTTCAGCCGGATCGCCGCAGCAAGGCCTGCGGGTCCTGCGCCGACAATCACCACATCGAACTCCATGGTCTCGCGTTCGACTTGCTCGCTCATCTCACCCTTTCATTTCAAAAGCTTAGCGCGACGCGGCTAGGCCCGCGAGGCCGCCCAATCGGTGCTAAGGTCGTTGGCGCCCAGCGACGCAAACTTGCCCGGCGGAACCGGGCAATGACAAATAGAGGATCAACACGGGCATCGCAAATGACTGGAAGCGAAGCAAAAGCCGCCGCAACCCTCCTCGCCTGGTACGAGGCCATGGGCGCCGACGAAGCGATCGGGGATAGTCCGGTCGACAGGTTCGCGGCGCCGGTGGCACGTCCGCAACCGCCCGAGGCACATTCAAAATCCGCCGCGATACGTTCGGAATCGCCCGCGAAACGTATGGCGAAGGCGGCACCCGCCCCTATCCCCGCTTCGGCCGCACTCCCCGCCTCGCTCGAGGCGGCCGCGACGCTGGCCGAGCTCGAGACGCTGCTCGCCCAGTTCGAAGGCTGCGCGCTCAAGCGCACGGCGAAGAGCCTGTGCTTCGCCCGCGGCAGTGCGTCCGCGCGCATCATGCTGATCGGCGAGGCGCCGGGGCGCGACGAGGACCTGCAAGGCAAGCCGTTCGTCGGCCGCGCCGGCAAGCTGCTCGACCGCATGCTGGCGGCGATCGGGCTCGCCGAGGAACACGTCTACATCACCAACACCATCTACTGGCGGCCGCCCGGCAACCGCACGCCGACGCCGCAGGAGGTCGAGGCCTGCGCGCCGTTCCTCGCGCGGCAGATCGAGCTGCTGTCGCCCGACGTCATGGTGCTGCTCGGCGGGGCCGCGGCGAAGTCCATCCTCGGCGTCAGCGAAGGCATCATGCGCTTGCGCGGCAAGTGGAAGATTTACAAATCCGGCGACCGCGACATTCCCACGCTGGCGACGCTGCATCCCGCCTATCTGCTACGCAAGCCAGAAGAGAAGCGCTATGCGTGGCGCGACCTGCTCATGCTGAAAGCCAGACTCGAGGACCCGACGCAATGACCGCCCGCATCGACGAGAGCCGCCCCTTCATCCCCGTGCGCATCGCCGTGCTCACCATCTCCGACACGCGCACCCCGAAGACCGACAAGTCGGGCCCGCTGCTCGTCAGCATGATCAAGGAAGCCGGTCACGAAGTGGCCGAGCACGCGGTCGCGCCGGACGACGAGAAAGAGATCCGCAAGCAGGTGAAGAAGTGGATCAAGGACAAGGGCGTCGACGTGGTCATCACCACGGGCGGCACGGGCTTCACCGGACGCGACGTGACGCCGGAAGCGGTGCGGCCGCTCTATGACAAGGAGATCGACGGCTTCTCCGCCCTGTTCCACATGCTGAGCTATCAGACGGTGGGCACCTCGACGGTGCAGTCCCGCGCCTGCGGCGGGCTGGCCAAAGGCACGCTGATCTTCTCCGTGCCCGGCTCGCCGGGCGCGTGCGAGGACGCGTGGAACGGCATCCTCAAGTTCCAGCTCGACAACCGTCACCGCCCCTGCTCGTTCATCGAGCTAATGCCGCGCCTCACAGAGAGCAAGACGAAGAAGGCGAAAGCAAGCTAGGGCCACCGCGTGCATATGAGCGATGCCGCCATCATTCGCCAGCTCAGCATTGAGCGCTTTCGTGGGATCAAGAGCCTCAAATGGAATCCCACGCCCGGCATGAATGTCATTCTTGGCGGCGGGGATGTCGGCAAGACCACGCTTCTAGAAGCCGTTGCCCTGTTACTCAGCCCGTCGAACACGCTTGTACTGTCCGAAGCCGACTACTGGCAGCGCGAGACCGATGACGAGTTCTGCATCAGGGCAGTGATTTCACTGCCCTCATCCTCGGACATCACCCAACTGCAAAAACTCGCCCTGCCGTGGGCTTGGAATGGCGCCGATGCGGTTTCTCCCCCGATGCCGGCAGATGGCGACGATGACATGCCGCCGCCGTTGGATCCCGTCTACTGTTTTCAGGTCCGGGGCACGGCAGAGCTTGAGATCACCTGGGAGATAGTCCATCCGAATGACGAGGTTGACATACTGTCGGCGGCCCTGCGGCGGCAGATCGGTATTGTCCGGCTGAGCGGTGATGATCGCAACGACCGCGATCTGCGGCTCGTCTACGGCTCCGCACTTGACCGGCTACTCGCCGACAAGGGCCTGCGTGCGCGGATCGGCCAGCAGGTCGCCCAGTTCGATCTCCACGAGAGCCTCAGCGAGGACGCAGGTGCCGCGCTGGCTAAGCTCGATAAGGCGTTGAAGAAGGAGTCACTGCCGAGCAAGTTAGAACTGGGCCTGACTAGCAGCCAGGGGCTTTCGATCGGGGCGCTGATCGGTTTGCTTGCCGAAAGCGATGAAGGGGTTTCACTGCCACTGGCAAGCTGGGGTGCGGGCACAAGGCGCATGGCCACGCTGCAGATTGCCGCTGCGACCGAATCCGAGACCCGAATCACCGTGATTGACGAGCTTGAGCGCGGTCTTGAGCCTTACCGCGTCCGCAAGCTGGCCAGAGCGCTTCAGACCGAAGCCACACAGAGCTTTGTAACCACGCACAGCGCGGTTGCGATCAACGCGTCAGACCAGGGCCGCCTCTGGTATCTCGACGCAGCCGGCAACATCGGTGCTTTGCCGGCCGAAAAGATAGCAAGACAACAGGAGCGCGATCCCGAGACGTTCCTGTGCCGTCTTGCCATCATCGCCGAAGGCCAGACCGAAATCGGGTTTGCAGGCTACCTTCTGGAGCGCGCGATCGACGGTGATCTGCTCGATCACGGGTTGCGCGTCTGCCACGGACAAGGCAATGAGGCTACGCTCAAGCTGCTTGAAGCCATGGCCGCAACGGGCGTGCGTTTTGGCGGGTTTGCCGACAATGAGGGCGAGTTTTCCGGCCGCTGGTCCACACTCAAAACCAAGATGGGCGAGATGCTGTTCCAGTGGGGCGCGGGCTCTACGGACCAGAACGTCATCGCCCAGGTACCCGAGGACAAGCTGACCGTCCTCATCACGGGCCCAAACCCCGACATTTCAGCGCGGCGTCGCTTTACCCTGGCCGAGCGGCTTGGGATTTCAGATAGAAGCCTTGAGGCCATCGAAACCGAGGCGGCGGCGGACGGGATCGCCCTGCGGGATCTGATCATCGCCGCGGCGACCGGTAGCACGGACGGCGCGCCCGATGACGATGCCACCAAGCTCTGGAAAGGACACGGTCGCGCTTGGTTCAAGACCGAGCGCGGCGGCCGCGAGCTTGCCGGCCATTTGTTTGCGCTCGGGGCTTGGTCCGCTCTAAAACCTTCGCTGTTGGTGTTTCTCAATGGTGTTCGCGCGGCGTTAAATCAGCCACCCAATTCAGATGTGGCCCCATGAGTGATGACCACGCTGCCGCCCTGCTTGATTCCGATGCGCCTCTTGTTGTCATCGAGGCGCCTGCCGGCTGCGGGAAGACCTACCAGGGCGCGGGCTATGCCAGCCGTGCCGCTGCCGGGCTTGAGACCGGCCGCGTGCTGGTTCTGACCCACACACATGCGGCCTGCGGGGCATTCGCCAAAGCCACGAGCCAAGACAGGCGCAAAGTCGAGATCAGCACCATTGATTCCCTGATCGTCAAGATCGCCGCTGCCTATCACAGATCGCTCTCGCTGCCCGCCGACGTCGCAGCATGGGCACGGCACGATCCTGCGGGCGGGTACGACAAGCTGGCGGACGGCGTTGCCCGCCTGCTGTCGTGCCATCCAATGGTTTGCGAGACGCTGGTCAGGCGTTATCCGGTCGTGATCGGCGATGAGCACCAGGATTTAAACGCCGGCCAACACGCACTTATTGTGGCATTGCACGAGGCCGGAGCGCGCACGCGGATATTCGGCGATCCCATGCAGGGCCTTTATCCCGAGCGCGCCAAGGCCGCCGCCGAAGCCGAGCGCGCGCGCTGGGATGAGCTGAAATCAGCCGGCGCCCACGATGAGCTAAGCCATCCCCACCGCTGGGATGACGGCTCGCCGGAGCTGGGGCGCTGGGTGCTGGAGGCCCGGAAGGCGTTAACGGCCGGCAATCCCATAGATTTGAGCGGGAGGCTGCCGGCCGGGCTGACGGTTCTGCCCGTTCAAAACCTTGCCCTTACGCGCACGGGGTTTAACCTCAGTCCTGAAGACAGAGCGCCGCTAGACCTACTTATCAATCAAGCGCCCAGCTTTCTCATCTTGACGGGCGAGAATGACACAGTAAGGGCGCTCCGTTCGTTCTGGAACCGTCGCTATCCCATCTGGGAGGGCCACACCAGGGATGACCTCGTTCGTCTCGTCGCCCGAATCTCCGCCAACCCAGGCGATCCCGTTGCTATCAGCCAGGCCACAGTTGACTTTGTCGGTAGCGTGGGCGTTGGGTTCAGCGCCTCTACCCACGGCGATCGCCTCGTCGAAGAAGTTTGCAAGGGATGCGTGAAACGCTGCCGCGACAAGCCTGCCCGCTTGCAGCAGCTTGGCCGGTTCATTCTCGAAGAACCAAATCACATCGGCGTTGCCAGATGCCTCACGCATCTCTCCAGGCTTATTGATGACCAGGTCGCGGGGTTTGACTCGATTAAGCTCGATCAGCGCCGCGAGTTCAGGGACGCGCTGCGGCTGATTGATTTTGACGACCCCGAAGAGGGGCTGACCGAGATCGCCAGGCGCCGGTCCTTTGCCCACCCAATGCCGCCATCCAAAGCCATCAGCACGATCCACAAGGCCAAGGGCCTGCAATGCGACCATGCAATTGTGGTTCCCTGCGACAGGCAGCGGTTTGCGGCGACTGAGTATTCACGATGCAAGCTCTATGTCGCTCTCAGCCGGGCGAAACGCTCATTGACATTGGTTGTCTCACGCAACGATCCTGGGCCGCTCTTTCAACTCGGCACTTCTTAGGAATAGCTGCTCTTGGCGCAGGGTGGTCTGTGCATGCAAACTGACTGGATGCTTAGAGGGTCAAGAGCGGACGTGACGCTTGTGCAAAAGGCCGCTTCACCTGGCTGTTTTGATCTCTACTCCTGGAACCGGAACGCCAAATCGCCAGTTTGTGTGACTGGTGGGGGGTGTTCCAATGGTCCCGGAAACGACTGACCTCGAGCGGGAACTTCAGCGAAACCTCAAGTTGAGGCGGGAGCTGGGAGGTGAGGTTCGGCTGGAACTTCTCGTGGCGAGCGCAGCCGCAGCCAAAGGCGGCGCCTCGTATCGGCGCGAGGCGCCTAACGCCGAAGGAACATTACCCAACCGTCTCCTCAGGATTGCCTGGATCATCCTGGGCGCCATTGGTCTGGCGATCGGCGCTTTCATAGCCACTTGGCTGGCGTAACCGATCCAGGCACGACGAACTGGGCGCCGCCAAGGCGCCCTCCCAGAGGCGCCCTACTTGTTTGCCCTCAATTGTCGTGCGCTCAGCCCGTTCACGTGGCTGTTCTGAGCTAGAAGGACGCGCGCTCTTCCAGTGGGTCGTGGGTGATGAGGCCCAGCACCTCGTTGGAGGCGAAGCTCAAGGACATGCCGCGCGTCACGCCGGGGACCACGGCGACATCGTAAAGCTCGCCGATGGCACCATCGATGCGGAACCAGTGCACGCACGCGCCCGTATCGAGGTCGATCACCTGCACCCCGCACCAGGGCTCGGAATCCGCCTCGGCCAGCTTCTTGTCGAGCGCCAGCCCCTCGAAGCGCTCGTAGCGGGGCTTGGAAAGGCCGACCAGGGCGTACTTGCCGTGGAAGCCGAGGCCGCGCACGAAGCCGGGGCAGAAGGCGACCACATGGAATTTGGCGTCCGCGGCTTTCGCCGCCGGCTCGACCCAGCCAAGCTCGCCCGTTCCCGAGTTCAGCACCCACAATTTGCCGCCGTACATCCGGGGCGAATGCGGCATGGACAAACCGCCGATGACGATCTCGCCGGTTGCCACGTCGATGATGATGCCGCCGTCGAAGCGGCGGTCGCGCCAGCCGTCGATGGTGTCGGACTTGCTCACCGCGGTGACATAGCGCGGCACGCCATCCTCCATGGCGAGTCCGTTCAGATGACAGCGGTCCTCCTTGATGATCTTGGAGACGAAAGGCGGCTTCCAGATTGGCGTGAAGCTGTGGCGCGGCGACGGCGTGGCGAGGCAGTTGTAGACGGTGTTGACGAAGACGATGCGCCCGTCCTTGAGCTGGCCGACATCGTGGGCGTCGAGCTCGCCGGTGACATAAAGCTGGCGCGGCACGAAGCACTTGTCGAAGACATTGTTGACCTCCTGGCCCGGCTCCAGAACGTTCTTGAACTTGATGATCTGGAACAGAGTGGCGAGCAGCAGCGTCTCTTGGTCGGGCACGCAGATGCCCATGGCCTTGCGGAAGAAGCGCTCGTCCACCAGCAAGCCACCGTCCTTGTTCTGCCCAAGCAGGTAGAACTTGCCGGACTGATACGAGGAGATGGCGAGGCCGATGTTGTTGGCGCCGAGGAAGCCGGGGAGTCCCGGCGACATGGAGTATTTGACCTGTTGCTCGGGCTGAGCCGCCTCGCCCGCCTCATCGGGCGCCTGCTCCGGCTTCTCCTCGGCCAAGGCCGATTCCGGCTCCTCGCGGCGCTCTGCCATTCCAGTCCCCCCGTTGATCGGAGAGCACCTTAGCAGCCTCGGCCCGTCTCGCCAGTGGCGCGAAGAGGCTGATTCACAGGCTGTTCTGGGGAAACCTCTAGTGGGTTGAGGCGCGGGCGATGCCGTGCTGGGCGACCGTCCTGATCGCCTCTAGATCAGGCGGGGCGCCGGCCACGCGATTGCGTCCGCCCGCCTTGGCGCTGTAGAGCGCCGCATCCGCGCGCGCGAGAAGCTGGTCGACCGTATCGCCCGGCTTGGCTTCGCCGACGCCGACGCTCCAGGTGAGCCTGATCTGCCCCTTGCCGGTGTCGAACGGCCGCGAGGCCAGCCGGCGCCGCAAGTCTTCGGCGATGTCGATGGCCTCGGGCAATGCGCGCCGCTCAAGAAGCAGTGCGAACTCATCGCCGCCGAGACGGCCGGTGACGGCCTTGTCAAAACTCGCGGCCCGGGCGCAAGCGCGGATCGCTTCATCGCCGGCTTCGTGGCCATAGGAGTCGTTGATCTGCTTGAAGTTGTCGATGTCGAGAAGAATGGCGGACAGGCTGCCGTCGGGGATCGTCCGCGCGCGCGCCTCGGTTGCCTGCTCGAAGAAGCCGCGACGATTGCACAGCCCGGTTAGCGGATCGGTGGTGGCAAGGCGAAGCAGCTCGCGCTGCATCGAGGCAATGCGCTCGGCGGCGCGCAGGCGCGCAAAGAGCTCCTCGCCCAAAGGCGGTTTGCCGATGAAGTCGTCGGCGCCGGAATCCAGCGCCTCGACCAGGTTCCGCTGGTCGTATTGGGACGACATCATCAGCACGTAGATCGGACGCTTGCAGGTCGCGAGCAACCTCGCCTCCCAGCAGAGCTCGAGACCGGTCATATGGGTGAGCTCGGCGGATGTGATCAGTGCATCGATGCGAAGGTCGATCTTGATCTGCTGAAGCGCCTCGCGCTCGTCGGCGAAGGGCACCACCTCGTGGCCACGCGCTTCGAGCATGCGGCTGACAATCAAACGCGTTGTGCGGCTCGGATCGACTAGCGCGATGCGCATCTGCTACAGCTCCACCCAAGGTCTGCTCCAACAACGCCCTAGTGAAATCCCCTTAAAGTTGCATTAAGTGCGCGTCATGCGCCGGCCACAACTGTTGGCGGCGCCGAGCAGATTCGCTCGGAGAACTTTCGCTCACGCCGATAGTCTTGAATCGAATCGACATCGCTAAGTGTCGGTGCGTACGCGATAATTCTTCCCGCAAGATTCGCGGCGGTGGCGGCGAGCGCGTCCTTCGTCGACCAGGGTACGCCGGCGAAGGGGACAAGTTGCCGCGGTGATCTTTTTAGGCCCACAAGCCAATAGCCGCCGTCGGCTGCAGGCCCGAACACAACGTCCGCGGGTCCAAGCAAGTCAAATGCACGCGAGATATGCGCGGGCCGGATGGCGGGAATATCGCTGCCGACGATGACGACGGGACCAGGCGGCATACGATCGAATAGCGACTGCATGCGCGCGCCGAGATCGCCCTCCCCTTGCGTGATGCGCGTGAGCTTTGGCGACAAGGGCCAGCACGGCGCCGTCACCGACGTGTCGGGGGTCACCGCAAGATAAGTGCGCCAGCGCGGATCGGTGCCGAGACGCATGACCGTGTTGGCAAGCGTGGTGCGGTAGAAGCGGAGCGCTGCGATGTCGCCGATCTCGCGCGCAAGGCGGCGCTTCACGCGGCCGGCGACCGGGCGCTTGGCCATGATGACGAGGTGCTGAGCCAAAGGGATGCGGCGCTGACGGCCTCGAAGCGGCCTAGCCATAGAGGCGCGCGAGCACCCGCGGCGGTACGCGAAGATAGTAGAGCAGCATGAGGCCGAGATTGCGGAAACCCCGCAAGAGATAGCCTTCGTTCCGATACCGTCTGGCGCTCGTCACGGCACGCGACTTGAGGCCGACGAGCTCGCGGCGTTTGAGACGGCGCACGAGATCGACATCCTCCATGAGTGGGATCGAGCGGAAGCCGCCAAGCCGATCATAAAGCGCGCGCGAGATGAGAAGCCCTTGATCGCCGTAAGGAAGCGCGAAGAGAAGACAGCGCAAACCCACGAGCCCTTCCACCAGGCGCGGCATGAACCCATCGTCGTCGAGCGAGAATTTGAAATAGGCGGCAGCCTGCCTTCGGCGTCCGCTCTGCACGCGCTCGATGAAGCTTTCCGCCTCCTCGGCCCAGCCGGGCTGGAGCACCGTATCGGCGTGAAGGAAAAGCAGCCAATCGCCCCGCGCGAGAGCCGCGCCCGCATCGAGCTGGGTGCCACGCCCGCGCGGCGCTGCCACGAGATGCGTGCCGGCGGCATCGGCAATGGCGCAGGTGTCGTCGGTCGACCCACCATCGGCGATGATGGCTTCCTGGACCACGCCCTGAACCAGGGCGGGCACGAGAGCCGCCAGCGTGTGGACCAATCCGGGCCCAGCATTAAAGGTGGGGATGACCACGGAAATCATGGGCGGACTATAGCGTTTGGCCGCCTTCGGGCAATCGTCACATGACATTAGCCTTGATTATGTTCTTGCTTTGTTCCCCCTCCGAAACTATATAGACCATATGACCGTGGCCCTTCAAAAGTCCCGCGATTCGGACAGCTTCCCGCACGAGGCGGGTGGCGTCGCCTTCGGCCGCAGGCATGGCCGCGGCGCCCAGACCAACCGCTCGGGACGCTTCGAGCCGCTCTCCTATGAGCCGGCGGACGACGGCTGGGAGTTGCTCGGCGAACTCGACGCGCTTGCGACCGAAGTGCAAGAAGTGCCGGCACGGCGCATCATCACCAAGAACCAATCGCCCGATATCGGCTTCGACCGCTCGATCAATCCGTATCGGGGCTGCGAGCATGGCTGCATCTATTGCTTCGCGCGGCCGACCCACGCCTTTCTCGGCTTGTCCCCCGGCCTCGACTTCGAGACGAAGCTGTTCGCCAAGACGAATGCCGCGCAGGCGCTCGAGCGCGAGCTCGCCGAGCCGAACTACCGGCCGCGCATGATCGCCATCGGCACCAACACCGATCCTTATCAGCCGATCGAACGGCGCTACCGCATCATGCGGCGCATCCTCGAAACCTTGAGCGCTACCAACCACCCGGTCGGCATCGTCACCAAGTCGGCGCTGGTGTTACGGGATCTCGACATCCTGCAGTCGATGGCGAAACGCGGGCTGGTCAAAGTGGCGCTGTCAGTGACCACGCTCGACCACAAGCTGGCCCGCGCCATGGAGCCGCGCGCTAGCACGCCCGAGAAGCGGCTCGAGACGCTGGAGAGACTGAGCGCGGCAGGCGTGCCGACATCGGTCATGTGCGCGCCGGTGATCCCCGGCCTCAACGACGCGGAGATGGAGCGCATCTTGGAGCGTGCCGCCACGGCCGGCGTTGCGGAAGCGGGCTACGTGCTGTTGCGGTTACCGCTCGAGATCGGCGATCTCTTCGTGGAATGGCTCCGGGCCAACTGCCCGGACCGCGCGAACCGCGTGCTGTCGCTGATGCGGCAGACCCGTGGCGGCAAGCTCTACGAGGCCAAATGGAGCGAGCGCATGGAGGGCGACGGGCCCTATGCGTGGATGATCGGGCGCCGGTTCGAGATGGCCGCGGAGCGGCTGGGCCTGAACAGAGCCAAGCTCGAGCTCCGCACTGATTTGTTCACGCCCCCTGCCCGTCCGGGCCAGCAACTCCGCTTGTTCTAGGCGCTTTTCCACAACCCTCAGGCCTCCAGGCCTGAGAGCGTTGCCAAATGCGCGCGGTTTGGGGAAAGTCCCTGGTCATGGGACTCCCTGCCGAAAAAATCGTCCACGCGCCGAGCCTGCCCAGCTTCGACTTCGAGGCGGAGATGATGGATCTGCACGGGCTGCCGGTCGCCGGCATCGACGAGGCGGGCCGCGGGCCATGGGCCGGGCCCGTGGTGGTCGCGGCGGTGATCCTCAATCCCGACCGCATCCCTGAGGGCATCAACGATTCCAAGGTGCTCACGGCCGAGGTTCGCGAGGAGCTCTACGCCGAGATCATGGCCACGGCTTGCGTCTCCGTCGCCATCGGTCCGGTGAAGCGCATCGACCGCATCAACATCTTGCAAGCGAGCCTGTGGGGCATGCGTGCGGCGTTCCGCGGCCTGCAAGTGCCACGCGCCGCGGCGCTGATCGACGGCAACATGGTGCCGAAGCGCTTCCCCGGCAAAGCCCGCGCCATCGTCGCCGGCGACGCGCAGTCGCTGTCGGTGGGAGCCGCCTCCATTATCGCCAAGGTCACGCGCGACCGCATCATGGTGAAGCTCGCCAAGCGCTATCGCCGCTATGGCTGGGAGAGCAACAAAGGCTACGGCACACCGGAGCATGCGCGCGCGGTGAAGAAGCACGGCGTGTGCACGCACCACCGTAGGTCGTTCGCTCCCGTAGAGCGGGCGCTCCGCATCCTCGCGAACCGTGGCGAGGTCACTTCTGTGGGAATCGTCGAAGACTAATACTTGGACGGCTCGTACTTGGTGAGCCAGTCGGCGATGCGCTCGGCAATCTTGTCCGCGCCAGGCTCGAGCAAGAGCATATGCGCGTGACCTTCAAGCTCCCAAAACGCCGCTTGGGGATAACCGATAGCCGTCTCGCGCGCGGTCTCTACCGACACGATGTTGTCTTCGGTGCCCGACAGGCACAGCACCGGGCAGTGCACCGCGCGCGTGTCTAGGTCCGTCGCGCCGCTTTGATCGAACATCCAGAAGAACGTCTCGAACAAAGCGCGGCCCGATTTAGGTCCGAACTGATCGAACACGCGGCGCTGCTCGTCCTTAGACAGACGGTTGAGTGTGTAGATGCAGGCGAGATCGAAATTTGGATCGATCGCGCGGGCCTTAAAGTCGCCAATCGTCATCAGATCCTGACCGAGCTGCTTCTCGGCGTCGGTCGGGGGCAGGATGCCGGCGCGCGGCGCCGGGCTCGCCAAAACCAGCTTCAAGGCGAGGTCGTCCGCCGCAAGCTGCTGCGCCAGAATTGCCCCCATGGAATGGCCGAGCAGGATCGGCTTAGCCGGCAGCGTTTCCAGAAAGGCCGCTAGTTGCGCGCGATAGTCGGCCATACCCACGGCGGCCAAGGTGCCCTTTCCCGTCGCCTTGTCGGCGCCATGGCCGATCAGGTCCGGCGCGTGGCAGGTGAAGCCCCTCGCCTCGAACACCTTGCGGAACTCGTCGAAGCACCAGCCGCCGCAATTGGCCCCGTGCACCATGACGATGTGCTTGCCCATGGGCGCCTCCTCCCCTGAAGCCTGGTCTACGGTTGCCCCCGCGCGGGTTAAGCCCACCTTTACCGGAGTCCGCCAGCATGAGCCCGTCCCGACCTCCAAAGAGGTGGGCGCGTTCAGTATTGCGTACATAAAGAGTGGTGGCATGGGTGTGGGGGAAACCGGGGGAGCGCGTCTCCCCCGTAACAAGATCATTGTCGGCGATTGCATTGAGCAGCTGTCGCGGCTCCCGGAAGCAAGCATCGACCTCGCCTTTGCCGACCCGCCCTATAATCTCCAGCTTGCGGGCGAGCTCTACAGGCCCAACAATAGCCGCGTCGATGCGGTCGATGACGATTGGGACAAGTTCTCAAGCTTCGCCGCCTATGACGCGTTCACCCGCGACTGGCTCGCCGCGTGCCGCCGCGTGCTGAAGCCAAATGGCAGCCTGTGGGTGATCGGCAGCTATCACAACATCTTCCGTGTCGGCACCATCCTCCAGGATCTAGGCTATT
>CAVQXI010000027.1:0-66047 GCA_963717875.1 uncultured Alphaproteobacteria bacterium
CTTTGCTCGGCGCCATTGCCGCGGCGGCCATTGCGGGCGGTGCCGGCGGCCTCGTCGGGGCCGCACTCGCGCGGTTCATCGGCCACGAGCATGCCAAGCATCTCGATCAGCATCTGCAGCACGGCGGCCTGTTGCTGTGGGTCAGAGCGCGCGACCCGGAGCACGCCAATGCGGCGCTTGAGATCCTGCAACGCCATGCGGTCGACGTCCATCTGCACGACATTCCCGAACGCGCAGGCAAGCCAAGCGATGTGCCGCGCGAGCGCCATCGCATCCTTCATATTCTGGAGCGGCCGCCGGAGCCCGGCGCGCCAACGGCAGCGGCGTGACCCGTTCCGGGTCCACCGCTGCGCTGGCAGCGTCACGCCCGTTCAGTGGTGCGCCGAGACGCTCCTGACGCATTCGGACAGGAGCTCGCTCGATGCCGCCTCGCCGACGTCACCGAGGCTGAGGATGCCGATCATCCGCTTGCTGTGGTCGATGACCGGGAGTCTGCGGATTTTCAGCTCCTCCATGTGATGGATCGCCTTGGCGAGGTCGTCGTCCTCACGGCAACAGTGGATGCCTTTAGTCATCACGTCGCGCGCCTTCGCACGGCTTGCATCGAATCCGTTCTGCGTCAGGCCTTTGCAGACGATGTCGCGGTCAGTCACCATGCCGATAAGCTGATCGTTTTCGCCGATCGGAATGGAGCCGATGTCGCGCTGGCGCATCAATTTCGCGATGTCGGAAATTGGCGTATCCGGGCCGACCCAGTCGACGCCCTTATGCATTGCGTTTTTGACTTTCATGGGTGGACCTCCATGTTGGAGTTGGTGCGCTGCTTAACGCAGCGCGGGTCCCCCCGTTCCCTCATTATACAAGGGATACGGGTCTCTGGCAGGGGGTGTCTGTTCCCTCAGGCCGGCGTGTGCTTGTAGTGATCCTCGATCTTCTCCACGAGGAGGCGCCAGGCCTCGTGCTCGCGCGGGCCGGCGGTCTTCTCCACGGCGATCTGGAGATAAGCGAGCTCCTGCTCGACCTTCTCCCGCGGCAGCATATGAAGGCGGCTCGCCAGGATCGCCGCCTCGATCACCGCGCCTTGCGCGCGGTTGAAGCCCTTGAACGGCGCATGGCTCTCCTCATGCACGATGCGGCAGTGGAAGCGCGGCCGCAGGTCGTCTTCGTCGACGTGCTGCACGGCAAGCTCGGCATGGGCGAGCGCTCCATTGAGCATCGCGCCTTGGACACGGGTCGCGGGCCTGACCGGCCAATCCTTGTTGCCGGTGAGGCAGCCGGCGAAGACAAGCACGTCGTCGGTGAAGTTCGCCACGGCAAACGGCGTCGTGCGCAGGTTGTCCAGCGTGGTCGACGGGCGGAACGGCGCAATGATCCAGCCCTCACCGTCCTCGATGAGGCCGAGCGGGGCGATATGCACCGTGCCCTCGCCGTTGATTGTGGTGACGATGCATTCGCGGATCATCGGCATGGCGGCTTTTCTCGCGGCGTCATGAGACTTTGCGCTTCTTCTTGGCGATCAGCGTATGCCCCGCCTCCTTGAGACGCGTCTTGTCCTCCGCAGGCGCGTCCGCCGCCACACCCCAATCGAGCGGCTCGTCCTGGGCATAGCGCTTGGCAAGCCGCCAAGCCGTCTCGGCGCGGGCGAGCTCGGCGGCGAGATAGAAGGCGTGTGCGCTGTCATCGCCGAGATCGAGCTTGGGATAGAGCTCGAAGACGTCCTGGGCGACATAGTGGCCGTCGCGGTTATAGATGTGAATGCCGTCCTCGGCGATCTCGATGCGGAAATTCTTGTCGCGCACGGCTTGCGCATTCTCGGCAATCTCTTCAGGCGTCAGCGGGAACGGCCGCCGCGAATGAAGTGCGAGCAGCCCATCGGCATAGTCCTTGGGCAGATCATGATCGGCGCGCGCGGCATACATGATGCGGCGGGCAAGATCGTGCTCCTCGATGGTGCGGCGGGTGTGCGGACTGACCTGGACCACCAACACGTTCCGGATGTGCAGCTCGGAGGCGATGCCGAGCAGGACGGCGGTGATGCCGGTCGTATCGGCGTCGGTGAGCTCGGTGAGATTGCCGGTGCCCATCAAGATCTCGGCGTCAGGCCGCGTGCGTCGGAGTTCCGCGTAGCGCTCCAGCGAAACCGTGAAGCCGAAATGGATGGGATCGAGCACGGGGTCCACCAGGTATTTCCGGCCCTTTTTGTCGAGCGCATCCATGGCCCGGTAGAGCGAGGCCATGTCGCCGTGATCCTCGGGGATCAAGACCGGCACCGAGCCCACTTCGTCGGCGATATGAAGCGTCGACTCGTTGAGGCTGAGAAGATAATCGGCGCCGGCTTCGCCGCCGCGCAACAGCTCGTCCGGGTCGGCGGAGTCGACGCTGACCTCGAAGCCCTTCTCCTTCAGCGCAGCGACCGTCTCATCCAGATGCGGGAACGGCGTATCCGGCAGGCCGCCGAGGTCGATGACGTTTGCGCCCTTGGCGACGTATTCCTCGGCGCGCTTGACGATGTCCTCCACGGACAACGCCGAGGCATCGACGATCTCGGCGAAGATTTGGATGTCGTATTTGGACATGTCGGCGGCCTTCCGCGCACGGCCGAAATAGGTGGGAATGTCCTTGAGCTCGTCGGGCCCGCGCAAGACGGGCACACGATAATAGTCGCTCAGGCGGTCGAGATCGGCGCGGCAGCGCCCAGGCAGCATGATCTTGTCGGCCGCGCCAGACTCCGACAAGCGCCGCAAGATGATGTCCTCGGTCATCAGCGCCGCCACCTTCACGCCGATATCGAGCACCTTCCAATTGAAATCCGTGTCCATGCCGCCAAGCACGGCTTCGAGCCGGGGCTGCGCTAAATGTCCGGTCAGGAACAGGATGTTCTCGGTCATCCGCTCAGCTTACTCGATCGAGGCGCCGCTTGCCGCTTTGTCGGCCAAGAACGCGGCCAGGGCTTGCTGGTCGCCGCTGCCGAAGAGCGTAGCGGAGACGCCTGTCTCGGCGAGCATGGCGGGAAAGGCTTCGTCGACGACCCCCTCGCGGGCGAGCGTCTGCGCGCTCACCCTCCCAAGCCGCGGCGGGATGGATTTAATCAGAGAGCAGCGGTTTGCGCCCAGTTGGCCTGCGAGCCACAGCGCGAGGCTGTCGGAGGTGAGCTGCCAAGACTCCTCGATATCGGTGCGGCCCGAGATCAGCGCATAGGGCGCCCACACGGCGACATGGCCGCGGCCTACGATCTCCCGCAACGCGTCTTCGGTCGTTCCCACCTCGAGCCCGGGCCGCAAGCCCGCCACCGCCCAGGCGAACTGATCCATGGCGAGCAGCGCCATGCGGTGGGCGAAAGGGTCGCCGAAGCCGAGCTGGCGCTGGCAGCTGCGTACCTCGTCGGCCAAGGCCCCTCCCCCCGGCACGACGACGATCGGCCCGGGGGCACTCACGATCGCATCGAGCCAACGGTCGAGTTGGGTAGATCGGATGACACTGCCGCCGAGCTTGACCACGGCGAGCGGCTCCTCATGCGCAAAGGGCGCGGGCGCAGCGTGTGGCAGCGCGGGCGCGTGCATGATCAGGTCCTCGCCTTGCTCCGCATGATCTCGACGCCGACGGCACCGGGATCCTTATCGAGCTTCTCAATGGTGACGGTAGCGCGTTCCACGCGGGGATGGTCGAGGCAGTGCTGCGCCACCTCTTCCGCCAAGGTCTCCACCAGATTGATGTGGCCGCGGGCGATGATGGATTTGATGCCGTTGGTAATGACGTCATAGTCGAAGGTGCGGTCGATGTCGTCGTCGAGCGCGTCCGTGCTCGGCGCGACATCGACATCGACGGAGAAGCGCACGCGCTGGGTGACGCCCTTCTCGTGGTGGTGAACGCCAATCTCCACGTCGAGCACGTAGTCGTGGACGAAGATGCGGTCGAGGGGCTGGCCCTTGCCGCCCGTGGTGGATACCCGTCCTCGCTTGTCGTTCATCGATCCGGTCCTGTCGCGGCGCTTCGTCCCGCGCCGAAGCTCTAACATACAGCGGCAGCGCGAGGCTCGCCGATTTGCCCATCAGGCTGAAGCGCCTCTGCGGAAATCAGAGCGCGGATTTGGCTGCAGGCAATCGGATCGAGGCCCGCGTCGCGCCTGCCCCCATGGCATAGCGCGCCGCGAAAGCCTATGACGTCGGGCCGTAGCGCCAGCAAGGGCGCTACATGCTCGGGCCGCAACGATCCAGCGAGGCCCACCATCAACCCTCGCGCGCGCGCCGCCTCGACGAAGCGGGCAATGTCGCCGATGGCCATGTGGTCCAGAAGCGCGCCCGCCTGCTTCCCGGCCGTATCGAGCATCAGCCCCTGCGCGCCGGCCTCGAGTGCTGCGGCGACGGGATCGAAGTCGGGCATGGCGTCGGCGAAGAAGACGAGGATCAACCGGGCACGCGGGGGTCTCGCGCGCAGCTGCGCAAAACAAGCCTGCGGGTCGCCGCTCCGTTGGATGCCCAGCTTGACGTCGTCCACGCCGCATGCCGCCGTGGCGAGGACCGCGTCATGAACGCGGTCTTTGTCCATCGGCAGATCGCCGACGGTGGCGCTAACAGGCGTGCGTCCGGCGATAGCCGCGACACATGCCTTGATGGTCGCACGATCCACGGCGCCGAGCGCGCCTTTCGCGGGCTCCTTGAGATCGACGATATCGGCACCCGCGGCAAGGACCGTTTGCGCCTCTTCCGCGTCGCGCACGCTGGCAAGGAAACGTGTCATGCGAAGGCTTGCTCAGTCCGGACCGGCATCAGCGGAACAGCCAGTCGAACACGCCGCCACCCCCGCCGCCGCCGCGACGCGGGCGGGCGCGCCGACGATCGGTGGGCTGCGATTGGTCGAGACCAAAGAAGCCGTCGTCGTCCCGGCGCGCGACAGGCGCTGATCTCCGCCGCACCTTACGCAGCTCGACCTCGTTGGCGTGCCCATCGGGGTCGGTGACGACCACCGAGACCGCCTGCCAGTTCCACTTCGCGGGCTTGTCGCCCCAGCGCTCGGGCTCGATCGACACGACCTTGTTAGCGCGGGTGTCGACGATGGCGGTATAGACGAGATCGCCGTCCTTGCCGAGATTGCCGGCGTAGTACTTCAAGAGTCCGATGCCGGACAAAGCGCCCCGCATCAGCTTCCATTGTAGGACCTTGGGTCTGCCCGAACCGAACATCTCGAGCTCGACCCGTAGCGCCCCGTAGTCGGGGTTGCTCGCGAGGTAGCGGCCAGACGACGGCTCGGTGACGGCCCAGCCGTCGACGGGTGGGCCGAGCGGCTCGCCGACCGCCACCGGTATTTCTTGACCGAGGCGGGCGAGCGCCTCGCGGCTTTCGCTCTGGAAGGGATCCTTGGCCAGCGCCTTCTGGTAATCGTAGATGGCGTCCTCGACGCGCTCCTGCGCCTCGTAGATGTTGCCGCGGATGCGCAAGGCGAGCGGGTCGTTCAGGCTGAGCAGGAGCGCCTGGTTGACGTCAATGAGCGCCCCGTCGGGATCCTCGGACTTCAGCTTCGCCTCGGCGCGCAAGGCGTAGGCCTTGGCATTCTTGGAATCCATTTCCAAGGCGCGGTTGTAGTCACCCATCGCGTCGTCGTAGCGGCGGTTCTTGGCGAACAGCTCGCCTCGCTCCACATAGGCTTCGATCTGGTCGGGATTGAGCTCGAGCGTCTGATCGAAGTCGTCAATCGCCTCCTTGAACTTGTTGTCGGCGGCGTAGGCCTCCGCCCGCAGCAGCACGAGCTTGGGTTGCTGTCGGTTCGGCTCCAGATCGAGCGCCTGGGTCGCGTCGGAAGCCGCGTCGCTATAATTGGCGATGGCGAAATTGGCCTCGGCGCGATTGCGGTAGGCGGCGGCATATTTCTGATCGAGGGCGATGGCGCTCGTCAGGTCGCGTACGGCGGCGTGATATCGCCCCAGTTCCGCATGGGTGCGCCCGCGCCCGTTGAACGCCACCGCACTCTGCGGCAAGAGCTCGGCGGCCTTGCGAAAGGCGTGGAAGGCGTCGTCGTACTGGTGCATCGCCGCGTAGGCGTTGCCCTGATTGTTGTAGGCGACGCCGTAGTTCGGCGACAGCGTGATGGCGCGATCGAAGTCCTTGAGCGCCTCATGGGGGTGGCCGAGATCCATCAGCACATTGCCCCGGTTGTTGTAGGCGGTGGCAATCTCGGGCGAGAGCTCGATCGCCTTGTTGAAGTCGTCGATCGCCTCCTTGGTCTGCTTCATGCGCCATTTGGCGACGCCCCGATCGCTGTAGATGCTTGCCTGGACGAACTTGGAGACATCGGGCGTGGCCAGGGCCTCGTCGTACAAGGCGACGGCCTTTTCGAACTGCCCGCGGATCATCGCCGCGGCGCCTTCGCGGGCGCGCAGCAAGACCTGGTCCTCGGCCTGCGCGGGGACGGCCACCGCAACAGCCAGGGTTGCGGCGAGCGCCAGACAGATTTTCACGCGAAAGGGTGCCATGGCGGCGTCAGACCGGCCTTTCATTCGGGGCTCTTTCCCTTCATGTCCCCCATAAGGTCGGAGTGTGTCAACAAAGGGTCACCCAAGGGTTTCGGGGCCGAAGGACCGCGCCGTCACAGGCTATTCCGGAGGCGCTCGAGGTCCCGCAACACGTGCGGCAGCATTTCCGGCAGGTCCTCGGCGATCAAGCCCGGCCCGAACAGCTTGGCCGCCTCGCCATGCATCCACACCGCGGCACTTGCCCCGAGAAATCCGCTCATCCCCTGGGCCAGCAGTCCGAGGACCATGCCGCCCAAGACATCGCCGGAGCCGGCCGTGGCAAGCCAGGGCGTGCCGGCCGCGTCGATGGCGGCCTCACCGCTCGGCGCGGCAATCACCGTATCGGCACCTTTGAGCAGGACCGTCGCGCCCGACCGCGCCGCCGCCGTCCTTGTGCGATCGACCTTGGAGGCCCCAGGGACATCGCCGAACAGCCGGGCGAACTCTCCCTCATGGGGGGTCATCACCACCGGCGCCTCACGCGATTTGATGGCCTTGAAGAGCGTGTCTCGATCATCGGCAAACGAGGTCAGTGCGTCGGCGTCGAGCACCACGCTGGGCTTGGCGGCAAGGGCCGCGAGCACCATGGCCTTGGTCGCCTCGCCGACGCCGTGGCCGGGCCCGATCAGAAAAGCGTTTTTGCGCTCGTCGGCGAGAAGCTGGCTGAGCGCCCGGGCATCGTCGACCTCGCGCACCATGATGGCGGTGAGTTGCGCGGCGTTGACGGCAAGCGCTTCGCGGGGCGAAGCGACCGTGACCAGACCGGCTCCGATGCGCAAGGCGCCGCGCGCGGCCATGCGCGCCGCGCCTGTGCTGTATATCGGGCCCGAGGCCACCACCGCGTGGCCACGCAGATATTTGTGACCCTCCACCGTGGGCCATGGATATTCCCCGAGCCAGAGCGCCGGCTCGTTGGCGAAGGTGTTCGGCTTGACCGTGAGAAGCACGCTATCGGGGATGCCGATGTCGATGAGCCTGACGGCGCCGCAATAGAGCCTGCCCGGCAGCAAAAGGTGTCCCGGCTTCAAACGGAAGAAGGTCACGGTGGCCAGCGCCTGGATGGCGACGCCGCGCACCTCCCCCGTGGTGCCGTCGATACCGCTCGGCACGTCGACCGCCACGATGGCAGCGCCGCTTTTATTTGCTGCCTGGATCAAGGTCGCCAACTTGCCCTCGATGGGCCGGGCAAGCCCTGCCCCGAACAGCGCATCGACGATGACGTCGGCGCCAGCGACAAGGTCGGGGCTGAGTGGCTCGATTTTTCCGTCGAACCGCTCGGCCATGGCGGCGGCATCGGCGGGAAGCTTGGCGGGATCGCCGTCGAAGCCGAGGCGAAGGCGATAGCCGCGCTCCATGAGATGACGCGCCGCCACGAACCCGTCACCCCCGTTGTTTCCGGGACCGCACAACACGGTGACGGTGGCCGCATCGGGAAAGCGGGAGGACACTTCTTCGGCGACTCCCCGCCCGGCATGCTCCATGAGGACGGCCCCAGGCACCCCGCCCTCAATGGCGAGGCGATCGGCGCGGCCCATTTCCTCTGCGGTCAGAAGCTCAAGCATGGCATCCGGCAGTCAAAGTTGCGGTTCTTCGTGATAGATCAGGGGGGCCCTGCAAACGCAATTCGCGGGGCCGGATTGTCCTGCTCTATTTTTGGGCATAACGCCTAGATTTTGGGCGCGCTCGAAACAGAAACCGCCTTCGGAATTTGCGATAAATCGGTAGTGGCTTGGAATCGCTAACAAAACTTTCGCCCAAGAGATTGGCATAGGGCGTGCTTTGGCAGGGCGCATAGTGCTTTTGAATGGCGGCGATAACTACGCGGCGAAGGGCCGCTTTGCGTCGCAGGGGAGGTGTAAGAAGAATGAAGAAGATCGAAGCAATCATCAAGCCCTTCAAGCTCGATGAGGTGAAGGAAGCCCTGCAAGAGATTGGACTCCAGGGTATTACGGTGACCGAAGCCAAAGGTTTCGGACGCCAAAAGGGTCACACCGAACTCTATCGGGGCGCCGAGTATGTCGTCGATTTCCTACCCAAGGTGAAACTTGAACTCGTGCTCGGTGACAACATGGTGGAGAAGGCCATCGAAGCCATTATCGCCTCGGCCAAGACGGGGCGCATTGGAGACGGAAAGATCTTCGTGTCGAACGTGGAGGAAGCTGTGCGGATTCGTACGGGCGAGACGGGGAATGATGCCATCTGACAGTTGACCGCCGAGCAACTATTAGTAACCAACTGGAGAAACCATACAGCTGCCTGAGGATCAGACGGGCGGCTCAATAACGCTATGACAGGGGAGTAAAATGGCAGACCCAAAAAGTATCGCGAAAAAGATCAAGGACGAGGAGATCAAATTCGTCGACCTGCGCTTCACCGATCCGCGGGGGAAGATGCAGCACGTGACGATGGACTCGAGCGTCATGGACGAGGACGCCTTCGCCGAAGGCATCATGTTCGACGGCTCGTCGATCGCAGGCTGGAAAGCGATCAACGAGTTCGACATGAAGCTGATGCCGGACTGCAATAGCGCCGTGATCGATCCGTTCTTCGCCCAGAGCACGCTGGCCGTGTTCTGCGACGTTCTCGAGCCGCTGACCAACGAGCCTTATGAGCGCGATCCGCGCTCCATCGCCGGCAAGGCGCAGGCCTATATGCAGCAGACCGGCATCGGCGACGTGGCCGTGTTCGGACCGGAAGCCGAATTCTTCGTGTTCGACGACGTGCGCTTCACGGTCGATCCCTACAATTGCGGCTACAGGCTCGATTCCACGGAGCTGCCGAGCAACATGGGCACCGAGTACGAGATGGGCAATCTCGGCCACCGTCCGCGCACCAAGGGCGGCTACTTCCCGGTCCCGCCGGTCGACTCCGCACAGGACCTGCGTTCGGAAATGCTGTCGGTGATGGCCGACATGGGCGTCGTGACCGAGAAGCATCACCACGAGGTGGGTGCCGCCCAGCATGAGCTCGGTATCAAGTTCGGGCCCATCGTCCAGACTGGCGACGCCATGCAGATTTACAAATATGCGATCCACAACGTGGCGCAGGTCTACGGCAAGACGGCAACCTTCATGCCGAAGCCGGTTTTCGGCGACAACGGCTCGGGCATGCATACCCACCAGTCCATCTGGAAGGGTTCGACCCCGGTCTTCGCCGGCGACAAATACGCCGACCTGTCGGATACCGCGCTCCACTACATCGCGGGCATCCTCAAGCACGCTAAGGCGCTCAACGCCTTCACCAACCCCAGCACCAACTCCTACAAGCGCTTGGTGCCGGGCTACGAGGCGCCGGTGCTTCTCGCCTACTCCTCGCGCAACCGCTCGGCCTCGTGCCGCATTCCGCTCGGCAGCGGCCCGAAAGCGAAGCGCGTCGAGGTGCGGTTCCCGGATCCGACGGCCAATCCCTATCTCGCCTTCGCGGCGATGCTCATGGCGGGCCTCGACGGTATCGAGAACAAGCTGAACCCGGGCGACCCGATCGACAAGAACCTCTACGATCTGCCGCCGGAGGAGCTCGAGAAGGTGCCGACGGTGTGCGGTTCGCTGCGCGAGGCTTGCGAATCTCTGGATGCCGACCGCGCCTTCCTCAAGAAGGGCAACGTGTTCACCGACGACGCGATCGACGCTTATCTCGAGCTGAAGATGGAAGAGGTGGAGCGCTTCGAGATGATGCCCCACCCGATCGAGTTCGACATGTACTACAGCGTCTAGCGCGCACTTCGACTACGACGCGAGTTAAAGATGGGGCGGCCGCTTATTGGGCGACCGCCCCTCTTTCGCCCGGCCTGCCGGACCGTCAGCCCTTTTGCCCCGCGTTCCCCCGTCGGACGCGGGAAGCCTCAGGTCTTTGCCAGGCTCCCCCAAACTTCTTCGACGCATGAGCGCAGCATCAGTGCGCCCGCTCACATCAAATAGAACACCCCGTAGATCAGGCCGCCGATGACCAGCGTGTAGAGCCAGGATTTGTTCTGCTGGAACCAGCCGTCCATCATCGACGGCAAGCCGAAGATCACGAAACGCATGAGCGAGAGCGTGATCAGTGCTGCAACGGCGGCAAGCACCCACAGCGCAAGGTTGCTCTGTCCGACGGAGCCCGTATTCCCCGCATCGACCAGGAACACGTCCGCATTGCTCGTGCCGAGATTGACGGCGCCCCAGACGGAAACCGCGGCCACCCCAACCAGCATGGCGTATCGCATCAACATGCCCGCGCGAAATCCCCTCGTTTCGAGACGAATTTTAGGGACCGTGCGTAAAGAAACGGGAAAGCATTAGACTTAAGCGCGCGTTTACTAGTGACCCAAAACGCTCACGCGGCCTTCCATTTTATGGAGCAGCCGATGGATGGGATCTGCTCGCGCGGGCCTTGCCCGGTCTCGGCGATCTGCTTCAGGGCCTCGAACAAATCGCGACGGACGCTCGGCGAGGCCGGTTCCCGGCCGCTCGCATCGAGCCGGCCGCGATATTGCAGCTCGAGGTCCTTGTTGAACCCGAAAAAGTCCGGCGTGCAGACGGCGTCATAGGCGCGGGCGACGTCTTGGCTCTCGTCGTGGAGATAGGGAAAGGTGAAGTGATGGGCCGCGGCAAATTCCTTCATGTTGTCGAAGGAGTCGTCCGGGTGCGTGGTGGCGTCGTTGGCGCAGATCGCGACCGTGTTGATGCCGAGGGCTTTGAGCGCATCGGCATCCCGCACGACGCGATCGATCACCGCCTTCACGTAAGGGCAGTGGTTGCAGATGAACATGACGAGCGTGCCGTTCGGCCCCTTCAGCTCCTCCAGGCTGTAGGTCTTGCCGTCGACACCCGGAAGGGTGAAGTCGCGCGCTTTCCAGCCAAAGTCGCAAATGGGCGTGTGCTCAGCCACTTTCAGGTCCTCTTCGCAAATCTGTCACGGGGGCAGCCTAATTTCGGCGCCCATCCGATATCCTAGCCAGCGCGCGGCTATCGAGCCGGAACCATACAAGGCAATAAGAACGCATGAAGCAAGCTCTCGTGGCACTGGCCGTCTGGGCCCTGTTGAGCGTCCCCGCCACGGCCGCCTTCCAGCTCGACAGCCGCTATCAAGACAAAGACGGCGACATGATCGCCGACATTCCGGCGGACAAATCCCAGCAGGTCGATCCCTCGACGCTGATCTTCGCCTACACCCCGGTCGAGGACCCGGCGGTCTATGCCGAAGTGTGGCAGGAGTTTCTCGACTACCTGTCGAAGGTCACGGGCAAGCGCGTCCAGTTCTTCCCGGTGCAGTCCAATGCCGCCCAGATCGAGGCCATGCGCGCCGGCCGCCTCCACGTCGCCGGGTTCAACACGGGGTCGAACCCTCTTGCCGTGGCCTGCGCGGGCTTCCGCCCGTTCGCCATGATGGCGCATGCGGACGGCTCGTTCGGCTACCAGATGGAGATCATCACCTATCCCGGCTCGGGCATCGAGAAGCCGGAGGACCTGAAGGGGCATACGCTCGCCTTCACCTCGGAGACGTCGAATTCCGGCTACAAGGCGCCGTCGGCGCTGCTCAAGTCGGAGTTCGGTCTCGAGGCCGGGCGCGATTACAAGGCGGCCTTCTCGGGCGCGCACGACACCTCGATCCTCGGCGTCGCCCATAAGGACTACGATGCCGCGGCCGTCGCCAACTCCATCAAGGCGCGGATGATCGACCGCGGCATCGTCAAGAAGGACCAGCTCAAGACGATCTATACGTCGCAGACCTTTCCCACGACCGGCTTTGGCGTGGCCAACAATCTCACGCCCGAGCTCCAGGAAAAGATCAAGCAAGCGTTCTTCACCTTCGACTGGACAGGCACCAAGCTGCTCGAGGAGTTCTCGAATTCGGGCGAGTCCCAATTCATCCCCATCAGCTTCAAGGACGACTGGGCCGTGATCCGCCAGATCGATGCGGCCAACGGCGTCGTCTATTCTTGCAATTGACACAAGGCCTTAGGCTGGACGACTCGCCGGTTTCCGGCCTTGCGTCTTTCACCTACCATGTCCGCGACCACGGGCACGGACATGAACGATGCTGCGCATTGACTCTCTGACCAAGCGCTACAGGACCGGCGACAAGGCGCTGAACGGCGTCTCGTTCGACGTGCCCGCAGGAGAGGTCGTCGGCCTGATCGGTCCGTCCGGCGCGGGCAAGTCGACCCTCATTCGCTGCATCAACCGGCTGGTCGAGCCGAGCGGCGGGCGCGTGCTTCTCAACGACAGCGACATCACGCGTCTCGGGCGGCGCGAGCTTCGGCGCGCGCGCCGGCGCATGGGCATGATCTTTCAGGAATACGCACTCGTCGAGCGCCTGAGCGTGATGGAGAACGTGCTGTCGGGGCGTCTCGGCTACGTGCCGTTCTGGCGCTCCTTCTTGCGGCGCTTTCCCCAAAGCGACATCGACAAGGCCTTTACGCTGCTCGCCCGGGTGGGCTTGAGCGATCACGCCGACAAGCGCGCGAGCGCGCTCTCCGGCGGGCAGCGGCAGCGGGTCGGCATCGCCCGGGCGCTCGAGCAGGACCCGGAGCTCTTGCTTGTCGATGAGCCCACCGCATCGCTTGATCCGAAGACGGCGCGGCAGATCATGCGGCTCATTTGCGAGGTGTGCCGCGAGCGTACCCTTCCGGCGATCATCAGCCTGCACGACGTCTTGCTGGCCAAGATGTTCGTCGACCGCATCATCGGCTTGCGCGCCGGCGAGATCGTGTTCGACGGCACGCCGTCCAAGCTCGACGCTGCGACCCTCACCGAGATCTACGGCGAGGAGGACTGGACCCAGATGCATGATGGGGACGACGCGGCCGAGCACGGCACGAAGCCACACGATCTGGAGCCGTCACACGAGGAACGCATGGCCGGGCTTGCATGAGCACGGCCCTCGCCCAGAGCCGCCCGTGGAGGCGCCCGCCGCTCATCCGCAATGCGTGGCTGCGCTGGGCCCTCTATCTCGGCGCGCTTGCCTATCTCGTCGCGGCGCTGTCCTCCATCGACGTCAACTGGGAACGTGTCAGCGAAGGGCTCGCGCAAGGCTGGAGCTTCGCCCAAGGCTTTCTGGCGCCGGATTTCCTCACCCGCTCGCGCGATATCTGGCGCGGCATGGAGGAGAGCCTCACCATGACGGTCACCTCCACCGTGGTCGGCTGCCTCATCTCGGTGCCAATTGCGCTCGGTGCGGCCCGCAACATCGCGCCGCTCCCCATCTATGCGGTCTGCCGCGCCATCATCGCCGCCTCGCGCGCGTTCCAAGAGGTGATCATCGCCATTCTCTTCGTGGCGATGTTCGGCTTCGGACCGTTTGCCGGCTTCCTCACCCTCTCCTTCGCCACGATCGGCTTCATGGCCAAGCTCTTGGCCGAAGACATCGAGGACATCAACGAGGTGCAAGCCGAAGCCATCCGCGCCACCGGCGCCAATTGGTGGCAGGTCATCAATTACGGCATCCAGCCCCAGGTCTTGCCACGGCTGATCGGCCTGTCGCTCTACCGGCTCGACATCAATTTTCGCGAGAGTGCGGTGATCGGCATCGTCGGCGCCGGCGGCATCGGCGCGACGCTCAACACGGCGATGCAGCGCTACGACTACAGCACGGCGGGCGCCATCCTCATCATGATCATCGTCGTCGTGCTGATCGCCGAGTACGCGTCGAGCCATTTGCGGAAATGGGTGCAGTGATGCCGGTAACTACCGTCGACGGAAGCCGCATCTGGCAGCGCCGCACGGCGCTGGCGCAATGGGGCGTGTGGGCCGGCTGGCTCGCTTTGGCCGTGCTGTTCGTCCTGTGCTGGCAGGTGATGAACAAGAACACTATCTGGTTGTTCGTCGAGGATGCGCCGCGGCAAGCCGCCGATCTCCTCTCGCGCGCCTGGCCGCCGCGCTGGTCCTATCTCGACCGGCTATGGGGGCCGCTCTGGGACACGATCAACATCGCCACGCTCGGCACGCTGCTCGGCATCGTGCTCGCCACGCCGGTCGCGTTTCTCGCCGCGCGCAACACGACGCCGAGTGCGCTCGTGCTGCGCCCTCTCGCGCTCCTGATCATTGTCGCCTCACGCTCGATCAATTCGCTGATCTGGGCTTTGCTTCTCGTCGCCATCATCGGCCCCGGTCTGCTCGCCGGCATCATCGCCATTGGGCTGCGCTCCATCGGCTTCATCGGCAAGCTGCTCTACGAAGCGATCGAGGAGATCGACGAGGGCCAGGTGGAGGCGGTCAGCGCCACGGGGGCGTCGGGGGCCCAGGTGATGAACTATGCCGTGGTGCCGCAGATCCTGCCGGCCTTCGCCGGGATCACGGTGTTCCGCTGGGATATCAACATCCGGGAATCGACCATTCTCGGCCTCGTGGGCGCGGGCGGCATCGGGCTCCAGCTCCAATCCTCCCTCGCTCGCCTCGCCTGGGCGGAGGTCACGGTCATCTTCATCGTCATTCTCGTGACGGTGGTCGTGTCCGAATGGGTTTCGGCCAAGGTCCGCGCCGCGATCATCTGACCCCGCCAGGCTCTTGAAAAAGCCCAAAGCGCATGCGAGCTAACTTCTAGTTCCAAAAGTCGTTGATTCTCTCGGTTTCGCGGGGGCAACGCGCCCTACCGGCTTGAGGAGTCCGTCCATAGCCACCAAACGCAAATCCGCCGCATCGCGCGACCTGTTCGACGCGGCGTCGAAACGAAAGCCGGCCGCGCCCGGCAAAGCGCCCGCGCGGAAAGCCGCCAAAGGCCGTAGCGGCAGCGGGGCCGAAGACGCCTATACCGCTGCGGACATCGAGGTGCTCGAAGGCCTGGAGCCGGTGCGCCGCCGGCCCGGCATGTATATCGGCGGCACCGACGAGAAGGCGATGCATCACCTCTTCGCCGAGGTGCTCGACAACGCCATGGACGAGGCGGTGGCAGGGCACGCGAGCTTCATCGACGTCGATCTCGACAAGGACGGCTATCTGACCGTCACCGACAACGGCCGCGGCATTCCCGTCGACCCGCATCCCAAGTTCAAGAAGAAGTCGGCGCTCGAGGTCATCATGACCACGCTGCATGCGGGCGGGAAGTTCGATTCCAAGGTCTATGCCACGAGCGGCGGCCTGCACGGTGTCGGCGTGTCGGTGGCCAATGCGCTGTCCGAGACGCTCGAGGTCGAGGTGGCACGGGGGCAGAAGCTCTACCGGCAGAGCTATACGCGGGGGCATCCGGACGGCCCGGTCAAGAATCTCGGGCCGATCAAGAACCGGCGCGGCACCAAGATACGCTTCCGGCCAGATCCCAAGATCTTCGGCAAGGGCGCGGCCTTCAAGCCGAACCGCCTGTTCCGCATGTCCCGCTCCAAGGCTTATCTGTTCCGCGGCGTCGAGATCCGATGGTCCTGTGCCAAGGCGCTGCTTGCCGGCGATACCGAGACGCCGGAGAAGGCCGAACTTCACTTCCCCGGCGGCTTGAAGGACTTTCTCGCCGAACGCATTGCAGGGCAGACCACAGTCACGAACGACATGTTCGCCGGCCGCATCGAGAAGGCGGAAGGGCCCGGCTCTGTGGAATGGGCGATCGCCTGGGTGGCGAGTGCCGACGGCTTCCTCAGTTCCTACTGCAATACCGTGCCGACGCCGGACGGCGGCACCCACGAGGCCGGTTTGCGCGCGGCGCTCACCAAAGCTTTGCGCGCCTATGGCGAGCTCACCGGCAACAAGCGCATGGCGCAAGTGACCGCCGACGACGTGCTCGGCACGGCAGCGGCCATGCTGTCTGTGTTCATCCGCGAGCCGGAATTCCAAGGCCAGACCAAGGACCGGCTGGCGACGCAGGAAGCGGCGCGCGTCGTGGAGAACGCGGTCCGCGACGCCTTCGATCATTGGCTGACCGGCAACCCCAACCAGGCCAACCGTCTGCTCGACTGGGTGGTCGACCGCTCCGAGGAGCGCTTGCGCCGCCGCAAAGAGAAGGAGATCGGCCGGCAGACGGCCACACGGCGCTTGCGTCTGCCCGGCAAGCTCGCCGACTGCTCGGCGAGCGGCGCGAGCGGCACGGAGATCTTCATCGTCGAGGGCGACTCCGCCGGCGGCTCGGCCAAGCAGGCGCGCGACCGGGCGACGCAGGCCGTGCTCCCGTTGCGCGGCAAGATCCTCAACGTGGCGAGTGCGAGCTCGTCCAAGCTCGCCGACAATCAGCTCTTGAGCGATCTCATCCAGGCGCTCGGCTGCGGCACGGGCACGCGCTATCGCGAGGAGGATCTGCGCTACGAGAAGGTCGTGGTCATGACCGACGCCGACGTGGACGGCATGCATATCGCCTCGCTGCTCATCACCTTCTTCTATCGCGAGATGCGCGGGCTCATCGAGGGCGGACATCTCTATCTCGCCGTGCCGCCGCTCTACCGGATCAGCCAAGGCCCCAAGACGCTCTACGCCCGCAACGACGCGCATAAGGACGCGTTGATGAAGACGGAGTTCAACGGCCGCGGCAAAATCGACGTGAGTCGTTTCAAGGGCTTGGGCGAGATGCTGCCGAAACAGCTCAAAGAGACGACCATGGATCGGTCGGTGCGCACGCTGCTCCGGGTCGAGATCGCCGAGGATCGCGGCGCCACCACCAAGCTCGTCGATCAGCTCATGGGCACCAAGCCCGAGGCACGGTTCCGCTTCATTCAGGAGCGCGCCGCCTTTGCCGAGCCCGACGCGCTCGACATCTAAAGCCAGCGCGGCACCCGTTCTTTATAGCGGGCGTAATCCTCGCCGAATTTTCGCTCGAGATATGCCTCTTCCCGCTTGACCACGCCCCGCTGCAAGATCACCAGCACGGGGATGAGGAGCAGGAGCACCCAGACGCTCGTCAATACGATCGACAGGCCGAAATAGACCAGCACGAAGCCGATATAGATGGGATTGCGCGTGACGCGATAAGGGCCGGTGGTGACGAGCGCCGTCGCCGGTTGCCCCGGCACCACGTTGGTGCCGGCGCGGCGAAAGGCGCGGACGGCAAATATCGCCAGCGCGAAGCCGAGCGCGATGAAGACAATGCCCACGGTCAGCGCCAACGCGTTCGCCGTGGCGAGCCCCGGGCCGAGGGGCAAATAGAGGCTCAAGACATAGCCGAGCGCCAGGGCGCCGCCAAACAGGAGCGGCGGCTTCACCGCCACATCGGCATAGTCGGTCGTGCGCATGAATGCCTTCCCATCGGGTTTGCGGGGGCCGATTCCCGCCTATTTACCCTGTTTCTGCGTACTTTTGCCCCTTGCGCGCCCCGCCCAGGCCCACTATTTGAGTGGTAAGCAATCCACGGTCATAAGGCCGTAATGCTTCGGTGGTGTCTTGCGCAGAGCCCACGAATCGTAGCAGCAAATCTTTGCGCCTACAGAAAGAAGATGCGCGCCGCGACAAGCCGCGCGCTATTTTGCTAACGCATGAGCTTTTCTAATCTTGGACTAAGCCCCAAAGTCGAATCTGCCGTCACCGCGGCAGGGTTCGAGACCCCTACCCCAATTCAAGCCCAGGCGATCCCGATCGCGGTTACAGGCCGCGACGTGCTCGGCATCGCGCAGACCGGTACCGGCAAGACGGCATCCTTCGTGCTGCCCATGCTGACCCGGCTCGAGCGCGGACGCGCACGGGCCCGCATGCCGCGGACGCTGATCCTGGAGCCGACCCGCGAGCTCGCCGCCCAGGTCGCGGAAGCCTTCGAGCTTCTCGGCAAGAGCCACAAGCTGACCGTCGCACTCCTGATCGGCGGCGTGTCCTATGACGAACAGGACAAAAAGCTGGACCGCGGCGCCGACGTGGTGATCGCCACACCGGGTCGCCTGCTTGACCATCGCGAACGCGGCAAGTTGCTACTCAACGGCATCGAGATCCTGGTGGTCGACGAAGCCGACCGAATGCTCGACATGGGGTTCATCCCCGATATCGAGCGTATCTGCAAAATGCTCCCCTTCACCCGGCAGACCCTGTTCTTCTCGGCGACCATGCCGCCTGAGATCCAACGCCTCGCCGACAACTTCCTACACAATCCCGAGCGCATCGAAGTCTCCCCGCCGGCGACCGCCGCCACGACCATCGTTCAGCGCCTGAAGAAAGCGCCCGACGACCCGGCCGGAAAGCGGCAGGCGCTCCGCGAGCTGATGCAGGAGGTCGACGTCAAGAACGCCATCATCTTCTGCAATCGCAAGAAGGATGTCGGCGTCGTCTACCGGTCGCTGCAGCGGCATGGCTTCAGCGTCGGTGCCCTGCACGGGGACCTGGACCAGCGTCAGCGCATGGCGACGCTCGATGCCTTCCGCAACGGTACGATCGCGTTCTTAGCGGCCAGCGACGTGGCGGCCCGTGGCCTCGACATTCCCGCCGTGAGCCACATCTTCAACTATGACGTCCCCATCCATCCCGAGGACTACATCCACCGTATCGGGCGCACGGGGCGCGCGGGCCGCGAAGGCTACGCCGCCATGCTGGTGACGCCGAAGGACCACAAGGCGCTCAAAGCCATCGAGAAGATGCTGCACCAGGACATTCCTTGGGTCGATGGTCCGCCTGCCCCCGAAGAGCTGGCCGAGGCGGAAGCCAGCGATCGCAGCAACGGGCGGCGCCGCCGCGGCGGCCGTTCGCGGGGGGAAAGCGCTCCTCCGGCGAGAACGGGCAGCAGGCGGCGAGACAGGATGTGGCCAAGCCGCCCAGGGCCAGCGATGCCAGCGAGCCGCGCACGGCCAGTGTGGACAGCCAGCCTCCCAAGGCGCGCGAGGATCACGGCAAAGACGAGCGGCGAACTCCGCCGAAGCATCAGGGCGATCAGAGGCACGGTCGTAGCGCCCAGGGGGACCAGGACCGGTCCAAGGGCTCGCAAGGCCCGCGGGCCAAGCAGCAGGGCATGGGGGACCACGTCCCCGCCTTCATGATGCGGCCGGTGCGGGTGACTTAAGCACCGCTTTTCTGAATTGAAATTTGGTCATGGCCGGGGCTTTCCCGGCCATTCGCGTTTTAGGGCGAAGAGTCCTACTCGGTGGCTTCGGCGGGCTCAGACTCGCCGGCGGGCTTCAGCATCACGGATTCGCCGCAGCCGCACGCACTCGTCTGGTTCGGGTTGTTGAACACGAAGCCCGAACGCATCTTGTCCACTAGATAGTCCATCTCGGTGCCGAGCAGGAACATGACTGCCGTCGGGTCGATCAGGAGCTTGACGCCCTTGTCCTCGACTACCTCGTCATGGGGACCGCGTTCCGCGGCATACTCCATGGTGTATTCCATGCCGGCACAGCCGCCGTTCTTCACGCCGATGCGCACGCCCTCGATGGTCTTGTCGGAGGCGGCAGAAAGCGCGCGGATACGCTCCGCGGCGGCCTCGGTGAGGCGCATGACTTGAGGACGGGGACGATCGGTCATGGCTTAAAGGTGGGGTAATTTGCGCAGGCGTTCAAGGGCTTGGCTCTAAAACATATTGAGCTGGAGCCGCGCCTCGTCGGACATGCGCGACATATCCCAGGGCGGATCGAACACCAAATTGACCTTCACCTGGCCCACGCCCGGCACCGAGGAGACCGCGTTCTCCACCCATCCCGGCATGTCGCCCGCCACGGGGCAGCCCGGGGCCGTGAGCGTCATGTCCACCTCGACGTTCCGGCCGTCATCGACGTCGATCTTGTAGATGAGGCCGAGCTCGTAGATGTCGACGGGAATCTCGGGATCGAACACGGTCTTAAGCGCGGAGACGAGATCGGAGCGGAGCTGCTCGAGCTCGACCGGCGAAAGCTCGCCGCGGCTCCCCTCTTCCCCACCGGTCGCGCCGACGCAGCCCTTGATGTCGTCGGGCATGGCCTCCGGCTCGGCAGCCGCCTGCTCCGGTGCTTCCATCTTCTCCTGATCGCGAATCTTTTCAGTCATTTCAGCCATCGACCTTAAGCGAACATCTCACGGGTCTTGTGCAGCGCCTCCACCAGCCGGTCGACCTCCTCGAACGTATTATACATCGCGAATGAGGCACGGCACGTGGAGGTTACACCGAAGCGGGCCAGCAGCGGCTCGCAGCAATGGGTGCCGGCGCGCACGGCCACACCGTAGCGGTCGAGAATCGTGCTCACATCGTGGGCATGGGCGCCTTCGACTTCGAAGGAGATGATGGCGCCTTTGCCCTTGGCGCGGCCGAAAATCCTGAGCCAATTCAAGTCGCCGAGGCGCTCCATGGCGTAGGCGAGCAGCGCGTCCTCATGCGCCCTGATGCGGGCGCGGCCGATGCCTTCGACGTAGTCAATCGCCGCGCCGAGCCCGATGGCCTGGACGATGGCCGGGGTGCCCGCCTCGAAGCGGTGCGGCGGTTTACCGTAGGTGATCTCCTCGGTGGTGACGTAACCGATCATCTCGCCGCCGCCCTGATAAGGCGGCATCTCCTCCAGAAGCTCCTTCTTGCCGTAGAGCACGCCGATGCCGGTCGGCCCGTAGAGCTTGTGGCCGGTGAAGGCGTAGAAGTCGCAATCGAGGTCCTGCACGTCGACGGGCAGATGCACCGCGCCTTGGGCGCCGTCGACCAGCACCGGAATGCCGTGCGCATGTGCGATGCGGACCACCTCCTTCACCGGCACGATGGTGCCGAGCACGTTCGACATCTGCGTGATGGCGATCATCTTGGTGCGCGGGCTGATGAGCTTCTCGAATTCGTCAAGTAGGAACTCGCCCTCGTCCGAGACCGGCGCCCATTTCAACACCGCGCCTTGCCGCTCGCGGATGAAATGCCACGGCACGATGTTGGAGTGGTGCTCCATGATGGTGAGCAGGATCTCGTCGCCGGCGCCGATCCGGGGCCGGCCGAAAGACGACGCCACCAGGTTGATCGCCTCGGTGGCGTTGCGGGTGAAGATGATCTCCTCGTCGGACCGCGCATTGAGGAAGCGCTGCACCTTCTTGCGGGCTTCTTCGAAATTGGCGGTGGCGAGATTGCTCAGATGATGCAGCCCGCGATGGACGTTGGCGTATTCATGCTCGTAGGCGCGGGTGACGGCCTCGATGACCTGCTTCGGCTTCTGCGCCGAGGCGCCGTTGTCGAGATAGGTGAGCGGCTTGCCGTGGACCGTCTCGGACAGAATGGGGAAGTCGGCGCGGATCGCCTCCACGTCGAAGGGCGCATCCATGGCGCGGAGATCCTTGGCCGATGGTGTGATGACGGTCATCGGCTTACCTCACTCCGCCGGAACGCCGAGCCAATCGGCGGCGGCGGCAGAGAATGCCTCGCGCAAGGCCTCGTCCTCGACCTGCTCGAAGGCCTCGCCGACAAAGGCCTGGATCAGCAGCGCGCGGGCTTGCGGCTCCGGCAGACCGCGCGACTCCAGATAGAACAGCAGATCCTCGTCGATCTGGCCCGAGGTGGCGCCGTGGCCGCAGACCACGTCGTCGGCGAAGATCTCGAGCTCGGGCTTGGAATCGAACTCCGCCGTCTCCGACAGCAGCAGCGCCTGCGCCATCTGCTTGCCGTCGGTCTTCTGCGCGCCCGGCGAGACGATGATCTTGCCCTGGAAGATGCCGCGGCGCCTCGTCGTCGAGCACGGCCTTGAACAGCTCGCGGCTCTCGCAGGCCGGCACGCGATGCTCGACGATCAGCGTCGTGTCGCAATGCTGCTTGCCGCGCAGGAGGAATGCGCCCGAGACATCCGTGGCGGAGCCTTCGCCGTCGAAGCGCACATAGAGCTGGTTGCGGGCAAGGTTGGCGCCGGTCGAAAGCTGGAAGGCGTTGTAACGCGCATCCACGCCGAGATTGGCGAGCCACACGCCGAGATGGAGCGTATCAGCCGCTTCCCGCTGGAACTTGATGTGGTGGATGGCGGCCTTATCGCCGACCTTGACCTCGGTCACGGCATTGCGCTGAAGGCCTTTCAGGCCAAGGCTGCCGTAGCTCTCCAGCAGCGTGGCGGAGGCGCCCTCCTCGGCCACGACGACGTTGCGGGTCACCATGGTGGCCGGCGCGCCGGCGCCGTCGAGATGAATGAGGTGGATCGGCTTCTCGAGTGTCACGCCTTCGGGAATGCGCAACGCGACGCCGCCGGTCATAAGCGCGGTGTTCAGCGCGAGCACGGCGTCGTCCTCGCGCGGATTGACCTGGCCCAAGGTCTCCCGCAGCCACTCGGGCGGCATTTCCAGGATATGGGCGAGCGAGGCGACTTCGGCGCCGGCCTCGCGCAAGGCCGCCATGTCCGACAGATCGACGCGCAGCTCGCCTTCGACGAGCACGAGGCGGTAGCCGGGGAATGCGGCGATGGGCTTGCCGAGCGCCGCCTCAAGCTCGGCATCGCCGACGCTGGCGCCGAGACGCCGCAATCAGCGGGTGCACCTCATCGAGGCGCGCGCGCAGGTCCGTATATTTCCAGGCTTCGATGCGACGATGGGGCAGCCCAAGACTCCCATAGGTCTTGATGGCCTTCTCCCGCAGTTCGGAAACGAACGGGTTGTTGGCGCCAGGGAGCGCGTTGGCCGCCCTGGTGTAGAGGTCGAGGAATTCCTGCTCGGCCTTGGTCCTGAATTGCTGGACGGGAAGATCCATGAGCCCTTCCCCTACGCGGCCGTGGCTTCGCCGCCGTACTCGGCGTAGCCGGACTTCTCGAGCTCGATCGCAAGCTCAGGGCCGCCGGAGCGCGCCACGCGGCCGGCGGAGAGGACATGTACCCGGTCCGGCACGATGTAGTTCAGAAGCCGCTGATAGTGGGTGATGACGAGCATGGAGCGCTCTAGGTGAGCGCAGCTTGTTCACGCCGTCGGCGACAATCCGCAAGGCGTCGATATCGAGGCCGGAATCGGTCTCGTCGAGCACGCACAGTCCCGGCTCGAGCAGCTCCATTTGCAGGATCTCGTTGCGCTTTTTCTCGCCGCCGGAGAAGCCGACATTGAGCGGCCGGCGCAGCATCTCGACGTCGATCTTGAGGTCTTTCGCCTTCTCTTTCACCACGCGCAGGAAATCCGGCGTGGACAGCTCCTCCTTGCCGCGGGCTTTGCGGACGGCATTCACGGCGTTACGCAGGAAGGTCATGGTGGCGACGCCCGGAATCTCCATGGGGTACTGGAAGGCGAGGAACACGCCGGCGACGGCACGCTCCGACGGGTCCATGGCGAGCAGATCCTGCCCCTTCCAGGTGACGGAGCCTTCGGTGACCTCGTAGTCTTCCTTGCCGGCGAGCACGTAAGCGAGCGTCGACTTGCCGGAGCCGTTCGGCCCCATGATGGCGTGCACTTCGCCTGCCGGCAGCGTCAGGTCGAGGCCTTTCAGGATCTCGCGGCCATCGACATTGACGTGGAGGTTCTTGATCTCAAGCATGAATCCGTCTTTCCAACCCTTTGGTGTTGAATCTGTTCGCGCCGTTAGCCGACCGAGCCTTCGAGCGAGATGCCGATGAGCTTCTGGGTCTCGGCCATGAACTCCATCGGCAATTGCTGGAGCACGTCGCGGACGAAGCCATTGACGATCAGCGCCACAGCCTCTTCTTCCGACAGGCCGCGGCTCAGGCAATAGAACAGCTGGTCGTCGGAAATCTTCGAGGTGGTGGCCTCGTGCTCGAACGTGGCCGAGGCGTTCTTGGCCTCGATATAAGGCACGGTGTGCGCGCCGCATTTGTCGCCAATAAGCAGCGAGTCGCAGCAGGTGAAGTTCCGTGCGTTTGCGGCCTTGCGGTGCGCCGACACGAGCCCGCGATAGGTGTTGTTCGAGTAGCCGGCGGCAATACCCTTGGAGATGATGCGGCTGGACGTGTCCTTGCCGAGATGGATCATCTTGGTGCCGCTATCGACCTGCTGATAGCCGTTGGAGATGGCGATCGAGTAGAACTCGCCGCGCGAACCGTTGCCGCGCAGGATGCAGCTCGGGTATTTCCAGGTGATGGCGGAGCCGGTCTCCACTTGCGTCCAGGAGATCTTGGAGCGGTGCCCTCGGCAATCGCCGCGCTTGGTGACGAAGTTGAAGACGCCACCCTTGCCCTTAGCATCGCCGGGATACCAGTTCTGCACCGTCGAGTACTTGATCTCGGCGTCTTCGAGTGCGACCAACTCGACCACAGCGGCATGGAGCTGGTTCTCATCGCGCATCGGCGCCGTGCAGCCTTCGAGGTAGCTCACATAAGCGCCCTTGTCGGCGATGATCAGCGTGCGCTCGAACTGGCCTGTCTTCTCGGCATTGATGCGGAAATAGGTGGAGAGCTCCATGGGGCAGCGCACGCCTTCCGGCACGTAGACGAACGAGCCGTCGGAGAACACCGCGGAGTTCAGCGTGGCGTAGAAATTGTCGGTGATCGGCACGACCGAGCCGAGATATTTCTTCACGAGCTCGGGATGGTTCTTCACGGCTTCCGAGATCGAGCAGAAGATCACGCCGGCCTTGGCCAGCTCCTCCTTGAAGGTGGTGACCACCGACACGGAATCGAACACGGCATCGACAGCGACCTTGGGCGCGCCTTGCACGCCGGCCAACACTTCCTGCTCTTTCAGGGGAATGCCGAGCTTCTTGTAGGTCTCGAGCAGCTCAGGATCGACCTCGGCCAGGCTCTTCGGTCCTTCCGTGCTCTTCGGCGCGGAATAGTAATAGAGATCCTGGAAGTCGATCTTCGGGTAGTGGACGTTGGCCCAGGTCGGCTCCTGCATGGTCTGCCAGCGGCGGAAGGCTTCGAGCCGCCAGTCGCGCAGCCATTGCGGCTCGTGCTTCTTGGCCGAGATGAAGCGGACGATATCCTCGTTCAGGCCCTTCGGGGCCGTGACCAATTCAATGTCGGTGAAGAAGCCGTATTTGTATTTGTCGACGTCAATCTGCTTGACGCGTTCGACCGTCTCTTGCACTGCAGCCATAACTACTCTTTCAATTCCTATGTCTAGTCCGCGACTTAGGCCGCTTCCTTCGAGTTCTGCTTGAGCCGCTTGACCAGCTCGCCGTAGGCGCTCAGGTATCTCTGGATATCGGTATTCTCACTGCCAAAACCAAGGCTTACGCGGATCGCACCGTGGGCGATCTCGGGCGCGACCCCCATGGCGGCGAGCACGTGGGAGGCCTCGACCTTGCCCGACGAGCAGGCCGAGCCGGCGCTCACCGCAATGCCGGCCAGATCGAGCCCAATGACTAGCGTCTCGGCTTTCACGCCGGGCACGGCGATGCACGACGTGTTGGGGAGGCGCGGCACGCCGGCCGACACCACCACGGCGTCGGAGCAAAGGGCGCGCACACCCTCCTCCAGGGCATCCCGGAGCTTGGCAATCGCGTCCATCTTGGCGAGGTCGGCGGCGGCAAGCTCGGCGGCAACGCCGAAGCCGACGATGCCGGCAAGGTTCTCCGTGCCGGCGCGGCGGCGGCCTTCCTGGCCGCCACCTTTGATGAGGGGCTCAACGTTCACGCCTTCGGCCAGAACGAGCGCCCCTACGCCTTTCGGTCCGCCGATCTTGTGGGCCGACAAGGTCACCATGTCGGCACCGAGCGCCGTCATATCAAGGGGGATGCGGCCCGCCGCCTGCACCGCGTCGCTATGGAGGATCCCGCCGGCCTCGTGGACGATCGAAGCGGCTTCCGCGACCGGCTGAATGGCGCCCGTCTCGTTATTGGCCGCCATGAGCGAAACGAAAGGCCGCCAGCCGCCAGGCTTATGCTTCTCGAGCTTCTTCCGAAGCATGTCGAGGTCGGCAACGCCGTCCGGCGTCACGGGGATGATTGTCGTGGTCTCGCGATAGAACCGGCCGCCCGAGAGCACCGAAGGATGCTCAATCGCCGACAGGTAGCAGTGCCAGGCTTCGCCGGACTGTGCCGCGAGCGCGAGCGCGTTGGCTTCCGTGCCACCGCTCGTAAAAATCACGTTTTCAGGTTTTGCACCGACGAGCTTGGCGACCTGCGCCCTCGCCTGCTCGATAGCGGCGCGCGCGGCTCTGCCTTCCGCATGGACCGACGACGGATTGCCGTTGAGAGCAAGCGCATCAATTACCGCCTGGCGGACTTCGGGGCGAAGGGGGGCGGTGGCGTTATGGTCGAGATAGGAGCGCTGGTTCATGATCTGCCGAGGCTCGCGGCCGAATGCCGCCGGGTTAACGCTTGCACGAGCCCCCGTCGCTCATGCTATGAAGCGCGGCCTAACAAATGGACCGCTCCAAGCGCCCAGCTGATTTGGAACGGCCTTGTTTGGAACAATTCTAATATCTGTTTGTAGGATTCTGAGGCGGCAGAGTCAAGGTTTGCGGCATTGGTTGGCGCGCCCCACACCACGTCCCATATACGTTCAGCCGTCCCCATCAGCGAATAACGTCAAGTCGAGGCCAGTGGTTCATGCCTGAAGTCAATATTAGCGGCCCAGCCGGCCGGATCGAAGCCCGCTATCATCATCAGCCTCCTCCGAACGCGCCGGTCGCTCTCATCCTGCATCCGCACCCGCAGTTTGGCGGGACCATGAATAATCAGGTCGTGTATCACCTGTACTACGCCTTCCAGAAACGGGGCTTCTCGGTGCTGCGCTTCAATTTCCGCGGCGTGGGGCGGAGCGAGGGCCTGTTCGACAACGGGCCCGGCGAGCTTGCCGACGCCGCCACGGCGCTCGACTGGTTGCAGGCCTACAACGCCGATGCGCCGTCCTGCTGGATCGCAGGCGTCTCGTTCGGTGCCTGGATCGGCATGCAGCTCCTGATGCGGCGCCCGGAGATCGAGGGCTTCATCTCCGTGGCGCCACCGGCCAACCTTTACGACTTCACCTTCCTCGCCCCCTGCCCGTCTTCCGGGCTGATGGTCAACGGCGCAAAAGATCGAGTCGTGCCAACGGAGTCGGTGCGTGGGCTCGTGGATCGGCTGAAGACGCAGAAGGGCATCGTCATCGACCACCAGACCGTGCCGGACGCCAACCACTTCTTCGAGGAGCGCATGGACGGCCTCATGGAGGTGATCGACGCCTATCTCGACAAGCGCCTCGGCAAGCAGAAGAAGCAGAAAGAGTCGGCGGCCTGAGGTCGCCCCCCGAACCCCGTATGACGGGTTTGGTATTCCGGGCGCAAACCTGCTAGAGGCTCTGGCCAACGCCACATCAGACTTGAACCGTCCAGGCCATGAGCACCGTCAAATCGGACCTCCTGCACGAGCTCACGACTCGCGGCTACATCCACCAATGCACCGACGAGGCGGCGCTCGATAAGCTCGCGCGGACGGAAGTTATCACCGGCTATATCGGCTTCGACTGCACGGCGCCGAGCCTGCATGTGGGCAACCTCGTCAGCATCATGCTGTTGCGCAAGCTGCAGCAGACCGGCCACCGCCCGATCGTCCTGATCGGCGGCGGCACCACTAAGGTCGGCGATCCGTCCGGCAAGGACGAAGCGCGCAAGCTCCTCACCGAGGCCGAGATCAGCGCCAATATCGCCGGTATCGAGTCGGTGTTTTCCAAGTTCCTGACTTTCGGCCACGGCGACGGCGACGCGCTTTTGGTCAACAACGCCGACTGGCTCGATGCGCTGAACTACATCGATTTCCTGCGCGACTACGGGCGCCATTTCAGCGTCAACCGCATGCTGAGCCAAGACTCGGTGAAGCTCAGGCTCGACCGCGAGCAGCCTCTGAGCTTCATCGAGTTCAACTACATGGTGCTGCAGGCTTACGACTTCGTGGAGCTTTACCGGCGCGAAGGCTGCCGCTTGCAGATGGGCGGCTCGGACCAATGGGGCAATATCGTTGGTGGCATCGAGCTCGGGCGGCGCACCGAGAGCATCGAGTTGTTCGGGCTCACCTCGCCGCTCCTCACCACCGCCTCGGGCGCCAAGATGGGCAAGACGGCGGCGGGCGCGGTGTGGCTCAACCCCGACATGCTCTCCCCTTACGACTATTGGCAGTACTGGCGGAACGCCGAGGACGCCGACGTGCCGCGCTTCCTCAAGCTGTTCACCGAGCTGCCGCTCCCTGAGATCGGCAAGCTTGCCGCGCTCGAAGGCGCCGAGCTCAACGAGGCGAAGAAGATCCTCGCCACCGAGGCAACCGCGCTGGTGCATGGGCGAGACGCCGCCGACCGCGCCGCGGAGACCGCGCGGGCGACCTTCGAGGAAGGCCAGCTCGCGCAAAGTCTGCCGACCTTCGAGATTGCGCGGGCCGAGCTCGAGAAGGGCTACGGCGTGCTGAGCGCCAACGTCCATGTCGGCTTCGTAAAGTCGACCGGCGAGGCGCGGCGTCAGATCAAGGGCGGCGGGATCAAGGTCAACGACGTGGCCGTCACCGATGAGCGGCAGTTGCTGACGCTAGCGGACCTGACCGAAGACGGCGTGATCAAGCTGTCGCTCGGCAAGAAGCGGCACGCGCTCATCCGCCCCGTCTAACCGCTCCGGGCCTAGCGGGACCGAAACGGCTCGAACTCCTTGGAAGTCCGGAGGGGTAGCGTTCGCGGCTGCGGCAGAATCCGGCACGGAGCCGGTAAAGTCGAAGATCTGCCGGAAGATGCCAGGCGCCATCACCGACATCGGATTGACCAGCACCGTGGGATCGTCGAGCTTGCCCTTGATGGCAAAGGTGATGCCGACCACGCCCTCCCCCTGGCGGCCGACCAGCACTCTGCCGAGAATCGGAATGTTGCCCAGTGCCGAGTTCAGGCCGTAGAGCGGCACGTAGGTGCCGCCAAGCTGGACCGTCTGCGATTTGAAATCCACCGTGCCGCGCATGGTGGCGCCAAGCGCCGGCCCGTTGACATAGGCGTCGCGCAGCTGGAACTTGCCGGACCCGACGATGAATGGCGCGCGCAGACGCTTAAAGGCAATGCGTGATCTGGCGATCTGCTTCTTGTTCTGACCCAACACCGCCGCCGAACTCGGATCCGTCAGGACGTCGGCCACGACGGGATCGCCTACGACATAGAAATCTCGCGCCCACAAGGTCCCGGACTTCGTGCCTGGACCGCCGGCGTCCATATTGACCTGGAGCGAGGCGTTGCCGCCCTCGATGCTGCCGTAAAAGCCAACCAGGCGGAACGCTGCGCCAGCATCGAGCGCCTCGGCCTTGAGCCAGCGCGCGCCGCTTCTCGTCTCGAGTTTGACGGCCGCCGGCTCCTTGCCATTGAGCTTGCCCTTGGCATCCAGCGCTACCAATCGCCCGTCACGCTTCTTCAGCATGACTTCGACATCGGTGGCAGCCGTGTCGTGGAAGCCGATCACCCGGCCGATCTTCGCCGTCAAGTCAATGCCGAACGGATCGGCGGGCTCTCCCTCTTGGGCGAGCTGGCCCGCCGAAAACAAGGAGTGGAAGAACTGCTTGCCGTCAAAGCTCGGACCTTCCGCGTTGATCTCGAGCACTTGGTCGTCGCTGACATTGGCGGTGATCTCGACATGGGTCTGAGGGCTCACCGAGAAATCCGAGAAGTGGAAGCTCTTGAGGTGCTGGTTGGGATCGAGAGCGATGTCACCGTAGACGGCGATGTCGTCGCCGACGAGCTTGAGGTTTTTGAGATCAGCCGCGCCGTCCTCGCTCTTGGCGATATCGAAGCTGATCTTTGCCTCCTGACCTGGGGGCTTAGTCCAGCCCATGCTGCCGAAAAGCAACTGGGCGTTGGTCAGGTCGGCTTCCATGCTCATGGCCTGAGTGTCTTGCCCGAATCCTTTGACAGACAATGTCACTGGCGTCGGGCCTCGGACCAGATGATTGACCTTGATGCCGAGCTTCTCGCGCTGGTTTGCATCGAGCATGGCTGAGACTCGGACCGGCGGCTGCTCGTTGTCAGGCGCATAGAAAACGCGCTGCCAATAGATCTCGGCGGGCACATCCTTGATCTTGATCTCACCCTTCGCCGTGACGCCTTCCTCAGAGAGCTCCACATCGAGCGCGCCACCTTCGAAGTCCATGTCGCCCGCGAGGTTAGAAGCAATCGCATCCTCAAGACGCGCCAGGCCGCTCATCTTGATCTCTTTGAAATCGAGATCGTTCTTGAGCGGCATGGACAAGGTGAACCCGCCCATGGCAGTTCCGCCGAGGAAGTCCGGCTTCATGCCGACTTGGCGGATGTAGCCGAGCGGCTCGTGATCGAGAAGTTGCATCACCGTGGGCGTGGCCGCAGCCGCGCGGAAGGTAATAACTCCTTGCTGGGGATCCTGGCGGAGGTCGGGAATGAAGAACCGCCCCTCGCTCAAGGCCACCTCTTGTCCCTTTGCAACGACGATCTTCGCCTTGGGGATATCGACGGCGAACTCGGTGCCAGAGACCGTGAGCTTGGCATCGCCCGCCATCACGGGCGGCATCTTGGGCATATAGGTGATGCTCGATCCGGTGAAATTGAGCTCCACATTCACGGCACCTTCGGGTGCATCCCTACCCTGCTCCATCGCGGCAAGCGCGCCGGCCGGCAGTGCCACGTTGAATTTCCCGCCGAGGACTTGCCCGCCGGCCACGCGCTCCAGAACCCATTGCCGCGCTTTGCCGGCGAGGAATTTCGGCCAAAGCAGTTTCAGCGTGTCGACCGGCATCGGGCTCACCTCACCCGCAAACCTGACCGCCGGCGACGACTGAGGCGCGTCCACGACGCTTCCGGAGACGGCGATCGAGGCGTCGCCCGCGCGAATGACAAAGCGAGAAAGAGTCACGCGCCCGTCCTTGGGTGAAACGGTCCCCGTTGCCGTCCACTCATCGATCTTGGTGGGTCCGAGGCCGAATTCCTCGACGCCGAAGACGGCATCGTTTGCCTTCAAGTTGAAGTCCCAGGAGACCACATGGCTCGCCGCGTCGCGAACCGGACGTAGCTCGCCGCTGAACGTTGCCTGGCTCTTGCCCCAGCGCAGCGTCGACGGGGCAATCTCGATCACGTCCGTGTCTTCGATGTAGCGCACCGTGAAATCGCCGTGGTCGATGCGCACCGGCGTGTCGCGATCCCATGGCGGCGTGATTTGCCCCGGCGCCAGCTTGAGCCTGGCCTCGCCGGACAGGAAGTCGCCGTTGCGGGCAAGCTCGAAGGTGGTCTCGCCGTCAACCGCCATATCGAGGGCCTTGAGGATGCCGATCGTGGGGAAGTTGCCGGCAATCCCCGAGGGCACGAGATTCTCGATCAACGCGGTAATCCCGAGGCTCTTGTTCTTGGCGTGCTGCTCGGTGCGCACCTCGAGCTGCCAGTCGCCTCTGCTCGAGGCGACATTGGCCTCGCCGATAAGGATGCTGCGCTTGTCCAGGTGCTCGAGGTCGATCGCGAAGTCAGGCACCTGCCAGAGGCTCTGCGTGCCGTCCTGGTTCAAGACAAAGATCGCATCCTTGAAGCCGAACCGGGTGAGATAGGACGTGTCGCCGCGCCGTGTGCGCTTGAAGACTTCAGCCACCGTCTTGGTGAGATTGAACTTGCGTGCGGCCATCGCCGGCGCTGGTTGGTTGGGTGCAGCGTGTGGTGAAGCCTGCTTCGGCGCCGCGCTCGAAGCTTCGTCGGCGGGGAGCGCGCCGCGCATCAAGGCATCGCTGTCCTCGCCGGGCTTGGAGAAGGCAAGCGACAGACCCTGATCGGGGTTGTACGACATCAACAGCCGCGGCCCGATGAAGTCGACGCTGCCCGGCGCGAACCGGCCCGTCAGAAGCGCGCTGCCGCTCATGCCGATAGCGGCGAGCGGCGCTTGCGCTACGATCTCTCCGTCCTTGTCGATGAGGCGAATGTTGCGGAGGCGGAACAACACGCCAGGTCCATCGTTGCTCCGCTGCAGCACGGCATCGTCGATCTTCACGTGCAGATCGGTCAGCTGGGCATTGATCGCCGCCTCGATGGGAGGCACCAGGCTCGGCAGCGAGATAGGCCCGCGGGCCAAGCGCCCATAGCCGAGCACAATGGCGATCAGTCCGACGACAAGAACACCGGCGAATATCTCGCGACAGACATGAGCACCATGCGAGGAAAACTTGGCGAGCTGAATTTGAACCGGCGGCGGAACGCGCTTCACCAATTCCCGGCCGCGTCCGGGCAGAGCGCGAATGGCTTTACCGCCCTCCGTGGTCAGCTTGGCCAAGGCCCCTGTGATCGGTTCGTCCATTCAGTCACAGGCCCCAAGAGGTTCGGCCAAGCCCCAATTCACCGCCCTTGTCCGGGCCACGCGAGCAGCCATGCGCAATGACCGGCCTCGCCTCAGGATTGCACCGCGACGCCTACTCCGCTCATGGCTCTTGTCGGCACCCCCCAAGGCGCACCCTTAAGGCCTCCAAGCATCGTTATCACGACGCGCAATGCGAGGCTAAGGACTCGTGGCATATGAGGCGCGAAAATCGGCTAAACGAAGGCGATTCAAGGCGGAAAGCCCCGCGCGCCAGGCCCAAACGGCCCGGGGAAAGGCCCCAGGAGAACCCTCATGACAAGGTTGGAGCGAGGCGATATTGTCACCTTAAGGAGTTGGGGCGCTGGGTATTAGCCATCGGGCAAGAAGCTCCGCGACAATCGATTTAGACCGCTTTACTGTCTCACGTCGCGGGACCTAGTGCCGAGTTACGTTTCGCGTTGCGTCACTCGTATTGGATGGGGAGGTACCCACGTATGTTCACGAAGAAACCTGAGCCTGGCGAGACTGTCACCAAGATGGGTGAGCGGCCTAGCAGCCCGGAGGCCAAGTCATCGCCCTTCACCGAGCGTCCTGCCACATATGCGAAGGGCCCCAGCCCGAGCGCTAGTGCCAGCAAGATGGTTCCCTCGATCATCGGCGAAGACCTGACGATCATCGGCAACGTCACCTCGAAAGGGGAGATTCAAGTCGACGGCGAGATTCAGGGAGATATCCATTGCGGCTCCCTGCTGCTCGGCGACAAGTCGCAGGTCCAGGGCTCCGTCATCGCTGAGGACGTCGTGGTGCGCGGCAAGGTCGTCGGCTCGATCCGGGGCTTGCGGGTCACCTTGCAGGCGCAGTCTCATGTCGAGGGCGACATCTTCCATCAGAAGTCTCGCCATCGAGCAGGGCGCGTATTTCGAAGGGAAGTCGCGCCGGTCGGACGATCCCCTGGGCGAAGTGAAGGGCTCTAGCACGCGCACCGACAAGTCGAGCGATTCGGGCAATCCCTTCTCGAGCCGGGCCGCGGAATAGCGGACAGATCTGACTTCGGACGAGCAAGCGGGCGAGAGGCCGATTAGGCCTTGGCGTCGGCGTGAATGCGCTCGGCGAGCGCGGCCTCGATAAACGCATCGATATCGCCATCGAGCACGGCACTCGGGTTGGTGCTTTCGACGCCCGTCCGCAAATCCTTCACGAGCTGATAGGGCTGGAGCACGTAAGACCGGATCTGGTGGCCCCACCCAATCTCGGACTTCGAGGCTGCCGCGGCGAGTGCTTCCTCTTCCCGCCGCTTGAGCTCGGCTTCGTAGAGGCGCGCACGCAACATGGCCCACGCCGTGGCCCGGTTCTTGTGCTGGGACCGTTCGTTCTGACATTGGACGACGATTCCCGTCGGCACATGGGTGATGCGGACCGCGCTGTCGGTCGTGTTGACGTGCTGACCGCCGGCGCCCGAGGCGCGGTAGGTATCGATGCGGACATCCTTCTCGTCGATGTCGATCTCGATGCTCTCGTCGATCGCGGGGTAGATCCACACCGAGGCGAAGCTCGTGTGGCGGCGCGCATTGGAGTCGAACGGCGAGATGCGGACCAGCCGGTGCACGCCTGACTCGGTCTTGAGCCAGCCATACGCGTTCGCGCCCTTGACCAGGACGGTGGCCGATTTGATGCCCGCCTCCTCGCCGTAATGCTCGCCGATCAGCTGGACCTTGTAGTCGCGCCCGTCCGCCCAGCGCATATACATGCGCTCCAGCATCTGCGCCCAATCCTGGCTCTCGGTGCCACCGGCGCCGGCGTGAATCTCGATATACGCGTCGTTGGCATCGGCCTCGCCAGACAGAAGCGCCTCCACCTCGCGGGTATGGGCCTCCTGCCGCAGCTTCCGCAGCGCCGCCTCCGCCTCGGCGACGATGCCCTCGTCGCCCTCTTCTTCGCCAAGGGCGACGAGCGCCAGATTGTCGTCGAGCTCGCGGGTGAGACGGTCATAGGCGCCGAGCGCCGTCTCGATCTGCTGGCGCTCGCGCATCAGGCCTTGGGCGCGGAGCGCGTCGTTCCAGAAGTCCGGAGCTTCAGCCTCGCGGTCTAGCTCGGTCAGCCTCGCCTTCGCCTGGTCGGGGTCAAAGATGCCTCCTGAGCAAGGACAGGGACTCTTTGATCTCGTCGACGACCGTCTCCGTTTCGGCGCGCATTCTTTCCTCGATAGTGGTTGGTCGAAATAGATTGCGGCTCAGGCGGGGAAGAAACTCCGCCTGAATCACGCTCTCGGATTTTCGCTCTAGTAGAGGCCGCCCGTGCCTGATGTCAAAGCCCGGTCGTTGCTCGGCGGACCGCCGGGGAAGCCGGCGCTGCGGCGGCGGTCGCTGATATTGACCTTGCGGCGGGAACCCTTGCGGGGGACCGGCCTGGGCCGCATTAGGATAGTTGGGGAAATCCTCGCCCTGATCCGCCCCGGTATCGTCCTCGACCACCTCGCCGGTCGCGCCGGCAGGCAGCTGCCCCGGCTTGAAGGTCTCCACGATCACGTTCCCGTCGCCAGGCCGCGCCGGTAGACCGGTCTTGTGATTGACGCGCACCAGCACGGCTCCAGGCGGCGCCCGGAACGGCACCGGCGGAACGCCCTTCAGCGCCTCCTCGAAGAACTGCTTCACGATCGGCGCGGCAACGCCACCGCCGGTCGCACTGCGTCCCATGTTCTTCGGCTGGTCGTAGCCGACATAGGCCCCGACGACGAGGTCGGGCGTGTAGCCGATGAACCAGGCATCCTTGTAGTCGTTGGTGGTGCCGGTCTTGCCTGCGAGCGGCCGGTTCAAGGCCTTGAGCCGGCGCCCGGTGCCGTACTGGACCACGCCCTCCTGGATGCCGACCATCTGGAACGCCGAGATCGGATCGACGATCTGCTTGCGGTTGTCGACGAGCTTCGGCTCGGCTTGACCCGTCCACTCGCGCGCGGCGCATTTGCTGCAGTCGCGGTCGTCATGACGCCAAACCGTGCGCCCGTAACGGTCCTGAATGCGATCGATGAAAGTCGACTCGATCTTCTTGCCGCCATTGTCGATCATGGAATAGGCGGTGGCCATGCGCAGCAGCGTGGTCTCGCCCGCGCCAAGAGCCATCGACAGCGCCGGCATTAAATTGTCGTAGACGCCGAAGCGCCGCGCATATTCGGCGATGACCGGCATACCCATGTCGCGGGCGAGCCGCACGGTCATCAGATTGCGCGAATGCTCGATGCCGAAGCGCAAGGTGGAGGGACCGGCGCCGCCGCCCGAATAGTTCTTAGGGCACCACTGCGGCATGCCTTTGCCCTGGCTGACGCAAATCGCACCGTCGACGATGATGCTCGACGGCGTGTAGCCGTTGTCGAGCGCCGTCGTATAAATGATGGGCTTGAACGAGGAGCCGGGCTGCCGCAGGGCCTGGGTGGCGCGGTCGAACTGACTCTGGGCGAAGCTGAAGCCGCCCATGATGGCCAGCACACGGCCGGTATGGGGGTCCATGGCGACCAGTGCGCCGCTGACCTTGGGCACCTGCTGCAGGGACCATTCCCCTTTGACCGTATCCGCAGACTCGGTCCCGCCATCCTTAGTCGCCTTAGGCTCGCGCGGTGAGACATAGACCACGTCGCCCGGCTTCAGCGCCTGCGTGACAGTCTTGCGGGTCCATTTCACCTCGCTCGCGGGGATGACGCCGGTCTCGCGCTCGGTCACGAGCTTGCCGATTTCGTTGCGGCCGGGGCGAATGCCGATCTTGGCCTGGGCATTCGAGACCTCGAGCACCACGGCGAGCTTCCAGGGATCGATATCCTTCCACACCGGAACGCCGGCCAGTGTCTTGCCCCAGTCGCCCGAAATGTCGACGGTCTTCTCGGGACCGCGCCAGCTGGTATGCGCGCGGTCGTAGGAGGTGAGGCCATCGACCAGAGCTTTGCGGGCGATGCGCTGGAGCCGTGGGTCGAGTGTGGTGCGGACCGACAGGCCGCCGCCATAGAGCTTGTCCTCGCCGAAGTCGTCGATGATCTTGCGGCGCACCTCTTCCGCGAAATACTCCGAGGCGAAGATCTTTGGACCGTAGGTGCGGGCCTTCACGCCGAGCGGTTGCGCCTTCGCGGCCTCCCCTTCCTCTTTCGTGGCGTAGCCGTTTTCGACAATGCGATCGATGACCCAGTTGCGCCGCGCAATGGCGCGATCGGCATGCTTGAACGGATCGTAGTTGCTCGGTGCCTTGGGCAGCGTGGCAAGATACGCGGCCTCGGCCAGCGTGAGCTCGTTCAGCGCCTTGTCCCAATAGGTCTGGGCCGCGGCGGCAACGCCGTAGGCCCCACCGCCAAGATAGATCTCATTCAGATAGAGCTCGAGGATCTGCTCTTTGGTGAAGGCCCGCTCGATGCGGATGGCGAGGATCGCCTCTTTGAGCTTGCGCTCGATGTTCTGATCCCGCGTCAGCAGGAAGTTCTTGGCCACCTGCTGGGTGATGGTCGAAGCGCCGACCATGTGCGATCCACCGGATTGCAAAGCGCTCAAATTGGTGACGACGGCGCGGAAGATACCCTGAATATCGAGGCCGCCGTGCTGATAGAAGTTCTTGTCCTCGGCCGAGATGAAGGCGTCGATGACGCGCTGGGGAATGGCGGTGATCGGCACGTAGATGCGCCGCTGGCGCGCGTACTCGGCGATGAGCCGGCCATCACTGGCGTGGATGCGCGTCATCACCGGCGGCTCGTACTTGGCAAGCACCTCGTAGTCCGGCAGTTCTTGGGAGACTTTCCACAGCACGAAGGCGGCCGCGCCGGCCACGGCGATGAACAGAATCATGCCAGCGGCGAACATGAAGCCGAGAAAGCGCAAGAGGAACCCGCCGCGACGACGGCGCCGCCGTTGCTGCGGCGGCTTGACTGGTGCTGTGATATCCATGGTTTCCGACCGTCCCGACCCCGCTTTCAGCCTCGCGGGGCACCCGAGCCAACCCTAACCAAGAATATGGCAACAAAACGCTGGAGTCGCCCGCATTTTGGGCCTCCCCCGACAATAAATCGCGAAATCGCGGCGATCGTTAAGATCAGAACGGCATGCGGGCGATGCGCTCGGCAAAATAGCCGTCGATAGCCTCTGTCACGGAATCGGTCATGCGGTCGCGCCAGCGCTCGGAGGTGAGCTCTTTCTCGTCCTCAGCGTTGCTCAGGAAACCCAGCTCGAGCAGCACTGAGGGCACATCCGGCGCCTTCAGCACGCGGAAGCCCGCCGATCTCAGGCGCCTGGTGTGCAACGCTGCCTTTCCGGCCAGTTCGCCGACGATGGATCTGGCGAACACCACCGACCGGTTCTGGGTCTCGCGCTGCGCCAGGTCGATGAGGATGTTGGCCACCACTTCATCGGAATCGTCCGGCAGCTCGACGCCGGCGATGGCATCGGAAAAGTTTTCCTTGGCGGCGAGCTCCCGCGCCTCCTCGTCCGAGGCTTGTTCCGACAGGGTGTAAACCGTCGCGCCGCGCGCATCGTCGATCTTGGTCGGGAAGTAGTCCGCGTGGATCGACAGGAAGAGCCCTGCCCCCTTCTTCTGGGCGAAGGCCACGCGGTCCTTCAGGGGCAAGAACGTATCGTCCTCGCGCGTCAGGTAGATCTCATAGCGGCCGGTCGCGGCGAGCTTCTTCTTCAGTTCCTTGGCGAACTGAAGCACGACTTCCTTCTCGGTCACGCCGTTCGTGCTGCTCGTGCCGGGGTCGACGCCGCCATGACCGGGATCGAGCACGATGATCGGCTTGGCGGCGGCGGGGCGCACCGGCGCCGCCGGGAGCGGCAGAGAGGCTTTCTCGACGGCAGCCTGTCTCGCCTTCTGGAGCGAGGCTTGAAACGTCTTCTCGTCGGTGGGCACGAGATCGATCACGAGGCGCGCAGGCTGATCGTCGCGCGCCTCAAGCACAAAGGACTTGTCGATGAGGAACGGACCGCTCACGTCGAGGACGATGCGCGACTTGCCGGGTGCGAATAGGCCGTAGCGGAAGGCGGTGACGAGGCCCCGTGGCTCCTTGCCGATGCCTTGCGGCATCTGGAAGCTCACATCGGCGGCATCGACGATGACCCGGTAGGGATTGCCGAGGGCGAAGACCTGCACGTCGACTTTCTTCGACAGGTCGGCGATGAAACGCGTGCGCTCTCGGTCGCCGGCAAGGCGTGCGTCCTTGGCAATCGCGGCGTTAGGCTCGGCATGCGCGGGCAGATCAAGGAACCCGGCCGGTGCTGCCAAGAGCATAAGCGCCACAACCCATGGCGGCGCAAAGGCAACCAAGGCACGCACAGCTCGCATCGCTCCCACTCGTCTGACTTCGCGCGGTTTCTTCGTTAACGCCGGGCGCTTCAGCCAGGTCCTTCCCCAGGCCGCGATGCGCCAAATATGGCGAGGAATCGGGCCTAATTGTTAACTGCGCCTGGTTAAGCGTCCGTTGTGACCCTTTGGCGGCGGGACCTTCGGCACTTGCCAAATCTCTCGGCAAACCCGTAATAAGGGTCAAACTCAATTCGTTTTGAGTCCGAGCCCTTGGACGCCACATGGCGAGACGGGCGAATTGTTTTACCGCGTCAGGCCCCATCAGTCCGGCCAAGACGCAGAACGGCGGCGGCTAAGTGACAAACAGCTGCCCAGATTGAAACGTCGCCGCGGTCACGCGGCGAGTGAGGATGCGATGCAAAATCATGGTGTTCAGCTAAGTCACGGAAATCTCCGGACTTCCCTGATGCCTTTGATCGCTTGGCGGCCACGGATGGCCGAACCCCTGGGCCGGGAGACCTGGCTCAACGTGGGTCGTCGCAACGAATCATGGTCTATTGGTCATTGGCGCGCGCGGGCCTCAGGCTCACGCCCGGTGAAGCGGTCTTCGATACCGCTCTCCCCGGCCCGTGCGGCGGAGAACACACAAAATGGCAAGCAAAATGCTAATCGATGCGGCGCATCCGGAGGAGACCCGGGTCGTCGTGGTAAAAGGCAATCGTGTCGAGGAATTTGATTACGAATCGGCGAACAAGAAGCAGCTCAGAGGCAATATCTATCTCGCTAAGGTCACGCGAGTTGAGCCGTCGCTCCAAGCGGCGTTTGTCGATTACGGCGGCAACCGGCACGGCTTCTTAGCCTTTACTGAAATCCATCCTGACTATTACCAGATCCCGGTCGCAGACCGGCAGGCACTGCTTGAGGAAGAGGCGGCAGAGCAAAGCCGCGCCTCCGCCGAGGAAGCCGCCGAGGATGACGAAGCGGCCGCCGGGCGCCGTCGCAAGCGCGGCCGGCGTGGTCGCGGCCGCCCCGACACCCGGAAGGAGGCGAAGCCCCAAAGGACGGAGCCCCAAGAGACGGAAACGCTTGAGGCTCTTCCTCCCATCGCGAGGTTCGAGCTCGACGACGAGGACGAGATCGACACGACGCCCCGCGACGACGGCGACACGTCGTCGGACGTGGCGCTCGAGGCCAGCGACCTCGTTCACGAGGTGTCCGAGCCGGCTGAGCGCCCGGACGATTCCGAAGACGAGACCGGGGCTGCCGTGGAGGCATCTGCCGAAGATGACCACGAGGACGAAGGTAACGACACGATCGCCGCGGCATCCGCCGAGGACGACGACGATGACGACGACGATGATGAGTCGGGCGAAGCGTCGTCGAAGGACGGCAATGGCACGGCGGAGAGCGTCGAATCGGTCGGCTCGGAGGATGCGTTGGAAGAGGTGCCCGAGCGCGCACGGCGCCGGCGCGGCCGTCCCTACAAGATCCAAGAGGTGATCCGGCGCCGCCAGATCATCCTCGTGCAGGTGGTGAAGGAAGAGCGCGGCAACAAAGGCGCGGCGCTGACGACGTATCTGTCGCTCGCCGGCCGCTACACGGTGCTGATGCCCAATACGGCGCGTGGCGGCGGCATCTCGCGCAAGATCACCCAGCCTACCGACCGCAAGCGTTTGCGGGAAATCGCCGGCGAGCTCGAAGTGCCGGAAGGCATGGGTCTGATCATCCGCACGGCGGGCGCGCAGCGCACCAAGACCGAGATCAAGCGCGACTACGACTATCTCCTGCGGCTGTGGGAGACTGTCCGCGACCTCACGCTGGAGTCGACGGCACCGGCCCTCGTCTACGAGGAAGGCAGCCTGATCAAGCGCTCGATCCGCGACCTCTACAACAAGGATATCGACGAGGTGCTGGTTGCGGGCGACGACGCCTATCGCGACGCCAAGGACTTCATGCGCATGCTCATGCCGAGCCATGCGAAGAATGTGAAGCCCTACAAGGAGCCCGAGCCGATCTTCATCCGCTATCAGGTGGAACGGCAACTGGCGGCTATGTTCTCGCCGCAAGTGACCCTCAAGTCGGGCGGCTATATCGTCATCAATCAGACCGAGGCGCTCGTCTCCGTCGACGTGAACTCGGGCAAGGCGACGCGCGAGCACAATATCGAAGACACGGCGCTCAAGACCAATCTCGAAGCGTCGGACGAGATCGCCCGGCAGCTTCGCTTGCGCGACCTTGCCGGGCTTATCGTCATCGACTTCATCGACATGGACGAGCGGCGCAACAACCGGCTGGTCGAGCGGCGTTTGAAGGAGGCGTTGCGCAACGACCGCGCCCGCATCCAGGTCGGCCGCATCAGTCATTTCGGGCTGATGGAGATGTCGCGCCAGCGTCTTCGGACCGGCATGCTCGAAGGCTCGACCAATGCCTGCCCGATCTGCCAAGGCACCGGCATCGTGCGCTCCGTGGAATCGGTGGCACTCGATATCCTGCGCTCCGTGGAGGACCGGCTGATTACCGACGGCGTGATGCCGCTCGCCGCCACCACGGCGGTGGACGTCGCCCTCTACATCCTCAATCAGAAGCGCGCGCATCTGAAGGACATCGAGGCGCGCTATCGGGTGCCGATCACCGTCACCGCCGACAAGGAGATGCACGTCTCGCAGTTCGTGATCGAGCGGGCGGCCGAAGGTACGCTTGTCGGCGGCGAGAGCGCCGTGGTGCAGATGGATTGGGCGCATCATCCAGACGAAACCCCTCCGCCTTCCGCCGAGGCGGAAGACGAAGCCGGCAAACGCCGTCCGCGGCGCCGGCGGCGCAAGCGTCCGGGAGAAGGTGGCGCCGAGGCGGATCGCCCGTCAGCTTCGGCCAGGGACGCCGAGTCCGACGAGATCGCTGCGCCTGAGGACGGCGCTGAGGAGACCGCCGAGGCGGATGCCGAGACGCAAACCCGCAAGTCTCCACGCCGGCGCGGCCGCCGTGGCGGACGCCGCGGCCGCTCAGGTCAGCGCCGTGAAGCCGGTCAGGAGATCACCACCGAAGCCGGTGGCGAACCAGCGGACGCGGCCGCACCGGAGGCCTCGGCAGAGGAGCACGTAGCGCCTCGTGAGGACCGGCCAAACGGCAAGGATCGCGAACACACGCAAGGCCCCGAGGACGCATTCGGCGGCGAAGCCGCAGTGCCTGAGCCGCGGGAGACCGAGCCTGCCTTCAGCGTGGCCTCGGTGCGTGAAGAGGAGCCGGCTCCGAAAGTGATCAGAGTCGAAAGCGAAGGCGGCGAAGAGCCCGCGCCACGGCGCAGGGGCTGGTGGTCGCGCGGCTAAGAGCAAGAGGTTACGGTCAGACAAGACCTCATAAGAGGCGCGCTGCGGCGCGCCTCTTTCATTTCACCGGCTCTTCAGCCAGGCGCTGATCCGGCGCGCGGCTTCGCGCATCTCGTCCTCCGCCCCAGCATAGCAGAGCCTGAGATAGCACCCGCCCCGGTTGGGATCAAAATCGATGCCGGGCGTCGCCGCCACACCGATCTCCCGCAGCATCGCCTTGGCGAAGGCCGCGCTATCGCCCGTGTAACGGCTCACATCGGCATAGAGATAGAAGGCGCCGTCTGCCGGAAGGATCGCGTCGAGCCCGGCGCGCGGCAGTTCTTCGAGAAGCATGGCGCGGTTTCGCGCATAGCGTCCCTTAATCTCTTCGAGCTCCTCGAGCCCATCAAAAGCGCCGAGCGCTGCAATCTGCGAGATGGACGGCGGCGAGATGTAGAGATTCTGGGCAAGCCGCTCGATCGTTCGCACGAGTGCCTCAGGCACCACGAGCCAGCCGATGCGCCAGCCCGTCATGCTGAAATATTTTGAGAAGCTGTTGATGACGATGGCCTCGTCGGAATAGGCGAGCGCGGTCTCGGCGGGCGCGGTGTATTCGAGCCCGTGATAGATCTCATCGGAAATGAGCCACAGGCCACGCTGCCGGCAGGTCTTGGCGAGCTCGGCGAGCCGCGCGTCTTGCACCATGGTTCCGGTCGGGTTGTTGGGGCTCGCCAAGAGAAGGCCCGCTGCCCCTTCCGCAGCGAGCCGTTCCACGTCGGCTGCCGTCGGCATCCAGCGTCCCCGGCCTGAGGTCTCGACCAGATGCGGCCTGACGCCGAGTGCCTTCAGGATTTGCCGGTAGCAGGGATAGCCGGGCGACGGCAGACCAAGCGCTGCGCCTGGATCGAGGATGGCGAGGAAAGCGAGCACGAAGCCCGCGGACGAGCCCGCCGTCACCACGACGCGCTCCGGGCTTATCGAAACGCCATAGCGCTCCTTCACATAGCGGGCGATGCGCTCGCGCAAGGCCGGCATGCCGAGCGCCTCGGTGTATCCGAGCCGTTCCTCGGCAAGCGCTTTTTGCGCCCGCTCGCGCGCCGCTCGTGGCGCCGGCGTTGCGGGCTGGCCTACCTCCATATGGATGATGTCCTCGCCGCTTGCCTCGCGCTCATTGGCCTCGCGCATCACATCCATCACGATGAACGGATCGATGGCGCGACCTTGGGCCAGCGCGCGTGGGAGCCCCGGCAATTTCGGCTTGTCGTTCAAGGGGCGTCCTCGCGCATTGTTGATCTTCGTCTTCGCCGTCCCGTCACGTTGTCGCCTCAATCAAAAGTCAATCAAATCAAGGCTGGCAATGGCGGGGGCCGGACGCGGCATGCCAACCTAACGCCCTAAGAAGGCAAAAGAAAACAGCCGTCTTTGCGGTCCGGCGCCAAGCCTTTACGATCAAGCGACCATGCCAGCCCTAGCTCAGTTCCGATCCTCTCGAGCGCCGTTGCGAGTTCGCGCGGGGGTCGTCGCCGGGCTGATCGGAGCGCTTGTCGCCTCGACCAGCGCACATGCCCAGGGCATCATCCGCGACGCCGAAACCGAGGCTCTGCTGCGCGACTACGCCAAACCGATTTTCCACGCCGCCGGTCTCGGCTCGCAGAACATCCACATCCATATCGTCAACGACCTCAACTTCAACGCCTTCGTCGTCGACGGACACAACATGTTCATGCACGCCGGAACCTTGATGATGGCGAAAACGCCAAACCAAGTCATCGGCGTCATCGCGCATGAATGCGGCCATATCACCGGCGGTCATCTCGCCGCGTTTCGCAGTCAGGTCGCGAGGGCGAAGTCGGCCTCGATCATGCTGCAGCTTCTCGGTCTTGCCGCCATGGCGGGCGGCGCGCTAGCCGGCGCGCCCGGGGTGGGGCAAGTCGGCATGGGGGCGGCCATGGGCGGCTCCGACATGGCGGTGCGCTCTCTCCTCGCCTACCGCCGGACTGAGGAATCTTCGGCCGACCAGGCCGCCATCACCTTCCTCAATGCCACCAAGCAGTCCGGCAAGGGCATGCTCGAGTCCTTCGAGGTCCTCGCCGACAAGATGCGCGGCATCCAGGGCATCAACCCCTATCTGTTGACTCACCCGCTGGCGCCACAGCGTATTGCGCAGCTAAAGGAGCTCGTCACCTCGAGCCCGTATTACAACAACACCGATCCTCCCGAGCTCCAGCTCCGCCACGACCTCGTGCGGGCCAAGCTCTCCGGCTTTCTCGACAAGCCAGAGATCGCATTCAACCGCTATCCCACAACCGATACCTCACTCCCGGCGACCTACGCGCACGCCATCGCCACCTACAGGCGCGACGGCGTCGACGCAGCCATGCCTTCGATCGATCAACTCATCGCCGCGCAACCCAACTGGCCCTATTTCTATGAGCTCAAGGGACAGTTTCTGTTCGAGAGCGGCAGAGGCCGGGTGGCGATCCCGTCCTTGCGAAAGGCTGTGGAGCTCGCGCCGAACGAGCCGCTGATCCGCATCATGCTGGCGCAGGCGCTGCTCGGAACCGAGGACTCGCAATATCTCGACGAGGCCATTCGCAACTTGCGCACGGCATTGGCGCGGGAGACCACCTCGGCGATGGGTTATCGCCAGATTGCCGCGGCCTACGCGCGCAAGGCCGACCTGGCCCACGCGGCGGGGGCCAAGCGGAATTATATGGCGCAAGCATCCCTTGCGTCGGCGGAGGCCTATTTCTATGAAGGACGCTTGCGTCTCGCTAAGGAGCAAGCCAAGCGGGCCAAAGCCGGTCTCGTCAACGGCACGCCGAACTGGATCAGAGCCGACGATATTCTCGCCTTCGAACTGCCTCAGAAGAACTAACTCTAGCCCCCCGGAGACCTCAGCATGACCCCTAAGACTGGCCTTGCCACCGCCTTGGTGGCTGCCGTCGTGGCCGCCATCGTCAGCGCCGCCACCATCGTCATCATCTGGCGCATGGCGCCGGGCGTGGTCGACGCTGCGAGCCTCGAGAAGAAGCAGATCGTTGCGATCGTGCGCGATTATCTCACCAAGAACCCCGAGATCCTCGTCGAGATGACGACCGAGCTCGACAAGCGCCAGCAGGCGGAGCAGGCCTCGCAGCAGGAAAAGTCCATCAGCGAGAACGCCGATGCTCTGTTCCGCTCGTCGCATGCTTTCACCGCCGGCGACCCCAATGGCGACGTCACCGTGGTCGAGTTCTTCGACTACAATTGCGGCTTCTGCCGCCGCGCCATGCCGAGCGTCGTCAAGCTCGTCGACAGCGATCCCAAGGTGAAGCTGGTGCTGAAAGAACTGCCGATCTTCGGCGACAACTCCGAGGCCGCGGCCAAAGGCGCGCTCGCGGCCCACAAGCAGGGCAAGTATTTCGAGATGCACCAAAAGCTGTTCAGCGAGCCGGGCAAGGCCAACAAGGACAAGGTCTTGCGCATCGCCAACGAGCTCGGCCTCGACGTGCCGCAGCTTGAAAAGGACATGGAAAGCGACGAGGTCAAACAGTCGCTCGACGAGGCCAGGGATCTTGCCCAGAAGCTCGGCCTGCAAGGCACGCCGCTTTACCTGGTCGGCGACCAGACCATCCCGGGCGCACCGGACGACCTCTATGATCAGCTGGTCGAAAAGGTGACGGAAATCCGCGACAACGGCTGCAAAGCCACGTGTTGAGGCCTTAACCCAAGGACAATCAAGCCTCTCGCGGCGGCCGGTCCTTTTGCCGAACGCCAGAAAAGCTGATAAAGGGGCCCGTTTCCCGCGCCGCTTCCCGACCGTCCGAGACGGGCGCGGCCTTATGACAAGCGCCCCGCATCGCCCATGGCCAAACCGATCTACGTCCTAAACGGTCCCAATCTTAACCTGTTGGGCACGCGTGAACCGGAGGTCTACGGCAAGGAGACGCTGGACGACTTGCGCCAAAGATGCGAGCGGAAGGCCAAGTCGCTTGGCTTCGTAGTGGACTTTCGGCAGAGCAACCTCGAAGGCGAACTGGTGACGTGGATTCAGGAGGCGAGGACGGAGGCGGCGGGCCTCATCGTTAATGCCGGCGCCCTCACCCACACCTCGATCGCCATCCTCGATGCCTTGCTCGCCTGTCCGGTTCCTTCCGTCGAGGTGCATCTATCGAATATCTTTGCCCGCGAGCCGTTCCGCCACCGGTCCTATATCTCCAAGGCCGCCAAAGGCGTGATCTGCGGTTTCGGGGGCTTGGGCTATGAGCTTGCGATCGAGGCGCTGGCCGCCACGGTCTCTCCCGGCAAAGCCGGCTGACGCGCGAGGAAAGGACGCCGATGACCAAGGACGGGGGTACCCTCGATAAGGACCTCATCAGAGAGCTCGCCGGGCTTCTCGAGGAGACCGGCCTCACCGAGATCGAAATCGAGATCGAGGGGCAACGCGTCAGGGTCGCCCGCGGCGTCAATCTGACGACGACGCTGACCACGACCTCCAACGGCGGTCAGGTGGAACAGCTCGAGCATCGCGAGGCCAAGCGCACCCCGCAGACCGAGGACGTCGCTGTCCACCCGGGCACGGTCACCTCCCCCATGGTTGGGACCGCCTATCGATCGCCCGAGCCTGGCGCGCCGCCTTTCGTCGAGGTCGGCAGCAGGGTGGCGGCGGGTCAGACGCTACTCATCATCGAAGCCATGAAGACCATGAACCAGATCCCGTCGCCCAAGGCCGGCACCGTCATCGCCATCCTCATCGAGGACGGCCAGCCGGTCGAGTATGGCGAGCCTTTGGTGGTGATCGAGCAACGCTAGTCCATAAGCCCCGATGTTCGACAAAATTCTGATCGCTAACCGGGGAGAAATCGCGCTTCGCATCGAACGGGCCTGCAAGGAGCTTGGCGTCGCCACGGTGGCGGTGCACTCCACCGCCGACGCGCACGCGATGCATGTGCGGCTTGCCGACGAGAGCGTGTGCATTGGGGCACCGCCGGCCAAGGACAGCTATCTGAACATTCCGGCCATCGTCGCCGCCTGCGAAATCACCGGCGCCGATGCCGTGCATCCGGGCTACGGCTTCCTCGCCGAGAACGCCCGCTTCGCCGAAATCCTCGAATCGCACAAGATCACCTTCATCGGCCCGACCGCCGAGCATGTCCGGCTGATGGGCGACAAGATCAAAGCGAAGGAGACGGCGAAGTCGCTCGGCATTCCCGTGGTGCCTGGTTCCGAGGGCTCCGTGACCAGCTACGAGGAGGCCAAGGTCATCGCCGCGGAGATCGGCTACCCGCTGATGGTCAAGGCCTCGGCCGGGGGCGGCGGACGCGGCATGAAGCTTGCGCATTTCGAGAACGAGCTCGAGCCGGCGCTACGTGCGGCACGCAACGAGGCGCGCGCCGCCTTCGGCGACGACACGCTCTACCTGGAGAAGTATCTCGCCAAGCCCCGGCATATCGAGGTGCAGGTGGTGGGTGATGGCAAGGGCAACGCCATCCATCTCGGCGAGCGCGACTGCTCGCTGCAACGGCGCCACCAGAAGCTCTGGGAGGAGGCCCCGTCGCCAGCGCTCAATGACAGCGAGCGCGTGCGTATCGGTGAGATCGTGGCGAACGCCATGCGCACACTGAAATATCGCGGCGTCGGCACGGTGGAGTTCCTATACGAAGAGGGCGAGTTCTACTTCATCGAGATGAACACCCGCCTCCAGGTGGAGCACACGGTCACCGAGATGATCACCGGGCTCGACCTCGTGATCGAGCAGATCCGAATCGCCGGCGGCTCGCCTTTGTCACTTCGCCAAGAGGACGTGCGCTTCAACGGTCACGCCATCGAATGTCGTATCAACGCTGAGAATCCCCATACCTTCAGGCCATCACCGGGGACGATCACCCATTTCCATCCGCCGGGCGGGCTCGGGGTCAGGGTCGATTCGGGCGCTTACGCGGGCTACACCATTCCGCCTTATTATGACAGTCTGATCGGAAAGCTCATCGTGCATGCCCGCACGCGCAACGAATGCCTTATGCGACTCAAGCGGGCGCTCGGAGAATTCGTCGTCGATGGCATCGAGACCACCATTCCGCTGTTCACCTCGCTCATCTCCGAGCCCGACATCGTCGACGGCAACTACGACATTCATTGGCTCGAGGACCATCTGTCCGATACCGGGTGACGCGCCATGACCTCCATCGACGACGTGATGATCGAGATCACGCCGCAGGTGCTGCTCAAGGCCTATGCGTGCGGCATTTTCCCGATGGCGGAGAGCGCCGAGGATAATGCGCTTTACTGGATCGAGCCGGAGCGGCGAGGCATCCTGCCGCTCGACCGGGTGCACGTGCCGAAGAGCCTCGCCCGCACCATCCGCCGCGGCGGCTTCGAGGTTAAAATCGACAACGACTTCGAAGGTGTGATCGAAGGCTGCGCGGCGCCCCGCGCCGGGCGGCGGAGCACGTGGATCAACGGACGCATTCGGAGCCTCTATCGCGAGCTGTTCGCGCTCGGCCATTGCCACACGGTCGAGGTGTGGGAGGACGGAGAGCTCGTGGGAGGCCTCTACGGTGTCCATCTTGGCCGCGCGTTCTTCGGCGAGAGCATGTTCTCGAGACGACGTGACGCGAGCAAGATCGCGTTGGTCTATCTGATCGCCAGATTGAAATACGGCGGCTTCACCCTCCTCGACACGCAATTCGTCACCGGACACCTCGCCCGGTTCGGCGCCATCGAGGTCAGCCGTCAGGTGTTTCAGCGCCTTCTGGAGGGGGCGTTGGGCGTCAACCAGGGAAGTGTCGGCTCGGCTGCCGCGGCAGGCGGCGGCGCGGGCCGCGGGCGCGGTGCGGCGGCGGCGGGTGCGGGCGCCGGTGCGGGCTTGGGCTTGGGTTCAGCCGCGGGCGCCGGTGCCGCGTCCGCCGGTGCGTTCGCAGCACTCTCGGCCGGCTTGGCCCCCTCGGGCGTCTTGCAGCTCGTGAGCCAAACGTCGAAGACCGGGTGCTCCACGGCGTGAAGTCCGGGGCTCTCGGCAAACATCCAGCCCGTGAAGATTCGTTGCTCCCCGCCGGAGAGCTTGACCTCGTCCACCTCGACGAATGAGGCGGTGTTGGGCGGTTCCGTGGGCGGGCGGCTGTCGCAGACCCGCGGCGTCACCTTCAGCGCACCGAACTGGACCGTCTTGCCGATGGGAATCTCGAGATGTGAGATACGGCCCGTCACCTTGTCGAGGGCGGCGAACACGGCAATCGGATTCTTGATCGCATCGGCCTGGGCTGCCCCTGGCAGCGCCAAGGCCGCGGCGACGACGGCTGCGCCAAGCGCGCGCCCTGCCCTCGCCTGGCGATCCATCCGACTTCTCTTGGCTTGCATCATGCCGCCCACCTTGCAGCCCGCATCTGCCAATGCGTCCCCCGCTCCTTTAGCATCAAAGGCCTCTTCGATCATTGGGGCAACGGTGTGGCACCACGAAATTTGGCCTCAAGCCTGGCGCTCAGCGCTGAATCTGAGCCTCACATGGTCCGCGGTCCATCGTCCTCTGCCGTCGCAGAGCGAGGGCCGCAGGAGCTCGATCGCCTCGTTAAGCGCCGCGGTCCGGTCGGGCTCGGGGAATTGGTCGAAGAAAGACCGGCCAAACGTCCTGAGCCAGCCCTCCATGCCGGTTTTCAGCGGGGTCGGGCGTGAAACGAGCGCGATTTCGTGGACGGCGAAGCCGTTCTTAGCCAGGAGCCCGCTATATTCCTCGACCGTCGGGAAGAACCACGGGGCCACGAGCGCCGGATCGCCGCCTCTCGCTTTGCCGACCGCCCGCATGGCCGTGGCGATGGCGGCGACGTTGCCGTGGCCGCCGAACTCGCCCACGAACCGGCCCCTGGGCTTGAGCGCCCGGGCGACGCCGGCGATCACAAGGTCGGGCGCGCGCATCCAATGGAGCGCTGCGTTGGAGAACACCGCGTCGAACTCGTGGACGAAATCGAGTGCATGCCCATCCGCCTTGCGAACGGTGAGGCCTTTCATGCGCGCCACGGCGAGCAGCTCGTCGGAGAGATCGACGCCGAGCACGTCTACGCCCGCGGCTTTGATCTCCGCTGTCAGCGCGCCGTCGCCGCAGCCAAGGTCAAGAATGCGCTCGCCCGGTTTCGGCGCCAGCATGGCGAAGATGGGGCCGGCCATCTCCTGCACGAACCGGCCGTTCTTGGCGTAGTCGGATGCGGACCAGCGCTGCACCGCCCTGGGCAGCGCGACATCTGTCGTTGAAGCGGGCATCACTTGGGCTGCCACGGCTCGTAATCTAAAGGCGGCTTCTGGACCTGCGGGCGCAAGGTCGAGCCGGGCGGCCGATAGGCCTCGTAGGTCCCGGTCATGTTCGGACGATGCGCCTGCTGCCAGGGGCGCGGCTTGTAATCTTCCTCGGTGGGCGGCACGTCAACGGTGTGGTGCAGCCAACCATGCCACTCCGGAGGGATCTGCGAAGGCTCCGCCAAGGTCTCGTAGATCACCCAGCGGCGCGTGCCGTCCCGCTCGCGGTAATAGACATTGCCGAGGCCGTCCTCGCCGACGCGAATTCCCTTGCGCCAGGTGAAGAGGCGCGTGCCGATGGTGTTGCCTTTCCACCAGGCAAACAGTTCACTCATGAGTCCCATGGATTGGTTCAGCGCCCTTGGAGCTTGTACCGACAACTATGGCCCGTTGCGCAGGCCCCTGTCCAGCGGCGCAAGGACGCTCTAATTCGCCCGCACTTTCAGCGCGTAGGGCAAAGCACCCGCCGCCTTCATCGTGTCGCCGACGGCAAGCGGCCGGTGGGCGGGCGCGGGCTCATAAGCCGGCCGTGGGATGCTGAGCGCCAAGCGTTCCTCAAGACCCGCGACCACGTATTGGTCGCCGCGAAGCTCGAAGGGACGATCATCGTTGAGCAGCCAGTCGAGCCGGCGATAGAGCGTGCTGGCGGAGGTGGGGAGGACGAGGACTTGATGGGCCCCTGCGCGCAAGGCCTCCTCGATCACGCCGGGCTTGGCGTGGGCGCTCATGACCATGGCCGGCACGAAGCAGAGCGAGCCGTTATCCACTTGGCGCATCGAGCTGATGAGCTCGCAACCGGTGACCGGCTGCATCGTGGACGCGGCGATGACGAGATCGGGGACGCTCCGGGCCATGGCGTCGAGGGCCTCGGCCGGGCTTTCATGGGTCTCGATGCGTCCGGTGCCGATGGCCGCGAGCATGGCGCGCATCATGGAGAGCATGGGCCGGCGATTGTCGACGACCGACACGACCAGCTGATCGAGGTCGCGACCCAGAGCGCGGTGATGCAAGCTTGAAACCAAATCGAGTCCCGCCCGATGGCGCCAGCGGATGTCCCTCAATAAATACTGATGAGATCGTAAACAGGCGATGAAGGCGCCTTCCGGGGTCGCGGCCACCGACGCGCGGGCTCATCTCTTCAACATCTATGGACTGGCCGCCGCACGGCGTGGCCCTTCCCGGCTGGTGCCGCCCCTGGCGCAAAAACGGCGGTTTTTGGGGACGTCTAGGGGCCCCCGTTGCAAGTCGTCCAAAGGCTTTCCACATACTATTCCTACTCTCACCCACAGGGTTTAGTGGTAAAGTAACGCCTGAGCGCTAGATATTGATCTGCGATTGAAGGCGAGGACGAATCGCCCCAGTCTCGAAGGTCGCGCTAACGCGCTGCCGAACACCAGATTTTCGAAGGGGGATGGAAGCAAGATGCGGATTCAAAGACGTTTTACCGAGCAAGGACGGTCACCTTACGACGCGATCGATTTCCGCGAGAGCCGGAGCGAGATCCGCAACCCTGACGGCTCGGTCGTCTTTGCCCTGGAGCGGTTTCTGGTGCCGGCCCAGTGGAGCCAGGTGGCGGCGGACATCCTCGCCCAGAAGTATTTCCGCAAAGCCGGCGTGCCGGCCAGGCTCAAGCGCGTCGAGGAGAATTCGGTGCCGTCATGGCTGTGGCGGTCGGTGCCTGACACGCAAGCCCTCGAAGCGCTGCCCGAGGGCGAGCGCTTCGGCAGTGAGACCGATGCGCGCCAGGTATTCGACCGGCTGGCCGGCACCTGGACCTATTGGGGCTGGAAAGGTAGCTACTTCACCTCCGAGGAAGACGCGTCCGCTTTCTACGATGAGATGCGCCACATGCTCGCCAAGCAGATGGGCGCGCCCAACAGCCCGCAATGGTTCAACACAGGGCTGCACTGGGCCTATGGCATCGATGGCCCGAGCCAGGGTCATTACTATGTGGACTTCGCCACGGGCGAGTTGAAGGCCTCCGACTCGGCTTACGAGCATCCCCAGCCACACGCCTGCTTCATCCAGTCGATCGAGGACGACCTCGTCAACGAAAACGGCATCATGGATCTGTGGGTGCGCGAGGCGCGCCTGTTCAAATATGGCTCGGGCACGGGCACCAATTTCTCGCGGCTCCGGGGCGAGCATGAGCCGCTCTCGGGCGGCGGCAAATCCTCAGGTCTGATGAGCTTCCTCAAGATCGGCGACCGGGCCGCCGGCGCCATCAAGTCGGGCGGCACCACGCGCCGCGCCGCCAAGATGGTCGTGGTCGACGTCGACCACCCCGACATCGAGGCCTACATCAATTGGAAGGTCATCGAGGAGCAGAAGGTGGCGGCTCTGGTCACCGGCTCCAAGGTGCTCTCAGAGCGCCTCAACGCGATCCTCAGGTCTTGCGTCAATTGCGACGGCGACGGCGACGACTGCTTCGACCCGAAGCGCAACCCGGCGCTCAAACGCGAAGTCAAGGCGGCGCGCAAGGTCAAGGTGCCGGACAACCTCATCCGCCGGGTGATCCAGTTCGGCCGTCAGGGCTATTCCTCGATCCAGTTCCAGACCTACGACACGGACTGGGACTCCGAGGCCTACCGCACCGTCTCCGGTCAGAACTCCAACAACTCGGTGCGGGTGACCGACGCCTTCCTCGATGCGGTGGAAGCCGATGGCGAGTGGGACCTCACCTACCGGAAGAACGGCGCCGTAGCGAAGCGGCTCAAGGCGCAGGAACTGTGGGAGCAGATCGGCTATGCCGCCTGGGCGTGCGCCGATCCGGGTATCCAGTTCCACACGACCATCAACGATTGGCACACCTGCCCGGCGGCAGGCGAGATCAAGGCGTCGAACCCCTGCTCGGAGTACATGTTCCTCGACGACACCGCCTGCAATCTCGCCTCGCTCAATTTGATGGCGTTCCGCAAGGAGGACGGCAGCTTCGACGTCGAGAGCTACGAGCACGCCATCAGGCTATGGACGGTCGTGCTCGAGATCGCCGTGACCATGGCCCAGTTCCCCTCGCGGCAGATCGCGCAGCTCTCTTACGAGTACCGGACGCTCGGGCTTGGCTACGCCAATATCGGCGGCCTGCTCATGGCCTCGGGTATTCCTTACGACTCGGATGAAGGCCGGGCGCTCGGCGGCGCGCTGACCGCGATCATGACCGGCGTCGCCTATGCGACGAGCGCCGAGATGGCGCGCGAGCTCGGCCCCTTCCCCGGCTACCCGGCAAATCGCGAGCCCATGCTCAGCGTCATGCGCAATCACGCGCGCGCCGCCCGCGGCGACAGGGGCGGCTACGAGGCGCTGGCCACAGTGCCGGTGCCGCTCGACCACGCCTCCTGCCCCGACCCGCAGCTGCTCGCGCACGCCACACGCGCCTGGGATCAGGCGCTCGAGCTCGGGCGGGAGTTCGGCTACCGCAATGCGCAAGCCACGGTGATCGCGCCGACCGGCACGATCGGCCTGGTCATGGACTGCGACACCACCGGGATCGAACCGGACTTCGCCCTGGTAAAGTTCAAGAAGCTAGCCGGCGGCGGCTACTTCAAGATCATCAATCGCATGGTGCCGGAGGCTTTGACGTCGCTCGGCTATGGCGAGGGCGAGATCAAGCGCATCATCGACTATGCGGTCGGCCGCGGCACGCTCGAAAGCGCGCCAGGCGTCAATCACGAGACGCTGGCCGCCAAGGGCTTCACGCCCGAGAAGATCGAGGCGATCGAGAAGGCGGTCGCTTCCGCCTTCGATATCAAGTTCGTCTTCAACAAGTGGACGCTCGGCGAGGACTTCTGCACCGAGGCGCTCGGGCTTGAGCCGGGCCGGCTCGACCAGCCGGATTTCGACCTCCTGGTGGAGATCGGCTTCTCGCGGGCCGATATCGAGACGGCCAACGAATATGCCTGCGGAGCCATGACGCTGGAAGGCGCGCCGGGCCTCGATCCGAAGCACCTGCCGGTGTTCGACTGTGCCTCGCCTTGCGGCCGCAAGGGCAAGCGCTTCCTCTCGGTGGAGAGCCACATCCGCATGATGGCGGCGGCGCAGCCCTTTATTTCTGGCGCCATCTCCAAGACCATCAACATGCAGAACGATGCCACCGTCGAAGACTGCAAGGAGGCCTATCTCCTCTCCTGGCGTCTCGGGCTGAAGGCCAACGCGCTCTATCGCGACGGCTCCAAGCTCTCGCAGCCGCTCAACGCTCAGTTGCTCGCCGACGAGGAAGAGGAGCAGGACGAGATCTTGGCGGCCATCGCCTCGGACCAGCCGCAGGTCCAGCGCGCCACGGTGTTCGCCGAGCGCGTGGTGGAGCGCGTGATCGAAGTCGAGCGCAAACGCGCGGAACGCGAGCGCCTGCCCGACCGGCGAACGGGGTACATCCAAAAGGCCGTGGTCGGGGGCCACAAAGTCTATCTCCACACGGGCGAGTACAAGGATGGGCGCCTCGGCGAAATCTTCCTCGACATGCACAAGGAGGGCGCCGCCTTCCGCTCGCTGATGAACAATTTTGCCATCGCGGTGTCCGTCGGCCTGCAGTACGGCGTGCCGCTGGAAGAGTTCGTCGATGCCTTCACCTTCACGCGTTTCGAGCCGGCAGGCCCGGTGCGTGGGAACGCCTTCATCAAGAACGCCACGTCAATTCTCGACTACATCTTTAGAGAGCTCGCAATCGCCTACCTGGGCCGAAACGAACTGGCCCATGTCGATCCCAGCGAGATTGGCAATACCGGCGTCGGCTCTGGTGAGACCAGCAAGGACGTCGGTGGCGGCTTCGAAGGCGAAGCTCGGGTTTCTCCTGGATTTGCCAGAAGGTTGTTTCTCGAGCACGGAAGGGTCGAAGTGTCTGGCGGAAGACAGGCCACGGCTCGCCTAACCGAGGTCGATCTCCAGAAGTCCGACCAGCCGGAGTCGCTGATCGAATCCGAGCAGACCGAGAAGGTTCGAAGCGTTGAAGTGTCTACTGAGCGAAGCGAGTACGAGCTTATCAGCGAGGCGCGCGTGAAAGGCTACGAGGGCGAAGCGTGCCAGGAGTGCGGAAATTTCACGCTGGTCCGAAACGGCACCTGCTTGAAGTGCGACACCTGCGGATCGACGAGTGGATGCAGCTAAGAGGTCGTGCCAAAGTCGGCGGTGATCCATCTGACCGAGGCTCGGCGTCGGGGTCATCGGGTTGCTAGTCTGGACGACCTAGACGACGATGATGGTGAGAAATGATTGTGGACCTCTTCACAATGTCGTATTCGAATCCTCTGTGGAGTTTGATCGGCGGCGATTCGCGGTCGACTCCAGCGCTAGGGCAGTGCGGCATCTTCTGGCCGCGCGTTAAGACCTAAGAAGGGAACTCTGTGAAAAATGCCCCGTGGCTTGACCCTCGTACGAAACGGCACGTGTCTGAAACTCGATACGTGCGGATCGGCGAGTGGTTGTAGTTAGAGTGACCTGATCAGCCAGCCACCCGATAGGAGGGATGCAAAATGGCAGTAGCGAAGAAGAAAGCGAAGAGGGCCCCGGCCAAGAAGAAGAAGGCCGCGAAGAAGAAGGTCGTCCGCAAGACCGCGGCAGCGAAGAAGCGGGTTGCGAAGAAGACCGGTACCGCGAAGCGCAAGGCGCCGAAGCGGAAGGCCGCTAAGAAGAAGTAGCTTTAGAGACAGCTTCTCAAGAGGCGCGGGATCGACAGACCCCGCGCCTTTTTTCTTTTGAAAACAGCATGTTGAAGGATGCCGCCCTGGATCGCTTTCCAGGGCTTTTTGCTGTTCGCTCGCACCGTCTTCGTGCGCTTGCGGCACGGTAGACTCTCAGCTGAAGCCGCAATCTCGCGAGGCGATATGAATGGCGCTGCTTCGTCTCGCCTCTATGAGCAGGTCGCTGCTCACCGGAGATCCGCGCGAGCGCGAGTATCGCCGACATCCCGATGTCCCCGCGCCGAAAGAATGTCGAAGCGCAAGTGACCGGCGTTCTCCTTGCCACTGGCGACTGCTTCGCCCAGGTGCTCGCCGGCGAGCAGGAGGCGTCCGGGAGGACCATGGCCGAATCACCTGTGATTCGCTCACGCGGTCGCTTTTAAGGTCTAGGCCTCGTCCACCGCGCTGGCGCTGAAGCCTTCCCGGGCGATGACTTCCCAGAGCGCCTGAAGCGCCGAATCAAGGTGCCCCTCATCCGTCGTGCGCAAGACGATGTAGGTGCCGAACCGCCTGTGCTCGAAGAAGGGATAGGAGCCCATCTGTACCTCCGGGTGCGCGGCTTGGAGCGCGGCGAGCGGCGGAGCGACGTCTCCTTCGGGGGCATCGATCCGCACGGCGCGCGCCAGCATGGGGCGTCCCTTGGCGAGCCTCGGCATCACCTCGTCCAGCATCACCTGCATGATCCGGGGGACGCCGGCCATGACGATGACGTTCTCCAGCCTATAGCCGGGCGCGCGGGAGACGGCGTTGTGGATCAGCTCGGCGCCTTCCGGGATGCGGGCCATTCTGAGGCGCGCGGCGGTGAGGTCTTCCTCCGGGTATTGCAGACGCATCGCCGCGACGGCGTCTTCGCGGACACGCGCGTCCACCTCGAAGGCCTTGGCGATGGCGTCGGTGGTCACGTCGTCATGGGTCGGGCCGATGCCGCCGGTGGTGAAGACGTAGGTGAAGCGGCGGCGGAGCTCATTGACCGCGGAGACGATCTCGGCCTCCACATCGGCCACCACACGCACCTCGCGCAGCGCGATGCCGACGCGGGTCAGGTAGGAGGCGACATAGCCGATATTCTCATCGCGTGTGCGCCCGGAGAGGATCTCCTCGCCGATCACGAGCAGCGCGGCGGTGACGGTGTCTGGGCTCGGGGTCTCGTCTGCCATGGTCCTCTTCTACCCGAGTTTTGTGGGCCGGGGGAATTCGGGGGCAAGCGGACCCTCGCCTTGCGGCCGCATCGCTGCCCCCATAGGCTCGGCATCCATGCTGATGCGGTTTTCCTCGAGCCTGATCGAAGGGCGTCTGGTCCGGCGCTATAAGCGCTTCCTCGCCGACGTGGAGTTGGCCTCGGGCGAGATCGTCACCGCCCACTGCGCCAATCCCGGCTCGATGCTAGGGCTCAACGCAGCTGGCTCCAGGGTCTGGCTCTCCCGCTCGACAAACCCCAAGCGCAAGCTCGCCTATTCCTGGGAGCTGATCGAGGTCGATCTCGGGCGAAGGCCCACGCTTGTGGGCATCAACACGGTAAGCCCGAACGGTGCCGTGGCTGCCGCCATCGAGGCCCGCCTTGTCCCGGCGCTCAGCGGCTATGCGGCGATGCGCCGGGAGGTCCGCTATGGCGAAAACAGCCGCATCGACATTCTCTTGGAAGACCCGGCGCGGCCGCCCTGCTACGTGGAGATCAAGAACGTGCATCTGATGCGGCAAGCCGGCCTTGCCGAGTTTCCCGACTCGGTGACGGCGCGCGGCGCCAAGCACCTCAAAGAGCTTGCCGCGATGGTCGCCTCAGGCGCCCGCGCGGTGATGGTCTATTTCGTCCAGCGCGGCGACGCGGAAGCCTTCACCCTCGCCCATGACATCGACCCGCGCTATGCGGCTGCCTTTCAAAACGCGCGCGCGGTCGGGGTCGAAGCGATCGCCCTCGCCTCCGAGGTCACGCTCGAAGGGCTCAAGCTGCCGCGAGCGATCCCTCTTCAGGCGCTGGCTTGAGGAAAAGGCCGCAGGCGCATTGAATGCAGAGAGATTTCGCCCTAAGTGTGGGGAAGTTCCCTATAATCCGTACCCATGTCCAATCTCGAATTTGCCCGCGCCCAGGCGCGCGACACCAAGATCAAGCTGCACGGACCTGAGGCTTTCGCCGGCATGGCCAAGGCCGGACGGCTCGTGGCCGAGGCGCTCGACCTTCTGACCGAGCACGTGAAGCCCGGCGCGACCACCGACGAGCTCGACGCCATCGTGTTCGACTTCGCCATGGCCCATGACGCGGTCCCGGCGCCGCTGAACTATCGCGGCTTTCCGAAGTCGATCTGCACCTCGTTGAACCACGTGGTGTGCCACGGCATCCCCGGCCCGCGCCCGCTCCGTGAGGGCGATATCATCAATATCGACGTGACTCTCATCGTCGATGGGTGGCATGGGGATTCGAGCCGCATGTACCCGGTGGGCAAGGTCAGCCGCGCGGCGGAACGCCTGCTCGAGGTCACCTATAATGCGCTCATGCGCGGCGTGGCCACCGTGCGCCCCGGCGCCACGACCGGCGATATCGGCCACGCCATCCAGGTCTATGCCGAAGGCGAGCGGTGCAGCGTGGTGCGCGATTTCTGCGGCCATGGTCTGGGGCGCGTGTTCCACGACCGGCCCAACATCCTTCATTACGGCGAGCCAGGCGAAGGCCTGCCGCTGAAGCCCGGCATGCTGTTCACCATCGAGCCGATGATCAATCTCGGCAAGCCGCATGTGAAGATCCTGGCGGACGGCTGGACCGCCGTGACCCGCGACCGCTCGCTCTCGGCGCAGTTCGAGCACACGGTCGGCGTCACCGAAACCGGATGCGAGGTGTTCACGCTGTCGCCCAAGGGCCTGGATCGTCCGCCCCTGGCATCCTGACCTGAACGGAAGCCCCATGGGTTTCAATGACGCCGCCAAGCCGCATTATCTCGGCCATCGCGAGCGGCTCCGTAAGCGCTTCCGCGACGGCGGGTCTGACGCCCTCCCCGACTACGAACTTCTGGAGCTGGTGCTGTTCCGCGCCATGCCGCGCCGGGACACGAAGCCGCTGGCCAAGGCGATCCTCGCCCGCTTCGGCAGCTTCGCCGAGGCCATGAACGCGCCGGAGGATCTCCTGTTGGAAGTGCCGGGGCTTGGCGCGGCGGCCGTCACCGAGATCAAGCTCGTCCGCGCCGCGGCGCTCCGGCTGATGCAGGGCGAGGTGTTCGAGCGGCCGGTCCTGTCATCCTGGCAGCAGGTGCTCGACTATTGCCGGGCCGCCATGGGCTTCGAGGCCAAGGAGCAGTTTCGCATCCTGTTCCTCGACAAGCGCAACCAGATGATCGCCGACGAGGTGCAGCAGCGGGGCACCGTCGACCATACTCCGGTCTATGTGCGGGAGGTGGTGAAGCGGGCGCTTGAGCTGTCGGCGACAGCGATCGTGCTCGTGCATAACCACCCATCGGGCGATCCCACGCCGTCGCGCGCCGATATCGAGATGACCAAGCAGATCGTTGCTGCGGCCAAGCCGCTCGGCGTCGTGGTCCACGACCACATCATCGTGGGCAAGCAGGGGCACACGAGCTTTCGCGGGCTTGGGCTGATCTAGGCCTTAGCCGAAGGAATTCGGCAGCAAAGCGGTGTCACTCCTTCTTCGCTACGAGGAAGATCGTGCACTCGCGTCCAAAGCCGCCAAGGTAGATGTCCTGCTTTGCGCAGCAGTCGGTCCCGTCTCTTCCCACAAAAGAATTGGCTGGGCATGCTGCAGGCAGCAACCGACTCCAATATTGGCCCTTGGAGTTCGGTCCTCCCGTGCCATGCTTCTCGTAGGCACAGTCGCTCGATCTCTGCCGCTTCTTAGCGTGTTTCTGATTGAACTTCGCCGCGCCGATTTTCCTGCATTCGTCCCAGTAGGGCTGGTCCGCTTCCTTGGCCGACGTCGCCTTGGTGAGGATAGGTGCACATCCCTCTTGGTCCGGGTCCGCCAAACAGTAGACCTTTCCCTTTATCCGCTTCTCGTAGGCGTCATCGAAGCTCTTGCACTTGTCCGCCAGAGCCTTGGGCAGCCCTGCCTTGTTGCAGTTCTCCTCGTAAAAGGCGGTGGTGAAATCGAACCTCCATTTGTCCGGTCCTGCCCCCCGGTAAATTGCCCCCGCGCATGAGTCATCTTTGTCGGTAAAGCAGACTCGACAAAGTTCGCCCTTTACGCATGACTTTGGCTTGGACCTCGGACTTGTCGGCACGGAGGCATACTTCGTGCCGTTGTACTCAGGCCGGAACACCACATGAGCATCGCAGCCGCCCGGGCACGAATAGCCGTCGTTATAGATTGTCGGGAAGAACTGGCCGGCAGCCGCCGCGCTGGGCAGGAACAAAAGCGCCATCAGGAAAACCCACCCTCTGTGCATGTGCGCCTCCCTCCGCATACAACCCTTAGTATCACGTAGTGTTGGACACATGTATAGAGGGTAGTCAAGTCGGCCCGCGGGCTCGGGCTGATTGGCGTCGGATTACCAACGTCATGCGGCTAGGGTGGCGCGATGCTTAAAGAGATCGGCGATACGCTGTGGCTGACCGAGGGGGAGATCGTCAGTTTCTACGGCTTCCCCTACCCGACCCGCTCGGTGATCGCGCGCTTCGACAACGGCGACCTCTGGGTGTGGTCGCCTGTCAAACTCGTCGATGAACTCAAGCGCCAGGTGGATGGCTTGGGGCGCGTCGCGCATCTCGTCAGCCCCAACAAAATCCATCACCTCTATCTCGCGGCCTGGAAGGCGGCCTATCCGCACGCCCAGCTCTGGGGGCCCGAATCGACCATACGGCGGCATCCCGAGCTCGCATTCCGAGAACCGCTCCAAGATGTCGCCCCTGCGGAATGGCAGCCGGATATTGACCAAGCTTGGTTTCGGGGGTCCTTCGCCATGGACGAGATCGTGTTCTTGCACCGCCCGTCGCGCACGGTGATCCTGGCCGATCTCATCGAGGCCTTCAGCGAGCCGTTCCTGCGCAAGCACTGGTCCTGGTGGCAGCGCCCCCTCGCCGCCCTTGACGGCCTCACTGCCCGCAACCCTGGTGTCCCGCGCGAGTGGCGGCTTTCGTTTTTGGACAGGGCGCCTGCCCGCGCGGCTCGCGCCAAGGTTCTCGGCTGGGACTGCGAACGGGTCATCATGGCGCACGGAGAGTGGCGGCGCGCGGACGGCCACGCCTATCTCAAACGGTCGCTGGCTTGGTTGGGTGTCTAGGCGCTAGGCCGGCGGCGGGCCGAACACGAGGACCGCATTGAGGCCGCCGAAGGCGAACGAGTTCGACATGGCGTAGTTGATCTCGCGGGTCTTGCCGGTGTTGGGCGTGTAGTCGAGATCGCACTCCGGATCCGGCTCGTCGAGGCCGGCCGTGGGCGGCACATAATTCTCGCCGATCGACTTGATGGCAGCCACCGCTTCGATGCCACCGCCGGCGCCGAGACAATGGCCGTGCATCGACTTGGTCGAGGAGATGGACAGCTTGTTGGCGGCGTTGCCGAACACGCGCTTGATCGCGCGGGTCTCGTTGATGTCGTTGACCATGGTCGCCGTGCCGTGCGCGTTCACGTAGTCGATGTCCGACGGCGCGAGCCCGCTGTCGTCGAGCGCCATCTGCATGGCCGTGGATGCGCCGTCGATGGACGGGTTCACCATGTCGGCCGCGTCCGCGGTCATGCCGTAGCCCAAGAGCTCGGCCAGGATCGGTGCGCCACGGGCCTTGGCGCGCTCGTATTCCTCAAGCACCAGGATGCCGGCGCCTTCGGCGAGCACGGTGCCGTTCCGCTTCTTGGCGAACGGCCACAGCCCATCGGGGCTCAGCACACGCATCGCCTGCCAGGCGCGCGTCGCACCCCAGTTGAGCGAGGCCTCCGCAGCGCCGGCAACGCCGACGTCGACCAGGCCCTCACGGATCATACGATAGGTGAGGCCGATCGCGTGGCTGGCGGTGGCGCAGGCGCTGACGACGCCGAAGGTCGGGCCTTTGATGCCGTATTCGATGCTGACATGGGCGGAGGCCGAGCTACCGATCGCCTTCAGCAGGGTGAGTGGATGGGTCGCCCGCTTGTTCTCCTTGAACAGCATCTTGTAGGAGAACTCGAGCGTGGTGAGGCCGCCGACGCCGGAGCCGATGATGCAGGCGGAACGATAGGCCAGAGCGTCGCTAAGGGGCACTTCGAGCTTCGACTGGGCGACGGCTTCCTGCGCGGCACAGCCGGCATATTGGGAATACTTGTCGGCCAAAAGCAGCTGCTTGCTCTGCAAGCGCTCCCTGGGGTCGAAGTCCGGCACTTCGCCAGCAATGGTGATGTAGAGGTCTTGGGTGTCGAAGCTCTGGACCTCGCGAATGCCGCAAGAGCCGCTCTGCAGAGCGGCCCAAAACTTGTCCACGCCTGTACCCAAAGGAGTGACGACGCCCTGGCCAGTGACCACGACGCGCCTGCGCCCATTAGTGTGTGTCATGTAGTGTTAAGCCGTAACTCCAAGCCTGGTCGACGTCCCGGGAAGGACCCGAGCGGATGGCTGGTTCAAGCTGCTGCGCCCGAGGCCTTCGTTTCTGCGATGATCCCCTTCACGCGGTCGACCACCGAGCCGACCGTCGCGAACGCTTCGACTTCTTCGTTCGCATTATAGGGGATTTCGATACCAAAGGTATCCTCAATGTCGAACACGATCACCGCGAGGTCGAGGGACTCAATCTCAAGCTCGCTCAGGGGGGTTTCGAGCGTCACGGTCTTGGATGGATCCTTCATGTTCTTTCGCAGAATCTCGATGATCTTGGTGGCCACCTCGTCCATATCGCTCTCCCTGCCCCGTTGAACGGGGTCCGTGTCTAATGGTCCCTGGCTAAAACATAGCTAATCCGAGGGCAAGTCAGGCATTGGAATAGACTTAAAAACTGGTCGAGTCTACCCGTGCCCGGCCCGCTCGATTGCCCATACTATATGCTCTAATCGCTAACAAAATTGGCGTTTTTGCGCCTGCCCACGCCTTGGTTTCAGCATATTCCCGAACGCGAGATGCCCCTTGAGATGCCCCTTGCGGCACTCTTTATCAACACCGTGCTACAATAATAGTAGATGAATGGGCTTGCGGCCAATTGCCTCCGTTAGATGGCCCCCCCACCCGTTAAGTGACGGTAAAGCACAACAAAAACCGAAAGCGATGGCAAGCAAGGTCAACCCGGCGCCCCTGGACGCCACCCTCGGCGAGGGGAATCGCCCCTGGCTTAAGCGCTATCCCCCGGACGTTGCTTGGGATCAGACCTTCACTCCGACCCTGGTCAGCGCGCTGCTGGACGACGCGGTGGCGGCCTTCGGCTCCCGCCCTTGCACCTATTTTCTCGGCAAACGTCTGAGCTACGCCGAAGTCGGCGCGCTGGCGGACCGGGCGGCGAAGGGCTTAAGGGCGCTCGGCGTGGGCGAAGGGGTCAAGGTGGGGCTCCTGCTTCCCAACTCGCCGACCTTCGTCATCTTCTACTTCGGGATCCTCAAGGCGGGCGGCACGGTCGTCAACTTCAACCCGCTCTATAGTCTCGATGAGATTGAGTCGCAGATCCGCGACAGCGACACCAAGATCATGGTGACGCTCGATCTCGCCCTCCTCTTCGACAAGGTCGAGGCCATGCTGGCGCGCGGCGCGCTTGAAAAGGCCGTGGTAGCGGACTTCGCCTCGCTGCTCCCCACGCTCAAGGCGGTGGGCCTCAAGCTGACGCGACGCACTAAGCTTGCCAGGATCGGCGCGTCGCCAATGAAGCGCAACATCGTGCGTGCGTGCACCCTACTCAACAACGACGGCCGTTATACCCGGCCGGTGATCACGCCCGACGCCATCGCCGTGCTGCAATATACCGGCGGCACCACGGGCACGCCTAAAGGCGCGATGCTCAGCCATGCCAACATCTCCATCAACGTCGCTCAGGTGGAGGAGTGGCGGGACCAGCCAGCGAAAAAGACCGACCGCGTTCTTGGCGTCTTGCCGCTGTTCCACGTCTTCGCCATGACGACGGTGATGAATTTCGGCATCTCCAGCGGCATGGAGATGATCCTACTGCCGAAGTTCGAGCTGATCGAGACCTTGAAGCTCATCGGCAAGCTCAAGCCCACGGTGATGCCCGGCGTGCCGACCTTGTTCAACGCCATATTGCGCCACCCGCGGATCAAGCGGTTCGATCTTTCATCGCTCGAATTCTGCATCTCCGGCGGCGCGGCGCTGCCCGTCGAGCTGAAGCGCGGCTTCGAGAAGCTGGCCAGCTGCAATTTAGTCGAGGGCTACGGCCTTAGCGAGACATCGCCGGTCGCCACCTGCAATCCGCTCAACTCGGTCAAGGAGGGCTCAATCGGTTTGCCGCTTCCGGCCACCGAGATCAGCATTCGCTCGCTCGACAATCCGGCCGAGGAAATGGAATGCGGTCAACCGGGCGAGATCTGCATCGCCGGCCCCCAGGTCATGACCGGCTATTGGAAGAAGCCGAAAGAGACGGAGTCTCTCGTTTGTCGGCCGATTCTTCCGGACCGGCGACGTCGGCTACATGGACGAGGAGGGTTATGTCTTCATCGTCGATCGCATCAAGGACATGATCAACGCCGCGGGCTTCAAGGTCTATCCGCGGCGGATCGAGGATGCGCTTTACGAACACTCGGCCGTGGCGGAGGTGTGCGTGGTCGGAGTGCCGGACGATTATCGCGGCGAAGCGCCCAAGGCCTTCGTGCGGTTGAAGGAGGGCCGGGAGGTAACGGCGATCGAACTCATCGCCTTCCTGCGGCCGAAGCTGTCAAAGCTCGAATTACCGGTCGCTATCGAGTTCCGTGAGGAACTGCCGAGGACGATGATCGGCAAGCTCTCCAAGAAGGAGCTGCGCGCGCAAGCGAAAACCTAACGCCGGCGCGCTCAGCCCTACGGGTGTTGGAAGCCGCCTAGCGCTGCCAGGGCAGCAGGCCTTGGCTCTCGCCTTGGCTCTCCTGAATCATGTGCTTCTGCTGGCGCCGAAGCAGCCGCCTTTCGCGCCGGGTCAATTGAGACTCATCGATCGAGGCCGTCTCGGCGGTCTCGGTCTCAGCCGTATCGACGGACTGGCTATCCTCCTCGACGGGCACTGCAGCATCCTTTGCCGCGGGCGCGACAGGCGCCGCTTGCGGCCTCGGCGCTGGCGCAGCGGAAGCCTGGGTCGCTTGCGGCTTGGGCTTCGGCGCCGGCAGCGGCGTCGGGTCGCCGCAGCGGTCTCGGTCGGGGCCTTGTCGGCAGCGCCGGTGGCCTCAGAGCGGATCGGCGTCGTCATGACGAACATGCTCGGCACGTTCTCGCCCGACAGGCCGGCAGCCGGCTTCCCCGTCGCCGAGGCGTTCAGGAAGCGGTAGCCCGGCTGCACGTTGGTCTCGACGGCCGGGGTCAGCATCTGGGCCTCGGCAAAGACATCTTCCTTAGCCTGGGGCGCAGCCTTTTCAGGCTCCGCAGCCGCCGTGGCGCTCTCCGGCTGGACGGCGGCGTCAGGCTCGGCCGAGGCTTCGATCTGCGGCTCTTCCTCGGGCTCGGGCTTCGGCAAGGAGGTGCGCAGCCACGTCCTCTCGCCGCAGAGAATCCATCCCTTACAGCCTCTGATATTGATTTGATTGCGCGACACCAAGGTCAGCGTCACGGAATAGGTGTTGCCGTCCTCGGGGTTATAGATGTTGCCCTTCCACTGATTGGCGGCGGACGGGGTCAAGCCCTGCATGATCGGCAAGCCAAGGATCGGCCGGTCGCGCATCCGGGGGTTCTCGTTGCGGACGTCGTGGAGCGGGCGTGCCCTTGTAGAGCGGGTCTTGAAGCCAGACGATCTTGGCGCAGAGATATCGCTTGCTAGAGCCGCAGCGGAAAATCTCGAACTTGCCCGGGCGCTCGCCCTGCTCGGCCTTTCGCCAAATGCCAGTCGGATCCGCAGAAGCCGCTTGCGCAGAACTGACCGGAACAAGGGCAGCGGCAATCAGGATTCCCATCGCCGCAGTGAACGCTTGATGCTTCATAAGCACCTCCGTCATGGGTCTCGCCGTAGACGCACGAAGCGCCCCGGCATTATCTCGCTTGCCCCCTGTCCCTGACGGGCCTCGTTGGACCCGATTTTTATTCCGGCGATAGAGCACTTATGCGCCCCTTGCCTCGTTCTT
>CAVQXI010000028.1:0-77106 GCA_963717875.1 uncultured Alphaproteobacteria bacterium
AGCGGGGATAAGTTCAGGCTACCAGCTGACCCGCATGCCGGCCTTGCCGCCGACGCCGGTGAGGTCGTCGCCGAAGGTGACGTCGGCCTTGGCGAACACGGATGTGGTCTGCGAGAAGTTGAAGAAGTTGACGCCGGCCGAGACCTCGCCCCAGACGTCTTGCGAGATTGTCCTGGAAGCGGAAGCGTAGTGCCGCTGGACACCAGGGTCGCCTGATTGTTGTCGCTGAGATTGCCCCACAGGCTGCCGATGACGAAGGGCTCCATCATGGTGCCGGCCCAGGCTTGCATGGTGGTGCCGGCTCTGAGCCCTAAGCGGCCTCTGACACTGGGATCGTCGTTGAAGCTGACGGTGTTGCCGCCGAGCGAGAACCCATCGATGTTCGCCCACATCACTTCCAGCGTGGCCAGGGGCTCGAGGAACGCTCCCCCGCTGAAGCTGCCGAAGCGGTAGCCGGTGTCGGTGCGCACGCCGAGGGTCGAGGCATCGAGACTGCTGGGAAAGCCCAGCGTGCCGTTGTCATCGAGCGCGTAAAGATGCGCGTTGAACAGCGTATCGACGAAGAGGCCGCCCTTCAGATAGGTGGCATAGGCGCCGACCTGGCCGCCATTGAAGTCGAACTGGCGCACAAGGTGGTCGTAATCGAGATTAGCCTGCACGAAGCCGCCGAGCATGCCGAACACAAGCGCGTCGCCTTGGGAGAGGACATCCCGCTTGCCGAGATCGAGACCCATCTGGAAGTCCATGGTCTGAAGATTCCGGTCGAGATTGTAGTCATAGGTCCGGCCGTAGGCGCTCGTGCTCGCGGTGGCGTCGCGCTTGAGCCAATTGCCCGAGCCTCGTGCCCATACCGCCGGCGTGATATTGCCAGACGGCGCCTCGCTCAAGGACTTGCCGCCCGGATTGTAGGCAGTGGGCGCGGCGCCGCCATTGAGCAACACGCGCAAGTCGGCGGTCCGGTCGAACCAGGTGCTTGATCCCTGATGCCAGATGTCCTGCGCCGCGGTCACCAGTTGCGGCAACAAGTGCGCGTCGGCGTCGGGGAAGCTCTTCAAGCTCCAGAAACCGCTGCCCGTGGGCGTGAAGAACAGATCGTAGTCGAAGAAGCCAGTGTCGATGGGCTGATCCAGTTGGAACTCGTTGCCGGTAGGCGTGGTGCCGGTCACCGTCACCACCTTGATGCCGGCCGGATTGAAGACGCCTGGCCCCGTATTGGTGTTGTTGATCTGGACCGTGGTGACGCCGGACACGTTGCCCTGGATGGTCAACGTATCCGTGGGCGATCCAGCTCCTCCGAGGAACGTATCGAGCGTCAGAGTCGAGTTGCCGGAAGCCACAAAGTTGAGATCGGTGCCCCCGGGCGTATTGGAGATAGTGAAGCTGTCGCCCGTGGCGCCGTCAGCGAGCGCAATCAGACCCTGGTTCTCGAATCGCTCCAGGTTGATGAAGGAGGTCGTTCCCGGCGCATGCACCGTGGCTCCCTGCCCGTTGCGGAATAGGTCGTTGCCGCCCGTGCCGCTCGCATCGAAATCGCTGGTCTGCCGCGCCTCGAACACACCGCCGGCCTCGTTGATGAAGGTGTCGTCCGCGTCGAGCAGCAAGAAGCCGGTGAGATGGCCGGTATTCTGGATTTGGACGCTCCCGGAGCGAACGGAGATGGCAGGTCCCAAGCCGGCCGAGATGTTGCCGGTGTTCACGATTTTAATGGCGGTTGCGCTTGTGGCATAGATGCCCGCGTGTTTGCCATAAATCGATCCGGAATTGGTAATGCTGACGGGGCTATTGGAGCCATAGGCTTTCGCAAGAATAGCGAACGCGTTGCTGTGGCCGGTTGCCGAGAGGGAGCCGCTGTTCTTGATCGTGATGCCGCTGTTAGCGCCGTGCGTACCCGCATAGATACTGGCGGCAATGAGTTGGGAATGAGCGGCGTTGATGTTGCCGCTATTCGTGATTGAAACGCTGCTGTCATCGCCTGCGGTGAGTTCCACGATGCCGCCGGCGTAGCGGTCTGGCGAGTCCACCGAAATGTCGCCACTGTTGTTGATGGAAACGCTGCCGCCGGAGCCATATGTCTGCCCAAAAATGCCGACGGCCGCATTGTCTCCGGCAGAACGCGGTTAGATCGCCGCTGTTGACGATGCTGACGGCCCGCCCGCAGTCTGGGCAAAGAGGCCCATGGCCTGAATGCTGCCCTTGGCGGCGATATTGCCGCTGTTCGCGATCGAGACTTCGCTCGTATAGCTCGACGCAAAGATGCCGGCGGCATAAGCCATGTCCGACATCGCGGCGATGTCGCCGCGATTCACAATCGAGATCGGTGCGTTGCTTGCAGCCTGGGAAAAGATCCCGAAGGCGTTGTAGTCGCCGCTGCTCACGGCGATCTTCCCGGTGTTCGTGACGGTCGTGGAACTGGCACCGTACGCTTGAGACGAGACGCCGATCGCATTCTGCCCGGCATCTATCGACAGGTCGCCGCTGTTCACGATATTTATGGCGCTGTCGTCGGCCCTCGTAATCCCGGAAACGCCCGCGGCCGTCGCATCGCTGCGCGCTGTGATGTCGCCGCTGTTGTCGATGCTGGTGGGACTGTCGCTACTGTTCGTGCTCGCAGCGACACCGATGGCGTAGCCTGTTGTGCCGGTCGCCCAGATATCGCCGCTGTTCACAACATCGATAGGACTATTGGTTCCATCCGCCGTCGTGCGAATGCCGAACGCGCTGGCGCCGTCAGTGGCCATCAATGCGCCGCTCGAGTTGAGCGAGATGGAGTGGTCGGCGTTGTAGGTTCCCAGTTCGATCGCGTTACCGGCAGTATTGGTGCGCGCTTCGGTGTTCACGCAAATGATGGAGTCGTTGATGCTGAGATGACTGATGGGGGCGGGGCCCGTGCCGACATCACCGGCGCACGTGAAAGCGGCGGCTGGCGTGGGCGCTGCCAAGGTCCCCATCAGCAGCGTGGAAGCGAGCGCGGTGCCGAGCAGCAGCGAGCGGCGATCGGACTTGACGGGCCGTTTCAGTACGGCCCGATGTTGGATGAAGCTAGATTGTGCGGCTTTGATGCGCTGTGCGCTACGCCGATACGCGCCGCCGCCTCGTTGCGACCGACGCAATGGCCCCCCCCTCAATCTCCCAAATCAGGCCTACACGGTAGAAATTTTCAACCTGCAGTCGATCTAGGCTGTCATTCGTTAACAAAAGGTTAACGGACGTATCGTTTTGCAACTGAAGAGACTTCAGGGGCTCCTACCTGCTATCGCCCCTTGATCTACGAAGGAACAGAGGATCGGACGTGCTTCATTGGAGCAGGAATGAGATGAGTTTAAGCGAGGTTTGAGCGGCGGGGATAAACGGTAGGCCGCACTACCGGAAGACGCGGTCAAGAACAGCGGCGGCGACCTTCGCCGGCCGGACGCGTCCAACGCTCGCGTGATAGGGCCCCGCATAGACGTGGCGGATGAGCGCCGCGCGTGCTTCGGACGTCTCGGCCAAGCGCAGCGCGAAATCTTCCGCCCCGGAACGGGCAATCGTCGCGTCAATGCGCAGCTCGCCACAGCGCACTCGGACCGGTGTGCCGACCGGCGCGGGCGCTGAGCCCTTGAGCCGCATTCCGGTTTCGGAGATCTCGGCGACATGGGACAGGCAAGAGCCCCCATCCCAAGACAGCGCGCCCAGGCGATTCACGGCGAAGCCGTCGCTGCGGACGCCGGACGCCTCGACCGCCACGAGACAGCCGAGCACGAGCAGCGCAATGTTGTACCAGCACCAGAACAGCGCCAGCGCACCGGCGTCGGCCATGGGCCGCGTATCGTCGAGCACATAGGCCCACAAAATGCCGGCCGCCGTCAGGGTGAGATAGAACAGGAAGCTCGCGAGAAGCCGCCATTCGCCGGACGTGGCGGCGCGCGCGCGGCCCTTCGCCGTCACCTTGAACTTATGACCTTGCGTCTTGGTGAGCCCGGTAGACACCGACTTCAGGATGGCGCCGGCACAGAGGAGCTGGCTCAGATCCGACATGATCGGCAGAACGCGGCCCCGCGATATCCAGATGGCGACGGCGACTTGCGCCACGAAGTAAGGCGCGAAGTAGGAGATCGCATCGCCGACATTCGCGTGCACGGCTTGGACACCGAACAGGAGATAGATGGCGGGCACGATCAGCGCCAGGATCCTGAAGCTGTAGCTCATCGTCCAATGCAGGAAAGTCTCGATCAGGCTCAGGCGATCCAGGAGCTTGAGCCCGTTGCCGAGCCGCAACGGGCTGCTCTTCCCACGGCAAATTTGCATAAAGCCCAAAGCCCAGCGGGCGCGCTGGCCGTTGTATTCGTGTAGCCCTTCCGGCGCGAGGCCCATGGACAGAATCTCGTTGAGATAGACGGTGCGATAGCCCCGCTCCTTCAGGCGCAGCGTGAGGAGATAATCCTCGGTGACGGAATCGGTCGGGAAGCCGCCGATCTCCATCAGCGGCGCGAAGCGGATGAGAGAGGACGTGCCGCAGCAGAAAGCGGCCCCCCAGGCGTCCTTCGCCGCCAGCACAATGTCGAAGAAATAGCGTTGCTCGTCGGGCCAGACACGGGCCAAGGAGAGATTGTTCTGGATGGGGTCAGCGTTGAAGAAGTGCTGGGGCGTCTGCACCACCGCAACGTCGGAATCGCGCATCAGCGCCATGGTACGCGTGAGGAACGGCGCCTTGGGCACGAAGTCGGCATCGAGGATCGAAATGAATTCCGGCTTCTCCGGGAGGGTCTCGAGATAACGTAGCGCATTGTTGATGTTGCCCGCCTTGGCGTGGGCGTTGTCGGGGCGGGTAATGTAGCCGCAGCCATGGCGCGCGCAGAGCTCTTTCAGCCAGTCGCGTCGGCCGTCGTCGCACACCCAAAGGCGATAGTTCGGATAGTTGATCGAAAGCGCGCCGAGGATGGTGCGCTCCATGATGGCCTCGTCCTCGTTGTAAGTGCAGATGAGGACATCGACCTTGGGCGCTCCCGGTAAGCTTCGGAGCCAGCCGAGATTACGCTCGACCTCTGGCGTGCGGTCGCTCGTGCGCATCAGGAACATGAGGGAGAGCGTGCCGCCGGTCAGCGCGAGCGCTTCCACCGCCATGAAGACGACGCCGGCGGCGAAATCGAGTGTCAGGCCCGGCGGCGGCAGCGTCTCGCCGACGCGCCACGAGAGATAACGCCACGTCAGGAAGAGGCAGAGCGCAATGGCCCCGGTGCGGGCCCAATTGCTCTCACGATTCAGCCACGGCAGGACGGCGGCGGTAAGAAAGACGATCGCCAGTCCCGGCAGGAAGGCATCCCAATAGGTGACGCCGGACGCGTAGCTCATAGCTTGGCGACCGACCTGCCCGGAGTCCTGCCAGGAATCTTGCCCGTCGTGTCGAAGGTCACCTTGCCCGTGCGCCCCAGATGGCAGTCCGGTCCGCTGGCAAGGCTCGGCACCTCGATGGTGGCATGATACGGCTCGCGCTCCAGGGCGTGCTGCTCGATCGCCATGTTTGCGGCGACGGAAGCCAACCCGTTGAGGGCAACGACACGGCCCTTGCGCTCTTCGGACTCGCCGCGCAGGTGGAAGCTTGCCGCCTGGCCAAGCCGGAGTTTGTTGTACACGGACTCGCTGACGGCCGCGGTGACAAGCACGCCGCGGCAATCGAGCAGGCGCATCAGATCCTGACCACGCGACACCTCTTCGCCATCAGAGGTGAGCATTTCCCAGATCCGCCCCGAGACGGACGCCGTCAGGGCCGCCGCCGAGCGCAGGGCAAATTGCTTCTCTTCTTGCGCGAGATCGGTGTTGAGCTGGGAGATCCGCAGCGTCTTCTCGTCGATCTGTCCCTGGAGATCGATGACTTGCTGCGTGACCTCGTCGAGGCGCTGCGCAGTGCGCGGAATGTCGTTATAGCTATCGCCGACGTACAGGCCGCTCTTGGCCGCATCGAGCTCCACCTGCGTGCCGACCAGCTTTTGCCGCAGGGCTTCCGCCGTGTTGGCGGCGACCTTGTGATCGCGCTCGGCGCGGTCGACCGCCGCATCGCTCTGATAGCCGCTGGCTTTCAGCTTCTTGGTCCGGCCGAGCGTGCTGTTGGTCTCAGCCTCTTTGGCTTCCGCCGCAGCAATTCCCGCCATCAGCTCCGCCGCGCGCGCCTCGAGCTGCTCCACGCGCCCCTTCTGGAACGCATCGCGCTGCTTCCGCAACTGGCCTTGCAGGCCTTCGAGTTGGGTTTTCCGCCGCACCAAGGCGTCGCGCTCAGCCAGAAGGCCCGCGACCTGCCGGCGAAGATCGTCGAGCTGGCTGCGGTCGGCGCGCGGGTTCTTGATGTCGAGAAGCGGCTCGTTCGACGTGATGGTCTCGCCCACGCCGGTGATGCTGCGCGGCACCGTGACGGTCCCGTCGATGGGCGCGCGCACAGTGACGAGGCGCGCATTGACGACCGCCTCGGCGCTCGTGGTCTCAAGCGCACGCTGCAAAGGCGTCCACCCCAGCGCCACCACGGCGGCAAGGGCGACCAGCGTCTTGACGATCCGCCACGCCGTCTTGCGCGGCGTTGAAGCAGGAGGCTCCGTCCCGACGGTATCCGGCTTCAGCGCATCGCCCGGCGCGACCCATTCGGGCGGCGATGCAGGCTGTTGCCGAGGCCGCTGATCCCAAGCGCGCGCGTCGCCTACGAGGCGCGCTTGCAACGTAGCGGCGCCGGCAACACCCACCGTTTGCGGCGGCGTTTCCGATGCCGGCGCAACGCTATTGGTTCGGTCGCTTGGCCGTAAGACAAGCACCTCGGCCGAACGGCCGGAATCATGCGGAGTCCCACCCATATCCCCGTGCCCCCAAATCTGTTTTGCGTATGCGCTGCCGCTGATCGATTGAAACGGCGCGCATTTCTTGTTGGCACCACGCTTAACAGGAAAGAATCGGAGAACTCTAAACGACGCCCGGCTTGAGAAGCGGATTTCGCAGCTTTGCTTTCCAGGGGGTAAATGCGAGGGCGTTCGAGCGGCGGGACAAGCGCTACCAGGCTGACGCGCATGCCGGCCTTGCCGCCGACGCCGGTGAGGTCGTCGCCGAAGGTAACGTCTGCCTTGGCGAACACGGCAGTGGTCTGCGAGAAGTTGAAGAAATTCACGCCGGCGGAGACCTCGCCCCAGACGTCTTGCAGATTGTCCTGGAAGCGGAAGGTCGTGCCGGTGGAGACGAGTGTCGCCTGATTGTCGTCGCTGAGATTGTCCCACAGGCTGCCGATGACGAAGGGCTCCATCATGGTGCCGGCCCAGGCCTGCATGGTGGTGCCGGCTCTGAGTCCCAAGCGGCCACGCACATTGGGATCGGCGTCGAAGGAGACGGCGTTGCCGCCGAGCGAGAAGCCGTCGATGTTGGCCCAGGTCACTTCCAACGTGGCCAACGGCTCGATGAACGGCCCGCCTCTGAACCCACCGAAGCGATAGCCGGTGTCGGTGCGCACGCCGAGGGTCGAGGCATCGAGCGAGTTGGGGAAGCCCGTCGTGCCGTTGGTGTCGAGTTCATAGAGATGGGCGTTGAACAGGGTGTCGACGAACAGCCCGCCCTTCAGATAGGTGGCATAGGCGCCCACCTGCCCGCCGCTGAAGTCGAATTGGCGCACGACGTTGTCGTAATCGAGATTGGCCTGGACGAAGCCGCCGAGCATGCCGAACACGAGCGCGTCGCCTTGGGACAGGACATCCCGCTTGCCGAGATCGAGACCGACCTGGAAGTCCATGGTCTGAAGATCCCGGTCGAGATTGAAGCTGTAGCTGCGTCCATAGGCCGTGGTCGATGCGCTGTCGTCGCGCCCGAGCCAGCCACCTGAGCCTCTTGCCCATACCGCCGGGGTGAAATTGCCCGGCGCCTCGCTCAAGGACTTGCCGCCCGGGTCGTAGGCGGTAGGCGACGGCCCGCCCGCAAGGAGCACGCGAAGATCGGCGGTGCGGTCGAACCAGGTGGACGAGGTCTGGTGCCAGATATCTTGCTCCGCGGTGAGGAGCTGCGGCAGCAATTGGGCACTGGCGCCGGGATAGCTCTTGAGGCTCCAGAAGCCCGAGCCCGTCGGGGTGAAGAACAGGTCGTAGTCGAAGAAGCCGGTATCGATGGGCTGATCCAATTGGAACTCGTTGCCCGTGGGCGTGGTGCCGGTCACGAACACCACAGGGATGCCCTTCGAATTGAACACGCCGGGCCCCGGATTGGTGTTGTTGACCTGGACCGTGGTCACGCCGGACACGTTGCCTTTGATGGTGAACCTGTCCGCGCTCGAATTGCCCGGGCCGCCGAGGAAGGCGTCCACGGCAAGAGTCGAGTTGCCCGAGGCGACAAAGTTGAGATTGGTGCCGCCGACGGTGAAGCTGTCGCCCGTGGCGCCATCCTGAAGCGAGATCAGGCCCTGGTTCTCGAACCGCTCAAGCTGCACGAAAGAACTGTTCTCTCTCTTACTAGGATTGGTAGCGGCCTGCACCGTGCCGCCTCTTTGGTTCACGAACAGATCGTTCCCGGTTTCGAAATAGCTGGTGAGCTTGGTCTCGAACACGCCGCCAGCCTGGTTGATAAACGTGTCGCCCTGATAGCTCAGATCGACGAAGCCGGTGATATGGCCTGAGTTGTAGATCTTGGCCGGGGCGCCAACGACGCTGATGGCCCTCTGCGAGCCTGCCGACACGTTGCCGGTGTTGAAGATCTTCGTGCCGGTATAGTCGACAGTATAGATGCCCGCATAGCCGCCATAGACGGTCCCCGAATTGGTGATCGTGGTGCCGCTGTTCGCGCCGAGGGTTACCGCGTAAATGCCGAAGCCATAAAGACCGCGACCCTCTGCCCTCCCGCTATTGTTGATCACGACGGGGCTGTTCGTGTTTGTCGTGAATGCGTTGATGGCTATGCTGGGCCCGTAAGCCGGGTTTCCGTTTGAGGTCACACGGCCGCTGTTGAAGACGGTAATCGAACTGTTCGACCCGTAGGTTCGCGCATCGATGCCGAGATAGGTGGCACCGATCGTGCCCTTATTGTCGATCTTAATCCCGGCATTGTTGCCATAGGTCACCGCATAGATGCCGACATAAGGATCGATAGTGCCGGTATTGGTGATCGAAATGGTACTGCCATCGCCGCCGGTTCCGGCGTAGATGCCGTAGAGGCCAGCCGTGATCTTGCCGCTGTTGGTGATGGTGATGGGGCTGTTGTTGCCGTAACCAGGGAGAAAATTGAAGCCGGTGCTGGCCGCGATTCCGGCAAAGCCCGCAGTGATGTCGCCGCTATTGGCGATGGTGAGCGGGCTGTTGGCGCCGGAGCCAAAGCCGCTGCCATAGGCGGTCCTAGCGGCAATGCCGATGAAGTAGGCATTGATCTTGCCGCTGTTCTTGATGACAACGTCACCGCCATAGGCAGTTCCGGCGAGGATGCCTTGATCGCCGGCCACGATGTCGCCGCTGTTGGTGATGGTGATGTCGCCACTCTCAAAGCAAGGAGACGAGTATTGACAGCCGGCATGGATGCCGTGGTAGCCGGCAGTGATCGGGCCGCTATTGGTGATGGTGATGTCGCCGTAGTAGCTGTAGGCGTAAATGCCATCAACTCCAGTCGTAAGCCGCTCTGTGTTGTGAACCGTTATGTTGCTGCCCACGCCATAGCTGAGCGCGTAAATTGCGTCATAGGAAGAAGTAACGGAGGCTCTGTTCCTGATGGTGATCGTGCTGTTGTCGTCATTCGTTTTGGTGTAGATGCCGTATGCACCCGCGCTCAACGCTCCGCTGTTGCGGAGGTCGATAAAACTCCCGTCGCCGGTCGTGGAAAGACCAATTGCAGTCCCGGCGTTGTTGATGCGCGTCTCCGTGTTGACGCAGAAGATCGAGTCATTGGTACCAGTAAGATCGATGCGACCAGGCGAAGCTGGAACAGATGGAGGATTAAGGGCGCAAGTCACCACCGCCGCCGCCGGGGTTGGCGCTACGACCGTCCCAAGCAGCAGGGTCGAAGCGAGCGCGGTGCCGAGCAGGAGTGATTTGCGGTCGACGCGCGGGAGCCTCGGGATCCGGGCAAGCGCAATGGACGGCTGGGGACTACGCACGCTACGCCTGACCTTACGCGCCGGCAAGCGCCGGCTCGGCCGATACTGGTGTCGTACCAACGCGCCCCCGAGTGGGCCCTTCAAAGACCCGTGTTCCACTTATTCTTGTTGCCGCCAACAATTGTCGCAGGGCCGGGGAGCCCCGGACTAGTGCAGCCCGGCAACAATCAGAGGTTTTTTGGGGTCCGGCGCCGGGAAATCAGAGGTCTTGCGGGTTAGAAAGCCGCGCGCCGGCTAATTGCCGAACAGGCCGTCGAGGAACTGGCCGGACTTCTTCTTCTGTGGTGCGGCTTGCTGTTTCGGGGCGGCTTGGGCGGCAGGCTGTTGCGCCGGTTGCGCCGCGGCCGGCTGGGGCGTCTCGGCCGCCGCCTTTGACGGCGCGGCGCCGCCCGCTTGCGGGGCCGCTTCCTCTTGCGGTGCTGTTTCCTTGGGCTTCTTCTTCACGCCGAGCATCTGGCCGATGCCGCCGACCACGCCTTTGGTGATGGCGGTCGGAACGGCCACGCTCTTCTCCACGAGGCCGCCCTCGCCCGTATCGATGCCGAGCATGTTGGTCGGCATCGAGACCAAACCGCCACCGAGCTTGTTGAGCTGCTGATAGGCGGTAACCGGACTTTCGAGAATGCCGACAATATCGGGATAGATGGACGGGTTGTCCCAGGGTCCGGAAACGGCGATGGGAACGGGGAAGCCGAGCATGCTGTTCTTACCGCTCGCGCCTTCGACACTCGCTAGCATGAACGGATTGACGCGGAACTTTAGGCGCTGCGCGGGCAGATCGACGGTGCCGGCGCCGCCGACCGAGACGAGTGGGCCCAACAAGCGCAGATCGTCCGTTTGGGCCTGGCCGCTCGCAATCTTGAAGCTCGCACTGAACTTCTTGAAGACGGTCTTTGCCTCGTCGCTGAACTGCCAGCCGGTGAGGATGCCAGTAGTCAGATTGCGCAGCATGCTGGCGACGTTGAGCCCGCGCAGCGCGCCATCCGTGAAGTCGAACTTCGCCGTGCCGTTCAAGGCTCGACGACCATGGCGCGCTCGCTGTCGCCGCCCGCAGTGAGATCGAGGTCGATGGCGGCCTTGCCCTCGATGGTGTGGAACGTCGGCGAGATCGCTGAGGAAGGGATAGGCGTCGAGACCGGCGAGAGACAGCTTTCAGCCGATGCGCCGGCGCCGCGCCGCTCGCATCGATCCCGAGCATCAGCGACCCGCCGCCGCCATAGGCCTTGAGGCCCGGCGCTCGACGGTGAGCTTGCCGCCGGCGAGCGTGATCTTGACGGTGCCGGAGGCGATCCTGATGCCCTCATAGACGAAGCGGTCGAGCTTGAGCTTGACATCGGCGTTGACGTCCTTCAGCGCCAAGACGCCGAGCTTCTCGGCGCGCCAGCCGAAGCCGCTCGCTCGCGTGCCGGGCGCTGGCGCCGGCTTGGCCGCAGGCACTGGCGCTTCGGCCGACGGTGCTTGCGCAGCGGGCGGGGCGACGGCGATCTCGGTTGCCGCTCCCGGCGGGGCGATCGGGTTGGGCGGCGGCGGTGGCGCCGCAGTCTCCTTCGGTTCGGCTGGTTTCTCGGCGTCCTGTGCCCCGGCGGGTGGCTGGGGTGCGGCCTTTGCCGCTGCACCGGTCGAGGTCGCCGTCAGTGTCGCGCCGATGCTCGGCACCTTGCCGCCAAACTTCGCGCTCGCGGTGCCAGAGAGGATTTGGTCGCCGGTGTTGGCCGTCAGCGGATCGAGGACCAAGGTATCGTCCTTGTAGGCAGCCGCGCCCTCGAAGGTGGTCTTCCCCGGCAGAGACGGCCCATCGACGACGAGCTTGATCGGCGCCGGCGTGCCGGCGAGCAGCTTGTCGAGCGCGGCAATCGACCCGGTGATCCTGGTCGGCTTGTCGTCGGCCCCGACCGTCACGTCGAGTTCGACCGCACTGTCTTTATAGATGGCGTCGCCGGCGACGATCTGGCCCCCCAACTTCGCCTTGGCCCCTTTGAGAGTGAGGACGTCATCCTTGTAGGTGGCCGCGCCGGACACTGTATCCTCGGCGGACGTGGCCGTGAACTGCGGCAGCGCGAACGAGCCCTCTTTATAGGCGGCGGTGCCAGTGAGCGTCGTCTCGGAGGGAAGATATTCGGGCGCGTCGACGGCGAGAGAGAGCGGCGCCTCGGCCCCAGCGAAGAACTTATCGATATTGCTGAGCGCACCTGTGACGCGCACCGTCTTGCCCTCGATCGCGATGTTGGCATCGACGGTCAGCGTGTCGTCGGCCAGGTGCGCGGAGCCGGCGAACGGCGTGCCGTCGAACATGCCTTGGGTGATGGTGAGGGTATCGTCGCGGTAGGTGGCATTGCCAGCAAGGGCGTGCAGGCCGGACTTCACCTGGAGCTGCGCGAGCGTAAGGACGTCATCCTTATAGGACGCCGCACCGTCGATAGTGACGCCCTCGGGAAGCGCGGCCGTCTGGATGCTGAGCCTGACCGGCACGGGCCCGCCCTCGAGAAAATGCGCGAAGCTGCCGATGGTGCCCCTGCGTGGAAACCGGATCGCCGTCAAGATTGGCCACCGCATCGAAGGCAAGCGCGCCATTCGCCGAGGCGAGCGAGGCCTCGGCATTCAGTCCGTTGATCTGCTTGCTAGGCTTCCCATTCGACGACGGGAGCAGCAGCGTACCGTTGTGTATGATCAGCTCGTCCAGGCTCAGCTGGCGCATCGTGCTGGGCTTAGCGTCCGCGCCTTCCACCGGTGCCGACGCGCCGCCTTCGGGCAGCGGTAGCGTGATGACCGGGTCGATAAGCTCGACCTCGGTAAGCTGCACCTTGCCAGTCAGGAGGCCGCTCAGCATCAGGCCAAATTTCAGGGTGCGTGCCGTAGCGAACTCGGCCGGCCCGCCCGCCGCCGGTTGCGCGATGCCCACATCGGAGGCCACGAGATTAAGGGATGGAAAGAAGGAGATCCTGACCGGGCCGTCGACGCGCACACGATAACCCGTCGTGGATTCCACTTGGGCCATCGCCTTTTTCCACACGTTATCGGTGGAGATGAAGAGCGGCGCGATGAAGACGAGAGAGGCGCCGAGGACGACAAGAACAGCTAGACCAATCAGAATGCGTCGCAAGAAAACCGCCTTCCGTTCCGATTTATCCGGATTTCGGCGAACCCTAAGGCAATCGCCCCCTCGTGTCTCGTTTGGAGCCAAGCGCAAGAAAACGTCAGATAAGGGGCGGCTTTAAAAGGATTTAGCAGAATGGGCCCTAGAGTGGCGCCACAGGACCTCAAAACCCACCGGAGAGAGCCATGCTGTTCGTCTGCTATGTGACCATCGACCCCGAGAACCGCGATGAGAGCATCAAGCGCTTCAAAGAGCGCGGGATCGTCGAGCCGAAGGGCGCGAAGCTCATCGGCGCCTGGATCTCGCTGACCCAGCAAGAGACCTGGGCCATCTTCGAGGCGGACGACGCGGCGGCGATCATGAAGCTCTATGAGCCGTGGACCGACCTCAACGTCCACCAGATCGCGCCGGTGATGGATTTCGCCGATCTGAAGAAGTTCGTCGACGCGTCTTGAGACGCTACACGCTGGGCGCGGCGGCAAGCGGGAAGCGCTGTTTGATCTTGGCGAACAGGCGGTCGCGCAGATCGCGGTAGGCGTCGAGGATCTGCTCGCGGGCACCGGTCGCAAGTGTGGGGTCCGGCGTCGGCCAATACTCCACGTCGATGGCGTAGCCGTGGGCGAGCTCGAGCGCCTGGTGATGAGCTTCCGGCGCAAGCGTGACGATGAGATCGAACGAGGTGTCGTGCAGATCGGCCATGGACACCGGGACATGATGGGACATGTCGATGCCGATCTCCTCCATCACGGCGATGGCGAAGGGGTCCGGCGCGCCGGGGCGCACGCCGGCGGATTCCACATAGATGCGATTGCCGGCGAGGTATTTGAGGATGGCCGCCGCCATCGGCGAGCGGACGGCATTGCGGCTACAGGCGAAGAGGACTGCGCCTGGTAGATCGCCGCCTGCGCCCAAGGATCAGCCCTTCCAGTGCAGCGCGCAGAGAAGCGTGAACAGACGCCTAGCGGTGGCGATGTCGACTTCGATCTTGCCCCTGAGCCGCTCCATGAGGAGATGGCTGCCTTCGTCGTGGAGCCCGCGGCGCCCCATGTCGATGGCCTCGATCTTGGAAGCGGGCTGAGTCTTGATCGCGGCGTAGTAGCTGTCGCAGATGAGGAAGTAGTCCTTGACGATGCGGCGGAAGGGCGACAGCGACAGCATCACGTGCTGGAGCGGTGCGTGGTCGGCGTCGGCCACCGAGAACACGAGACGGTTGTCGGCGAACGACAGGCGCAGCGTGTAGGGCCCGTTTTCCGCGTGGCCCGCGAGCGCGAAATTGTTCTTCTCCAGAAGGTCGAAGATGGCGACCGCGCGCTCGTGCTCGACCTCGGCGTTGTCGCGGCCGAGCGAGGCCTCATCGAGTGTCACCTCGATGAGGCGCGCACTCTCGAGCCAGGTCCGCTCGTCTACTTCGTCTTCCGCCATGTCTAGTCCGGCAAGTTCAATCGAATGGCGACGGAGCGGCGATGGGCGTCGAGGCCCTCGGCGCGGGCGAGCGTCATGGCCGCAGGGCCAAGCGCTTTCAGGCTGTCGGCATCGAGCTTTAGAAGCGAGGTGCGCTTCATGAAGTCGAGCACGCCGAGGCCGGAGGCAAAGCGGGCGCTGCGGGCGGTCGGCAACACGTGATTGGTGCCGGCGACGTAATCGCCGATCACCTCAGGCGTATAGCGCCCGATGAAGATGGCGCCCGCATCGTGGATGCGCGCGGCGAACGCATCGGCGTCTTCGGTGGCGATCTCCAAATGCTCCGGCGCGAGGCGGTCGGCGATGGCAGGGGCCTCGTCGAGGCTCTGCACCAAAATCACGGCGCCGAAATCGTCCCAGCTCGCTCTCGCCGTCTCGGCGCGCGGCAGGGTGGCAAGCTGCGACTCGACAGCTTGCATCACGGCCTTGGCGAAGTCCGCGTCGTCGGTGATGAGGATCGACTGGGCCGCGGTGTCGTGCTCGGCCTGAGCGAGCAGGTCGGCGGCGATCCAGGCGGGATCGTTGTCGCGGTCGGCGATGACCACGACCTCGGAGGGGCCCGCAATCATGTCGATGCCGACCTGACCGAACACCTGGCGCTTGGCGGCGGCAACATAGGCGTTGCCCGGCCCGACGATCTTGGCCACGGGCGCAATCGTCTCGGTGCCGTAAGCCAGCGCCGCGACGGCTTGGGCGCCGCCCACCCGGTAGATCTCGTCAACGCCTGAGAGCGCGGCCGCGACAAGCACGAGCGGATTCAGCTCCCCGCGCGGGCTTGGCACCACCATGACCAAGCGCTCGACGCCCGCGACCTTGGCGGGCACCGCGTTCATCAGGACCGAGCTCGGATAACTCGCCGTGCCGCCCGGCACGTAAAGCCCAGCCGAGGCAACAGGCGTCCAGCGCTGGCCGAGTTCGACGCCGCTCCTGTCCGTGTAGGATTCGCTTTGCGGCAATTGCCGGCGGTGATGATCGAGAATGCGCGCGTGCGCGAGCTTGAGTGCGTCAAGCGTCTCGGCGTCGACTTGCGCGTGTGCCGCCTCGATCTCCCCGGCCGAGACGGCGATGCCCGTCTCCTTCAGATCGAGGTGATCGAATGTCTTGGTGAAGTCGATCAGCGCGGCATCGCCTTCGGCCCGGACGCGCGCGATGATCTTGGCGACGGCGTCGTTGACGTCGGCCGCGCTCTCCCGCTTCATGCCGAGCAGGTCTTGGAAGCGTTCCTCGAAATTGCTGTCGCGCGTGTCAAGCATCAGAGCCATGACGCGAGCCTCACGCGCCCGACGCACCGGGGCCGCCCCCCGGATGCTCAGGCTTGTGGCGCGTGCTCCAAGCCGCCCCGAGATCGCGCATCTCCGCCTCCAGACACTCGACGTCGAGTTGAATGGTGACGTCGCCGGAGAAGAGAAGCGTGATCCTGCCGCTCGGCGCGTCACCGGGTTCGAACTGAATCGCCAGCAGCGACAGCACGCGGTCCGGCGCATTGGGCCGCAAGTCCTTGTGCTTGGCGCCGAGAACGCGGTCGAATCTGAGCGCCGTGCGGCGCCGCTGGTAGTCCTTGGCCCCTTTGCCCGACGCGGTTTCCCAGTCAAACCGGTTGAGAATCGCGGCGAAGCGCTTCTGCGACGGCAGATAGGCGATATCACCCACGCGCACGACCGCGTCCTGAAGATGCGACGACAAGACCTGAAGGTCTTCTTCATCGAGGGCGAGCAGCTTGAGCGGGGTCATGGCAAAGAAAGGGCCTCTCTGGCATGGGGGTACCATGCTTTGCGTGTTGGGAAAGAAGGAATAACCCAGCCGAGGCTAGCCGGAAAGCCGCTCTATCTGGGCGCCGCATTTACGCAGTTTCTCCTCGATGCGGTCGAAGCCGCGGTCGAGATGATAGACGCGGCCGATCAGGGTCTCACCTTGGGCGGCGAGCCCGGCAATGATGAGCGACACCGACGCGCGAAGGTCGGTGGCCATGACTTGGGCCCCGCGCAAGCCGTTCACCCCGTGGACCAGGGCGGTGTCGCCTTTGAGGTCGATGCGGGCGCCGAGCCGGGCCAGCTCCTGCACATGCATGAAGCGGTTCTCGAAGATGGTCTCGCGCACCTCGGACACGCCGCGCGCCGTGCACATCAGCGCCATGAGCTGAGCCTGCAAATCGGTGGGGAAGCCGGGGAATGGCTGGGTCTCCACCGAGACGGCATCCAGACCGTGGCCGTTCCGTGCAATGCGGATCCCCGCCGGAGTCTCCTCGACCTCGACGCCCGTCGATCGCAAGGTCTGAAGCGCCTCTTGCAGGAGCTCCGGCCGCGCGCCTTCCAGGAACACATCGCCGCCGGTGATGGCAGCCGCCATGGCGTAGGTTCCCGTCTCGATACGGTCGGGGAGCACGGTGTGCTCCGCCGCATGGAGAGAGGGGACGCCCTCGATCCGCAAGGTGGAGGTGCCGATGCCCTCGATTTTGGCGCCCATCTCGACGAGGCAGGTGGCGAGATCGCCAACCTCGGGCTCGCGGGCGGCGTTCTCGATTACCGTCTCGCCGCGGGCGAGCACGGCGGCCATCAGGGCATTGTGGGTGGCGCCCACCGAGACCTTGGCAAGGGGAATGCGGTTGCCGACAAGGCCTTTCGGCGCCTTGGCGATGACGTAGCCGCTGTCGAGCTGGATGTCGGCGCCGAGCGCTTCGAGCGCGGTGAGGTGCAGATCGACGGGCCGCGTACCAATGGCGCAGCCGCCGGGCAGCGACACTTTGGCCTCGCCGCAGCGGGCGAGGATCGGCGCCAGCACCCAGAAGCTGGCGCGCATGCGCGCCACCATCTCGTAAGGCGCCGTGGTGTCGACGATCTCGGCCGCGGTCAGTTTGAAGGTCTGGCCGTCGCTCGAGCTTTGACCGGCCCTTTTTCCGGCGATGGTGATGTCGACGCCGTGATTGCCGAGAATGCGGCCGAGCAGCGTAACGTCAGCCAGCCGCGGCACGCCGTGCAGCGTCAGCGTCTCGCTGGTGAGCAGGCTGGCAATCATTAGGGGCAGCGCAGCGTTCTTGGCACCGCTGATCGGTATGGTGCCCTCAAGCCGCGCGCCGCCGACAATGCGGATCCGGTCCATTACGACGTAAGCTCCCTCGCGCGACACGATAATATCCCCCCGCGCCTTACTAAAGGCTCCCCGTTATTTCTTCTTGGCCGCCCGTGAGCCCCGTCATCGGTCGCAAGCAGCAAAGAACAAGTCTACTCCCCTAGCCTCGGCTCTGTCCCCCCTCTTTCGAAGGCGGCTGTGGGGCCTTCCGGGAGCGATTTTGCGCCTTGCGTTTCAAAAGGTTGGCGCGGAGGGCCTGCTCCAGCCGGGCGCGGCGTCCCGCGTCTTTCTGCTGCCCTTTCGGCGCGTCCTTGTCATCTTTCTGTCCGGCCATGGCGAGCATCCCTATATCCCTTTCGAGCCATATCATAGGTCGCTCGCCGAGGTCTTGGCCGGGGGCTGTTCGCCTTGCACGCGGTGTCGCACTATGGCAGTTTGCGCGCCGCGAAGCCGTTCAGGAAGCGGGGCAATTCCGGCCCTTGAGACGGCACACCGTTCTCTTCGCCGCCGTAGCTCAGTGGTAGAGCACGTCATTGGTAATGACGGGGTCGACTGTTCAATCCAGTCCGGCGGCACCATCCCTTCCCGCTTCTTGCGCTATCGGCGCTCTCTTCCGGCCACTTCGCTTGGAAAAACTTTGCGCGTCCGCCGCAATTCCAGCCGCGAAAAATACTGAGTCAGCCGCCGTTCGGTCGCTCGTTCGCCGCGGCGATCCTCTACTCATCTGTTCGGCCGGTTTCCGGCGGTATCTGTCAATGGAAAGTCTACCTGATGAAGACTGTGTTCGCATTGCTGGTTGCGCTCGGGCTCATGGCTCCGTTCGCCACGGCTGCGTTTGCCGGTCCCGACGACTGCGGGGACGGTCAGGTTTGGGATGAGGATTCTCAGGCTTGCGTCGATAATCCCGACTAGCCGTCCTTGGCCTAGCGTCGAAAAGCCCCGGTCTGGTTCGCCTGCCGGGGCTTTTTGATTTGCTTAATTCGCGGCCTCCGTGCCCCGATCCGGCCTCGATTTCTCCCCGAAAATTCATGCCTAAAACGGCCTCAACCTTAAGGGCCGATTTTCTGCGCCATGCCCCCTTCTTGCCGCAAGGAGAGGGTGAATCCGGGCATCAGAAACACCATCTAGAGAGTGTCGGGGGGACACTTCAGCGGAGGATGTCCCATGCCGAGCGATCAGTCCCAGTATCGCGGATACGAGATTCAATTGCGGCGCGAATGGTCGAATTGGTGCGCGAGCGTGCATCCAACCCGCGACGACCTTCCCATTCTGGCCCAGTCGCCTTTGCGCACGCTGTCCTTGACCAAAGAGGACGCGCTCGCCGCGGCCAAGCACAATATCGACGGGGCGCTTGGCGATCTCAAAAAGGACGTGGCGTAGCCGGCTATTTGTACAGCAGCGCGTAGGCCGCGTAGCACAGGGTCAGCGCAAGCAGCGGCCTGAGCAGCCATTCCGGGGCGACGCCCGCGAGCCGCGTGCCGAGCAATATGCCGGGAATGGAGCCGCAGAGCAGCGCAGCCAAGACCCACGGATCGACGTGGCCGAGGCCGAGATGGCCGGCGCCGGCGACAAGGGTGAGCGGCACCGCATGCGCGATGTCGGAGCCGACGATGCGCTTCGCCGGTAGCAAGGGAAACAGCATCGCCAGTACGACGACGCCGATCGCGCCCGCGCCCACTGATGTCAGCGTCACGAGGAATCCGAGCGCCGCGCCGAACAACACGGTGAGGAGCGTGCGCTGGGGCCCGACATTCTCGGAACCGTTGACATGCCCCTTCATCAGGACCGGATAGAGCACGATGGCCACGGCGCTGACGGGAAGCGCGAAGGCCAGCCCGTAGCGAATCCATCGCGCCATCGCCTCCGTGTTGAAGGGCATGTAAGACATGACCGCCAGCAGGATGATCGATGCGGGAAGGCTGCCCATGGCAAGCCGGACGACGATCGTCCAGTCAACATTCTCCGCCATGTGGTGGCGCCAACTGCCGACCGTCTTGGTCACCGAGGCGTAGAGCAGGTCGGTGCCGACAGCCGTGGCCGGGCTCACCCCGAAGGTCGAGATCAGCAAAGGCGTCATCAGCGCGCCACCGCCGACCCCGGTCAGCCCCACGAGGAAGCCGACACCGAAGCCCGCGCCAGCCAACGGCAGCAGGGCAGCTGCCCAGCTGAGGTCAACCATTGATGAGAGCCTCCCCCTACGCTACCGGCGAGATCGCGCCCAGTCGGGCATTTGCCGCTATCATTGATCCGTTTCGATCAGAACCGGGACTCCGGCGGAGCGTAGCAGAATTGCTACCTCCTGCGCACGCCGCTCGAATTCGGCCAAATCGGCGGGAGAGTTACCGAGATCGGCGCAAAGTCCAGCGAGCCGCGCCCGGTCGAGAACGAGCACGTTGTCGCCAACAGCGGCCGCACCGGTCTGCACCCAGCTGATCACCCCGCCCGCGACCGTCGCGCCGTCGATGGCGCTGACCAACACGAAATTGCCGGTGAGCGGCAGGTCGCGGAAGAGATCGAGTGCGGTCGACCGGCCGAGCAGGATGCGGCAATCGGCGATGTCATTGACGCCGCAGGCATGGGCTTGCGCGGACGCTAATGTCTCGAAATCGACGAGCGCCGATACGCTCATGGAGGTGACGGGCGTCAGATCGGTGGCGGTACGGAGCAGATACCCCGCTTCCGGATCGAACGGCGTCTCGGACAGCCAGACAAGCCGCGCTTCGATGACGTCGGCGTTGACCGGACGGCGCTTCACTTCGGACAGCACGGCGCCGCGGGAGATATCGAGATCGGTGTCGAGCACGAGGGTGACGGCATCGCCCTTCTTCGCCGACGGCTGGTCGCCATCCATGGCGGCGATGCGGCGCAGCGTGGCGCCAAGCCCGCTTCGCGCATCGACCACGCGGTCGCCGACGTGAATCCTGCCGGAGGTCACCGTGCCGGCATAACCGCGAAAATCGTTCGAAGCGCGCAGCACGAGCTGTACCGGCATGCGGAAGGGCTCGTCTTCGGCCTCCACCTTCGGATCGACGCTTTCCAAGTAGTTGAGAAGCGTGGGCCCTTTGTACCAGGGCATCTCGGCGGAGCGGGCGACGACGTTGGCGCCGGTGAGCGCCGCCACGGGAATCGCGGTGATCTCCGCAAAGGCAAAGTTGCCGGCAAGCGCGCGGAAGTCCGCCTCGATGGCGCGGTAGCGCGCCTCGGACCAGTCGATCTGGTCCATCTTGTTGACGGCGAGGATGACCTTCTTGATGCCGACGAGGTCGCAAATGGCGGCGTGGCGGCGGGTCTGACGCTTCACGCCGTGGCGGGCATCGACGAGGAGGATGGCGATGTCGGCGTGGCTGGCGCCGGTCGCCATGTTGCGGGTGTATTGCTCGTGCCCCGGAGAATCGATGATGACGAAGCGGCGGCGCTCGGTCTCGAAGTAGCGCCAGGCGATGTCGATGGTGATGCCCTGCTCGCGCTCGGCCACCAGGCCGTCGAGCAAGAGAGAGAAGTCGATGCGCTCGCCATTGACCGCGCGATTGTGGGAGGCGTGCAGGATGGCCGCGCGCTGGTCGTCAGTGACGCCGGCGGCGTCCCACAGGAGCCGGCCGATCAGCGTGGACTTGCCGTCGTCGACCGAGCCGCAGGTGAGCAGCCGGACCATGGCCTCCGACTTCGCGCCGGGGCTTGCAGCCGGCGCAACGGTCTCAGTCTCCTCAAGCGCAGCCAACGTCATCAGAAGTAACCCTCACGTTTCTTCATCTCCATGGCGCCGGCCTGATCGTGGTCGATCAGCCGCCCGGCCCGCTCGGACACGCGCGCCTCCAAGGTCTCGGTCACGATGGAGTCGAGGTCGGAGGCCTCGGACTCGATCGCCGCGGTGAGCGGATAGCAGCCGAGCGTGCGGAAGCGCACTTTGCGCATTTGCGGCTTCTCCCCCGGTTCGAGCCGCATGCGCTCGTCGTCGACCATGATGATTTGGCCGTCGCGCACGACGACCGGCCGCTCGGCGGCAAAGTAGAGCGGCACGACGTCGAGCTTCTCGAGCGTGATATAGCGCCACACGTCGGCTTCCGTCCAATTGGACAGCGGGAAGATACGAACCGTCTCGCCCTTGCCGAGACGGCCATTCAGGAGCTGCCACATCTCCGGGCGTTGCAGGCGCGGATCCCAGCGATGGCCGGCGGCGCGGAAGGAGAACACGCGCTCCTTGGCGCGGGAGGCTTCCTCGTCGCGGCGCGCCCCACCGAAGGCCGCGTCGAACCCGCCGGTATCGAGGGCCTGGCGCAAGGCTTGGGTCTTCATGATGTCGGTATAGACCGACGGCGGATGGTCGAACGGGTTGATGCCACGTGCGAGACCGTCGTGGTTGGTGTGCACGATGAGATCGAGCCCGAACGCTTTCGCCGTGCGGTCGCGGAAAGCGATCATGTCGTGAAACTTCCAGGTGGTGTCCACGTGCAGCAACGGGAACGGCGGCTTGGCCGGCCAGAAGGCCTTGCGCGCCAAGTGCAACAGGACGGTGGAGTCCTTGCCGATGGAATAGAGCAGCACAGGCGTGCGGAACTGCGCCGCCGCCTCGCGGAAGATGTGGATGCTCTCGGCTTCGAGGAGCTTCAGATGCGAGGTGAGCGCGGTCATGCGGCCTTCTCTTTTCCGTTCTCGTTGATGTGCAATCCGCACTCCTTTTTCTCTTCGCTCTCCCACCACCAGCGACCGGCGCGCGGGTTCTCGCCCGGCTTGACGGCGCGCGTGCACGGCGCGCAACCGATGGAGACGAAGCCGCGGGCGTGCAGCGGGTTAACGGGCACGTTATTGGCCGCGATGTAGTCCATCAGCGTGTCCGTCGACCAGTCGGCGATCGGGTTCACCTTGGTCAGCCCGCGGTCCTGATCCCATTCGGCGAGCGGCGCTTCCCCGCGCGTTTCGGAATGCTCGCGGCGAAGCCCCGTGATCCAGCCTTGCGCGCCTTGCAGCGCGCGGTTGAGCGGACGGACTTTGCGCACCTCGCAGCAGGTCTTGCGGTTGTCGATTGACTGGCGGAAGCCGAACACACCGTCGCGGGCGACGAGCTCTTCGATCTCCTGCGCGTCAGGTGCAATGAGACGGATGCGGATGCGGAAGCGGAGCTCCGACAGCTCAACGGTCTCCAGCACCTCGGGGAACAGCCGCCCTGTGTCGAGGGTGAACACGTCGATATCGGCGCCGGAATTGGCAATGGCATGGAGGATCGCCTGATCCTCAAGCCCGAGGCTGGTGGAGAAGGCAATACGCCCTTCGATGCGGCCGGCGATCTCCTTGATGCGGCTCACGAGATCGTCGGTGGCGCCGAGCGCCTCGTTCAGCGCGCGCGCCGCCTTGCGCGAGGCGTCCCAACGTTGCGGCAAGCCGTTGCGCACCGCCGGCTGGTAGTTGCGGCCGATGCGCTCAAGCGAGAACTTCCACACATGGGCCGTGTCCGGATCGGCGATCTCGGCGGTGTCGAAGCCGGAGCGCAGCAGGAACTGACCCTGATCGGGAATGAGGTGGCCTATCGCGCGGATCTCGCCCTTGAAGCCGTGCCGCTCGCGCAGCAGCCGGGCGAGAGAGAAGCCGCGGCCGTCGGTGAAGGTCGGGAAGGAGATTGCGATCGGCCCGGCGTTGCCGCCGGCGGCTGCGGCAAGCGCGCCGTCATCGGCAGTCGGCTCGAGTACCGTGGCAACGTCGTCGGGATCGGCGATGAGCGTCGCGGTGGCAAGATCAACCAGCGCCATAGAGAGCCTCCTTGAAAGGCGCAGCGCCCACGCGCCGCCATGTTTCGAGGAAGCTCTCTCCCTCGTCGCGGTTTTCGAGATAGGTGTCGACGATGGTGTCGATGGCTTGCGGCACGGCCTCGGCGCGGAAGCCGGGGCCGATAATGGTGCCTATGGCCGCATCATCCTTCGGGCTGCCGCCGAGCGTGATCTGGTAGAGCTCGGTGCCCTTCTTGTCGACGCCGAGAATGCCGATATTGCCGGCATGGTGATGACCGCAGGCGTTGATGCAGCCGGACATGTTGAGACGCAGCTGGCCGATCAGCTCCTGGCGCGCGGGATCCTCGAAGCGCTTGGCGATCTCCTTGGCGATGGGGATCGAGCGGGCATTGGCGAGATTGCAATAGTCGAGGCCCGGGCAGCAGATCATGTCGCCCAAGAGCTCGTTGTTGCCGGTGGCGAGACCGGCGGCGGCCAATTCATCATAGAGCGCCGGGATGTCGGCGCGCGCCACATGGGGCAGCACGAGGTTCTGCGTGTAGTTGACGCGCACCTCGTCGCGGCCGAAGCGCTCGGCGAGATCGGCGACGAGGTCCATCGTGTCGGACGAGGCATCGCCCGGCGTGCGGCCAGGCTCTTTCAGCGAGATGACGACCGAGGCGTAGCCCGGCACGCGGTGGGCCAGCACGTTGTGCTTGTACCAATTGGCGAAGACCGGATCGGTCTCGCGCCGCTCCGCGAGGGCTTCGTCGCGCGCCGGCCGCTCCGGCAGCTCCGGCGGCGCGAAGTAAGACATGATGCGGCGGCGCTCGTCCTCGGGGAGATCGATCGCGGTCTTGTGGGTCGCCTCCCAATCTGCCTCGACCGCCTCGCGGAACTTGTCGATGCCGAGCTGATTGACCAGGATCTTGATGCGCGCCTTGTGGATGTTGTCGCGGCGGCCGAACAGATTGTACACGCGCAGGATCGACTCGATGTAGGAGAGCAAGTGCTCCTTCGGCAGGAAGGACCTGATCTCCTGGCCGACATACGGGATGCGGCCCATGCCGCCACCGACCAGCACGCGGAAGCCGTTTTCGCCGTTCGGTCCCTTCACGATGCGCAAGCCGATGTCGTGGAAGGCGGTGGCAGCGCGGTCCTCGACGGCGCCGGAGATGGCGATCTTGAACTTGCGCGGCAGCCAGCTGAATTCAGGATGCAGCGTCGACCATTGGCGCAAGATCTCGCACCAGGGACGCGGGTCCTCCAGCTCGTCATTGGCCGCGGCGGCATAAGGGTCGGCGGTGACGTTGCGCACGCAGTTGCCGCTCGTCTGAATGCAATGCATCTCGACCTCGGCAAGGGCGGCCAGCACATCGGGAATGTCGACCAGCTTCACCCAGTTGAACTGGAGATTCTGCCGCGTGGTGAAGTGGCCGTAGCCGCGGTCCCATTTGCGGCCGATATGCGCGAGCTGACGCAATTGGCGGGGGCTCAGCACGCCATAGGGAATGGCGATGCGCAGCATGTAGGCGTGCAGCTGGAGATAGAGCCCGTTGCGCAAGCGCAAGGGACGGAACTCTTCTTCCGTCAGCGCGCCTGATAGGCGGCGCTCCACCTGATCTTTGAACTCCGCCACGCGTTCATGCACGAAAGCGTGGTCGAACTCATCATAGCGGTACATCGTACCAGTCCTTCGTCAGCGTAGTGCGGTGCGCGGCGCGGATGCGCTCGCGCACGGAAAGGGGATCGACCGCCCCGTCTTTCAGCGCAATCGGCATGGGATAGGCGCCGACGACGCGGCGCTCGCGCACCGCATCCTCGGCCTCCGTCTCGAGCGCCTTGGTCTCCTCGTCGGTGTCGGCCACGCGCGCATTGGCGATCTGCTCGCTCCATTCGCCGTCAGAGGCGAGATAGACGACGACGCCGTCGGTCAAGCGGTTGGCGGTGATGACGTTAGGCATAGGCGCGCTTGACCTCCTCCAGCGAGAGGATGTCCTCGACCACGCCCGCGGCCTGAAGCCCGGCGACCTCGCCGAAGATCAACACGGCGGGGCTCCTGAGGCCGAGACTTTCGGGGTGGCCCGCAAGGGTCGCGATCGTGGTGCCGACGCGGCGTTCGTCGTCGCGGCTTGCGTTCTCGACGGCAATCACCGGCAGCTCAGGGCGGAAGCCCGCGTCGAGCAGCTTCTGGGCGATCGTCGCCGCGGTGGTGACGCCCATATAGACAAGCAGCGTGTTGTTGCCGGAGGCGAGCGCGGCAAGATCGAGATCGGCGAAAGACTGTTCCTTGCCGCCCGCCTCATGGCCGGAGATGAAGGTCACCGTGTGGGACACGTCGCGATGGGTGAGCGGGATTTGCAGGCTCGCCGCCGCGGCGATGCCTGCGGTGACGCCGGGGATGATCTCGATGGCGATGCCGGCTTCGCGCAGCGCATCGAGCTCCTCGCCGCCGCGGCCGAAGATGAAAGGATCGCCGCCCTTGAGCCGGACCACGGTCTGGCCGGCTTTGGCGCGCTCGATGAGAAGCGCATTGATCTCGGCTTGCGGGACGCTATGAGCGCCCTTGGCCTTGCCCACGGGGATCAGCTCGGCCTCTCGGCGGGCATGGTCGAGCACGCCCTCGCCGACCAGCTGATCGTAGAACACGACGTCGGCGGATTTCAGCGCGCGCACCGCCTTCATGGTGAGAAGCTCGGGGTCGCCGGGGCCGGCACCGACGAGAAGCACGCGGCCTTGCGGTTCACGCGCACCGCTCGCTTCATCGATAGCCGCACCAATCAGCGCGCGGGCCTTCTGCTCGTCGCCCTCAAGCATGGCCTCGGCGGCGGCACCCTCGAACACCGCTTCCCAGAATTTCCGGCGCGGCGCGCCCGAGGGAACCTTGTCCGCGACACGGCCACGGAACTCACCGGCAAGTTTCGCCAGCGCATCGAGGCGCGGATGCAGCTCGCGCTCGAGCCAGGCCCGCAGACGCTGCGCCAGCACGGGCGCAGCGGCAGAGGTGCCGATGGCCACGGTGACCTCGCCGCGATCGACGATCGCCGGCAAGACAAAGGTGCAAAGCTCTGGACGGTCGGGCACGTTGACCGGCACGCCGAGCGCGCGGGCGATGGCCGAGACGCGCGTGTCCTCCTCATCGTCCTCGGTGGCGGCGATGACGAGCGGGCGGCCGCGCAGCTGATCTATGCCGGGCGTGGACGGAACTTGCGCGACCTGGCCGGCCGCCGCGAGCTTCGCGAGCTCCGGCGCCAAGGTCTCCGCGGCGACGTCGACGGTCGCGGCGCGCTTCAGCAGAAGCCGCGCCTTGAGGACCGCGAGCTCGCCGCCGCCGACGATGAGCGGCGGCTTGCCGTCGAAGCTCACGAAGATGGGGAAGGTGCGCATCAGCGGGCGCCTCCCACCGCGATCTGCGCCGAGGGCGCATCGGCCAAACTCTCCGGCGCGAGCTCGACCTCGAGCCCGTCGAGCTCAGGCGTCATGATGATCTGGCAGCACAGCCGGGAGCGCTCGTCGACCTGAAAGGCGCCGTCGAGCATCTCCATCTCTTCGTCGGTCGGCGGCACGAGCTTGGCGACCCAGTCCTCGCCCACCCAGACGTGGCATGTGGCGCAGGCGCAGGCGCCGCCGCACTCGGCCTTGATGGGAAGGCCCCAGTCGCGGATCACCTCCATCACGCGCCAGCCCTCGAGAGCTTCGAGGCGGTGAACGGTGCCGTCAGGCATGCGCACAGTTGATGAACATGTCAGGCAACCTCCGCAGGGCAGTTGCGGTTCGAACGAATGGCCCGTGTACTCAGCGCGGCGCGAGCGGAGCAAGTCTCCGCAACAGCGCGGAGAGCCGAAGCGCCAAGGCGGTCGCGCCGCCGAAAATTCCGCCGGTCGTCATGTCGCTTTCCCTGCGCGTCTTCGCTTCAGAGGCTCCGGGCCGCCGTGCCCCTAAAGATGGGGCACAGTACTGAAAAATCATTCCCTCAAAAAGGCCTCAAGGCCGAAAAGGCGAAAAATGGTTTCTATAGGCTGCGATTTGGAGGATCATTTTTTATTCTTGTACCGGCGCGCAATGGAATCCCGCGTGCGTAGGCTCTCAGGGAAAAAGCGTTTTCATGGCCTGAGGCGCGCAAAGGACGACCCTATTGTCCACAGCCTGTGGACAACCGCGTGGCCCAGGCTGGTGCGACTAGGACAATTTGTCCAAGAATTGCGGGGACAGGATCAAGCGGGGGGGCTTGAGCATGGGGTCTTTACGGATCGCCGCAGTCGCGGCGCGGCCAGTGATGCGGTCTTCCCATCCCCTGTTCGCGCACGAAAAACCTCCCTCCCCTTTTCCGCGCTGCCGAACCGCCGCCTACTCTTGGCCGGCACCGCGCTCGTCACGAGCCTGATCGCTGCCGCGCCGGCGCCCGCCTCGGCCCAGGTGGCGGTGTTCAGGCCATTGTCGCCGTTCTCCGTCACGCGTCACGAACCACAGAGACTGCATCTTCCCGGGGACCTGCGCGCTGATCAGCACGATCCTTCCCGGCGCCTCCATCGATTTCACCAATACGTGGAGACTTCGCGACCGTCGGCATTTTCAACAGCACCATTTTCACGCTGACCAATTTCGGTTTCAGCTCGATCGACGTGACCAACTCGGGCGACCTTGCCACGGCAGGTTTCGGGGCCATCGGCATCAACGCGACCACGTACGGCAGGCGCAGCCCCGTCAGCATCACCAACAGTGGCGATATCGCCACGATCGGTTTCCTCGCCCACGGCATCTACGGTTACACGGGAGGCAACAGCAGCAGCCTATCGATCACCAATAGCGGCGGCATTGCCACCAGAGGCCACTATGCCGGGGGCATTGTCGGCTACACCTTTGGCAGAAACAGCAATCTCACGATCACCAATAGCGGGGAGATCGCCACGCGCGGGATTTTCTCCTATGGCATCTACGCCTACACGGGAGGCAGCAACAGCGACCTCACCGTCACGAACAGCGGCAAAGTCACGACGACAGGCGCGTACGCCCACGGCATCAGCGCCACTACCAATCGCCGCAGCAGCACGCTCCGCATCGTCAATAGCGGGGATATCCGGACGACAGGGTTTCTGGCCAGCGGCATCTTCGGCACGACCTATGGCTCAAGCAGCCCGCTCGAAGTCAACAACAGCGGCAGCACGCGTGGCGAGGGCGTGATCGGCTACGGCATCAATGTCGCGACCTTTGGAGCATCCTCGCCGATCACGATCGAGAACTCCGGCGAGGCCTACGGCAGTTCGGCGGGCATCTATGCCTACAGCGCCACCTCGACCACGATCATGAACCAGGCCGGCGGCTCGATCTCGGCCAAGAGCGGCCTCGCCATCAATACGGTGGGCGCAGCAACCACCATTTACAATTCAGGGCTGATTACCGGACGTGTCAGCCTTACCAATCAGCGCGACATATTTGTGAACAAGACCGGCGGCGAATTTCGCGCCATGAACACGAGCGTCTTCGGCGGCGGAAACGACCTCTTCCACAACGAGGACCGCGCCGTGGTGCGCGCGGCAAGCCAAGCCAGTGCCGAGAAGACCAATTTCACCGGTCTCGAGCGGTTCGAGAATGCCGGCGTGATCACCATGGTCGACGGCCAGAACAACGACACGTTCACCATCTCCAACACGCCCGGCGGCAAGAACCTCAACTTTTTCGGCGCGGGCAACTCCCAACTGGCGGTCGACGCGTTCCTCGGCGGACCCGGATCGACAGCCGACCACTTCATCGTCGAGGGCAATACCTTCGGCCGGACCGCCATTGCCGTGAACAACACGAACTCGTCATCGGCCCGGTATGATCCCGTCGGCATTCCCGTGGTGTTCGTCAGAGGTAAGATCGTCGACAAAAACAACTTCTATGTGCCCGAGCCGATCGACGCGGGCTTCTTCGACTACGATCTCTTCTTCAAGCCCACCGGGAGCGGCTTCTTCGAGTTGAAGAACCACACCGGCGGCGGCTCCCATGTCCTGCCGCAACTGGTGACGGTGACCCACGACGTATTCCACAACACGACGGAAACGTGGTTCGACCAGAGCACCGATTTGCGCGTGCTGCTGGCGCAAGGGGACGCATGCAACGACGCGTCCCGTGCGCAAGACGCGGCGCGGTGCCAGCAACTCTACAATGTCACGCCTGGTATCTGGGTCCGCGGCGCAGGCTCGTGGTTCAATCTGCAGGACAGCGCGACGACGAGGGCCAACGGCCGGACCTACCATCATGATCTCGAACGCGATCTCGGCATTGGATTGGTCGAATCGGGCATCGACTTCGGCAAACGGGACCTCTTCACGCCGGGTGATATTCTGGTGTTCGGCGTTCTCGGCGGCGCCACGGAAGCAACGCTCGACTACAAGGCGATCGAGCGCAGCTTCAATCTGCAAGGCGGCGAGGCCGGCGCCTACGCCACCTATCTCAAGGGCGGCTTCTTCGCCGATACGCTGTTCAAGACGATCTTCGCCAAGCTGGACCCGAAGGAGGTGAGAGGCTTTCCCGATACGCTCGACACCGTGACTTACGGCGTCCGCACCGACACGGGCTATCGCTTCGGCGGCTTCCGGCGCGGGCCGTTCTTCGAGCCGCTCGCCACCATCGCCGTGTCATGGAGCCATGTCGACGACTTCACGCTCGACGGCAACGCCGTGAACTTCAACGACGACGCGAATGTACGCGGGCGTGTCGGCTTGCGCCTCGGCACCAGCACCGACGTTTGGCAGGGCACGACGTTTGAGCCCTTTGTCGTCGGCAGCCTGTGGGGAACGCTTTCGGGCGATCACACGGCAACCTTGACCTCGACAGGCACTCTCTTCGAGTTCACCGACGAGCCCGAGGATCTGTGGGGCGTGGTGTCGGCGGGCGTGAATTTTTTCAACCCCAGCGCTCAGACCGCGGTGTTCGCCAAGGTCGATTATACTTTTGCCGACCAGACCCAAGGCGTCGGCGTCCGCGGCGGCCTGCGCTACAACTGGTAGGCGCGCGAGCTCAGTCGCGCTTCACTAGAGCGTTGCGGATCTCCTCCAGCAATTGCACCTCGCGCGAGGGCGGCGGCTCCGTGGCCGGGGCCTCCTCCTGCTTGCGGCGCAAATGGTTCATGCCCTTGATCACCAAGAACAAGACGAAGGCGACGATGGTAAAGCTGATCACGCTGTTGATGAACAGGCCGATATTCATGGTCGGCGCGCCCGCCTCCTTGGCTTGCGCCAGGGAATCGTAGGTCGCGCTGCTCAGCGGAATATAGAGGTTGGAGAAGTCGACCCCGCCGGTCACCACCCCGATCGGCGGCATGATGACGTCGTTCACCAAGGACTGGACGATGGTCGAGAAGGCGGCGCCGATGATGATGCCGACCGCCATGTCGACCACGTTGCCGCGCAGCGCGAATTCCTTGAATTCATCCAACATTGTCCGCATCTTCCCCTCCGCTTGACGAGAGCCCAGTCACGTCTCTGCCACGTTTCGGCGGCAATTGCATCTCAGTGCCCAGTTTGCAAGGGTCCCTCTAGCTGCTAGCTCCTGGGCGGGCTTGCTGCTTGGCTGGCTTTGGGTTGGGAGGGGAGCGTGACGGCGGAACTCACCGAGACGGAACAAGCAGTGCGCGACCGCCATCAGCTGCGGACGCTGGCCGTCGCCATTACGACCATTTCGGCGGCGCTGTGTGCCGTGGCTGTCACAATCGTCTACGCGGTCTCGCTCAACCGCCTGTGGTTCCTCCATTTCCCGCTGGGCTTCTTTCTTCTCGCCCAAGGGCTCCTCATCTTCACCGTCGTGGTCGCGTTCTGGTACGTCCGGGTGCAGGAGCGGATCGACCACACGCGGAGCGTCAACGAGGAGATCGCGTAGGCGATGAGCGCCCCGTCGCGTCAACGCACACCGAACCCGCATCTCGGCGCCTATTACGGCATCGTGGCCAGCGCCTTCGTTTCGCTCGTCATCCTGCTTGCCATGGCCGAGCAACTCGGCTGGAGCGACGGGGCGATCGCGCGCAGCCTGATCCTCTTGCCGCTCGCGCTCTATCTCGCCATCGCCGTCGCGGCGCGGACGCTCGACGTGGAGGATTTCTTCGTTTCGGGCCGGCGGGTGCCCCAGGTCTATAACGCCTTGGTCTTGGCGGCGATCGCCGTGGGCGGCACCGGCTTCTTCGCCTATACCGGGGCCATTCTCTTCCTCGGCTTCGACGCGCTCGCCATCGGCCTCGGCTGGACCTGCGGCTTCCTGCTCGCCGCGGTTCTGTTCGTGCCGTATTTGCGCCGGGCCGGCGCCTATACGCTCCCGGCCTTTCTCGGCCAACGGTTCCGATCGCGTGAGGCCCGCATCGCGGCGAGCCTGTTCCAGGTGGCGCCGACAGCGCTGTTGCTCGCCGCCGAGATCAAGGTCGCGGCCGTGGTCGCCTCGATCTTCCTGCCGCTGTCCTTCTGGGTCGCCGTGTTGCTGGTGACTCTCTTCGTCGCAGCCATCGGTATCCTTGGCGGCATGCGCTCTCTGACCTGGTCGGGAAGCGCGCAGTTCATCGCCGGCGCCGTGGGCCTGGCCGTGCCGCTCATCGCCGTCTCGGTCCTGCTCACCAACCTGCCGGCGCCGCAACTCACCTATGGCGAGATGTTCGGCTCTCTGCAAGGCGCCGAAACCGCCGCCGGGATGTCGCCGGTGACACCCGAGGCGATCGCGTCCGCCCTGCCCCAAACCGCGCCGATGCAGGTCGCCAAGCCGTTCCTGCAAGCGTTCGGCGCGATCGACGAGGCCGGCTTCTTCGCGCTGTTCCTTTGCTTCGCCCTCGGCACGGCGGCCCTGCCGAGCCTGCTCATACGTAGCGGGGTCACGCGCTCGCTGGCCGACCAGCGACGATCAACTGCGTGGGCTCTTCTACTCGTCGCGATGTTCGTGATCACCGCGCCCGCGCTCGCGGCCTTCGCCAAGCTGCTGATGTTCCGCGACATGGCGCTCGTTCCCACCGAGGGCCTGCCGGCCTGGCTCTCCACTTTGAGTCAATGGCACTTGGTGCAGGCGAGCGACATCAACGGCGACGGCACCATCGGCGCCGGCGAGCTCCTCATCGCGCGCAACGGCGTGGCCCTCGCGCTGCCGATCCTGGCGGGGCTGCCTTACGTGCTGACCGCGCTCATGGCCACGGCGGGCCTAGGCATCGCACTCGCGGCCGCGGGCTCGCATCTCTTCACTCTCGGGGCGAGCCTCGCCGACGACGTCTACGGCGTCCTCGACCGCCGGCCCATCGAACTGCCCCGGCTCATGGCGGCCTGGGCGGCGATCGGGGCTTGCGCGCTCATCACCATGATCTTCCTCCTGATCGCCGAGGTCGACGCGTTGCACAACGCGGTAACGGCATTTGCCTTCGCCGCCGCGACGTTCTTTCCCGTGCTCTTGCTTGCGATTTGGTGGCCGCGTTGCACGGTCTGGGGGGCACTCGCCAGCATGGGAACCGGATTCTTGGTCCTGTTCCTCGCCGTGACCTTTGGCGGCACGATCGGCGTGGCCGAGACGGCAGTGGGCATCGCGGCGGCAAGCCTCATCGCGGCCGTTCTTGCGCTCGGCGCCGGCGTTGGCGCGAGTCTCTACGGACCGGCGCCAGCGTCCTTCGAGACGGCTTATTATGAAGAGATGCGAAAACCCGAAGGCGAGGCCATTTTCGACCTGGCGCAGGCGCGGGCTGCAACGGCGGCGCGCGCGGCCGAGGAATAAGCGAGCGACCAACCATGGACCCGCAACGAACGCCAGGCTCTCCGCGCCTCTCGCTCTACCCGGAGATCGTCCCCTTCCGCAGCGGGCGGCTGAAGGTCTCAGGTCTGCACGAGCTCTATTATGAAGAGTGCGGCTCGCCGTCGGGGAAGCCTGTCGTCATGCTCCATGGCGGACCGGGAGGCGGCATCACGCCCCTCATGCGCCGCTACCACGATCCGCGGCTCTACCGCATCATTCTGTTCGATCAGCGCGGCTGCGGCCGGTCGATCCCGCATGCCGCGCTCGAGGAGAACACGACCTGGGATCTCGTCGCGGACATCGAGCGCTTGCGCGCGCACCTCGGCATCGACAGCTGGCAAGTGTTCGGCGGCTCGTGGGGCTCCACACTCGCGCTCGCCTATGCCGAGACCCATCCCGACCGGGTCAGCGAGCTCATCTTGCGCGGCATCTTCACGCTCAGGCGTGCCGAGCTCGAATGGTTCTATCAAGAGGGCTGCAGCTGGCTGTTCCCCGACGCCTTCGAGGACTACGTCAAGGTGATCCCGGAAGCCGAGCGCGGCGACATGATCGCCGCCTATTACCGGCGGCTCACGAGCGAGGATCCCGAGACGCAAGTTGCGGTCGCGCGGGCTTGGAGCGCATGGGAAGGGCGCACGCTATCGCTGTTGCCCGACTTCGACCGGGTGCGGCAGTTCTCGGAGGACCACTACGCCCTCGCCTTCGCCCGCATCGAGTGCCACTACTTCATCAATGGCGGCTTCTTCGAGACCGACGATCAACTCATCCGCGACGCTGGCCGCCTCAGGGACATCCCCGGCGTGATCGTGCATGGCCGCTACGACGTGGTGACCCCGGTCAAGATTGCCTTCGATCTCGCCCGCGCCTGGCCCGAGGCCGATTTGCGGGTGGTGCCGGATTCGGGTCACGCCATGACCGAGCCCGGCATCCTGCATGAGCTGATCGCCGCGACGCGGATCTTCGCCGGAAACTGATCAGCCGCGGGCCACCTCGCCGATATAGCTCAAGGCGACGTTCCGGTGGTGGGGCACATTGCGGTGCTCGATCAAATACACGCCCTGCCAGGTGCCGAGCGTCATCCTGCCGTCCTGAACCGGGATCGAGAGGCTGACCGCGGTGAGCATCGCCTTGATGTGGCTCGGCATGTCGTCGGGCCCTTCCTCGGCGTGCGCGTAGTTGCGGTCCTCCGGCGCCAAAATCTCCAACGCATCCAGAAGATCGCGCCGCACATTCGGGTCGGCGTTCTCCTGAATGGTGAGCGAGGCGGAGGTGTGGGAGACGAACACGGTGAGGAGGCCGGCATCCGCCCCAATGCTGTCGAGCCAGCCGGACAGCGCGCGCGTCAGCTCGACGAAGCCCTTACCGCGCGTTGGAACGGCCAGCGCATGGCTCGCCTGCACCAAGCCTCCCATCGCCCGCTTCCCCCCGCTTCCAGCGCGCTGACGCGCCTGCCTCCCGTCCCACTCTAGGGCGTTGCTTAACAGAAAATTTACTCGGGCTTGCCACCGTCATTGAGACCGCTTCGTCAGGCGTCTAGCGCCCAGGTCGTCTCGACCGATCGGACGCGGAATCGGCGGGCTCAACTCCGTGGGGAACGGTATGGCTTCAGAAGCAAGTTGGCAAACCGGCAACGCCGGCGCGGGAGGCGACGCCTTCACCGCCGATCAGCCCATGGATCAACGCACCGTCGAAAGCCTGCTGCGCCGTCTGGTGGAGCGGGTCGAGGACAGCGAGCGCCGCTACGGCGAGGCTCTCGATGAACTTCACGCCAGGCTCGACCAACTGTCGCAGACCACGGAAGCCGCGCGGGACACCGGCGCGCCCGAGGATGCCGATACGTTCGACCGCCTGCACAGCCAAGTCAGCAAGCTCGCCCGCCGCCTGGAGCAGGACCCGTCAAACCCGCTCGAGGACTTCGAGCGTCTCGGCAAGGCCCTTTCCGGAGGCTTGCGTGACGACGTCGAGAAGACCGCCGCGGAGCCGTTCGGGTATGACCCCGAGCCGAGCCCGTTCGCCCAGGCCGCCATGGCGGCAAAGACCGAGCCGATGCCGGCCTCGGGCTATCCCGATTTCGGCTACACCGCGCCTGAGCCCAGCTATTCGGCCGCGCCCAGCGAGGCTGAGCCTTTCGAGGCCGAGACCTTCGAGTCCAGATCCTTCGGGGCCAAGCCTGCGGACGCCGACTTTGCCGACCTCGACAAGCGGCTCGTGGACATGGCGCAGCGGCTCGAGCAGTCGATCGGCGCCGCGATGCCGACGAGCGCCATCGAAGCCCTCAACCAGCGGCTGGACGAGATCGGTAGCCAGCTTGCCCAAACCCTCGAAAAGGTCCCGACGCGTGAGGCGCTGGACCATGTCGAACGCCAGATTTCTGATATGGGTCAACAGCTTGGCCGTGCCGAGGAACAGCTCGGCAAGGTCGGCGGAGTGGAAGCCCATCTGCTTTCGCTGATCGAGCGGCTCGACGAGAGGGCCTCTGCCCCGGCTTCCATCGAGCCGGCGCAGATGGAGGACATCGCGAACAAGGCCGCCAACGAGGCTGCGCGCCTCGTCGCCGACGAGACCAAGCAGAACGCCGAGCGGCTCGATGCCATGCATCGGGATATCAAGACCATGAGCGACAAGAGCCGCGAGTTGGGCGACCGCCTCGTGAGCACGCTCGAGGCCGTCCATGAATCCCTGAAGCAGCTCGTGCAGCAGGTGGAGCGGGGCGCCGCCTTCCAGACCAGGCCCCGGGCACCGTTCATGGAGCGGGCCCGCCAGGCGGAGGCAAGGCCTGCCGCGCCGCAAGCGCCGCAATTCAAGATGCCCATGCCGCAACAGCGGCCGCCGGAGCCGACCATGGCGCAAGCGGCGACCGCCGCGGCGAAGACTGGCGAGGCTTCCCAAAATGCCGCCAAGGAGCGGCTGCGCGACCGGCTTGGCGCGGCGATTCCCGATTTCCAGGAAGGGGAAAACCCGCCGCCGTTCGGGCGCGCGAAACGGTCCGCCCCAAGCGAGAAGGCTGTCGATCTCGATAGAGCCCCGCGGGGGCCTGAGGGGCTTGATGCTGCGCCCGACGATCTCGTGGCGGCGGCACGCCGGGCGGCGCAAGCCGCGGCGGCGCGGGCCGAGGAACGCGGCGGACGGCGACGGTCCTCAAGCCCACTTCCCGGCAGCGCGCCGGGCGGCGAGCAACAGGGACGCCGCAAACGGTCCCTGCTCATCATCTCTGCCGCGGTGCTTCTGGCCTTGAGCGCGATCCTTCTCTACGGGCGGCTGAGCTCGAAACCGGAAACGGATGCGACTCCGGCCTCCACCGAACAAACAGCGCCGGCGCCGAGCGGCGACACCGAAGGCACGACCGCGCCGCAGGGTGGTGAGACCGCGCCCGCCGATACGCTCGAGAAGTCGGGCGCGTGGCAACCGCTGCCGGATACCGGCGCGAGCCCGAGCGACAGCGCCGACGACGACAGCGCGCCGTCGACCGGCGTCACCGACATGGCTAAATCCTCGGCCAAGTCCGCTCCGGCTCCCTCCTCGGGCAACGTCCCGGCCATGCCGGCGAGCGAGCTCAGCCCTGAGCCGCAGCTCGCCTCGCTCCATCCCACGGGCCAGGCCGCGCTGCCGCCGGGGGTGATCTTCTCCGTCGAGGAGCCGGGCGATGCCCCCGATGCCACTGCTGCCGCCGCTCAAGGGGCCGCGCCGCTTGCCATGCCGGCCAACCTGCCGCTGCCGCCCGCAGCGCTCGGCCCGCTCCCCTTGCGCAAGGCAGCCGCCAAAGGCGACCCCAAGGCGCAATACGAAATCGGCGTCCGCTATGCCGACGGCGTCGGCACCAAGGCCGACCTGAAGACCGCCGCAGAATGGTTCGAGCGCGCGGCAAGCGCAGGGTTGGCGCCGGCGCAATACCGTCTTGCCGCCATGTATGAGCGCGGGCTTGGCGTCGGGGAAGACCTTGGTCAGGCGCGGACGTGGTATGCGGCAGCCGCCGAGAAGGGCAACATCAAGGCCATGCACAATCTCGCGGTCAGCGTGAGCGGCCGCGACGGCAGCACGCCGGACTACAAGCTTGCCGCCAAATGGTACGCCGAGGCCGCTGCTTACGGCCTGCCCGACAGCCAGTTCAATCTCGCCATTCTCGCCGAGCACGGGCTCGGCATGAAAAAGGACCCGGCGGAAGCCTATAAGTGGTTCTCGCTCGCCGCCGCCCACGGGGACGCCGACGCCGCCAAGCGGCGCGAGGTGATCCGGGTGCAGCTTGCGCCCGCCGCCCTGGCGCAAGCGGAAGCCACGGTGAAAGCCTGGAAGGCTAAGCCCGCCATTGCCGGGGCCAACGAGGTGGCGGAGAACTCCGCTTGGGCCGCCAAGGCGCCGGCCACGGAGGCGGTTTCGCTGGTCTCCCGGGCCCAGACCTTGCTCAACAAGCTCGGCTACGATGTCGGTCCGCCGGACGGCCTGGTCGGCCCCCGCACCCAAACCGCCATCAAGATATTCCAGCAGCGGAACGGCCTCAGCGAGACCGGCGAGGTTTCCATCCCGCTCGTCACCCAGCTCGAGCGCCTGAGCAGCTAAGCGCTCCTTGGCGTCGAGACGCCGGGCGCGGGAGGTTTGCCACGTTTGCCGGGCCCTCCGCGTCAAAAATTCATGACATTTGCGTAAGTCGCGGGCCTAAGCATTGACAGGCCCGCGCGCGGCGAACAGTTTGCCAGGGCGCCCGCCATTCAACGCTCCGGCCGATGTTTCAAATTTATCTGCCCATTGCCGAGATCTCAGTGAACCTCGTGGTCATGCTGGGACTTGGCGCGGCGGTGGGCTTCCTGTCAGGCATGTTCGGCGTCGGCGGCGGCTTCCTGCTCACCCCGTTCCTCATGCTGTCGGGCATCCCGCCGGCCATCGCCGTGGCCACCGGTGCCAACCAGATCGTCGCCAGCTCCGTCTCGGGCACGATGGCCCATTGGCGCCGCGGCAATGTCGACTTGCGCATGGGTATTGTGTTGATCGCCGGCGGCGTGGTCGGCGCCGTTATCGGCGTGTTCCTCCTCAAAATCCTGCGCGAGGTCGGCCAGGCGGGCCTCATGATCTCGCTCACCTATGTCTGCTTTCTCGGGGTGATCGGCGCACTCATGCTGTGGGAGAGCGTCAACGCCATGTTGCGGGCGCGCGCCGGCAAGGCTGTGTCGGCGCGCAAATCGGGCCAGCACAACTGGATCCACGGCCTGCCTTTCAAAATGCGCTTTCCGACGTCGCGCCTCTATATCAGCACCATCCCACCGCTTGTGATCGGCTTCCTGGTCGGTCTGCTCGCCTCATTCCTCGGCGTCGGCGGCGGGTTCATCATGGTGCCGGCGATGATCTATCTCCTGCGCATGCCGACCAACATCGTCATCGGCACTTCGATCTTTCAGATCATCTTCATCACGGCCATCGTCACGCTGCTGCATGCCACGTTCAATTACACGCTCGATATCGTGCTCGCCTTCGTCCTTGTCGTGGGCGGCGTGATCGGCGGCCAGTTCGGCGTGCGGGCGGGCCAGAAGCTGCGCGCCGAGCACTTGCGCGCGTTGCTCGCGCTGATGGTGCTCGGCGTCGCCATCCGCATCCTGTTCGACCTCGTGATCCGGCCGTCCGATCTCTACAGCATCGTGCCGTTGGCGGGGTCGTGATGCGCGCCACGGCCTTCCATCTCGCCCCCCTCCTCCTTGCACTCTTCGTGACGCCTGCGCTCGCGAAGAAGGAGGCGCCGGCACCGGAAGAGAAACCCGCAAGCCAAGAGCAGGTGCAGTCGGATATCTCCACGCGCCAGATCTCCATCCAATCGAACTTCACCGGCGCGGAGATCCTCATCTTCGGCAGCATCGACTTCAGCGATTCGCGGACGCCCGGCGAGGGCACCTATGACGTGATCGCCGTGGTGCGCGGACCCAACGACCCAATCGTGCTCAGAAAGAAGCAGCGGGTCGCCGGCATCTGGGTGAACGGTCCGAGCAAGAGCTACGGCAACGTGCCAGGATTCTATGCCGTCCTCTCGTCGCGGCCCGTCCGGGCGATCGCCTCGGACGAAACATTGAAAGGGCTCGGCATCGGCCTTTCCGATCTCGACTTCGGCCGACACCGTGCGGACAACTCGGAAGAGCAAGCCTTCCGCTCCGCCATGATCCGGCTGAAGGAGCAGAAGAAGCTCTTCCAAGAGAACGATGACGGCGTGAAGTTCATCGGCCGGAGCCTGTTCCGCGCCAATGTCTCGCTGCCGGTCAACGTGCCCACGGGCCGCTACACCGTCGATGTGTATCTGTTCCGCGACGGCGCCGTGGCGAGCAAGAGCCAGGGCTCGCTCGAGGTGACGAAGGCGGGGGTCGAAGCGCTGATCTACAGGCTCGCGTTCAAGCACCCGTTCATTTACGGCCTGCTCGGGGTCGCGCTCGCCGTGATGATGGGGCTCGCCGGCTGGTATGCGTTCCGCCGCGACTAAGGGCGCATGGCTGTCTAGTCGGGTAGGAGCAGGCTGCCGAGCACGGGATAGACGGCGTGCCGGCCCATCATCCACGCCTCGAGCTGATGCCACAGGAAGAGCGGCTGGAACGCCTCGTGGAGCACGTTGAGGCCGCCGGCATAGGCGCCGAAGGCCGGCATCACCAAGCGGTTGCCGTCAGTTGCGAAGCAGCGGCGCCTGATCACCGCGCCGCGCCGCGCAATGCGCGCGACCGGGTGCAAGTGCCCCACGATCTCAGGCCCTGAGGTCTCTTCCGACGGCTCGTGGCGCAGCGTCACGCCGGACATGGTGAGTGTGGCACAGACCGTGCCGCCGATGCTCGCCGGTAGATGCGGGTCGTGATTGCCGCAGATCCAATACCAGTCGCGGCCCTTCTGGAGGTCGGTAAGGGAGGCGAGGTCGTCGGCGACCAGACGGTCGGCGCACTCGCTGCGGTGGAAGCTGTCGCCGAGCGCGACGACGCGTGCAGGGTTGACGGCGGCGATGATCTTGCCGAGACGGGACAGCGTGGAGCGCGTGTCGTAAGGCGGCAGCAACATGCCGAGCGCGGCAAAGGCCGCCCCTTTCTCCAGATGGAGATCGGCGACGAGGAGCGTATCCTCCGCCTGCCAATACAGCGCGCCCGCGGCCAGCGGCTCCAGCGTGTGGCCGGCCACCTCGACGTGCGAGCGGAGCGTCGGCGCCGTTTCCGGCATGAGATCGGGCCTAGCGCGCAGCATGTTCCCCCAATGCCTCTGCGATGAGTTCTTCCGCAGTCTCACGCAACAAGGCGTCGCCGACATCGCTTGGTACGCTTTCGCGGCCGATCTCAAGCATGACCGGCACGGCGAGCGGCGAAACGTGACTCAGCTCACTATGCCTGATTCGACCCCCGATCCGTTTCAAGAATTGCCCGAGGCGGCCGAGATCGATGAGGCCGGTGGCCGCATCGGCGAACGCGGCCTTGAGCAGGATGTGGTCAGGCTCGTGCTGGCGCAAGACATCATAGATGAGATCGGACGACACGGTCATCTGCCGCCCGGTCTTCTCCTGGCCCGGATGGCGGCGCTCGATGAGCCCGGAGATGATGGCGCACACGCGGAACGAGCGCTTCATCAGATTGGACTCGGCGAGCCAGGCGTCGAGGTCGTCGCCGAGCATGTCCTCGTCGAAGAGTTGCGCGAGGTCGAGGCGCCCGTCCCGGATCATCGCGCTCATGTCGTTGAGCCCCCAGATGGCGAGGGCATATTCGTTGGCGACGAAGCCGAGCGGCGCGGCATGCGCCCGCTCCAGCCGCCGCGTGAGAAGCATGCCGAGGCTTTGATGGGCAAGGCGGCCTTCGAAGGGATAGCAGACGAAATAATGCCGCTGGCCGCGCGGGAAGGTCTCGATCAGCATCTCGTCGGCGGACGGCACGACAGAGAAGTCGGCCTGGAGCCTCAGCCACTCGGAGACCTGCTCCGGGAGCTTCGCCCAGGCGGTGCGCTGCGCCAGCATGTGCCGCACGCGGTCCGCCAGATAGGTCGAGAGCGGGAACTTGCCGCCTTCGTAAGCGGGCACTTTGGGGTCGGTGGCGTGCGCGCGGGTGACGATGGCGTCCATCTCGCGCAAGCCTTCGAAGCGCAGCACTTCGCCCGCGAAGGCGAAGGTGTCGCCGGGTGAGAGCTGCTCGATGAAATATTCCTCGACCTCGCCCAGTATGCGGCCGCCGGCGACCATGCCGGACGCCTTCCCCGAACCCTTCATGCGGGCGAGCCGCACGCGCAGCATCGGCGCCTCGACGATGGTGCCGACATTCAGCCGATATTGCTGGGCGATGCGGGGATGGGCGACGCGGTACGCGCCGTCCTTGGTCCGTTTCAACTTGGCGTAACGCTCGTAGTTGGCGAGCGCATAGCCGCCGGTGGCGACGAAGGCGAGCACCTGATCGAATCCCTCCCGGGTCAGCCCCTGATAGGGCGCAGCACTGACCACCTCTCGGTAAAGCCGGTCGGAGTCGAAAGGTTCCGCGCAAGCCATGCCGAGAATGTGTTGGGCCAGCACGTCGAGCGCGCCTGGCTTCGACGGCGGCGTGTCTTGCGCGCCCTCCGCCGCCGCCTCGAGCGCGGCCTGGCACTCCATGACCTCGAAGCGGTTGGCCGGCACGAGCAGCGCCTTGCTCGGCTCGTCCAGCCGGTGATTGGCGCGGCCGATGCGCTGGGAAAGCCTGCTTGCGCCTTTCGGCGCGCCGACATTGATGACGAGATCGACGTCGCCCCAGTCGATGCCGAGATCGAGCGTCGAGGTGCAGACCACGGCGCGGAGCTTGCCCGCCACCATGGCCGCCTCGACTTTGCGCCGCTGGCCGACATCGAGGGAGCCGTGATGCAGCGCGATGGGGAGGTTGTCGTCGTTGTAACGCCACAGCTCGTGGAACAGCATCTCGGCTTGCGAGCGCGTATTGACGAACATCAGAGCCATGTTGTGCGCCTTGATCGCCGCGTACATCTCGGGCAGCGCGTAGCGCGCCGAATGTCCCGCCCAGGGAAGGTCGGCGTCCGACTTGAGGATGGTGATGTCTGCCTTGACGCCGCCTTCCGCGGTGACGATCTCGGCCAGCCGCGTCGCGGCCTGTCCTTTGTGCGGCACGAGGAAGGCGGCAAGCTCAAAGGGGCGCGCCACGGTGGCGGAGAGGCCTATCGCCGTGAGCTCCGGCGATAGCGTGCGTAAGCGCGCCAGATCGAGCGAGAGCAGGTCGCCGCGCTTGCTGGTGGCGAGCGCATGGAGCTCATCGAGGATGACGCACTTGAGAGAGCCGAACAGCTCTTCTGCGCTTTTGTGGGACAGCATCAACGCGATCTGCTCAGGCGTGGTCAGTAAGATGTCGGGCGGCAGCACGCGCTGGCGCGCGCGGCGGGATTGCGGCGTGTCGCCGGTGCGCGTCTCGAGCGTAATGGGTAGGCCCATCTCGGCCACGGGTGTGGTGAGGTTCCGGGCGATATCGGTGGCAAGCGCCTTCAGCGGCGAGACATAAAGTGTGTGGATGCCTCTCGCCGGTACGCGTTTCGGCGGCTGCGCCGGCGAGATCGATCAAGCTTGGCAGGAAGCCGGCCAAGGTCTTGCCGCCGCCGGTCGGCGCGATGAGGAGGGTGTCGCGGCCTGACGAGACGGTATCCAGGAGCGCAAGCTGATGGGGGCGCGGGTGCCAGAAGCGGCCCGCGAACCAGCCGGCGAAGGGCTCCGGCAGGCCCGCACGTTGCGGCGCGTCCTCTGGCGCTTCAATGGCGAGGCTTCGTCTCGCGCCCACCCCTTACCCTGCCCTTCCCGGCCTTCGCCGCCTTGACCTTCGCCGCTTCACGCCCCAACTGTGCTAGGAATTCGACTCAAACGCTCCACGGTTCTCGGAGGGAAGCGGACAGATGGAACGGTTTTTTGGCGGTAATCCAGCACTCGTCGTGCTCAGGCTCGTGATCCTATCGCTGATCGTGGGCGTCGTCCTCGCCGCTTTGGGCTTCAGCCCCTACGATCTCCTCCAGAACATCCGCGACCTGGCACAGCGCATCTACGACATGGGTTTCACCGCGGTCGAGAAGGCGTTCCGCTACTTCCTGCTCGGCGCGGTCATCGTGTTCCCGGTCTGGGTGGTGATGCGCGTGTTCAAGATGCTCGGGCGCGAGCAGGCAGGCGAAGTGGCCGAGACGGGCCACGGGAATCGCGAAGCCTAGAGAATCTTCAAGACGGACTCAGGCGGCCGGCCGATGGCCGCCTTATCGCCCGACACCACGATGGGCCGCTCGATGAGGATCGGGTTCTTCGCCATGAGCGCGATCAACTCGTCGTCCTTGAGGTCCTTGTCCTTTAGGCCGAGCTCGGCGTAGACGCTCTCGCCTTGGCGCACGATATCCCGCGGCTTCAGGCCGAGCTTCTTCAAGACGCGCTTCAGCTCGGCGGCGGACGGCGGCTCTTTCAGATACTCCACGATCTTCGGCTTCACGCCTTTCTCTTCGAGCAGAGCGAGCGTCTGGCGCGACTTCGTGCAGCGCGGGTTGTGGTAGATGGTGACCGTCATACGATGACCTCCGGCAGTTCCTTCTCAGCCCATTCATCCGCGCGTCGGCCAATCAAAGGCGAAAGCGTCTCAAGGTTCTCGCGGGCAAGCGCGGCGAGAAGCGTGCGCTTGATGCGGCCGATCAAGCTCGGGCCTTCGAACACGAGCCCCGTGTAGAGCTGGATGAGGGAGGCGCCCGCCTCGATCTTGGCAAGCGCCGTCTCGCCGGAATCGATTCCGCCAACCCCGACGAGCGGCAGCTTGCCTTCAGTGATCCGATAGACGCGCGCGAGCATGCGGGTGGCGCGGTCGAACAGCGGACGGCCCGACAGGCCGCCCGTCTCTCGCGCGAAGGCCTGGTCCTTGAGATCGTCGCGGGCGAGCGTGGTGTTGGAGATGATGATGCCGTCGGCGCCGTTCTCCTGGATGACGCCGACCACCTCAGGCAGATCCGCATCGGCAAGATCGGGCGCGAGCTTGACGAGAAGGGGCGGCGCGTCCTCGCCCAGGCTTTTCCGCGCATCTTGTACCTTGGCCAGCAGCTCGCCGAGCTTCCGCGGCGCCTGGAGATCGCGCAGGCCCGGCGTGTTCGGCGACGAGATGTTGACGGTGAAATAGTCCGCCACCGGCGCCATGCGCGCGATGCCGTCCACATAGTCGGCGATGCGGTCCTTGCTGTCGCGGTTCGCGCCGAGGTTGACGCCGACAATGCCGCGCGGCCGTGTCTTCAAGCGCTCGAGCGCCGCTGCCTGCCCCTCATTGTTGAAGCCGAGGGCGTTGATCACGGCGCGATCCGCATGGGAGCGGAACACGCGGGGGGCCGGATTGCCGCTTTGCGGACGCGGGGTCAGCGTGCCCACCTCGACGAAGCCGAAGCCCATCTCCAGAAGCTGGCGCGGCACGCGCGCATTCTTGTCGAAGCCCGGCGCCATGCCGAGAGGGTTCGGAAAGTCGAGGCCGAACAGTTTCTGCGCAAGACGCTTGTCGTCGGGCCCCTCGGCGCGGGGATAAAGCCCGAGCTCGAGCGTCTTGAGGGTCAGGTCGTGCGCCCGCTCAGGGTCGAGCGCGAGGAGGAGAGCCTGTCCCAAGCCGAACAGCGCGCTCACCCCGCCATTCCTTCCGGCAGGATGTGGTGGTTGTCGTCGTCAAGCTCGAGCCGGTCGACCGACAGGATCGCGCCGAGGGGAAGCGGGCCATAGAGATGCGGGAAGAGATCGCCGCCGCGGGACGGCTCCCATTTCAGGGCCTCGCCCAGAAGCTCGGGATCGAGCGCCACGAGCAGCAAGTCCTCCTCGCCGGCGTAATATTTGGCGAGCGTGCCCGCGACTTGATGGGCCGCCGACAGATGGATGAAACCGTCGCGCAGATCATCGCCGGTGCCCAAGAACTGGCCCTCGGTTTTCGCCGCCTCCAAGGCGGCTTCGGCGAGGATCTTGTAGACGGGCTCGGCCATGGTGCGTCGCGGAGACTAACCGTCCCCAGGGGCCCCAACAAGGACAGCGCAGGCCCTAAGCAAAAATGCCGTGGACAGGTGGCCTCATCCGCCCGAGCTCCTGTATGGTCCGGCCAAAGCATCCCCGGAGGACTATGAGCTATTCGATTCGGCGGGGCCTCCCGCCCCACACGCGAACCGTCATGCGACTGACGACCAGGGACACCGTCAAGCGGGCGCACGAACTGATCTCTGACGGCGACCTTGAGTTCCGCATCTTCGACAGTCGCGGAGAACCGGTCGAGCTCCACGCCCTTGAACTGGTGCTACAATCGCTGCCGGATCGATCCGCCTAGCCGCGCCAAATGCGGGTGGACGACCACCGCTCAAATAAGCCATAATTCCTATACGTAGGTATATATTCCGATTCGGCAAGAATCCCTCGATCCTTGCTGCCGATTCGAGGCGTTTCCCGTGAACCGGCTCACCCATGCCAGAGTCTGGTCGGCGATCGACGCGCTCGCGCGACGCTATGGCCTATCCGCGTCCGGGCTCGCCAAGAGCGCGGGGCTTGACCCCACCGCCTTCAACAAGTCGAAGCGGGTCACCGGCGAAGGGCGCCCCCGCTGGCCGACCACCGAGAGCATCGCCAAGGTGCTGGAGGCGACCGGCGCTACGTTCGACGACTTCACGGCCTTGGTCACGGCCGAGCCGCGGCGCCGGAACCCGGCCCAGCCGATCCCTCTGATCGGCATGACCCAGGCCGGCGGCGGCGGCTTTTTCGACGATGGCGGCTTTCCCGTGGGCGGCGGCTGGGACCAGATCCGCTTTCCGCGGGTTGACGACGAGAACGCCTATGCGCTCGAAGTCACCGGCGACAGCATGGAGCCACTCTACCGCGACGGGGATGTGCTGATCGTTTCGCCGAACGCGGCCCCGCGCAAAGGCGACCGCGTGGTGTTGCGCACCACCGACGGCGAGGTGATGGCCAAGGTGCTGGTGCGGCGCACGGCCAAGACGATCGAGCTGGCCTCCCTTAACCCGGCCCATCCCAACCTTGTCTTTCCCGTCGAGCGGATCGACTGGATCGCCCGCATCATCTGGGCAAGCCAATAAAGCGCGACCTTAAAGCCGCCCCGCATCTCGCTTAAGATCGCTAGCCATGTCACTCGCCTCGCGCATCCTCACCGCCCTGCTCGGGCTCGGGCTCATCTGGTATTTCTGGCCGTTCGGCGGCGGCGCGGAGGTCGTCACCCCGGTCTCGCCGCCCGACAAGCAGCTGTTCACGAAGCCCGCGGCATCCACACCCCAGGCCGCGACGCCCAGGTCCGCAGCCTCTCAGCCTGCGCAAGCGATTGAGGCGCCCAAGAAACAGCTCTTGGCCCGTGAGAAAGCCGACGCCGAGCGGCTCGCGGCGCTCACGACCGAGACCGTGCCGAAGCCGGTGCTCAAGCCGAAGCTCTATTACCGGGTGGTGGTGCGCGACGGGGGCACGCTCAAGGCAGGCGGCACCGTCATCACGCTCGGCGGCATCAACGCCCGCGCGGCAGACGCCAAATGCAAGGACGGCAAAGGCCGGGCCTGGGCTTGCGGTGCACGGGCGCGCGCGGCGTTGACGAGGCTGATCCACGGCCGCGCCGTGACCTGCGAGGTGCCCATTTCGGGCAAGCAGAAAAAGCTGACGGCGCGGTGCAGCGTGGGCGGCGCCGATCTCTCCGTCTGGATGGTGAGCCAAGGCTGGGCCGAGCCAGCGGCTCAAGCCGAGCCCAAGCTCGCCGCGGCAGCCGACAAAGCGCGCAAGAATAAGGTCGGCCTTTGGCGCTGAGCCTTGCGCCAAAAAAGAAGCGGACCAGACGCGAGGTCTGATCCGCTTTTCGAAACGCAGAAAGTGTCGCGCGATTACGGGTTCTCGCAGACCACTTTCAGATCGATCGTCGCTTCCTCGAAGCTCGGATAGGCCTGCTTGCCCACCTGCTCGCCGAGATTGGACTCGCTCGCAACCTGCTTCTCGATGACGCGGCAATGCTTGTTCGCATCCTTGACGATGACGAACTGATCGGCGTCGGCGGCAATTGCCGTGCCGGCGAAACCGAGAACCAGAACGGCGGCGAGAGCGTATTTCACAGACATGGGGTTCCTCCGAGTTATAGTCGCCGCATATAGCCATTAGACTTTCTAAAGCGCGGCTAATCCGGTTCGCGTAAACTGTCGACAAATTGCGAGAGATTTTTGGGGCGGCGGGACAGAAGGTAACTGTGCGCAATCGTGCTCAGGCGATTGCACCTTGACCGTCAGCCGATCACATTGGTCGGGTACCGATCTGTCGGAAACGCTAATCCTCAAAAGGGAGACGGGATCATGTCGATCGGACTCATACTCATCATCATTCTCATTGTTTTCTTGTTGGGTGGCTTCAGTGGGCGCTTCGGCGGCTACGGATATGGCTACGGAAACGGCGGCATCGGTCTCATCGGCATTATCCTGATCGTTCTCCTGGTCCTGCTGCTCATGGGCCGGATTTGATCTAACGCCGGATTTGATCTCCGAGGGTCGCTTCGCCGTCAGGATTGAAGGCGAAGCAGGCGCGCTGAGCCGCACAAAAAGAGAAACGGCCCCGGGATGGTCCCGAGGCCGTGTTCCGGTAAGCAAGCCTGGCGGTGAGCCTGGCTCCGCTACATGTTCTCCTTATTGGAGTCCGCCGACGTGCCGTCCATCTCGTTAGCAGTCGCGGCATCGGCGCTGACCCAGCCCTTGGCACACCCCGCCTTCCACTCATCGGCGGAAATCGTGGCGTCCTTGGACGTGTCGACCATCTGGAAGTTCAGAATGAACGGGGTCGCTTTGTCCTTGGACAGGGTGTCACCGGCCGGGCCCGCCATCTCCCAAGCCTTTTGGCACTCGGCCTGGCTCAGGATCTTGCCGGGGCGCCCCGAGGGTGCGTCTTTCTGAGAGCCTTCGGGAACGGGCGCGCCGGCACCGGCAAAGGCACAGGTGGCACTCGCAAGTAGCATAGCGGTGGTAAGGGTCGTGAGTTTCATACAAAACCTCCTTCGGGTTTTCTGGTGGACTCAGCCCCCAGCTCCCGCGAAATGCTTTTTCGCGGGCCCCATTGGGTGAGAAACGCATGCCCCGAAGCAAGGTTCCGGACTGAAGGGTAAGCGCGCCGTAGCGAAGGGAGCGGCCTTCACCCAACGCGTTCGCCGGCGACCGCTTTGTCGCTGCGCTACCGCGCTGCGCGCTACTTGAGCGCTTTCTCAATGCGCTACCGCGCTGCGCGCTACTTGAGCGCTTTAGCAATCAGCATGCGGGTCTCCGGCACGCCGTAAAGTTCGACGAAGGAGCCGAAGCGCGGGCCTTGGGTCTGGCCGAGCAGCACCTGGTAGAGCGCCTGGAACCAGTCGCGCAACGGCTCGAAGCCGTGTTCCTTGCCGACCGCGTAGACCTCGCCCTGGATCTCCTCGGCGGGGACCTTCGCGGGCAAAGCGGCGAGACGCGCGTCGAGATCGGCAAGGGCCGCGCGCTCCTTCTCGGTCGGCGCGCGATATTGCTTCGCCGGCTTCACGAAGTCATGGAAGTAGCGGATGGCATAACCCACCAGCTCATCGAGCAGCGGATGGCCTTCCGGTGTGGCCTCGGGCGCGTAGCGGCGGATGAAGCCCCACAGCACGTCGCGATCATCCGAGTTGGAGGCGGAGGCGAGATTGAGCAGAAGCGCAAAGCTGATGGGCAACTCGGCCACGGGCGGTGCACCGTCATGGACGTGCCAGACGGGGTTCATCAGCTTCGCCGCCTGCTCCTCCTTCGGATAGGCGGCGAGATGGCCGACATACTCATCGACCGCGCGTGGAATCACGTCGAAATAGAGACGCTTCGCCTTGCGCGGGCTTTGATACATATAGAGCGCAAGACTCTCAGGCGAGGCGTAGGCGAGCCATTCCTCGATGGTGATGCCGTTGCCGCGCGACTTGGAAATCTTCTCGCCGTTCTCGTCGAGGAACAGCTCGTAGTTGAAGCCTTCCGGCTGCTGACGCCCGAGGATGCGGCAGATATGTCCCGAGAGACGCACCGAGTTCGATCAGGTCCTTGCCGGCCATCTCGTAGTCGACGCCGAGCGCCGCCCAGCGCATGGCCCAATCCGCCTTCCATTGCAGCTTGCAATGACCCCGCGTGACCGGCACGTGGGCAAGCTTGCCGGTGTCCGGATCCTTGTAGACGATGGAGCCGGAGGCAAGATCGCGGTCGATGACGGGAACTTGCAGCACTTTGCCGGTCGCCGGCGAGATGGGCAGGAACGGGCTGTAGGTGGCGCGGCGTTCCGGCCCCAGCGTCGGCAGGATCACATCGCGGATTGCGTCGTAATGCTCGAGCACCTTCAGAAGTGTCGCGTCGAACCGTCCGGCCGTGTAGCACTCGGTGGCGGACAGAAACTCGTAATCGAAGCCGAACGTATCGAGGAAGGCCTTGAGCCGCGCGTTGTTGTGCTGGCCGAAGCTCGGATACTCGCCGAACGGGTCGGGCACTTGGGTCAGCGGCTTGCCGAGATGCTCCGCCACCATCTCCTTGTTGGGGATGTTGTCCGGCACTTTGCGCAGGCCGTCCATGTCGTCGGAGAAGCAGATCAGCCGGGTCGGCACCTTGTCCTCGGTGAGCACGCGGAAGGCGTGGCGCACCATGGTGGTGCGGGCGACCTCGCCGAACGTGCCGATATGCGGCAAGCCCGAAGGCCCGTAGCCCGTCTCGAAGATGATCGGCCCGGTCGGCTGGGGAATCCGCTTCATCCGGCTCAAGACTTTCCGCGCCTCCTCGAACGGCCACGCCTTGCTCACATGGGCATGGGCGAGAAGCTCGGAATTGATCTCGATAGGGGTGGCCTTGCGGGCAGCTCTCTTCGTCTCGGGCATCTTGGGGAGGGGTATCTTCGGTTCGGGCGGCAAATTCCGCCCCGACAAATTTCACAGTTTCCCGGGCGGCGCCAGTCTTTCCGCCCATTCTTGTAGGAGAGCGCCCGCGACACGGCGCTTGCCCGGATAGTTGCAATTTCCTACCGTCGCGCCGCTTTCAAGACCACAAGGGAAAAAGAGGGGTGGAGAACCGATGACCGAGCCATTGGGCCATCACGAGGCGCTGATCTATACGATGGTCACCATGTCGGCCGTGGACCGCACCATGACCGATGCCGAGATCGCGCGGATCGGCGAGATCGTCTCCAACCTGCCGATTTTCGCCGAATATGACGCGGAACGGCTGGTGCGAACCTCCGAGACCTGCGGCGAAATCCTCAGCCAGTCCAACGGACTTCAGCAGGTGCTCCAGCTGATCCGCAGCGCGTTGCCGAAGAAGCTCCGGGAGACGGCTTATGCCGTGGCGCTGGAAGTCGCCGCGGCCGATCTCGACGTGCGGCCCGAGGAGACCCGCTTCCTCGAAATGCTGAGCGACAACCTCGAGCTCGACAAGCTGACCACGGCGGCGATCGAGCGGGGCATCAGGGCCCGCAACACGGTGCTCTAACCAGCGCGCGGCGCAGACGCTTTTCGACTTTACTCTTTGCGAACGGTGCTCGCCGGAACCAGAGGCGGCGCAGCGCCGTTCTTGTTATGATGCGCGCCTTCAAGCGGCGGACGCGCAGGCGTTCCTTTCAAGGAGGATTGCATCATGTGGGGCCTGGCCGAACGGAAGACATCGAGGTTCGGAAGAGACCTCGACATGGACGACCTCTACGACCAGCTCGACACATTGCGCGGATATGTGCAGGAGCTATCGCGGAGCGCCGGACGGAGCGCCGGCCAAGGCTACGGGCGAGCCCGCGACTTTGCCTCAGAGGCTGCGCAAGAGGCCGAGGAGACGATGAAGGACAATCTCGCCGTGTCGCTCGTTGTCGCGCTCGGGCTTGGCGTGCTCGTCGGCTATTTTCTCCGCCGCAGCACCGAGTAGCCGCACCGCCTAGTGCGCAAGCTTGGCCGCGCCGGAATAGAGCGCCCCGCCGATCACGCACGGCACCGCGATCTCAGGCTGGCCGAGCGCCGTGGCGGCGACGCAGCCGGTGGCGATGGCGATGGAGCCCGCAGTCATGCCTTTCGACATGCCGGCATCCGCCGTCAGTTTCTGTCTCTGCGCGTCCTCGATAGCGCCGAACTGATTCTTGCGGATCTTCTCCGACTCGAAAAGCTCGGCCGCCTCGATCACGTCCTTCAACGGCTTGGCGACCTCTGGCGGTTGCCGGGAATACTCCGAGCGATAGAGCGCGATCAGCTCGCGGTCGCGCTCGGCGTATGAGGCGAGCGTCCATTTGGCAGTGCCGCCGGTGGTGACCTTGTCGACGGCGCTCGGGTCTGAGCCCCAGCCCGCGAAGATCTTGCCAAAGGAGAAGCCCGAGTCCCCCTTATTCTTGGACCACTTGAGCGCCTGCATGATGCGCATGACCGGCTGGTACTGGCCGGTGGCGACGTAGTAGCCCCATAACGCGTAGATGCCGGACGCGCCGCCGACATCCAACTTCAAATCCATCAACTTTGGCCGCTTGCCGTTGAGGAAGTCGTCGATGAGCGGACGCCGCAACGGCATGCGTGAGGCATTCTTCTCAAGCAGCTCCCGCCAGTCGGGACGCCCGGAATAGACGATGGCCCTGATGATGACCTCCTGCTCCTTAGGAGGCATGGGGAACATGCGGGGGATGAGACCGGGGCCGTCTTTCGGATTGGTGCCGAGGACGCCGGCGATGAAACCGATGCAGAACCAGCGCTGCTCTTCATCGGTGAAGAGGCCGTAGTCGAGCATCGCGTGCACCGCCGAAGGCACCTTCCAGAGCTCGGGATGGTCCCGGTAGTTGGAGATCCAGTTGAGCAACTGCCGGTCGTCTGAGAAGCCCGACGGCGGGGAAGTCTGCGCTACCGGATCCGGCTGCATCGGGGTCGCATAAGCAGGTTGAAGCTCCGACCCATGGGGGGGCACCGCTTGCGCCGGTGCCGCGTAGGCCTGCTGTGGTGCCGCCTCTTGGGGCCGGATCTGTTGGGTCACTACCTCATGGGGCACGACGATGGCGGATTGCGGCGTTACGCTTGCGGGCGCCATGTCCTCCCGCGCCGCCTTATCCGCTTGCGTCGCATTAGGGGCAGGTGATTCCGGCGGGCCGAGACGCTGCGGCACGGCCATGGTCTTCGACACGGAGCTCGACTTGGGCGCCTCGGACACCGCGAGCGATTGCGCGGCGCAGGGCAGCACGATGGCGACAACGCCGATGGCGGCGAGCGCTAAGGTCGTGGCGATACGCATGGCATCAGCTTCCTCCCCCCGCCCCCGGAGCGCTGGCCAAACAGCCGGATATAGTTAACGTCCGCGGGCTTGGCGCCAACGGGAAACACCATGATTTTCAAGCGTTTCGTGGCAATTTAAAGGCCGGCGCGTTAACCATAACAAAAGGTTACCGCCGCTGTGGGGCCTCGTAGGCCCGGTTAGTCCGGCCGCCCTTCCGACTCGCGAAGCAGAAGGACGGCCGGGGCCTCGCACCGAACGCCGCTAGGGAGCGATTTTCATCGCGCGAGGGGATTCAGGTCCGGGCATCTCCTGGGTCTCGTAATCCTTCGTCACCGCTCCGGAGTGGCAGCCGGAACTCTTCGTCAGCTGGCCTCCTGCGCCGCCACCTCCATCAAGCTGTCGTTGCCAAAAACATGGGCGCTCCAGTACCATTATTCCAATCGATAGGATCGATGATGAGTATCGACCACGCCAATTTAAGTCGGCTCGACCTCAATCTCCTCGTGGCGTTCGACGCTCTTCTGACCGAGCGCAGCGTCACCCGGGCCGCCTCCCGCGTCGGTCTTGGCCAATCGGCCATGAGCCACAACCTGGCGCGGCTCAGAAGTTTGTTCGGTGATGAACTCTTGACCCGCGGCGCCGACGGCATGCGCCCCACACCGCGGGCAATGGCGCTCGTCGACCCCGTGCGGGTCACGCTGGCGCAGATCCAATCAGCGGTGCTTCAGCGTGAGGCCTTCGAGCCGGCGACCGCCCACCGCACGTTCCGCATCGGGCTTGCCAACTCCATCGAGGTTGCCGTGATCCCGGGCCTGATCGAGCGCCTGCAAGAAGTGGCGCCGGGCGTGTCTCTCCGCCTCCGCTCCACGAACCGCATGAGCATCTTGGAGGAACTCGACACCGGCAATCTCGATCTCGGCATCGGCGTGTTCGACCATGGCCAAACCCATCACAAGCGCCGTCAACTTTACACCGACAGCTTTCTCTGCCTGTTCAGTGCCGAGCAGCTCAATCTCACGCCGCCGATCTCGCTCCAGGACTATCTCCGCTGGCCGCACGTGCTGACGAGCCTCGCCGATGATACGCGCGGCGCGGTGGACGAGGCGCTCGCCAAGCACAAGCTTCGCCGGAGCATCATCATGACGACGCCAGGCTTTCTCGCGGTGCCGTTCATCGTGCGGCGCGCGCGCGTCATCACCACCATGCCATCGCGGCTTGCGCGCTACTTCTCTGAAGCTTTCGGGCTTGTCACAAGTCCTGTCCCGGTCGACCTGCCAAGCTTCACCATCTCGCTGCTGTGGCACGCGAGCTTCGATCATGACCCGGGACATTTGTGGCTGCGCCAGACCATGTCCGGGCTCGTGTCGGAAGACAATCTGGAGCTCTGAAGCGAACGCGCGGGTGTGGACAACTGCCGAATTGGCGGCGCTTTGACTTCATATTGGCTTCATCATTGCCGCGGATTCGATTCGCGTGTCCCGGCACGTTGGCGCAACTGTACTGATCAAACTCTGCTGGTCGAAGGAGGAGGTCGTTTCATGGCTGCGAGCACAGCACCTGCGCGGAGTCGCGCATCATCATCCAACATGCCGCGACGGCGATGCATTGAGTGAGGTCTTGGCCGACAAATGGTGGGCGGTAGGCTTGCGCGGCCTGCTCGGCGTCGCCTTCGGCCTCATCTGCCTGTTGGTGCCGGCGGCAGCGATCCTCGCGCTCATTCTTCTGTTTTCCGCTTACATGCTGGTCGACGGCGTGCTTGCGATCGCCTCCGGCATCAAAGCCGCGCGCAACGGCGAGCGCTGGGGTCTGCTGATCCTCGAAGGGATTGTCGATCTCGCCGCCGGCGCCGTCGCTTTCTTGTGGCCCGCGATCACCGCAGTCGCCTTCGTCATCCTCATCGCCGTGTGGGCGATCATCTCCGGCGCGCTCATGCTCGGCGCGGCTTTCACTCTGAAGCTCGATCACGGGCGGTGGTGGCTTGCCCTTGGCGGCATCGCCTCGGTCATCTTCGGCATCGTGCTCCTCGTAGCTCCGGTGGTGGGCGCGGTGGTGCTCACCTGGTGGCTCGGCGCCTACGCCATCGTATTCGGCACGTTTCTGCTCGTCCTGGCCTTCCAGCTCCATGGGAAGAAAGAGGAGCGGGAGGCGAAGAAGCCCGCAGGCGCGGACTGCCGCGAAGAAAGCCTGAGACACGGGATCGGAGCGCAAAGGTAAGGGGCGGTGCCTTTCGCGCCGCCCTTTCGCTTTTGTCATTATGGCGTCACGGAATCTCGGTGATTGGTGCGGTCAAGGGCGCCAAAGCGCCTGTGAGTTCGCAAGGCCCAAGCCGAGACGAAGCGCGCCGATGCCCTGGATCTATCTCACCGCCGCCATCCTGCTGGAGGTCGCCGGCATCACCGCGATGAAGCTCTCACGCGGCTTCTCCGAGGTGCTGCCCTCCATCGCCGTCCCCCTGTTCTACTTGCTGTCGGGGACGGCCGTGATCCTGGCGCTCCGACGGCTTGAGCTCGGCGTCACCTATGCCGTGTGGTCGGGGGTGGGCACGGCGATGGCGGCCATGATCGGCATCGCCTATTTCCGGGAGCCGCTGACTTTGATCAAGGCTGCATCTCTCGGCCTTGTGATCCTCGGTGTGGTTGGCTTGTCCTTTGCGGCACGGCACACTGACTGACAGCCAGTCGGTCAATGCCTATATGCGTGCCATGGACGGTCTTTTCGGCCAAAGCGACGGTTTGATCCGTCTTGCCGTGTTTCTCGGCGTCTTCCTGGTGATGGCGCTGATCGAACTCGCTTTGCCCAAGCGGACCCTCGTCGCCTCGAAGGGGCGGCGGTGGCTGACCAATCTCGGGATCAGCGTCACGGCGGGCCTCGTGCTCCGTCTGATGGCCGCCCTTGCCGTGCCCGTGGCGGCGATCGCCGCCGCCTTCTATGCGCAAGAGAACCATATCGGCCTTCTGAACAACGTGGCCTGGCCTGAATGGCTGAAGGTCGCCATCGCACTCATCGTGCTCGACCTCGCCATCTGGGCGCAGCACCTCGCCTCCCACAAGATCCCGATTCTGTGGCGCTTACACAAAGTGCATCACGCCGACCGCGACATCGACGTCACCACGGCCGTGCGGTTTCACCCGGTGGAGATCGCGCTTTCCATGGTGTGGAAGATCGTCGTGGTGGTGCCGCTTGGCGCCTCGCCGCTTTCGGTGTTCCTGTTCGAGGTGATCCTCAACGCCTGCGCCATGTTCAACCACGCCAATATCGCGATCCCCTTGTGGCTCGACCGGGCGTTGCGGATTGCCGTCGTCACGCCGGACATGCATCGGGTGCATCACTCGGTGTTGCGGCGCGAGCACGACTCCAATTACGGCTTCAATCTTTCCCTGTGGGACCGGCTGTTCCGGACCTACACGGCGCAGCCCGAAGGCGGGCACCTCGGCATGACCATCGGCCTCACGCCTTATCAAAGCGAAGACCCGGCACGCTTTGGCTGGTCGCTGCTGCTGCCGTTCCGCCGCGTAGGCTTTGTGACGACGCCGGAAAGGAGAACGGCTTCAGGCGAGGCGGGCGCCGAGGAACGCACTGCTTCCCGGAAGCCGACCTAGAAGAAGCTCATAGGGAAGTAGCGCAAGAACAGCTCTTCGTAGCGGCCGCTGGCGTGCACCTGCTCGAGCCCGTAGGAGAGAATCTCGGCGAGCTTGTGGTTCCCCTTCTTCACGGCGATGCCGACGCCTTCGCCGAAATACTTTGAATCGAGATACGGCCCGCCGCGGAATTCGCAGCACCCTTGGCTGCTCACGCCGTTAAGCCAGAATGTGAGCGTGATGCCGTCGCCGAAGATAAGATCGATGGCGCCGTCCTTGAGCGCCTTCTGTGCGTCCTCGGCATTGTCGAAGGCCGCGATCGCGGCATTGGGGAAGTATCTCTTGAGATAGGCCTCGTGGCCTGTGCCCTTCGCCACGCCGATCTTCAGGCCTTTCACCGTCTCGGGGCGGATGTCCTTGAGCTCGCTCTCCTTGCGCGCCACGAAGCGCGCCGGCGTGGCGTAATAGCGGGAGGTGAAATCCGCCTCCTTCAGCGCCTCGGCGGTGATGCGGATAGAGGCGATGGCCGCGTCGGCCTCGCCCCGGTCGAGCGTCGGAATGAGATCGCTCCAATTCGTCGCCTCGATCTCACACTGGACCTCGAGCACCTCGCAAATGGCTTTGGCGAGATCGACATTGAAGCCGGTGAGCACGCCCACCTCGTCGTAATAGTGGAACGGCGGGTAGTCGGTGTCGGTGACGAAGCGCAGCTTCTCCAGACCCTTCAGGTCCGGCTTCGGCCTAAGCGCATCGCCTTGCCAGCTGTCGGGGACGATGGAGCCGCGGCCTTGGCGGGCTTGCGCATGCGCGGGCACGGGGGAAAGCCACAGGAGCGCAAGCGCCAGAACGGCAAGCCAGAAAGGCGCCGCAGCCAATCTCGTCATTAGAGGACCCACCGTGCCGCTTCTCGTCACATGCCCTCTTAGCGCGGCTTTGCGGCAGCCGCTAGAGCGATATAACGCGCATTAGTTGTATCTCCATATACTACGACTTTTACTAGTATCGCCCCAATACAACTTCAGATGCGCAATCAATGTTGCGTCTCATCCTAAAAGAGCAACACTGTCGTCAGGGGAATTGTTGGGGGCGTTCCCGTGTCGCTTGTGGTCAATCGTCCGGCTGAAGAGCCAGGACTGCGCGTCGTTGCCGGCGCTGCAGCTCCGGCCGAGGCCGAATACCACTTCCTCGTGGGCCGCTTCATCAACGCCGCGACACTGGCCCGGGCGAGCGCGCTCGCGGCACAATGGGGCGTCCATCCCCATGACGTCTTGATCGCCAATGGCTGGCTCGATGCGGACGACTACTATCACGCGTTGGCCGAGACCTGCGGCACCCCGTTCAAGCAGACGCTAGCGCCGACCGAAACGGCGCCCCCTGGCGCGGCGACGCCGCGGCAATGTCTCGCCACGGGCGTCTTGAAGGAACGGGCGCGGGCGCGCCACTTCGTGCTCGCACCCGACCGGCTCCGGCCGAATGCTTTGCGCGCGGTCCTGGCGCAGCTCGCACCGTATCGGTTCTCGATCGCAACGCCGCGCGCCGTGCGGGAAGCGGTCACCCGCCACTTCGCCCCCGTTTTCGCGCGCGGCGCGGTTGAAGGCTTGGCGGTTAGCAGGCCTGGGCAGAGCGCCCGCACGCGCACGGTGCTGTGGCAGCGCGCTGTCCTCATCGCCTGTGGCGCGAGCCTCCTAGGTGCCCTTCTGCTGGCGCCAATCGAGGTCGTACGTGCGGTCACGCTGTTCCTCGCCGTGTTGTTCGTGCCGGTAATCGGCTTACGCGTTGTTGCCGCCTACGAGCTCTTGCGCGGAGCCGCGCCCCTTCGAGCTTCGCCCCCGAACTGCGTTCCCGATGGGGCGCTTCCCACTTACACCATCCTCGTGCCGCTTTATCGCGAGGCGCACATGCTGCCCTCGCTCGTTCAGGCACTGTCGCGGCTCGATTGGCCGGCGGCGAAGCTCGACATCAAGCTGATCCTCGAGGCGGTGGACCGGGCGACCGTCGCAGCGGCCGCGACGCTCGCTCTTCCCGGCAATGTGGAGATTGTCGTCGTGCCCGATTTCGGTCCCCGCACCAAGCCGAAGGCGCTGAACTACGCGCTGCCGCTCGCCCGCGGCGAGTATCTGGTGATCTACGATGCCGAAGACCGGCCTGAGCGTGACCAGCTCCGCCGCGCGTTCGACGCCTTTAGCTCGGGCCCGCCCAACCTCGCCACGGTGCAGGCCCGGCTCAACATCTACAATCCCGAGGCGAGTTGGCTGACACGGCAGTTTACGCTCGAATACTCCGCGCTGTTCGACGGGCTCCTGCCCACGCTCGACCGCCTCGAACTGCCCATCCCGCTCGGCGGCACATCGAACCATTTTCGTGTGGCGGCGCTGAAATGGCTTATGGCGTGGGACCCGTTCAACGTCACGGAGGACGCGGATCTCGGCACGCGGCTGGCGCGGAGCGGCTATCGCTGCCAGGTGATCGCCTCGACAACCTACGAGGAAGCGCCGCAGCGGTTCATGAGTTGGCTTCGTCAGCGCACCCGCTGGCTCAAGGGCTTTGTGCAGACCTGGCTGGTGCATATGCGCGCGCCGGGGCGCTTGTGGCGGGATCTCGGGCCACGTGGATTTTTCGGCTTTCAGGTGATGATCGGCGGCACCGTGCTGTCGGCCCTGGTACATCCCTGGTTCTATGTGCTGCTCGCAACCGAGCTTGCCGGCGGTCGCCTCCTGTCACTCCCGGCAAGCGTGTTCGGCGTCCCGTTCTGGACGGTCGCCTGGTTCGACCTCGCCGCCGGCTATCTGGCGGCCATGACCCTCGCGCTGCTCGCCGCGCGGCGCCGCGAACTCATCCGCCTGTCCTGGCACGTGCTCTTGATGCCGCTCTACTGGCTCTTGATCTCGGCGGCGGCCTACCGGGCGCTCTGGCAATTCGTGACGGCCCCGTTCAAATGGGAGAAGACCGAGCACGGGGCCGGGGATCGCATGGCCGCTGGGCGCTGAAAGGGGAATGGAGCGGGTAGCGGGAATCGAACCCGCGACACGTAGCTTGGGAAGCTACTGCTCTACCACTGAGCTACACCCGCGCCAGGAATCCCTCATACAATGAAGTCGGGGCGGCGAAAAGCAAGTTGGCTTCACGGACAGGTGAAGGCGCTTTGTCTTGCGGTTAAGCCCGAGCCGCCTGTTAATGCCGGGGCTGGAGGGCTCTTGATGACCGATGCCGCGCTTCTCGAGGGGCAGGCAAAATTCGCCGATCCCGACCGGACCGCCAAGGGCGAGCGGCGGGCCCGCGTGGCCCTTGAGGCCCTGCGGACGCTATGGATCAATACGGGGAGCCTCTGCAACATCACCTGCCGCAATTGCTATATCGAGTCGAGCCCGGAGAACGACAGGCTGGCCTATATCACGCGTGCGGAGGCAGCCCTCTATCTCGACGAGATCGCGCGCGACGGCTGGCCGGTGACCGAGATCGGCTTCACCGGGGGCGAGCCGTTCATGAACCCGGACATTCTCCGCATGATCGAGGACGCGCTCGCCAGCGGCTTCTCGGTCCTGGTGCTGACCAACGCCATGCAGCCCATGCTGCGCCCGCGCATTCGCGACGGGCTCTCGCGCTTACGCGATGCCTATGGCGGCAAGCTTTCGTTGCGCGTCAGTCTCGATCACTACACGCAGGCGCTGCATGAAGAAGAGCGCGGTCCCGGGACCTTCGACAAGACGCTCGAAGGGATCGATTGGCTGGCGCGCGAGGGGTTCTCTGTGGCGCTTGCGGGGCGCACCTGCTGGGGCGAGAGCGAGGCGGACGCGCGCGGCGGCTACGCACGCCTGATCGCGACGCGCGGCTGGCCGGTGGACGCGGACGATCCCGCGTCTCTCGTCCTGTTTCCCGAGATGGACGAGCGCGCCGACGTGCCGGAGATCACTGAGAGCTGCTGGGCCATTCTCGGCAAATCGCCGTCAGAGGTAATGTGCGCCTCGAGCCGCATGGTGGTGAAGCGGAAGGGGCCCGATGCGCCGGTCGTGGTCCCGTGCACGCTCCTTCCCTACGACCCCGCCTTCGAGATGGGGACGACCCTGGCCGCGGCGGCGGCGGCGGATGGCGGCATGTTCGACCACGGCGCGGTCAAGCTTTGCCATCCGCATTGCGCCAAGTTCTGCGTGCTCGGCGGCGGCGCCTGCTCGGCCTGATCCGCTATTCCTTGATCTCGAAGGGCAGCTCGAAGCTTGCCGACTTGTCGCCGACCGTATCGTTGAACTTCAGCTCGGCGGTATATTTTCCCGCCGGCGCTTCGCCAAAGTCGATGGTTACGACGGTCATGGTCTCCGTGTTCTGCTCACGGCTATCGAAGGTGAAGGTGCCGAAGCCCTGCTGCTGGGCGACCACGTTGCCCTCGCCGTCTTTCATGATGAGATCGACGACCAGCTGGGCGTGATTCAGACCCTCTTTCGCCTGCCAAGCGAAGCCGACGGGTTCGACATAGATGATGAGCTTCTCGCCTGGCTTGAACACGTTGTCGGGACGCGGGTCGTAGATGCCGAAGCCGTCCGGGCTGCCCGAGACGAAAATACTCTTGCGGAACAGGAGCGGGCTCGCGTTCCACACTTGCAGCGTGGCTTTGCGCATGGCGTCATAGGCGTCGAGATTCTTGCCGTCCTTGACGTCGCTCTCGGCTTGCTTCGCCAGATCGGTCAGCTCTTCCGCAGACGCGACCGTAGCAAAACTGGCGCCGGCCAGCAGGGCTAGCGCGAAAACTGCGGCACGTTTCATGATGGCCTCCCCATCAAGCTCAGATCCACCGCCATCGAACATGGCACATGAGAACTGGACGCGCTACCGGATCGCGGCCCCTTCGCGCGGAAGCGGCGCCTCAGAAAGGATTGTGCTCCGACTTGCCGCGCGTCTTGAAGAACTCGCGGGACGCGGCGAAGACCACCGGGCTCAGAAGCGCGAGCGCGATCAGATTCGGGATCGCCATGAGCGCATTCAGCACGTCGGCCAGCAGCCAGATGAAGCTCAGCTTGACGGTGGCGCCAACAATCGGCGCCAGCGACCACACGATGCGGAACGGGATGATCGATCTTGACGCCGAGGAGGATACTGCCAGGAGCGCTCGCAGTAATAGCTCCAGCCGAGCAGCGTGGTGAAGGCGAACACCGCGAGCGCGATCGAGGTGATCTCGCTGCCGACGCCCGGCAGCGCCGTCTCGAAGGCAAGCGAGGTCAACTCCGCGCCGGTCTCCCCGCTGGTCCAGGCGCCGGTGGTCAGGATCACCAGTCGCGGTGAACGAGCAGACGAGGATGGTGTCGATGAAGGTGCCGAGCATGGCCACCAGGCCCTGGCTGACCGGCCCCTTGCACTCGGCGGCGGCGTGGGCGATCGGCGCCGAGCCGAGCCCGGCCTCGTTGGAGAAGATGCCGCGCGCCACGCCGAAGCGGATCGCCGCCCAGACGGCCGCGCCGGCAAAGCCGCCGGTCGCGGCGATGGGCGTGAAGGCGTGGGTGAAGATCAGCCGGAAGGCCTCGGGCACCGCGTCGATGTTCAGCGCGATGACCACCAGGCCGGCGCCGATATAGCCGATGGCCATGACCGGCACGAGCGCGCCGGCGACCGCGGCGATGCGTCGGATGCCGCCGATCAGCACGAGACCGACGAGAATGGCGAGCATGTACGCCCGTCGCCCAGAACGGAACGCCGAAGGAGGCTTCCAGCGCATCGGCCACGGAGTTCGCCTGCACCATGTTGCCGATGCCGAAGCCGGCGAAGCCCGCGAACACCGCGAAGGCGACGCCGAGCCAAGCCCAGCGCGGGGCCGAGGCCGTTCTTGATGTAGTACATGGGGCCGCCGACATAGTTGCCGCGCTTGTCCCGCTCGCGGTACTTCACGGCCAGCACGGCCTCGGCGAACTTGGTGGCCATGCCGACCAGCGCCGTCATCCACATCCAGAACACCGCACCCGGGCCCGCCGATGAAGATCGCGGTGGCGACGCCGGCGATATTGCCCGTGCCGATGGTCGCGGCGAGCGCGGTCATCAAGCGCGTTGAACGGGGTGATCTCGCCCTTGCCCTCGGGAATGCGCCCGCGCCACAGCATGGCGAAGGCGAAGGGCAGATCCCTGATGGTGCGAAGGCGCAGGCCGACGGTCAGGTAAAGGCCGACGCCGAGCAGGAGCACCAGCATCGGCACGCCCCATACCAGGTCGTCCAGCCAAGTCACGGCGGATGTGATCGCCTGCATGCAGTTCCCCCCGTCTTTTCTTGATTATTCGGCTGCCCCCGCTTCGCTGCGGGTCACCCGTGACCAGTCAATCCTGGCGGAAGTGCTTCGACAGCTTCAGCCCTTGGGCCTGATAATGCGAGCCGATGCCCTGGCCGTAAAGGGTCTCAGGAATGTCCGTCAACTTGTCGTAGACCAGCCGGCCGACGATCTGGCCGTCCTCGACGATGAAGGGGATATCGAGACTGCGCACTTCGAGCACCGCCTTGGCGCCCGGCGCCTTGCCTTCCGCATAGCCGAAGCCCGGATCGAAGAACCCCGCATAGTGCACGCGATACTCGCCGATCAGAGGATCGAAGGGGGCCATCTCCGCCACGTATTCGGGCGGCACCGACACGCTCTCCTTCGAAGCGAGGATGTAGAACTCGTGCGGGTCGAGCACGAGGCGCTTGTCGCCGCCGAGGCGGACGGTCTCCCAGAACTGGTTGACGTCGTACGCGCCAATCTGGTCCACGTCGACAACGCCGGCATAGCGGCGGGCGCGGTAGCCGACAAAGCCTGATGGCTCAATCGGCGCGAGGCTGATGCGCAAATTGAGGCCCTCGCGGATGGCGGCTTCGCCCTCGACCAAGCCCACGTCGGAATGGATCGCGCGCAAGCGCCGGTCACCGACGCGGCCCGGCGGCTCGGCGTCGATCTGTTGGCTGACGCGGCGGCGGAAGCGGATCTGGTTGAGGCGCGAGCCGTAGCGCACCTTGATGGAGAAGGTGCGCGGGCAGATCTCGGCGAAGAGCGGTCCGGCATAGCCTTCGGCCACGCTATCGAAGCTCGATTGGTAGTCGGCGATGAGGCGCGTGAACACATCGAGCCGGCCGGTCGAGCTTTTCGGATTGGCGAAGGCGGCGATGGTGGGGCGCAGCTTCAAATGCTCGATCAGCGGCACGAGGTAGACGCAGCCCGCCTCGAGCACCGCCCCCTTGGTGAGGTCGATCTCGTGGAAGGTGACGCCCGCGAGCTTGTCACGCACGGTCGCCTTGGTGCCGGGGAGGAAGCTCGCGCGGATACGGTAGGCGACCTTGCCGAGCCGGAGGTCGAGGCTCGCAGGCTGGATCTGGCCCTCCTCGATCTCGGGCGCGCCGGCGATCTCGCCGGCCGCGATCAGCGCGCGGATGGCTTGGCTCGGCAGGATGCCGGTGCGTCCAAGGGCGCTTCGCCGTCGCTCTGGGTCCGGGCGGCCAGCCGGGGGGACTCCCCAGATAGCCGGGAGGCCAGGAACGTCTCGAACAGCTGATCGCGGTTGGACATCGGGTTGGACGTGGGCTCCATGGACGATGGTCTTGGCATTTGCCGGGGCTTCGGTCACCCTAAGCTCGGCCTTCTCCCCCGGATTCACAAGGGGTCAGGCCCGGACACCCAGCCAGTATCCCCGAAAAGCCGCCTCCATGATCCCGGAAAATCAGCCCCTTCAGATTGGCTCGCTTCTGTTCCAGGGGCTCGATCAGATCGATCTCACCGGCCCGTTCGAGGTGCTCTCGCGCATTCCCAATTCCACCTACCGCATCTACGGCAAAACGACAGCGCCGGTGCGGGACCTGAAGGGCTTGCGGCTGAGCCCCGATGCGACGTTAGCCGAGGCGCCGCAACTCGACGTGCTGCATGTGCCTGGGGGCCCGGGCCAGGAAGCGTGCATGGACGACGAAGAGGTCCTGGACTGGGTCAGCCGCCAGGCGGCGGGCGCCAGAATCGTGTTCTCGGTCTGCACCGGCGCGCTGATCTGCGGTGCGGCAGGGCTGCTCAAGGGGCGGCGCGCCACGACCTACTGGGCGGCGCTGCACCTTCTCCCCTATTTCGGCGCCACGCCGGTCGACGAGCGGGTCGTGGTGGACGGCAATTTGGTCTGCGCGGCGGGCGTTACGGCCGGGATCGACGGGGCGCTCAGAGTCGCCGCCTTGCTGCGGGGGGACAAGGCCGCCGAAACCATCCAGCTCTACATGCAATACGCGCCGGAGCCCCCGTTCAACGCCGGGTCGCCGGAAACCGCGCCGGCGGACGTGACCGCCGCCGTGAGGAACGCTGCCGCCGAGATCATGGCGCGGCGGGAGGAGACGGCGCGACGCGTGGCAGAGCGGCTCGGCATCGCGCTTCCCCCTAACGTCTAACCCTTTGGGTGGGGTTGACGGGGGCGGCTCCGGGGGACATTAATCGGCCTCCGTGGTGATTTGGCCGGCCGGCTTGCAGCCACGTAAAACAAGTCGCTAAAAGGCCGTGGACGCGATTCTCCCGGCTTTTGGCGGCAGCCAAATCCGGGTTTTTTTATGCGGCCGGCCTTGTGAGAAGGTTTGGAGGAGTACTTGGTCATGGCCGCAAAGGACCGAAAGTCGCGCCGCGCCGCGTGGGCCCCCGCCACGCAGCTCGTGCATGAGGGAACGCTTCGGAGCCAGTTCGGCGAGACGTCGGAGGCGATCTTCCTCAACTCGGGCTATGTCTACGAGAGCGCCGAACAGGCGGAAGCCCGGTTCAAGGGCGACGAGGACGGCTATGTCTATAGCCGCTACGCCAACCCGACCGTCTCCATGTTCGAGGGCCGCATGTGTGCGCTGGAGGGCGCCGAGGCGGCGCGCGGCACGGCGAGCGGCATGGCGGCGGTGGCGGCCTCGATGCTCAGCCATTTGAAGGCCGGCGACCATGTGGTTTCGGGGCGGGCGCTGTTCGGCAGCTGCCGCTACATCGTGGAGGACTTGCTGCCGCGCTACGGCATCACCTCGACCTTGATCGACGGACGCGATCTCGCGGCGTGGGAGGCGGCGGTCACCCCCAACACGCGCGCCTTCTTCTTCGAGAGCCCGACCAATCCCGTGCTGGAGCTCGTGGACATCGAAGGCGTGGCGAAGATCGCCAAAAGGTGCGGCGCGCTCACGATCGTGGACAACGTGTTCGCCACGCCGCTCGGCCAGCGACCGATGAAGCTCGGCGCCGACATCGTCGTCTACTCGGCGACCAAGCATATCGACGGCCAGGGCCGCTGCCTCGGCGGCGTCGTGCTCGGCAGCAAGGAGTTCATCGACGAGAAGCTGCACAATTTCCTGAAGCATACCGGGCCGTCGCTCAGCCCGTTCAATGCCTGGGTCATGCTCAAGGGGCTCGAGACGCTGCCTTTGCGCGTGGCGCGGCACTGTCGAGTCGGCGGCGCGGATCGCCGATTTCCTCGGCCGCGCGTTCCGAAGTCGCGCGGGTCTACTATCCGGGCCGCGCCGATCATCCACAGCATGCGCTCGCCAAGAAGCAGATGGCGGGTGGCGGGCCCATGGTCGCTCTCGAGGTCAAGGGCGACAAGGACGCGGCATTCCGCTTCTTGAACGCGCTCGATGTCTTCAAGATCAGCAACAATCTCGGCGATGCGAAGAGCCTCGCCACGCATCCGGCGACGACGACGCATCAGCGGCTCACGCCGGAGGCGCGCGCCGAGCTCGGCATCTTCGACAACACCATCCGGCTGTCGGTAGGGCTCGAGGACGCGGGCGACCTCGAGGCCGATCTCGACCAGGCTCTGACTGCGGCGAAGGGGTGAGTCCATTCACATGGCGGAGAGCGCGACCATCAAGGCGACGAAGGACCTGCTCGCCAAGCTCGTGGGCTTCGACACCACGAGCGCGAAGTCGAACCTCGACCTGATCGCCTTCGTCCAGGACTATCTCGATAGAAACGGCGTCGCCTCGACGCTGGTGCCGTCCGAGGACGGGCAAAAGGCGAGCCTCTACGCCACGATCGGCGACGGCAAGAGCGGCGGCATCGGGCTTTCCGGCCATAGCGACTGCGTGCCGGTCGAAGGCCAGAACTGGACGAGCGACCCGTTCACGCTCACGGAGCGCGACGGCAAGCTCTACGGGCGCGGCACGTGCGACATGAAGGGCTTCATCGCCTGCGTGCTCGCCTCGGTGCCGCTGTTCAAGGCGCAGAAGCTGAAGGAGCCGATCCACATCATCATTTCCTATGACGAGGAGGTGGGCTGCGCCGGCGTGCGCCCGCTGCTTGAACGGCTGGGACAGGATCTGCCGCGGCCGCGCGCCGTGATCGTCGGCGAGCCGACCAGCATGGGAGTGATCGACGCGCATAAGCGCATCGACGTCTACCGCACGACGGTCACCGGCAAGGAAGCGCATTCGAGCCTGCCTGCCCTCGGTGTCAACGCGATCTCGTGCGCGGCCGAACTGATCGGCGAGCTCGACCGCATCGCCGAGAGAATCGCAACGACGGAGAACGACCCCCGCTTCGAGCCGCCCTACTCCACGGTGAGCGTCGGCGTCATCGACGGCGGCACGGCGCCGAACATCGTGCCCAAGACCTGCACGTTCCGCTGGCAAGTGCGGAGCCTGCCGAGCGCGCCGGCCGACGAGCCCCCCCGCGCGCTGTCCGCCTTCGCCGAGACGGCGCTGGTGCCGAAGATGCGCAAAGTGGCAAAGGACGCCGGGGTCGAGACGGAAGGCCAAACATCGGTGCCGGCCTTCACGGCGGCGGCGCAATCCGACGCGGTGGCTCTGGCGATGGCGCTCACCGGCGCGAACCGCACGCGCACGGTGTCCTATGCCACGGAAGCGGGGCTGTTCGAGCAGGCCGGTTGTCCGGCGGTGATCTGCGGCCCCGGCGACATCGCGCAAGCACACGCGGCGGACGAGTTCGTGTCGATCGCGCAGCTCGAGGCGTGCCTGAAATTCCTCGACGACCTGACGGGCCGCTTGCGCGCCTAGTTCTGCTCCACGCCGAAATCCGCCGGGTCGAAGTGGTAGCGAGCGTTGCAGAACTCGCAGGTCACCCACACCTCGCCGTCGACGACCATGTCGGCCAGATCCTCGGGCGAGAAGCGGGCCAGCAGTTCCTCCACGCGCTCGCGCGAGCAGCTGCAATAGTTCGTTAGCGGGATGGCGCGGTAGACGCGCACCTGCTCCTCATGGAACAGGCGATAGAGCAGCCGGTCAGGCGGCAGCGTGGGATCGAGCAACTCGTGATCCTCGACCGTCTCGGCCAGCGTCTTGGCCCGCATCCAGTCCTCCTCGAACTCCTTCAGGCTCGAGACGCCGCCTTCGCGGGTAAGCTTCTGCACGAGCAACCCGCCGGCGCGCCAGGTCCACTCCCCCTCGCCGCCGTTGGCGGCGCGGTAATGGCGCGCCACAGCCAGGCGGATGAAGGTGGGAAGTTGCTCCGACTGACGGAAATAGGTGTCGGCGGCCTCCGTGAGGCTCTCGCCCTCCAGCGGCACCACCCCTTGATAGCGCTCGGTATCGACGCCCCGGTCGATGGTCATGGCGAGATGGCCCTCGCCAAGGAGCAAGGCGTCATCCTCTCCGTCAAGCTCGGCTACGCGATCGGGGTCGAAGCGGGCATAGCCGCGCAACTCGCCCGGCACCTGATAGTCGGCGACGAGAAGATCCACCGGACCGTCTGTGGTGGCTTGCAGGATCAACTTGCCCTCGGATTTGAGGGCGGCGCCGAGCATCGCCGTGAGCGCCACCGCCTCGCCGAGAAGCCGGGACACGGGCTCGGGATAAGCATGGCGGGACAGGATGGTGTCGACGGTCGGCCCGAGCTTGACCAGGCGGCCGAGAACGTCGGCCTGCTCCGCTTGAAACGGCAGGATCAGGTCGTCCCCGGGGATCGCGAGCTCGATGGGGCCTTCCGAGGTCTGCTCGCTCACCGCTTGGCCCCGCGAGGCTTGGATTTTCGGGCCGTCATCCGCCGTGCCTTGGCCCCGCGCGTTGCAGCCTTACCGCGCCTCGCGGCGGGGCGCTTGGCGGCGCTGCGCTTCGTTTTGGCACCGAGCCGGCCATTGCCGAGACACCGGGCGAGGATGGCCTTCTGCACGTGGAGCCGATTTTCGGCTTCGTCCCAGACGGCGGATTGCGGGCCGTCGATCACCGCGCCCGTCACCTCGTCGCCGCGATGAGCCGGCAGGCAATGCATGAAGACCGCGTCCCCCTTGGCCGCACCCATCAGCGCCTCGTCGACCTGGAACGGCCGGAGTGCCGCTTTGCGCTTCCTCTCGTCGTTATCGCCCATGGACACCCAGACATCGGTGACGATGCAGTCCGCGCCGCGCGCGGCCGAACGCGCATCCTCGCTCACCACGACATCGGCTCCTTCAGCGTGCGCCCAGGCCAGCAGCTCGGGCGACGGCGCGAAATCGGCCGGAGCAGCGATCCGCAAGGCGAAGCCGAAGCGTGCGGCAGCGTGGACCCAAGATGTGGCGACATTGTTGGCGTCGCCGATCCAGGCGATCGTGCGGCCCTTGATCGGCCCTTTGAGCTCCTCGAAGGTCATGACGTCGGCCATGACCTGGCAGGGATGGGAGCGCGCGGTGAGGCCGTTGATCACGGGAATCGTGGCGTTCTCGGCGAACTCGGTCAGCGTCTCGTGCGGCCCCGTGCGGAGCATGATGGCATCCACGTAGCGCGACAGGACACGCGCGGTGTCGGCCACTGTCTCGCCGCGGCCGAGCTGCATGTCCTGCGGGCTGAGCACGATGGACGTGCCGCCAAGCTGGTGGATGGCGACCTCGAAGGAGACGCGCGTCCGTGTGGAGGGCTTCTCGAAGATCATGGCGAGCACCGCGCCTTCCGGCACGCCAAGCGCCTTCGGCACCCTGCCGGACTTCTTCATGGCGGCAGCCGTGTCGATGATGGCGCGCAAGGTCGGTGCGTCCAGTGCGTCGAGGTCGAGGAAATGCTTCAGTGGCGGTGACATCGGTGAAAAGTCTCGAAAGGAACGGTTAGGCCTTCTCGCGCGCGGCCGATTTCAGCGCGGCGCAAGCGGCATCGATCGTGGTGCAGGCAAGGTCGATCTCGTCCTCGCCGACGATGAGCGGCGGCAGCAGGCGCACGACATTGTCGCCAGCCTGGACGGAAAGCATGCCCCGGTCGCGCAAGGCCGCGAGCAGCTGCAAATTCTCGACCTTGCACTTCAGTCCAATCATCAGGCCCTGCCCACGAACCTCGGCAATGACATCGCTGTGCTCGTCGGCAAGGCCTGCGAGCCGCTGCTTCAACCTTAGCCCCATTTGCGCAACACCTTCGAGAAAGCCCGGCGCCAAAACGACGTCGAGCACGGCATTGCCGACGGCCATGGCAAGCGGGTTGCCGCCGAAGGTCGAGCCGTGGCTGCCAGGGGTCATGGCTTGGCCTACCGCCTCGGTGGTGAGGCAGGCGCCCACCGGAAAGCCGCCGCCTAGACCCTTGGCGGAGGCCATGATGTCGGGCGTGATGCCGGCCCATTCATGGGCATAGAAGCGCCCGGTGCGGCCGACGCCGGTCTGCACCTCGTCGAGCACAAGCAGGACGCCCTTTTCGTCGCAGAGCGCGCGCAGGTCTTGCAGGAAGCGATACGGCACCTCGCGCATGCCGCCCTCGCCCATGATCGGCTCGAGCAGAACGCCGGCGGTCTCATCGCCGATGGCCGCCTCGACCGCCTCGATATCGAAGCCGGATACCTGGTCGAAGCCTTCGACCGGCGGGCCGAAGCCTTCCAAGTGCTTGGCTTGGCCGCCCGCGGCGATGGTGGCAAGCGTGCGGCCGTGAAAAGCGCCTTCGAAGGTGACGAGGCGGTAGCGCTCGGGCGCGCCGTTGGCGAAGTGATAGCGCCGCGCGGCCTTGATGGCGGCCTCGACGGCCTCGGCGCCGGAATTGGCGAAGAACACGCGGTCGGCGAAGGTGGCGGCGCACAGCCGCTCCCCGAGCCGCTCCTGCTCGGCGATGTGATGCAGGTTGGAGACGTGCCAGACCTTCTTCGCCTGCTCGGTCAACGCCTCGATGAGATGCGGATGCGCGTGGCCGAGCGCGGTGACGGCGATGCCACTCGAGAAGTCGAGGTAGCGCTCACCCGTCTCCGTGAAGAGGAAGGCGCCTTCACCGCGCGCGAAGGACAATCCGCTGCGAGCGTATGTCGGAAGGAGGGCCGACATGAAAGTTGCGTATCCCTGAAACAAAATTGCCGCCGAAGGGCGGCAGCAAGGAAACTCAGAGTGTTAGGTCTCGCGTGAGGCGCTGTCAATCAAGGCTGCTGACCGTTTATCCAAGGCTTCTCCACGTTTCCATCAACGCGCAGGTTTGTGTTCTCGCAAGAGAAGTGGCAAAATCCGCTTGTTCCGGTGGAAAACGGGGCATTCAAGCGTGGCGGACGCTTGTCGGATTCTACCGGGTTTAGTAGGGTAATAACCGCTCGGCTACCAGATGTCGTAGGTGCTGTCGGCGCCTGGGCGGTCATTCTCAGCAGTAATTCCGAGTATTTCGAAAAACCGTCTCCAGCGGGACGGGGGGAATCTGAGTCCAAACGAGGAGGCCAACCATGGCTTGGACTGATGAAAGGGTCGAACTGCTGAAGAAACTCTGGGCGGAAGGACTGAGCGCGAGCCAGATCGCGGGTCGCTTAGGCGGCGTGACCCGCAACGCGGTCATCGGCAAGGTCCATCGGCTCGGACTTTCGGGGCGGGCGACAAGCTCGCGATCGAGCGCACCACGGCCACGGCGCGCGCACACGCCGCGCCAGCACCGCACGCCGTCGCTAACCTTCGGGACGCGGGGTAATGTTGCGCTCAAGCCGTCTTACGAAGCTGAGTACGATCCGGCGCCGGTGCCGGTCGAGGAGCTCGTCATCCCGCTTCATGAGCGGGCGAGCATCCTCACGCTGAAGGAGTCGATGTGCCGCTGGCCCATCGGCGACCCTGCCGAAGAGGACTTCCACTTCTGCGGCCGCAAGAAGGTGGGCACGCTGCCCTATTGCGAGCACCACGCCCGCATGGCCTATCAGCCGGTGCAGGCGAGGCGGCGCGAGAAGCGCTTCGCCAGCGGCTAGGGCCAGAGCGGATCAGAGACGAAAAAAGAGGCGCCGTGAAAACCGGCGCCTCTCTCTTTTTCCGGGGGTGACAAACCTAAGCCGTCTCTTCGAGCTTGTCGGAGAAGGCGTAACCTGCGCCGCGCACGGTGCGGACCGGATCACACTCGTTGCCGCGCATCATGGCCTTGCGCAGGCGGCCGATATGCACATCGACCGTGCGCTCATCCACATAGACGTTGCGGCCCCAGACGCCGTCGAGCAATTGCGCGCGGCTGAACACCCGGCCCGGGCTCTGCATGAGGAACTCCAGAAGCCGGAACTCGGTCGGCCCGAGATGCACCTGGCGACCGTTCCGCGTCACGCGGTGGGATTCGCGGTCGAGCTCGATATCGCCGACGGAAAGCACCGAGGCGATGCGCTCAGGGTTGGTCCGGCGTAGGATCGCGCGGACCCGCGCCATGAGCTCGGGCAGCGAGAACGGCTTGACCACATAGTCGTCGGCGCCGGTGGTCAGCCCGCGAATGCGATCGTTCTCCTCGCTGCGTGCGGTGAGCAAGATGATGGGGATGGTGCGGGAATCCTTGCCGGTCCGGAGACGCCGGCACAGCTCGAGCCCCGACAGCCCCGGCAACATCCAATCGAGCACGATCAGATCCGGCGAATTCTCGGCAATGGCCACTTCCGCCTCATCACCGCGATGGACAACATCGACGGCGTAGCCTTCCGCTTCCAGGTTGTAGCGAAGGAGGAGGGCTAACGGCTCCTCATCCTCAACCACCAGGACTTTGGCTCCAGGGTTCATGGCGTTCGTCTGCAGCATGGGCTAGACCGCCGACCGCTTCAGCGTGACCGGCGTCGTTGCCGTGGTGTCGCCCTTCGGGCGTTGGTCGGTGATGGCGCGGCCATGCACGAGGTAATAGACCGTCTCGGCGATGTTGGTGGCGTGATCACCGACGCGCTCGATGTTCTTGGCGCCGAACAGGAGATGGGTGCAGAGGCCGATATTGCGGGGGTCCTCCATCATGTAGGTTAGCAGCTCGCGGAACAGCGAGTTGTACATGGCGTCGATCTCTTCGTCCTTGTACCAGACCTTCAGGGCGCGGTCGGCGTCGCGCTCGATAAAGGCATCGAGCACCTCTTTGAGCTGGCCCAGAGCGAGCTCACCCATGTGCTTCAGGCCGAGCATGAGCTGCTTCGGCTGCTGCTCGGTGACCACGGCCACGGCGCGCTTGGCGATGTTCTTGCCGAGGTCGCCGATGCGCTCGAGATCGGTGGAGATGCGCAGCGCCGCCATGATCTGGCGGAGATCGTAGGCCATGGGCTGGCGGCGGGCGATCATGACCACCGCCTGCTCCTCGATCTCGCGCTGGAGCTCGTCGATCGCCTCGTCCTCGTTGATGGTGGCGGCGGCCAGGTCTGGATCGCGGCGTTCCAACGCCTCGAAAGACTGGCCGAGCACCTGCTCGGCGAGACCGCCCATCTTGGCGATCTTGTTATTGAGGAGGGCGAGTTCCTCCTCGTAAGAACTGACAATGTGTTCGTGCTGCTGTTCCATGTCCGGCTCCTAAGAGCGCCCGGCCTAGCCGAAACGCCCAGTGATATAGTCCTGAGTCCGCTGCTCTTTCGGATTGGTGAAGATCTTGCCGGTCTCGTCGAACTCGACGAGCTCGCCCAGATACATGAACGCTGTGAAGTCCGAGGTACGCGCGGCCTGTTGCATGTTGTGTGTAACGATGGCGATCGTGTAGTCCTTCTTCAAGACGTCGATCAGCTCTTCGATCTTGGCCGTGGAGATCGGGTCGAGCGCCGAGCACGGCTCGTCGAGCAAGATGACCTCCGGGCGAATGGCGACCGTGCGGGCGATGCACAGGCGTTGCTGCTGACCACCGGACAGGCTGAGACCGCTCGCATCGAGCTTGTCCTTGACCTCGTCCCATATGGCGCCCCGCTTCAAGGCATCCTCGACGCGGCCATCGAGTTCGGACTTGGACGGCTTCTCATAGAGGCGCACGCCGAAGGCAATGTTCTCGTAGATCGTCATGGGGAACGGCGTCGGCTTCTGAAACACCATGCCCACCTTCGCCCGGAGTAGATTGACGTCGTAGTTGGAGCCAAGGATGTTTCGGCCGTCGAGCAGCACCTCGCCCTCGGCCCGCTGGTTGGGATAGAGGTCGTAGATGCGGTTCAGGACGCGCAGCAAGGTCGACTTGCCGCATCCCGAGGGCCCGATGAACGCGGTGACCTTGTTCTTGTAGAGATCCACGTTGATGTCGGCGAGACCGCGGAAGTCGCCATAGAAAAAGTTCAGATTGCGCACCGAGACCTTATCTTCGAGCTTGCCGCTCGTCTCGGTGGCCGGAGTCGGTGGCTGCTCTTTCACTTCGGTGTGGATCGCAAGACTAGTCATTGTGCCACCTTTTTGGAGGATAGGACACGCGCCAGGATGCTCAAGCCAAGCACGGCGACCGTGATGAGGAAAGCCCCGGTCCAGGCAAGCTGCTGCCAATCGCTATAGGGGCTCAAGGCAAACTGGAAGATGACCACCGGCAGGCTCGACATCGGCGCATTCAGGTTCCAGCTAAAGAACTGATTGTTTAGGGCGGTGAACAGGAGTGGCGCCGTCTCGCCGGTGATGCGGGCGATGGCCAGCAGGATGCCGGTGATCATGCCGGCACGCGCAGCGCGGTAGGCAACATAGCGAATGACGAGCCATTGGGGCACGCCAAGGGCGCTGGAGGCCTCCCGCAGGGTGTTCGGAATAAGCAGCAGCATGTCCTCAGTGGTGCGCACCACCACGGGAATCACGATGATTGCGAGCGCCACGGCGCCAGCCCAGGCTGAGAAGTGGCCCATCTGGGCGACCATGATCTCGTACACGAAAAGGCCGACCACGATGGAGGGCGCGCTCAACAGAATGTCGTTGATGAAGCGCACGACCATCGTGAGTTTGGAATAGCGTCCGTACTCGGACATGTACGTCCCAGCCAGAATGCCGAGCGGCGTGCCGATCGCAACGGCGATCACGGTGAGGATCAGGCTGCCGATGATCGGGTTCAACAGACCGCCCGATCCGCCCGGTGGAGGCGTCATCTCGGTGAATACGGCGAGAGACAGGCCACCCACGCCCTTGATGACGAGGACCAACAGAATCATTACGAGCCAGGTGAGCCCAAATCCCGCGGCGGCGATCGAAAGTACTGTGGCAAGCCTGTTGCGCCAGCGGCGCCGGGCGTAAAGGCTGTTGGAGTCGTTCAGCGCCATCTTATTTTCCCGCCTTGCGCTCGATCCGCATCAGCATCAGCCGCGCAAATGCGAGCACGACGAACGTGATGAGGAACAGGATAAGGCCGAGGGCAATGAGCGATGAGGTGTAGAGATCGCCAACAGCCTCGGTGAATTCATTAGCGATGGAGGCCGAGATCGTCGTCCCCGGTGCCATGACGGACGCTGCGATCCTGTGGGCGTTGCCGATGACGAAGGTCACGGCCATGGTTTCGCCAAGGGCGCGGCCCAGCCCCAGCATCACGCCACCGATGATGCCGACACGCGTATAGGGGATCACGACACGCTTCATGACCTCCCAGCGGGTACAGCCGATCCCATAGGCCGCCTCTTTCAGGACTGGGGGCACCGTATCGAAGACTTCGCGGGTGATCGAGGTGATGAAGGGAAGCACCATAACGGCGAGGATCAGCCCGGCCGTCAGCAGGCCGATGCCATAAGGCGGTCCCGCGAACAGCTGGTTGAGAACGGGAATATTGGCGAAGGTGTCGATCAGCAGCGGCTGCACATGCACCTGAAACCAGGGCGCGAAGATGAACAGGCCCCAGATGCCATAGATGATGCTGGGGATGCCGGCCAACAGCTCAATGGCGATGCCAATGGTCCGCCGCAGCCGTTGTGGACAAATCTCGGTGAGAAAGATCGCGATGCCAAGGCTTACGGGTACGCCGATCAACATGGCGATGAACGACGTGAGCAGCGTGCCATAGATGGCCGGCAGCGCGCCGAATTTGTCGGTGACCGGGTTCCAGCTTTCCGATGTGAAGAAGCCGAAGCCATAAGCCCGCCATGCAGGCAGCGAGCCGTGGACCAGCGCAACAATCACGCCGGCGAGAAGCACAAGCACCGTGATGGCGGCGATTTGCGTGATCGTCTTGAAGGTGAGGTCGCCGATCCGGAATCGGCGCAAGGTCTTGGCCCGCTTCGCTTCGTCGTGGACGAAGTTGCTGGCGACGGCCGCGTCCATCATTTGCCCAATCCTCTCACCTCAGTCACGTTGCGCAGGCAACCGGCAAAGAGAAGGAAGGAGCGACGCTCCTTCCTTCTCCAATCCGCCTAGTTCATGGCAAAGATGGGCTTGCCCGCAGAGTCCTTGATGTCGTCAGCCCACATCTTCTGGACCTGCTCGACCACGCTGTCAGGCATGGGAACGTAATCGAGTTCCTCAGCCATCTTGTCGCCGCTCTTGTAAGCCCAAGCGAAGAACTTGAGCGCCTCAGACGACGCTGCCGGATCGCTCGGCACTTTATACATCAGGATCCAGGTTCCCGCGGTCATCGGCCACGACTCGTCACCTGGCTGGTTGGCGAGAATGACGCCAAAGCCGGGCTGGGACGACCAATCGGCCCCTGCCGCCGCAGCCTGGAACGACTCGGAGGTCGGGGAGACCGTCTTGCCGGCCTTGTTCATCATCTTGGTGAAGGTCAGCTTGTTCTGCAGTGCGTAAGCATACTCGACATAGCCGACCGAGCCCTTGGTATTGGCCACGTTGTTGGCCACGCCCTCATTGCCCTTGGCGCCGATACCCACCGGCCACTCCACTGCCGTGTTGCTGCCGACCTTCGACTTCCAGTCGGCGCTGACATCAGACAGATAGTAGGTAAAGTTGAAGGTGGTGCCCGATCCGTCGGAGCGGTGCACAACGGCAATCGCGCTCGAAGGAAGTTTGGCGTCCGGGTTAAGCTTCTTGATGGCCGCGTCATCCCATTTGGTGATCTCGCCCATGAAGATCTTGGCGATCGTATCGCCGTCGAGCACGAGCTCGCCCGGCTTGATGCCTTCGAGATTGACGACGGGAACGATGCCGCCCATGACCATCGGGAACTGGGCAAGGCCGTACTTATCAAGCTCCTCGCCCGGCAGCGGCTTGTCGCTGGCGCCGAACGTGACGGTCTTGTTCTCAATCTGCTTGATGCCGCCGCCCGAGCCGATGGACTGATAGTTGAGCCCGATGCCGGTCTCTTTCTTGTAGGCGTCAGCCCATTTTGCGTAGATCGGATAGGGGAAGGTAGCGCCCGCACCCGAAAGATCGGCCGCTTGGGCGGTGGACACGGTGAACGCCATGGCCAGGCCAGCAGCGACCGCGTAAGACATGAACCTCATATTCGCTCTCCCTTGATTGGATGTGAGCCTCCGGCAGCGCGAGCAACGCCGCTAGCTCGCGGGCACGCTAGTCCTCAGGGATCATTGTTTTATGACAGCGATGATTCGACTTTATGACAGCCTAACAGGCTGACTTAGCGAATCTTTTTTGAAAAACGGGTGTGGATAAGATCTGGTGACCCGTCAGCTCGGGCGGGCCTCGTTAAGCATAACCGTGAAGGTCGATCCCTTGCCTGGCTTGGAGGCAATGGCGAGTTCGCCACGGTGGCGGTTCAAAATGTGCTTAACGATGGCGAGGCCGAGCCCGGTCCCGCCCTTCTCGCGGCTCGAGGCGACATCGACGCGGTAGAAGCGCTCGGTCAGACGGGGCAAATGCTCCGGCGCGATGCCGGGGCCGTCATCCACCACGGAGATGGCGTAGCGACCGGCAGCCTGACGCCCGAGCGAGGGAATGTGCTTCGCCTCGATACGCACATGGCCGCCGGCATTGCCGTATTTGAGCGCGTTCTGCACGAGGTTCTGCAGGACTTGCAGCAGTTCGTCGCGGTCGCCGCGGACGATTGCCGGCTTGGCGAAACGACCCACATCGAGGCTTATGCCGGAATCGCTAGCGAGTGGCTCCAGAGTGTCGCCGGCATGGCCGAGCACGTCGTTGAGATCGACCAGGTCGCTCGGCATGACGTGGGCGTTCATCTCCACGCGGCTCAGCGAGAGGAGCGCATCGATCAGGCGCGTCATGCGCGAGGCCTGCTCGGCCATGATGGGCAGGAAGCGCTCGCGGGCCGCCGGATCCTCCTTGGCGGTGCCCTGCAGGGTCTCGATGAAGCCACGCAGTGAA
>CAVQXI010000029.1:0-39601 GCA_963717875.1 uncultured Alphaproteobacteria bacterium
AGGCGGGCGGTCCGGCGCGGTTGTCGTTCCGGATCGAAAGCCACTAGTATCGCGCGCGTGCCTTCGAATCGACCAACACACGGGCGGCGTTATCCCTGGGAGCACCTGACGCAGCGCGAGCTGCTGTCGGTCAGGCTGTGCGACCTCGACGTCTCCATCGAGGGAACCTGGCTCGAGGAACGCATCGCGCGGGTCAGGGACGAGCTCGCCCAGCGCGAGCTTGCGCTTCAACCCGCATTTCTGGCTTTCCGACGAGTGGTTCTCGCCGACCGGCGTCCCCGGCGTGGCGCTGCCGTTCTACCTCGCCCACCCCAAGCTCATCCGTCTCGAGCGCTCGCAGATGCTCGAAGCGGAGGGGGCGACGGCCGAATCCTGCCTGCTTCTGCTGCGGCACGAGCTGGGGCACGCCATCCAGCACGCCTTCAATCTGCAGCGCCGCCGCCCCTGGCAGCGCGTGTTCGGCAAGGCGAGCACGCCCTATCCGACGGCCTACCGGCCGAACCCCGCGAGCCGCCGCTACGTGCAGAATCTCCCCGCCTGGTACGCCCAGAGCCACCCGGAGGAGGATTTCGCCGAGACCTTCGCGGTCTGGCTGCGCCCCCGCTACAACTGGCGCCGGCGCTATCGGGGCTGGCCGGCGCGGCGCAAGCTCGAATATGTCGACGGCCTGATGGCCGAGTTGGCCGGACAGACGCCGCGCGTGCGCAGCCGCGCCAAGCCCTACGCGCTGTCCCGCGAGCGGATGACGCTCGGGGCCTATTACGAGCGCAAGCGGGCCCACTATTCGGTCGGCTTTTCCGATGCTTACGACCGCGATCTGAAGCGCCTGTTCAGCCGAGGCCGAGGGCGCGCGGCGACCGGCGCGAGGCCGCGGCGGCGTTTTTGCGGCGGCACCGCCGCGAGATCAGGGGCCTGGTCGCCAAGTGGACAGGCGAGTATCAACTCACGCTCGATCAGGTTCTCGAGCAGATGATCGGGCGCTGTAAGGAACTCCGCCTCGTGGCGGACGGCCCGGAGCGCAATCTGGTGCTGGACTTCGCCATCATGCTGACGGTGCACGGCATGAACTACCTCTACCGGGGGCGCGAATGGCACGTCATGTGAGGCGCTAGGCATGCGCAAGAAGCGGGTGCTCGTGCTGGTGCACGCCGATCTGGTGCCGCCCGACGACATCGCCGGCAAGCCCGACGCGGAGGTCATCGAGTACAAGACCGAGTACGACGTGGTGACCGGCTTGCGCGAGCAGGGGCACGAGGTCGAGCCGCTCGGGCTCTACGACGACCTGACGCCGCTGCGCCGGGCCATCCGGAACTTCAAGCCCCACATCGTCTTCAATCTGCTGGAGGAATTCCACGGGGAGCCGATGCTCGACCAGAACGTGGTGAGCTTTCTCGAGCTCGTGCGCGTCCCCTATACCGGCTGCAACCCCCGCGGCCTGATGCTCGCCCGCGACAAGGCGCTGTCGAAGAAGATCCTGCACTACCACCGCATTCGCGTGCCGCGCTTCGCCGTGGTCCCGGCCGGCCGCCAGCTCAAGCGCAAACCCGCCCGGCTCACATACCCGCTCATCGTCAAGTCGCAGGTCGAGGAGGCCTCGATCGGCATCGCCGAGGCTTCCGTCGTCACCAACGACGAAAAGCTGGCCGAGCGGGTCGAGTTCATGCACGCCAACGTGGGCACCAGCCTCATCCTCGAGCAGTTCGTGGAGGGCCGCGAGCTCTATGTCGGGGTCATGGGCAATGCGCGCCTCACCACGCTGCCGGTCTGGGAGCTGGAGATCCGCAAGCGGCGCGCCGATGCGCCCATGATCGCCACCCGCCAGGCCAAGTGGAACCGCAAGTTCCAGGAACTTCGCGGCGTCGAGATCGGGCGCGCCAAGGACCTGCCGCCCGAGCTGGAACGGCTCCTGATCAAGACCACCAAGCGCCTTTATCGCGTGCTGCAGCTCAGCGGCTATGCGCGCGTCGACTTCCGCCTCGACGCGCAAGGCCGCCCGTACTTTCTCGAGGCCAACCCCAATCCCGACATCGGCTACGGCGAGGAATTCGCCGAAGCCGCCGAGGCCGCCGGCATCGACTACGGGCCGCTGCTCGATCGCCTCATCGCCATCGGCCTGCGGAAGCGCTCGCGGGCGCCGTGACCTTTCGAGGAAGCGGCGCCGGAATCGCGAGACCCCCTAAGCCGCCTTCTGCTTCGCCATTGCGCCGTTGAACAAGAGGCCGTCCGGGCCTGTGGTGATCTTCACCGTCTCGCCGTCGTGGATCTTGCCGGCCAGCACCATCTCGGCCAGCGGGTCCTGCACGTATTTCTGGATCACGCGCTTCAAGGGCCTGGCGCCATAGGCCGGGTCGTAGCCCTTCTGCCCCAGCCATTCCTTGGCCTGATCGTCGAGCTCGAGCGTGATCTTGCGGTCGGCCAGGAGCTTGGCGAGCCGCTTGAGCTGAATGTCGACGATCTGCCCCATGTCCTCGCGCCTCAAGCGGTGGAACAGGATGATCTCGTCCACGCGGTTGAGGAACTCGGGCCGGAAATGCGCGCGCACCACGTCCATGACTTGGTCCGCGACAGCGTCGGTGTCCTCGCCCTCCTTCTGGTTGACGAGATATTCGGAGCCGAGATTGGACGTCATGATGATGAGCGTGTTGCGGAAGTCGACCGTGCGGCCCTGGCCGTCGGTCAGCCTGCCGTCGTCGAGCACCTGGAGCAGCACGTTGAACACGTCCGGGTGCGCCTTCTCGATCTCGTCGAACAGGATCACCTGATAGGGGCGCCGCCGCACAGCTTCGGTGAGCGCGCCGCCCTCCTCATAGCCGACATAGCCGGGAGGCGCGCCGATCAGCCGGGCCACCGCGTGCTTCTCCATATATTCCGACATGTCGATGCGGATCATGGCGTGCTCGTCGTCGAACAGGAACTCGGCGAGCGCGCGGGAGAGCTCCGTCTTGCCGACGCCGGTCGGGCCCAAGAACATGAACGAGCCCATGGGCCGGTTGGGGTCTTGCAGGCCGGCGCGTGAGCGGCGCACCGCCGTGGACACGGCCTCGACCGCCTCCTTCTGGCCGACCACGCGCTTGGCGATCTGCGTCTCCATCTGGAGCAGCTTCTCGCGCTCGCCTTCGAGCATCTTGTCGACCGGGATGCCGGTCCAGCGCGACACGACTTGCGCGATCATGTCGGGCTCCACCACCTCTTGCGCCAGGCTGCCGGCCCTGCCCTCTTCCTCTTCGAGCTCTTGCAGCTTCGCCTCGAGGTCGGGGATCACGCCGTAAGCGAGCTCGCCGGCCTTGGCGAGGTCGCCTTTGCGCTGGGCCTGCTCGAGCTCGATGCGCGCGTGATCCAGGTCTTCCTTGATCTTCTGCGCGCCGGCCATCTTCTCCTTCTCCTCGTGCCAGCGCTGGGCGAGCGCGTTGGCCGACTCCTCCAGATTGACGATCTCCTTCTCGAGCTTGGCCAGCCGGTCCTTGGAGGCGGTGTCGGTCTCTTTCTTCAGCGCCTCGCGCTCGATCTTGAGCTGCATGAGGCGCCGGTCGAGCTCGTCGAGCTCTTCGGGCTTGGAGTCGACCTGCATGCGCAAGCGCGACGCCGCCTCGTCCACCAGGTCGATGGCCTTGTCGGGCAGGAAGCGGTCGGTGATGTAGCGGTTGGACAGCGTCGCCGCGGTGACCAGCGCCGCATCGGAGATGCGCACGCCGTGATGCAGCTCGTATTTCTCTTTCAGGCCGCGCAGGATGGAGATGGTGTCCTCCACCGTGGGCTCGGACACGTAGACCGGCTGGAAGCGCCGGGCGAGCGCCGCATCCTTCTCCACGTTCTTGCGGTACTCGTCGAGCGTGGTGGCGCCGACGCAATGGAGCTCGCCGCGGGCGAGCGCGGGCTTCAACAGGTTGGAGGCGTCCATGGCCCCTTCCGCCTTGCCGGCGCCGACCAGGGTATGCATCTCGTCGATGAACAGGATGATCTGGCCGTGTGAGGCCTCGATCTCCGAGAGCACGGACTTCAGCCGCTCCTCGAACTCGCCGCGATATTTCGCGCCGGCGATGAGCGAGCCCATGTCGAGCGACAGCACCTTCTTGTCCTTCAGGCTCTCCGGCACGTCGCCCTGCACGATGCGGTGGGCCAGGCCCTCGACGATGGCCGTCTTGCCGACGCCCGGCTCGCCGATCAGCACGGGATTGTTCTTGGTGCGCCGGGAGAGGACCTGGATGGTGCGGCGGATCTCCTCGTCGCGGCCGATCACCGGATCGAGCTCGCCCTTGGCGGCGGCCTCGGTGAAGTCGCGGGTATAGCGCTTCAGCGCGTCATATTGCTGCTCGGCGCCGGCCGAATCGGCGGTGCGGCCTTTGCGCAAATCGTTGATCGCCTCATTGAGGCTCTGCGGGGTGATGCCGGCATCTTTCAGGATGCTCGCCGTCTCGCCTTCCTTGGTCAGGCTAAGCGCCTGGAGCACCCGCTCCACGGTGACGAAGCTGTCGCCCGCCTTGGTCGCCATCTGCTCGGCTTGGTCGAGCACCCGCGACAGGCCGGGCGTCATATGCGGCTGGGTGGCGCCGGAGCCGGACACCTTGGGCAACTTGGCGAGCGCGGTATCGGTGCGCTGAAGCGCCGTCTTGGCGTCGCCGCCGGCGCGGCCGATCAGCCCGGCGGCCAAGCCTTCGGGATCGTCGAGCAGCGCCTTCAAGAGATGTTCTGGCGTGATCTGCGGGTTGCCATCGCGCAACGCAATGGTCTGCGCGGCTTGCAGGAATCCCTTGAGACGGTCGGAAAGTTTCTCGAAATCCATGATCTTCCCTCTTGATCGGGCGAGCCGAGGGGGCGGCCGAAAAAGATCGATTGAAGGTGGCGGGAGCCGGTCTCGAGCCTCATACCAGGGGCTCGTTAACGGACATATAGCGAGCCGTTTAGCGCACAAAAAGGGGGCGCGACTTGACGGAGCAGCAAGCAGCCCAGCGAACGCGGGCCGCCCGCCGGCCCATCACCGTTACCGAGGCGTTAGCGCGGCCGTGCGCTGCGCCCGCTGAGGAAATGGAAGGCTAGGAGCTTAGCTCACCGTGTCGGGAGCGTTCTCTTCGTCGGAGTCTTGCGCCTCGGCCGGCTCGGAGCCGTTCGCGTCCTGCACGCCTTCGCCGCTCCCATTGGCCCCTTGGCGGCCACGGCTACGCTCGCCGCGCACCCCGGGATGATGCTCCCGGTTGCCCGCGTGCCGCTCACGGTCCTGGCCGCCGCCACCCGTGCGCTCCCGATCGGGGCGGTTCTGACGGTCTTGGGCGCCCTGCCCGGCCGCTTCGGTTGACTCCTCTTCGGAGGTTTCCTCGTCAGGGTCGGAATGCCAGCGATTATATCGTCCGCCGCCGTTCGGCGCCTCGCTTGGCTGACCTCCCTGCTGCGGGGCGAGCTGCTGCTGCTGCGCCGCCATGATGATTCGGTTGTAGTGCTCGGCGTGCTGGAGATAGCTCTCCGCCGTCACCATGTCGCCGGAGGCGAGCGCGTCGCGCGCGAGCGACATGTATTTCTCGGCAACATGCGCCGCGGTCCCGCGGATCTTCACGTCGGGCCCGTTCGACTCATAGTTCCGTGCCAATGGATTCTGGGGCTTACGGCCGCGGCCGCGGCCCCTACGATTCTGTTGTCCTTGCCTCATAAGCCTTGTTCACCTGATTGGCGGCTCTGAAAGCCGCATCTTCGCTCCCTGCTCAACTCTCCAAGACTGCCATTCGCCCGGGCACGCTTTGCGCCCGGAAAGCCGGATCGGCCACGCAGCTTTCACACGTTTCTTTTTCTTGCTGCCTTGTCTTGGGTCGGTCCCGGCGCACGCGTCCTAAGTTCTTGTGCTCGCGCCAGCCAACCAAAATCTGATGGGCGATTGAGCGTTCCTAGAACAACCCGAGAGGCACGCCGCCTGTCAATCGAGGTTCACGAGGTTTCCGCTACAGTTGCCATGCAACCGGCCGCGTTAAGAAATCTACCCACGCAGGCCGTATATCTTCATTTCGCTACCTCGAAACTACCCTGAACATCGCAGGTTTCCAAGCGTATTTTTGCGGGTCTGCGACCTTCCGTGCCCCCCGGGCAAGCGCTCCCAGCCAGGATACAACGGGGCCGGCCCCCGAGATCCCACCGGACGGACGCCTCGTCCACCCCGAAGCCCGCCTCTCGGAGAAGGGCCAAGACCGCGTCGGCCTGGGTGGCTCCGATCTCGACCAGGAGCTGGCCGCCGGGGGCTAAGAAAGGCCCCGCCCCTCCCGCGATGCGCCGGTAGGCGTCGAGCCCGTCCGCCCCGCCATCGAGCGCCGGCCTCGGGTCGTAGACCGCAACCTCGCGGCCAAGGCCCGCGATTTCAGGGCTCGGGATATAGGGCGGATTGGAGACGATCAGATCGAACTGTCCCTCCACGCCGTCGAGCCAGTCGGCGGCAAGGAAGCGGGCACGGGGCGCAACCCCGAGCCGGCGCGCATTCTCGCCCGCCACGCGCAACGCGCCCTCGGAGACGTCGATGCCGACGCCTTCGGCCTGAGGCAGCTCGGCCAGCAGCGTGAGCAGGATGCATCCCGAGCCGGTACCGAGATCGAGCAGCTTGAGCGGCCGATCTTTCCAGCCATTCTGCGCGATCATATCGAGCGCCGCATCGACCAGCGTCTCCGTGTCGGGGCGCGGGTCGAGCGTGCACGCGTCGATGAGGAAGTCGCGGCCATAGAAATCGCGTGTGCCCTTGATGCGCGACACAGGCTCGCCATCGAGCCGCCGCGTGACATAGCCTGCAAGCCGCCCCGCTTCCTCCGGGGCAATCGGCTCTTGTCCATGTGCGATCAGGGCCTCGTGGGTCAGCCCGGTGGCAAGGCAAAGAAGAAGCCGCGCATCGAGCGCCGGCGTCTCGACGCCCACATCCCGCAACGCCCGCGCGGTGGCTACCTGCGCCATGTCTAGCGTCTTGGTCACGCGCCCTGCTCCATGGTGGAGAGCTGACTGGTTTGATCTTCGGTGATCAGGGCATCGATGATCTCATCCAGCGCCGGCTCGCCCTCGAGTACATATTGGAGTTGATGCGTGGTGAGGCCGATACGGTGATCGGTGACACGGCCTTGCGGGAAATTGTAGGTGCGGATGCGTTGCGACCGATCGCCGGTGCCGATCTGACTGCGGCGGTCCTGCGCGCGCTCCGCGTCAAGCTTGGCCCGCTCCATATCGTAGAGCCGCGCACGCAGCACCTTCATGGCCTTGGCCCTGTTCTTGTGCTGGGACTTCTCGTCCTGCTGGATTACCACGAGGCCCGAAGGCATATGCGTGATGCGGACCGCGCTGTCGGTGGTGTTGACCGACTGACCGCCGGGTCCGCTCGCCCGGTACACGTCGATGCGTAAATCCTTGTCGTCGATCTTGATATCGACATCCTCGGCCTCGGGAAGCACCGCCACCGTCGCCGCCGAGGTGTGGATGCGTCCTTGCGCCTCCGTCTCCGGCACGCGCTGCACCCGGTGCACACCGGACTCGTACTTCATCCGGGCGAACACGCCCTTGCCGGTGATATTGGCGATGATCTCCTTGTAGCCGCCCGTGGCCGACTCGCTCGCCGATAGGACATTGACCTTCCAGCCGTGCCGGTCGGCATAACGCTGATACATGCGGAACAGATCGCCGGCGAACAGCGCCGCCTCCTCGCCGCCGGTGCCGGCCCGCAGTTCGAGGATCGCGCTCTTCTCGTCGGCTTCGTCCTTGGGCAGAAGCCGCACCTTCAATTCGTGCTCGAGTTGCTCGATCTTCTCGTCGAGCCCGCCGATCTCCTCCCAGGCGAGATCCTTCATCGCCTGATCGGAGCTGCGGTCGTCGATGATCTCTTGCAAACCGTCGCGCTCGCGCTGCGTCTCGCGCAGCGTATTGATCGTGGCCACGATGGGATCGAGCTCGGCAAACTCGCGGGAAAGCTGGACGTAGGTGTCCTGATCGGCGCCGGAGGCAAGGCTGCCTTGCACGGTCTGCCAACGGGTGACGAGCTTGTCGAGCTTCTCGGCGGGAATCGTGGTCATGGAATGAGGCGGAAAGCCTAGGACTTACTCGGGGAACTTACTTGGAAGCTTGTCGGCCTTGCGGCTGCGCGGATCGTCCGGATCGAGCACCGGCTCGGAGGCATTGAACCCGGAAGACGTGGTCGGCGAGGAGGAGTCGCCAAGCACCAGCCATAGTCCAATAAGGATCACCGAAGCAACCAGCGCGGCGATCCCCCATTTCAGCAATGCGGGCTTCTTGCGCTTGGGCGCGGGCTCCGGCTCGCCCGGGAACGTAGCGTCCTCGCCCTGAAACGCCGCGGCCGCGGGCTCGGACGGGTAGGCTTGCGGCTGCTGATAGGCTTGCGGCTGGGCCTGGGCCGGACGCGCTTGCGGCTGGGGTGGGGCCGGACGCGCCTGCGGCTGGGGGGCTTGCGGGCCATTGGGCCAGGCTGGCGCCTGCGGCGCCTGATTGGCCGTACCGCCATAGCCCCCTTGGGGAAATTGCGGCGCGCCGCCCGGCCAAGGGGCTTGCTGAGAAGGGGCTTGCGGCGACGGGGCCCGAGGCTGAGGAGCGCGTTGCGGTCCGTTCGGCCAAGGAACTTGCTGCGACGGGGCTTGCGGCGAAGGCGCTTGCGGCATGGCTTGCGGCTGCCGCGCCGGAGCTTGTCCTATGTTATTTGAGCCAAATCCCCTATCGCCACCCGCCGGCGGCGTCATGACGGGAACATCCGGCATGGTCTTCGGCCTGAGTTCCACGATGCCCGCTTCGAGCTGCGCATAGATGCGCCGCAACAGGGGGCGCGTGTCGAGATTGAGCAGCGTGCCGTAAGCGTTCACCACGCGGCACGTCTCCGGCCAGGGCGGCAAGGCGTAAATGGCGCCCTGCTCCAGCGCCTGGACAACCTCGATTGGGGTGGCGATCCGCGCGGCGAGGTCTGTTTCGGTAAGGTTGCTGGCGGCCCTGAGGTCCCGAAACAGCTCGGCCACTTCCGCATCATAGCCGGCTGGCATTTCCTTGATCCCGTGAATATGAAGACGCCGCCGCCCGGCGCCCGGCGACGGGTCTACTGGCACTTCCTGCGGCCCAGCTGCCATGGCTTGGCCGACCCCATCTCCTGCGATCCTCAGCTAACACAAGCCCAACGCCCGTGAGTTTGCAAGTCTTCGCAAGATTACCATATTGAAGCACCGCTTGCAGACCGCCCTCCACCGCACAAAGCCTAGATCTGCACGCCGGTTTCGGCCGCAAAGCGCTTCAAATCATCGCGAACCGAGGTGGTTGCGCTTTCCAGCAGAGCCTCCAGCTTCTCCTTCAAATTGCCCGCATCGAGCGACAGAACCATGGCCTTGACCGGCCCCACTGAAGCGGGCGCCATGGAGATCGCGCGGAAGCCGAGCCCGACCAGCGCCATGGCCTCAAGCGGCTTTCCTGCCATTTCGCCGCACAGCGTAAGCGGCACCTCGTGCTTCTCCGCCGCCAAGACGATCTGCCGAAGCGCCCGCAGCGCCGCAGGGTTCAGGGAATCGAAGCGGTCCGCCACCTTGGCGTTCCCCCGGTCGGCGGCAAACAGAAACTGCACGAGATCGTTGGACCCGACCGAGGCAAAGTCCGTCAAGGGCAGGATGCTGTCGAGCTGCCACAGAAGCGCCGGCACCTCGATCATGGCGCCGACCATCAGCGTCTTCGGCTCGGACCGCCCGTGCTTCTTGAGCAGCGTAACCTCGCGGTCGATCAGCGCGCGCGCCATCCTGAACTCCGACACGTCGGAGATCATCGGCAGCATGATGCGCAGCTCCCGCCCCTGCGCGGCGCGCAACAGCGCGCGTATCTGGGTGCGGAACAGCGCCGGCCGGTCGAGCGCCATGCGGATGGCGCGCCAGCCGAGCGCCGGGTTTTCCTCCGCGCCGGCGCGGAAATAGGGGATCACCTTGTCGCCACCCACGTCGAGCGAGCGGAACACCACGGGCCGGCCGCCGGCGGCATCGAGGATCGCCTTATAGAGGCGCGTCTGCTGGTCGAGCCGTGGGAAGGTCGACGAGATCATGAATTGCAGCTCGGTGCGGAACAGGCCGATGCCGTCCGCGCCCGATTGGTCGAGATGCGGCAGGTCGAACAGCAGGCCGGCATTGATGTGCAAGCCGACGCGCTGATCGTCCAGCGTCATGGCGGGGACGCTCCGCAGCGCCGCGTATTGCGCCTGGCGCCGCGCCCGGAAGCGCACCTTGTCGGCATAGGCCGAGATGACCTCTTGCGTGGGTCGCAAATGCAGCTCGCCGCCCTCGGCGTCGAGGATCGCCGCATCGCCCGGCTCGACCGCCTCCAGCACACCCGCGCACTGGGTGATGGCGGCAATACCGAGCGCGCGCGCCACGATGGCGACGTGGCTGTTGGCCCCGCCTTCCTCGAGGACGAGCCCGCGCAGGCGATGCCGGTCGTAATCGAGCAGCTCCGCCGGCCCCATGGTGCGCGCAATCACGATGGCGTCCTCGGGCAGGCTGCCCGTGGCCGCCGTCTCCGTACCGCCCGACAGCAGGCGAAGCAGCCGGTTCGACAGGTCGTCAATATCGTGCAGGCGGTCGCGAAAGCGCTGGTCGGGCATGCGCAGCATGCGCGCGCGCGTGTCGTTGCGCACGCGCTGCACGGCCGCCTCTGCGGTGAGGCCCGTGGCCAGCGCCTCATCGAGCCGCCGCCGCCAGCCATGGTCGTGGGCGAACATGCGAAACGCCTCAAGCACCTCCCGGTGCTCGCCGGCGCGGGCAAGGTCGCCCCGCTCCATCATCTCGTCGATCTGACCGGTCAAGTCTTCGATGGCCTGAAGCAGGCGTCGCCGCTCGAGATCGACATCCTCGGCAATCAGCCGCGTCACCACGATGCGCGGCTCATGCAGCACCACATGGCCGAGCGCCACGCCTTCGGAGATGGGTTGGCCCTCGAATCGCGCGTTGGCATCGCGGCGAGTCTCCGCCGTGACCTCCTCGGCGACGATTCCGCCGGTGGCCAGCATCTCGGCGAGCACCATCGCCGTGGTTTGCAGGGCCTCCACCTCCTCGTCGCTATATTGGCGCATGGTGCGGTTCTGCACCGTGAGCACGCCGATTGCGTTTCCGCCACGAAGCACCGGCACGCCGACAAAGGAGTGATAGACCTCCTCGCCCGTCTCGGGCCGGTAGGAGAAGGCCGGGTGGTGCTGGGCGTCGGCGAACTGCTTGGGCTCGGCCTGCTCGGCGACCAGGCCGACCAGACCTTCACCCGGCTTGAGGTGGGTGTTGTGGACGGCGCCCGGATTCAGGCCCTCGGTCGCCACGAGCTCGAGCGAGCCGTCGCGCCGGCACAAATAGAGCGAGCACACCTCGGCCACGATATTGGAGGCGATCAGCACCACGACCTTATCGAGGCGGGCCTGCGCGCTCTCGTGCTCCGCCATCACCTCGCGCAGGCGACGGAGCATTTGTCTTGGAGCACCAACTGACGCAGGCATAACTACCAGTCCTCGCCGACCGGGCTTCCGCGGCCGACCAAGCGTCTCTGCAAAGAGCCTAAGGTTAGCCGCTTTTTGTCCGCTAACGGCTGTCTAATCCGAACAAGGAATGCAAGGTCCGCACCGCCAGCTCGGCATAGGCCGCATCGATCAATACGCTGATTTTGATCTCGGATGTCGAGATCGCCTCGATATTGATGCCTTTTTCGGCGAGCGCGCTGAACATTTGCGCGGCAACCCCGGCGTGGCTCCGCATACCGACGCCGATGGCCGACACCTTGGCGATGTCGGTCGAGCCACGCAAGTCCAAATAGCCGATGGAGTCCTTGGAATTCCTTAAGACTTCCAGCGCCCGGTCGAGATCCGCGCTCTGCACCGTGAAGGTCATGTCGGTGTGGCGCCCGTCGTCGGAGACGTTCTGGACGATCATGTCGACATTAATATGAGCCTCGGCCAAAGGTCCGAACACCTGCGCCGCCACGCCCGGCTTATCCGCCACTTTGAGCAGCGTCACCTTGGCCTCGTCCCGCGCATAGGCAATTCCACTGACGACGTTTTGCTCCACGATCTCATCCTCATGGCAAACAAGTGTTCCAACCCCCTCGCCGGTCGCGGGATCGCCCTTGCCGGCGAGATCGGGCGCATCGAAGCTCGAACGGACCAGCACCCGCACGCCCTTCTGCATGGCGAGCTCGACGGAGCGGGTTTGCAGCACCCTCGCCCCTTGCGAGGCCATTTCTAGCATCTCCTCGTAAGAGATGCGGTCGAGCCGGTGGGCCTTGGGCACCACGCGGGGGTCGGTGGTGTAGACCCCATCCACGTCCGTATAGATGTCGCAGCGGTCGGCGCAAAGCGCCGACGCCAACGCCACCGCGCTCGTGTCCGAGCCGCCCCGGCCGAGCGTGGAGATGCGGTTGCCCGGCGCGATGCCTTGGAAGCCCGCGATCACCGCCACCTCGCCATCTAGCATCCGCCCCTTCAGCTCGCCGACATCGACGCCGGTGATGCGGGCGGCGCGATGGGCGGCGTCGGTCCGCAGCGGGATCTGCCAGCCTTGCCAGGACCGCGCCTTGACGCCCAGCGACTGGAGCACGAGCGCCAGAAGGCCGGAGGTCACCTGCTCGCCCGAGGACACCACCGCGTCGTATTCGCGGGTGTCGTAATGGGCGGACGCCTCGGACCCGTTCTGCGCGCGCTGCCTGAAGCCCCAGGCTTCCTCGACGAGCGCCACGAGCTGGTTGGTCTGCCCGGCCATGGCCGAGACCACGACCGCGCACGCATTCCCAGCGTCGGCCTCACGCTTCACATGCGCGGCAACGTTGCGGATGCGGTCGACATCGGCCACCGACGTACCGCCAAATTTCAGCACCAGCAGGGACATGACGGCTCACAATAAGAGGGCCGGCCCTTTTTCTGGACCGGCCGGGAGAATTCGGCTCTTTCATACTGATTAGGGCCGAAAGCCGCAACCTGGCTGTCTCCGGAGCGCCTTGACAGGGCGACCGGACCGGACGGCCAATGCCGCTCATGGCCCAAACCGCCGACAAACCTGCCACGATCGACCGCGACGAGGTCGCCCGCTTCGCGAAGCTCGCCGCCGAGTGGTGGGACGAAAAAGGGCCGTTCCGGCCGCTCCACCAAATCAGTCCGACCCGCCTCACTTATATCCGCGACCGCCTGTGCGCCCATTTCGGCCGCGACCCCAAGGCGCCACCGAGCCTCACCGGGCTTGCCGTGCTCGATATCGGCTGCGGCGGCGGGCTGGTCGCCGAACCTCTGACCCGGCTCGGCGCCGAGGTGACCGGCATCGACCCGGCGCCTGAAACCATCGAAGCGGCCAAGGCCCATGCGGCCGGCGCCCGCCTCGACATCGCCTATCGGGCTGCGACCGCGGAAGACCTGGCCGACGAAGGCAAGAGCTTCGACGCCGTGCTTCTCCTGGAAGTGGTGGAGCACGTGCCGGACGTGCCGGCCTTCTTGAAGCGCATCGCACCTTTGGTGAAGCCTGGCGGCGTGATGATCCTGTCGACGCTCAACCGCACGCTGAAGGCTTACGCGCTCGCCATCGTCGGCGCCGAGTTCCTTCTCCGCTGGCTGCCCGTCGGCACCCATCAATGGGAGCGCTTCGTCAGGCCCGAGGAGCTCGCCGCCGCGCTCAGCGGCGCCGGCCTCACGCTGACCGACACGACAGGCATGGTCTACGACCCGCTTGCCGATGCGTGGAGCCTGTCAGGCGATACCGACGTGAACTATTTCGCCACCGCAGCGCGGCGCTAGCCGCCGCTAGTAGCCGGGCGCGCGGAACCACCCCCGTCTGCGGCGCGGCTGCTGCTGATATTGCTGCGGCGGCGGCGCGTCGTAATAGGGCTGGAACAGACGGCCGCCGCTTGCGGAAGATCGGCGGCGGCTCGTCGTTATAGCCGTACCGGCCGTAATACCGGTCGGGATAGTTTGGATAGGCCGGCTGGGCCGGGTGGGCCGTCTTGTAGTCGCCGCCCGGCGTCGCGCCCGTGAGCACCACTTCCGTCTTCTCAAGCCCGGTCTCCTTAACCAGATTGAAGAGGGTCTGGGCGTTCTTCGGCGCCAGGCGCACGCAGCCATGCGAAGCAGCCTTACCGAGGTTCTTGACCTCGTTGGTGCCGTGGATCGCATGCCCCTTCTTGGTGAAGAAGATGGCATTCGGCATGGGCGCGTTGTCCCATTGCTTCGAGTACCAGATCTTGTTCATCGACCCCGGCGTGTAGCTGCCCGATGGCGTCGCGTAGCCGGGCCTGCCGGTGGATACGGGCCACGTGTATTTCTCCACGCCGTCGACGAAGACGGTCATCTCTTGGGCGCTCTTGTCGATGGTGACGAGGACTTTCGGCTCGGACGGCGTCGTGGCGGCGTCCGCGTCGTCGCTGTCGACCGTCTCGATGTCGGGGTCGCCGTTCGGATAGACCGGCTCCGGCTGCGACGAGGCCGTGTCGTCGTCTGCCGTCCTGCGGGCCGGCAAGCGTCGACGGCGCTGTGCTGGTTCCCGCCTCGGGCGTCGTTGCGTGAGTGGTGGGCTCGGCGCTCGCAGGACGTGGCGAGCAGGACCGCCAGAAGCCCGGCGGCGATGAGCTGAAAGGGAAGACCCTTGGGTCCAAGACCTTAGGTCCGAGTAGCGATAAGAGGCGCATTGTTCGTTCCCTGGTTACGCGCAAACCACCGCCCGGCAGCCTCAGAATACAAGGCTTTCAAGGCATTGCCAGGGCGCCTCGCGAGAAATTGTCTCTCTTTTCTACCGAAGGCCCCCAAACAAGACGTTACCCGCCTATGTCAAAGTTATGATGGCAACGTGCGAGCTTCAGTTGTGTTCCTCCGGCAGCTTCGGCAAGGGCAAGGCTGGAATTCCCTCTTCGTGCAAGGCCTTAGCCTCATCGACGCTGGCCTCGCCATAGATGTTGCGGGCCTCCGCCTCACCGTAATGCATCTTGCGCGCCTCCTCGGGGAAGGCCTTGCCCACGTCGTCGGCATTGTCCTTGAGATAATCGCGCATGCCTTTGAGAAAAGCATAGGTCTGCTTGCGCTCGCCGTCGGCGGGTGATTCGCGCGCCGTTTCTTCGGCCTTCCCCCGCAGAACGGCCGGCGCCATGGGCGCCTTCTTCACGTGGATGCTACCGCAGGTAGGGCAGACGATGGCTTGCGCCTCCATCTGCTCGTCGTAAGAGTCGCCGGACGAGAACCAGGCATCGAAGCCATGGCCCCGATCGCAGGCCAGCGCGAAACGGATCATGACGCTTCCTTCCGGGCCGCGGCCTGAGCCTCGCCCACAATCTCGATCTCGAAGTCGCGCCCATGCTTGAGCGATGGGATCCGCGCGCGGGCATCCGCCACCGCCGCAAGATCGATATCGGCAAAGATCACGCCGGGGTCCTCGCCGGCTTCCGCAAGGACCACACCCCAAGGCGACACGATCATGCTGTGGCCGAACGTGTTGCGGCCGTTCTCGTGCAGACCGCCTTGCGTGGCGGCGAGCACGTAGGACCCCGTCTCGATGGCACGCGCCCGGAGCAACACATGCCAATGCGCCTCGCCCGTCTGCTTGGTGAACGCGGCGGGGACGGCGATGACCTCGGCGCCGGCGGATGCGAGCGCCCGGTAGAGCGCAGGGAAGCGAAGGTCGTAGCAGATGGTCATGCCGAGCCGCGCGAACGGCAAATCGACCACCACGGCTTTGTCGCCCGGCCCATAGTATTCGGACTCGCGATAGCTCTCCCCACCGGGAAGATCGACATCGAACATGTGAAGCTTGTCGTAGCGCGCGACGATCGCGCCGTGCGGATCGATGACATAGGAGCGGTTGGCCACGCGGTCCTCGCCGAGCTTGATGCCGAGCGAGCCGACATGCAGCCAGATGCCGAGCTCGGCGGCGAGAGCCGTCAGCCGCGCCAGTGGCTCGCTCCCGGACTCCGGCTGGACGAGCGCCAGCACGCGCTGCGGATCGAGCTCCATGAGCGCGGTGTTCTCCGGCGTCTGCACGTAGTCGGCGCCGCCTTTTGCCGCTTGCCGGATCAGCGCCTCGGCCTGATCGAGATTGGGGCTAATGGTGCGGCCCGCCCGCAATTGCACGAGCCCTGCACGAAAATGCCGTCCGCCGATCATGCTTATGCCTCCGGCATCTCCGGCGCGAGAGACTCGGGCTCGCGCGCAAGCCATGCGTCAAGCTCACCAGCGCGCTCAAGCGCGGCAAGCTCGTCATAGCCGCCTACATGGCGGCCATGGATGAAGATCTGCGGCACGGTGTAGCCGCCGCCGGAACGTGCCGTCATCTCAGCGTGCCTCTCCGGGTCGAAGCCGACATCGATCTCCTCGAAGTCGAACCCTTTCGTTGCCAGCAGCCGCTTGGCCGCCAGGCAGAAACCGCAGAACTGTGTGGTGTAGAGAAGGATGCGCGTCATGTTTCGTCGCCCGGAGGGCCTAGAATCCCAACCCATGGTAACTGGGCCTTTAACCGGTCCCGCGCAAGCCTCTCCCTAGAGCACAAAGGCCGCAGGCTCGACCACCCGGGCCAGGGTCAGGACATCGACCCGCGCCGCCTTGGCCCGCTTGAGGACCCGCGCGCAAGCCTCGGCCGTCGCCCCCGTAGTGACGACGTCGTCCACGACGACGATGGTCTTGCCTTTGACCGCGCCGGCCCGCGACGGCTCGATCCTGAAGGCGCCCGCCACGTTGCGCTTACGCTGCTCGGGCGAAAGCCCCACTTGGCTTGCCGTCCGGCGCACGCGCTTCAAGACGAAGCAATCGGCGGGAACCCCCGTCACCCGCGACAGGCCTTGCGCCAGCATGGCCGACTGGTTGAACCGCCGCCACCATAGCCGCGAGCGATAAAGCGGCACCGGCACGATGAGATCGGCGTCCGATGAGAAGCTCGGCGCCGGCCCGCGCCAGCCAGCGGCTGAACAGTGAGAGCCCCTCCTGCCGGTCGCGGTATTTGAAGCTCTGGATCAGATCGCGCATGGTCTCCGAATAGCGCGCCACGGCCCGCGCCCGGTCGTAGACTGGCGGCGCGGCGATCGCCGCCGCCGACAGATACGGCTCGCCGGTATCGTAGGGAAGCGGCACGCCGAGCCGGTCGCACAAAGGAGGCGCGATGAAGTCGATCTTGGCGAAACAATCGCCGCACAGAAGCCCGTGGCTCTCGATGCGCGCGCGGCAAGCGATGCAAACCGGCGGCAGGAAGAGATCGGCAACTGTACCAAGCGCCGACCGCCAAGCCGGCATGCGCCAAAGCTCCGTCTCGCTCGTCAGCATGGGAACCATAATACAGCTTCAGCGGGCTATCCGAGAAGAGCGCAAAGGCGGGGCCCCGAGAGGCAAAGCTCCATGAACGACGAGCGCCTTCTGTTCGACCGCGCCCTTTTGCGTAAGCGCCGCGCCCGCTTCGCCCACGAGGTCAAGACGCGCGAGTTTCTCATCGCCTACGTGGCGCGCGAGATCAAAGAGCGCGTCGAGATCATGCTGCGGGAATTTCCGCGCGCGCTCGACCTCGGCGCCTATCACGGTCTGCTCGGCCGGACCGTCGGCGCGTTACCCTCGGTGGGCGAGATGGTCTACGCCGAGAGCGCGTTCGAATACGCAAAGCTTTGTCCGCGGCCGGCGCTCGTCTGCGACGAGGATCTGCTCCCCTTCAAGGACGCGAGCTTCAACCTCATCGTCTCGGGGCTCGCGCTTCACCGCGTCAACGACCTTCCAGGCAGCCTCATCCAGATCCGCCGCGCGCTTGCCCCTGACGGCCTGTTCATGGCGGCGGCGCTCGGCGCCCGCGCCCTGATCGAGCTGCGTCAGGCGCTGCTGGAGGCGGAAGGCGAGATCGAAGGCGGCGCCTCTCCCCGCGTCTCCCCCTTCGGCGACGTCAGAGAGTATGGCGCGCTGCTCCAACGCGCGGGCTTCGCCCTTCCCGTGGCAGACGCCGAGGTGCTTAAGGTCGTCTACCCCTCCCCGCGCGAATTGATGCACGAGGTGCGCGCGCTCGGCGGCGGCAACGTGCTCACGGCGCGCAGCAAGGCGCCGCTCCACCGGCGCACGCTTGAACGCGCGGAAGCCATCTATCGCGCGCGCCACGGCACCCCAGACGGCAAGGTCACGGCCACCTTCGAGTTCGTGTTCATAAGCGGTTGGGCGCCCGACCCGAGCCAGCAAAAGCCGCTCAAGCCCGGCAGCGCCGCGCAACGGCTCGCCGATGCACTCCACACCGAGGAGCACGCGGCCGGCGACAAGGCGTCCTTCCCGGCAGCGCCGTCTAAGACGCGCAAAAAGGACTAGCCGGTTATGGCGGCGGAAATGCGTGCGTAGATGTCGTTGAACTGCCCACTGAGCTTACTTAGGGCAACGAAAACGACAAGGGCGAGGAAGAGTATGAGAAAGGCGTACTCGACGACAGCCGCAGCAGAGCAATCGAACGCGAATTCCCTTACTGCCGCCTTGAACCGCACCCCGAAGGCTTTCTTCCGCATGGCTCTCGGCGTCATGGCTTTTCCCGCAACAAGCGCAATAGACCCGGCAACGTGGCTTTCAGAGGCTCGTCAGCCGGCGGCATCGCGTAAGACGCAAGCGCCTCGGGCCTGACCCAAGCGATGTCCTGTCCCTCGTTCGCAGCCATGGCGCCCTGCCAGCGCCGGCACACATAGACCGGCATGAGGAGGTGAAACGCCGGATATGTATGGCTGACAAAGGTTAACGGAGAGAGACTTTCCGCAGCGACGTCGACGCTAAGTTCTTCTTTTAATTCTCGTATTAGTGCGCGCTCAGGCGTCTCGTCCGCCTCCACCTTGCCGCCGGGAAACTCCCACAGGCCGGCGAGCGGCTTGCCTTCAGGGCGCTTCGTGATGAGCACCGCCCCGGTCTCGTCCACGAAAACGCAAGCGGCAACCAGGACGAGCTTGTGGCCTTGCGCGTCGTCACCCACGTCGGTCAGGACCGATAGTCGGCGTTGATGGCGATGTAGTCCTTGGTGAGGTCGCAAGTCCAAATGGTCGCGTGCGCCTCGCCCACGCCGACATCGACGGTGATGTCGATCTCGGGGCGCTTCATATACGTCGCCCCCTGCTCTTCGCGGTAGCTCGGGGCGACCTCGCCGTCCTTGGCCACCTCGATATCGCCGAACCGGATCGTGAGCCGGTCACGGTCCGCCGTCTCGCCCGCTTTACCAACCGCCATGACGATGCGGCCCCAATTGGGATCTTCGCCCGCGATCGCCGTCTTCACCAGCGGCGAGTTGGCGATCGACTTGGCGATGGTGCGCGCCGCATCTTCCGTCTCGGCGCCCGTCACCGTCACCGTCACGAACTTCGTCAGTCCCTCGCCGTCCTTGACGATCTGATGCGCAAGCTCGCGCATCACCGCGAACAGCGCCGCGCGAAAACCCTTCAGGCGCGGATCGTCTCCGTCCGAGATTCGCGGCGCGCCACGCTTGGCCGACGCGCCCGTAGCGAAGATCAGCGCCGTGTCGCTGGTCGAGGTGTCGCTGTCGATGGTGATGGCGTTGAAGCTGTCTTTGACGAGCGGCGCCATGACCGCGTGCAGTGCCTTCGGCTCGATCGCCGCGTCGGTGAACATGAAGGCGAGCATGGTCGCCATATCCGGCGCGATCATGCCGGCGCCTTTGGCGATGCCGTTGATCGTGACCTCGACGCCATCGATATGGCAGCTGCGCGTGGCGAGCTTCGGAAAGGTATCGGTGGTCATGATCGCCCGCGCCGCCATCTCGTAAGCGTCGGCGTCGGCCTTGTCGGCGAGATCGCTCAAAAACCCGATGAACTTTCCGGGATCGAGCGGCTCACCGATCACGCCGGTCGAGGCGACGTAGACGTCCGCATCCAGACAATCCGCGACCTCAGCCGCTGCGTGCACCGTCTGCTTCACCGCCTCGCGGCCGCGCATGCCGGTAAAGGCATTGGCATTACCGGAATTGACCACCAGCGCCCGGGCCATGCCGTGCCGCAAGTGCTCCCGGCACCATTCGACCGCCGCCGAAGCGGTCTTCGACTGGGTCAACACGCCGGCAACGGTCGTGCCGGCATCGAACAGCGCCAAAAGGAGGTCCGTGCGCCCCGGATAGCGGATGCCTGCCGCGCAGGCCGCCAGGCGCACCCCGTCAATGGCGGGTAACACAGGGAGGCGCTCTGGCGCGAAAGGCGAGATCTTAGCCAAGGCGAACTGCGGGCGGCTCAGTGATCCTCGTGGGTCGTCCTTGTCCGGGAGCGGGGCCGCCTCGCCGCGCATCGCCGCATCGTCAAGCGACCGCTTAAGGTCTGGGTCGACGATCTCAATGGTGGCCGCGTCGCGCAAACCCGTGACCACCTGCTGGGCCTTCTGCTGCACAAGCTGGCCCATGATGGCCTCCTTCACCTCGTCGTAGCTGGGCAAAGGCTGGTCGCGCTTCTCCTCGACCTTGATGACGTGCCAACCGAACTGCGTCTGCACCGGCTCGGAGATTTGACCGGGCTCGAGCGCAAAGGCCGCGTCCTCGAACGGCTTCAGCATCTGGCCGCGGGTGAAGAAACCGAGATCGCCGCCCTCAGCATTGGTGTCCTTCGATTTCTCGTTGGCCAGCGTGGCGAAGTCCTCGCCATTCTTCAGCTGCTTGATGACCTCCTTGGCCTCGTCCTCGGTCCCCACCAGGATGTGCCGCGCATGCACCTCCTGCTCGGGCTCCATCTTGGAGATCTTCTCGTCATAGATCTTCTTGGCATCCGCATCCGATACCGCGCCGACGATGCCCGACTCGTAGAACGCATCGCGGAGCGCACGGCGCGTGTGATATTTCACGCGGGCCGGAAACGTGTCGGTCTGGTCCAGCTTGTCCTTCGCCCCGGCCCCCGCCATCAGCTCATTCTCGATGACGAATTGCAGCAAGAGGCGGCGGCGATCGTCAGGCCTGACGGTCCCGAGCCGCGGCCCAATTTCGGTAGCCGCGAAATCGAGATCGGACTGTTTGATCTCAACGCCATTGACGCGCGCCACGACCGCGTCGTCGGCGGCAGCGGCAGACAGCGGGACAAGAGCGACGGAGGCTGCAAAAAGCAGCGCGGATGACCAAGTTTTCACAGGATTAGACCTCGTGTTCTGCTCGACCGCATGAGAGCTGGCGAGCGGGTTTGGGCGCGTTCCCCGGCCGCAATGTTTAGCCTTGGGCTAGCGCATTGCCAAGCGGCGGAATTGACGGCCCGCGATTTATTCGATATGTCTAGACGTATGGACGTATTGACCGCAGTCGGCGCCTTGAGCGCCCTGGCGCAAGAGAGCCGGCTCAAAGTTTTTCGCCTCCTCATTCGTGCCGGAGGCACTGGTATGGCGGCGGGCGACATCGCCCGTGCGCTGGACGTGCCGCACAACACAATGTCGTCGCACCTCGCCATTCTCTCCCGTGCCAAGCTCGTGAGCGCGCGCAAAGAAGGCCGCTCCGTGATCTATGCCGTGGACCTCGAAGGCACGCGGGCGCTCCTTTCGTTCCTGGTGGAAGATTGCTGCCAGGGCGAGCCCCACGCCTGCGCGCAGGTGTTGGATTCAACCCTCGCCGCGTGCTGCTCAGAATAAAATTTGGAGGAGACAAAGTCGCATGAAGGTCGTCAGCAGTCATAAGCCCCTCAATGTCCTGTTCCTCTGCACCGGCAACTCGGCGCGCTCGATCTTGGCCGAATGCATCCTGAACCGGCTCGGAATGGGAAAGTTTCACGCCTTCAGCGCCGGCAGCCATCCGACGGGCAAGGTCAATCCCTCGGCGCTCAACCTCTTGCGCAAGTCGAACTACGATGTTTCGCAGCTTCGCTCCAAATCGTGGGACGAGTTCGCCGAGCCCGATGCCCCGACGCTCGACTTCGTATTCACCGTCTGCGACGACGCGGCGAACGAGGTCTGCCCGATCTGGCCCGGCCAGCCCATGACCGCCCATTGGGGCCTGCCCGACCCCGCCAAGGCCGAAGGCACCGAGGCTGAGCGGCAGCTCGCCTTTGCCGATACCATGCGCATGCTGACCCAGCGCATCGGCATCTTCGTAAGCCTCCCGCTCGACAAGCTGAACAAACTGTCCTTGCAGGAGCAGCTTGACGCGATCGGGCGGACGGAAGCTGCCGCCTCCAGGGAGCCCGCCTAGTCACAACGCCTTGTACCTGCGGTGCTCGTCCAAGCGGGCGCCACGGGACAAGGCGTTGCGTTGACAAGGTTAGAGCCGCCTCTTATGTCTCAGCCGCAGTGTTCCCGGCCTTTTTCGTCACATTTCTCAACGTTTGACGGGCATCAGCCGGGGGCTGCCGCACTCAAGCAGCCAAGGACCTAAAAGGGTTTTTTCGCGAAAGCCCCGATCGGCCTGGCTCATGCCATAAGAGGCTCAGGATCCATGCTTTCCTTTGGCACCCTCGCCACCAAAGTCTTCGGCTCTGCCAACGACCGCAAGCTTAAGAAGTACACAAGCACGGTCGACGCCATCAACGCGCTGGAGCCCGAAGTCGCCGCGCTCACCGATGAGGGCTTGCGTGCCCGCACCGAAGAGTTCCGCAAGCGGCTGGCCGACGGCGAGGCCCTGGACGACTTGCTGCCGGAGGCCTTCGCCACCGTCCGCGAAGCCGCCAAACGCACGCTTCACCAACGCCATTTCGACGTCCAGCTCGTCGGCGGCATGGTCCTGCATGAGAGCCGCATTGCCGAGATGAAGACCGGCGAAGGTAAGACGCTCGTCGCCACCCTTCCCGTCTATCTCAACGCGCTCACCGGGCGCGGCGTGCATGTCGTCACCGTCAACGACTACCTCGCCGCCCGCGACGCCGCCTGGATGAGCGCCATCTACAAGTTTCTCGGCCTCACCGTCGGCGCCATCGTGCACGATATGAACGACGAGCAACGCAAGGCGCAATATGCCTGCGACGTCACCTACGGTACCAATAACGAGTTCGGCTTCGATTACTTGCGCGACAACATGAAGTTCGCCGACACCGAGATGGTGCAGCGCGGTCACTACTTCGCCATCGTCGATGAGGTGGACTCCATCCTGATCGACGAGGCCCGCACGCCGCTCATTATCTCCGGTCCCCTCGACGACCGCTCCGACTTCTACACCACCATCGACGTGTTCATCCCGCGGCTCGTTGCGGAAGACTTCGAGCTCGACGAGAAGACGCGCCACGTGACCTTGACCGAGGCGGGCAACGAGCATGTCGAGCAGCTTCTGAACGAAGCGGGCCTGCTCAAGGGCGAGTCACTGTACGACGTCGAGAACGTGAGCGTGGTGCACCACGTGCAGCAGGCGCTGCGCGCCCACAAGCTGTTCCTGCGCGACCGCGACTACATCGTGAAGGACGACGATGTGGTGATCATCGACGAGTTTACCGGCCGCATGATGTCCGGCCGCCGCTACTCGGAAGGCCTGCACCAGGCGCTCGAGGCCAAGGAGCACGTCACCATCCAGCCCGAGAACCAGACGCTCGCCACCATCACCTTCCAAAACTATTTCCGTCTCTACGAGAAGCTCGCCGGCATGACCGGCACGGCCATCACCGAGGCCGAGGAGTTCATGGACATTTACGGCCTCGACGTGGTCGAGGTGCCGACCAACATGCCCATGATCCGCAATGACGAGGATGATGAGGTCTACCGCAGCGCTCAGGAGAAGTACCGGGCGATCATCGAGCTCATCAAGGACGCGCAGAAGAAGGGCCAGCCTATGCTGGTTGGTACCACCTCCATCGAGAAGTCGGAGGTGCTGTCGGAGCTGCTCAAGAAGGACAAGGTTCCGCACAAAGTGCTGAACGCCCGCTACCACGAGCAGGAGGCGCATATCATCGCGCAAGCGGGCGTCCCCGGCGCGGTGACCATCGCCACCAACATGGCGGGCCGCGGCACCGACATTCAGCTCGGCGGCAATCCCGACATGCTGATTGAGGACTGGCTCGCCGAGCAGACGGAGAAGGGCAACGAACCGACCCCCGAGGAAGTCGAGAAGAAGCGCACCGAGATCGCCGTCGACGTGGCCAAGAAGAAGCAACAGGCGCTGGACGCCGGCGGTCTGTTCGTGATCGGCACCGAGCGCCACGAGAGCCGGCGCATCGACAACCAGCTGCGCGGCCGCTCGGGCCGTCAGGGCGACCCCGGCCGCTCGCACTTCTTCCTGTCGCTCGAGGACGACCTCATGCGCATCTTCGGCTCCGAGCGCATGGACGGCATGCTGCGCACGCTGGGTCTGAAAGAGAACGAGGCCATCATCCATCCCTGGATCAACAAGGCGCTGGAGAAGGCGCAAGCGAAGGTCGAGGCGCGCAACTTCGACATCCGCAAAAACCTGCTCAAGTTCGACGACGTGATGAACGATCAGCGCAAGGCGATCTTCGACCAGCGCCGCGAGTTGCTCAGCGACGCCGATCTCAACGAGACCATCGCCGAGATGCGCCGCGACGTGGTCGACAACATGGTCGCCCGGCACATCCCTGAGAAGTCCTACGCCGAGCAGTGGGACATCGCCGGCCTGAAAGAGGGCGTCCACGACATCTTCCGACTCGACCTGCCGATCACCGATTGGGCGGCGGAGGAAGGCATCGCCGAGGACGAGATCCACGAGCGCCTGATCAAGGCCACCGACGAGGCGGCGGCGAAGAAGGCGGCGCAGTTCGGCCCGCAGGTCATGCGCCAGATCGAGCGCGCGGTTCTGCTCCAGACCCTCGACGGATTATGGCGCGAGCACCTCGTGACGCTCGAGCATCTCCGCCAGGTGATTGGCCTGCGCGGCTATGGCCAGCGCGATCCACTCAACGAGTACAAGACCGAGAGCTTCACCCTGTTCGAGCAGATGCTAGTGCGGCTGCGCGAGGCAGTGACCGGCCAGCTGATGCATGTCGAGCTCGCCCAGCAGGAAGAGGTGCCGCCGCTGGAGGGCGCCGAGTTGCCGCCGATGGAGGCGCATCACATCGATCCCACGACCGGCGAGGACGAATTCGCGCTCGAGGCGGCGAGTGCCGGCCCCGCAGGCGCAACCGCGACCGCGACGAGACCAGCACGCTCACGCAAGCCCGCCCCTGCCGCCGTGAACCCCGCCGATCCTTCGACCTGGGGCAAGGTCCAGCGCAACGCGCTCTGTCCGTGCGGCTCGGGCAAGAAATACAAGCACTGCCACGGCGCCTTTAGCTAAGGCTCCCAAACCCCAAGCCCCAACCTTCCGCTTCGACGCGCCTGACTAGCTAGTGCCGGGCTCAGGCGAGTGTTCTATGCTTGGCCTCCGCTCGCCTTTCTCGGGCTTTCTCGACCATGGCACACAGGCTAGTTGCCCTATGAAAGACATCCTCGCTCCAAGAACGGCGTGCTCAGTTAGAAACGCGAGACAATTCATTCGGTCGAAGAAGGTCCGCTTCCATTTTGATCAGGAGCGCGGGCTGTACTACGCGGAGCAGGGGGATATTAGGCAGTATTTTGCGCGCAGAAAGAGGGGCTTCAAGCTCTACCGCAAGGGCCTTGATTACCGGGCGAACAAAATCTCCTCGACCTACCTGATAGACAGGATCGATTTTTCCAAGGACGATATCGTTGTCGACTGCGGCGCAAACTATGCCGACCTGTTTCTATTTCTTAAGGGCAAAATCCGTCCGGAGAACTACATCTCGTTCGAACCGGGAGCCGAGGAGTTTTCGTGCATCGCGCTGAATGCCCCTGAATCGCGAAACTTCAATCTCGGTTTGAGCAACAAGACCGGCGAAACCGTCTTCTACGCAAGCTCCAAAGATGCAAACTCGAGCATCGTGCGGCCGAAGGAATACACCTCCGAGTTCGTCGTAAGAACGATGACGCTGGATGATTTCGTCGAGCAGGAGAAAATCGAATCCATCAAACTGCTCAAGCTCGAGGCGGAAGGGTTCGAACCCGAGGTCTTGGACGGCTTCTCCCGGAAACTGGGCATCTGTGCGTACGTTGCCATCGACGGCGGCTATGAGAGAGGCGAGAGCGAGGAAGAGACCTTCTCCGTCTTGACGAACAAATTGCTCACGCGCGGATTTGAAATGCTCGGCGCAAATTTGAAATGGGGTCGCGCGCTGTTCAGGCGGGCTGATGCCGCTGAACTCTTAAAGCACTAGCGACTTTATTTCTTTTGCCGGCGGCTCATAGTCACACCAGGAAGCCTCGGAACCATGACGCTCGATCAGACCCTGGCCTTTGCCATCATCCTCGGCATGATGGCCCTCTTCATCTGGGGGCGTCTGCGCTACGACCTTGTCGCGTTGCTATCGCTGCTTGCCGCGGTCGTCGCCGGCATCGTGCCGCCGGACAAGGCCTTCACCGGCTTCAGCGACGACATCGTCATCATCGTCGGCAGTGCGCTTCTGGTCAGTGCCGCCGTGGCGCGGTCCGGCGTCGTCGAGCGCGTGGTGCGCAAGCTCGGCCCCTACCTCACCAACGTCAACCGGCAGATCTTCGCGCTGGTCGGCTCCGTCACCGTGCTTTCGGGCTTCGTCAAGAATATCGGCGCGCTGGCGATGCTCATGCCCATTGCCTTCCAGCTCGCGCGGCGCAGCGGAACATCGCCGTCATCCCTTTTGATGCCCATGTCGTTCGGCGCGCTGCTCGGCGGCATCGTCACGCTCGTCGGCACGTCGCCCAACATCATCGTGTCGCGCGTGCGCGAGCAGATCCTCGGCGAGCCGTTTCACATGTTCGACTTCACGCCCGTAGGCGCGAGCCTAGCCGTGGTGGGCTTTGTGTTCCTGATGTTCGGTTGGCGCCTCTTGCCTCGAGACCGCAAGGGAGCGGTGTCGATGGACGCAGCATTCAACCTCGAAGGTTACACCACCGAAGTGGAAGTGCCTGAGGACTCGCCCGCCGTGGGGCTGACCGTGAAGGCGTTGGAAGAGCTTGGCGAGAACGAGATCGAGGTCATTACCCTGCTCCGAGGCACCACGCGGCGTTACGAGCCGGCCGGCAATGCGATGGTCAAGGCTGGCGATATACTCATTTTGCGCGGCGAACCGCAGGCGCTCGAGCGCATCGTGGTGTTGGAGAAGCTGAAGCTCACCCGCGACGAGACGACCAAATCCAAGGACACGCCGACCGATCAAATAGGCGTCATGGAGGCCGTGATCACCTCAGACTCCCAGCTCATCGGCTCATCCGTGGGCCAGCTCAAGCTGTTCGACCATTACGGCATCAATCTGCTCGCGGTGAGCCGCACCGGGCGGCGTATTGCCAACCGCTTGCGCACGGTGAAACTGAGAGCAGGTGACGTCATCGTGTTGCGTGGCAATCTCACCGTCATGCCCGAAACGCTCGGCGAACTGCATTGCCTGCCGCTGGCCGAACGGGACCTGAACATCGGCCGCAAGGGCAGCCTTCTGCCGATCGGCGTGCTCGCCGCGGCCATGGCGCTGGTCGCCTTCAATCTGGTCTCCGTCGCCATCGCCTTCTTCGGCGCCGCCGTGATCCTCCTTGTCACCCGCTCGCTCTCCTTGCGCGAGGCCTATGACGTCATCGAGTGGCCGATCCTCATCATGCTCGGCGCGCTGATCCCGGTAAGCGACGCGCTGCGCACCACCGGTGGCACCGATCTCATCGCCGGCTGGCTCTCGACCGCCGCAGGCCAGCTTCCCGCACTCGGAGCGCTCGCTCTGATCATGGCGGCGGCCATGGCGGTGACTCCGTTCATGAACAACGCCGCGACCGTGCTCATCATGGCGCCCATCGCGGCGACCTTTGCCGCGAGCCTGCACCGAAACCCCGACCCGTTCTTGATGGCCGTGGCGATCGGCGCGGCCTGCGAGTTCCTCACGCCGATCGGACATCAGTGCAACACGTTGGTGATGGGACCGGGCGGTTACCGCTTTGGCGATTATTGGCGGCTCGGCCTGCCGCTATCGGTCATCGTGCTGATCGTCGGCACACCGCTCGTTGCCTATTTCTGGCCGCTCTAGGTCGCATGCCCAGGCGAATCTCAATTCACTATCAAGCCTGTCCATGCTCTATTTCTGGCCGGTCTAGGCTTTAGGTGTTGCCGGCGACCTCGGGCGGGCAGCGTTCCTCCACCGCGCCGCCCACCGTGGCAAGGCTTCCCGCCTCGAACGCGTAGCGTCCCTCGCATACGCTGACCTTGGGCGGCACATGGCTCGCCTCGAACAGGTCGTAGCCCTTCTTGAGATCGGCCCAGAAGCCGCTCCATCTGTCGCCCTTGCGCAAGCGCAAGTTTCGCTCGGTCATGCGGAACGGAAACACGTGCACGGGGATGCGCGCCTGGCCGTCATCGAGCGCCGCGGTGACGAACCGCCAGATCTCGTCGACCACATTGTCGGTCATGGCATAGCAGCCGATGGACGAGCAGCCGCCATGCACCATGAGGAAGGAGCCGGTGCGTCCCTTGCGGCGGTCATACGTGTTGGGAAAGCCGAGATTGAAAGAGCGGTGCCAGCGGCTGTTCGGATTGAGCTGCTCTTTCGCCACCGTGTAGAAGCCTTCCGGCGCTTGCAGGTCGCCTTCTTTGAGCTTCGGCCCGAGCCGCCCCGACCACAGACAGATCGGATAGGTGGCGAACCGCTGAAAGCGTCCGTCCTTCTCCACCCAAAGCTCGAGCTCGGACTCGAGCTTGAAGATGCGGACATAGACCGGCGCGCCGAGGCGGACGCCCTCGGCTTGAAGCCGCGCATCGAGCCGGGCGAGGTCCGGCGTGCCGGGCAACGGCTTCCCCGCGCTATAGAGCGTCTTGTGCTCCGCCCGCATCATATTGATGTGCACGCGATCGATGAGCTGCCGCCCTTGCGGCGTGAACAGGAAATAGGCGCCGCCGACGAGCGCGAGAAGGAAGAGGGAGCCGAGCAAGTGCCGCAACATCGCCGATCAGGTGCCAGACCGATATGGCCAGAGGATGGAGTATAGCGCTGCGCCCGTGCGTGTCGCGCCGGCGTGTGAGGCTACTTCTTGGCGCTCTTCTTGGTGTCCTTGTTAGCGCTCGGCTCCTTGCTCGGCGTCGCCGGCCCCAGCGTCATCGCGCGGTAGGTTGGCGTAACCGACCCGAAGCTGAGCCCCATCGAGATGCCGAGCGGCTTCGCCAGCGAGGCTTCCGCGACGGCCTTCTTGCCGTCGTCTTTCGGCGGCTTGAACGCCACGACCGGAAGCTTCCGGTAGGTGGGACAGTTGCCCCTGGGATTGGGGTAACCGTTGTCGAAGGCCGCGTTGACGACATAGCGCTTGCCGCACACCGCGAGATTCGGCGCAAGCCGCGTGGTCTCGAAGTAGTCGTAGCCTTCCTTCAGGTTGGCCCAAAAGTCGTACCACTCGTCGTCGCGATGCGCCGCCAGGTTCGCCGCCGTCATGCGGAAGGGGAAGGCATGAAGCTGGAACGACTTCTGGCCGGCGGCGAGGGCATCGCGCGCCAGGATGTAGATTTCCTCGATCACCGCGTCGGTCATGGCGTAGCAGCCCGCCGACGTGCAATCCCCATGCACCATCAGATTTGAGCCCGTCCGGCCAAGCGCGCGATCATAGGCATTGGGGAATCCGGTGTTGAAGGAGAGGTGATACTTGCTGAGCGGATTCAGCTGGTCGCTGTCGATCAAGTAGAATCCTTCCGGTGCTTGCCGGTCGCCTTGCTTGACCTTCGGTCCGAGCCCGCCCGAGTAGGCGCAGATCGGATAGGTTTTGAAGTGGTAGAAGTGCCCATCGTCCTTCTGCTTCCACACTTCGAGCTCGGACTCGGCCTTGAAAATGCGGATGAGGATGGGCTGATCTTCGGTCATGCCCTTCGCGGCGAGCAGAGCGCGGGTCTGCGCCGAGAGCGGCTTCATATAGGGGGGCGAGAATTCGCCACAGCCAGCGAGCGCGGCAGTAACAACCACCACGCAAACCGCGATTACGGCCGTGACAAACCTTGATCGAAGCATACGCAGTGCCCCTCGCGCACCTCGGCCAAGATCAAATTGATGGGTTAAGAGGAAGTTAACGCGAGGATGGCTCGCCTCGCCTCCGCTTCCCCCGATTTGGCCTTTAGTTATACGCCTGCCGGTGCCCGAGTTGGACTCAAAAAGTGGCGCTTTTTTGGGCGAAATAGGCCTAATCGGCCCGGCCCATGGCCAGGAATTTTTCGCGCCGGTCCTTGCGAATGGCCTCAGGGGTCATGTCATCATAGTCGGTGAGCGCCCGAACGATGACGTCGCCCGTGGCGTTGACCACGCTCGCCCCGTCCCGATGGGCCCCGCCGATCGGCTCGGGGATGATTCCGTCGATGATTCCGAGCCGCTCCAGGTCCTGAGCCGTGATTTTCATGTTGGTGGCGGCGTCCTGCGCCCGGGTCGAATCCCGCCACAGGATCGAGGCGGCGGCCTCCGGCGAGGCCACCGTGTAGATCGAATGCTCCAGCATGTAGATGCGATTGGCCGTGGCGATGGCCACCGCGCCGCCGGAGCCCCCCTCGCCGATGATCACCGACACGATCGGCACCGTAAGGCCCATGCAGCAATCGGTAGAGCGGGCGATGGCTTCGGCTTGACCGCGCTCCTCGGCGCCGATGCCGGGATAGGCGCCGGCCGTGTCGACCAGGCTGATCACCGGGATCTGGAAGCGCTCGGCCATCTCCATCAAGCGCACCGCCTTGCGATAGCCCTCGGGCCGGGCCATGCCGAAATTGTGCTTGATGCGGCCTTCCGTGTCGGAGCCCTTCTCATGGCCGATGACCATGACCGAGCGGCCCGCAAGCCGGCCGATACCGCCGATAATGGCCTCGTCCTCGGCGAAATAGCGGTCGCCCGCGAGCGGGGTAAAGTCCTCGACCAGCCCTTGGATATAGTGCTTGAAATGCGGCCGTTCGGGATGGCGGGCGACTTGCGTCTTCTGCCACGGCGTAAGCTCCGCGTAGGTCTCTTCGAGAGCCTCGCGCGCCTTGCCTTCGAGCCTGGCGAGCTCCTCGGCGATCGGCACGGAGGCATCTTCGCCGCCGGAGAGCGCCTTCAGCTCGGCGACCTTGCTCTCAAGCTCCGCGATCGGCTTTTCGAAATCGAGATATGTGCGCATGCGTCTCGGCTAGACCCCTTGGAAAAACCCCGTTTTCCCGGGCGGGCATCCATTCGACAGGAGGAAAGGCAACGGGAATCCGGTTGTAAGTGGCCTCGCTAAGATACCCTGTCAACTGGTACTGCAGTCTCGGCCGGTGAGGAGATTAGCGCCGCTTGGTTAAATGAGCCTGAGCCAAGGGGTGATGCTCCTCCACCAGCCGCCGCAGCCGCTCCTCGATCACATGGGTATAGATCTGCGTGGTGGAGATGTCCGCATGGCCGAGAAGCTGCTGGACCGTGCGCAAATCCGCGCCCCGCTCCAACAGATGGCTGGCGAAGGCGTGGCGCAGCACGTGCGGCGAGACGCGCGCCGGATCGAGATTTGCGGCGAGCGCGAGCGCCTTCAACTCCTGGCCGAAGCGCTGGCGGGTCAGGTGCTGCGTGCCGTCACCGGTGGGAAACAGCCAGGGTGAGGCGCTCCGTCCCGCCGTCTCTCCATCTTTCATCGCCGCCACATGATCGGCGAGCGCCCGGCGCGCCGCCCCGTTGAGCGGCACGAGCCGCTCGCGCCCGCCTTTACCTTTGACCGTGAGCACTCGATCGTCGGCGGCGAGCACGTTGCGCGGAAGCGCGATCAGCTCCGACACGCGTAAGCCCGAGGCGTAGAGCGTCTCGAGCAGGGCATAGAGGCGCAAAGCCCGGCGGCGCGCCGCACCGTCCGCCGTCTCGCAGGCCGCTTTCGCCGTCTCGATCAGAGTCTCTACCTCGGCGAGCGACAGGATCTTCGGCAAGGGCCGGCCGAGCTTCGGGCTGTCGATGGCCGACGTCGGATCGTCGGCGCGCAAGCCCTCAGCCAAGAGAAAACGGAAGAACTGGCGGATGGCCGAGAGCTTTCGCGCCCGCGAGGTCGGCGCCAAGCCTTTGCGGGCGAGGCTTTCGAGATAGGCGCGCACATGATCGGCGGAAGCTTTGCGGACGCTCACCCGCTTCGCGGCGAGAAAGGCGAGAAACGCAGAGATATCCCGCGTATAGGCCTCGATCGTGTGGGCCGCGGCGCCCCGCTCCGCCATGAGCATGTCGAGAAAGAGCCCGAGCTCCGAGGCGACTTTGCCCTTGGATGAGCCTCTCGCCGCCGCCACGGCGTCTAAGCCCTATCGCCGCATAGGTCAGGCGGCGCGGCCTGACCCAGGAGAGGGATACCCGGAAATGGACGCTTATTCCGGGCCGTCATCCGCGTCCGCGCGCGGGACCCGGTACTCGTTGACGTTCGGGCCCGTCGAAGCCGTGGAGTCCACTTCATCGCGCGGATGCGCCTTGACGTTTCGCAGAGCCTTGGAGATTTCCTTGGGCTCTGGCTGAAAGTATTCGGCGAGCACATAAAGGCTTCCAGCGACGACACCGACGATCGTCCCTAAAACCAAGAGGAAACGAAACAGTGTTGGCATCGTGGCGCCCGTGTCCCTAACTGTCTATTAGTCCCGAACAGGGCCGCATTATGACTCAAAACCACCGGGCGCCTTAACCCCTTACAATGGGGCATCATGGACGATTCGACACTACCCTGTCAGCATGGGACAAGTAAGGCCCCCTTCCCGCGACAATGACCCTACGCTTGGCTGAACATAACAAAGACGACCGTGAGCGGCGGTTGGCGGAGATCCGCCAATCCTTGGGCTCGCGCTCGATCGTGCTCATCGGCCTGATGGGCGCCGGCAAGACCGCGGTCGGCCGGCGGCTCGCGAACTGGCTCGATCTGCCGTTTATCGACGCCGACAGCGAAATCGAGGCGGCGGCGGCGCAAAGCATCAAGGAGATCTTCGCCGAGCACGGCGAGGCCTATTTCCGCGAGGGCGAGCGCAAGGTCATCGCCCGGCTCCTGGACGGCGGTCCGCAAGTTCTTGCCACCGGCGGCGGCGCCTATATGAACCCGCGGACGCGGGCTGCCATCAAGGCGCGTGGCATCTCGATCTGGCTCAAGGCGGACTTGCGCGTGCTTCTGAAACGCGTCGGGCGGCGAGACCACCGGCCCTTGCTTGCCGTCGGCGACCCGGAAGCGGTGATGAAGAAGCTGATGGCCGAGCGCGGCCCGATCTACGCCGGGGCCGACATCACCGTGGAGAGCCGCGATGTGCCCCATGATGTCATCGTCGGCGCCGTGGCCGACGCGCTCGCCGCCGAGCTCGGCTGCGAGGCCGCGTCAGGGGGAAGCGCCAAGGCGACCCCGCAGCGCCGCAAGAAGGTGCAGTGATGGGTGACGGCACAGCCACGCTCGATCAGATCGGGAGCGAGACGACCATCGACGTACCGCTCCCTGGGCGCCCCTATGTCATCGTCATTGGCGAGAACCTCATCGCCTCGGCGGGCGAGCGCCTTGCCGGCGCGCTGCCCCGCGCCCGCTTCGCCGTGGTCAGCGACAAGACCGTCGCCGGCCTGTATCTCGCGCCGCTAAAAGCGAGCCTCGAGGACCAGGGGCTCTTCCTCGGCTCGGCTGTCGTGGCGCCGGGCGAAGCGAGCAAGTGTTTCCCCGTGCTGGACAAGCTTTGCGAGACGCTGCTCGAGCTCGGCGTCGAGCGCGGCGATTGCGTCATCGCCCTTGGCGGCGGTGTGGTCGGCGACCTCGCCGGCTTCGCCGCATCGATCTTAAGGCGCGGCGTACGCGTAGTGCAGATGCCGACGACGCTGCTCGCGCAGGTCGACTCCGCCATCGGCGGCAAGACCGGCATCGACACCAAGCAAGGCAAGAACCTGATCGGCACCTTCCACCAGCCGAGCCTCGTGCTCGCCGATGTGGCCGTGCTGTCGACCTTGAGCGATCGAGAGTTTCGCGCCGGCTACGCCGAGGTGGCGAAATACGGTCTTCTCGGCGATGCGCCGTTCTTCGCCTGGCTCGAACAAAACTGGACGGATGTGTTCGCAGGCCAAGACGGCAAGCGCCGCCACGCCGTGGAGACGAGCGCCCGCGCCAAGGCGGACATCGTCGTCGCGGACGAGCGCGAGGAGAGCGGCCTGCGTGCGCTGCTCAATCTCGGCCATACCTTCGGCCACGCGCTCGAAGCCTTCGCCGGCTACTCGGACCGCTTGCTGCACGGCGAGGCCATCGCCATCGGCATGCGTCTCGCCTTCACCTATTCCGTCGAGCAGGGGCTGTGCGGGGGCGAGGACGCCGCGCGCGTGGCGAAGCACTTCGCCGACGTGGGGCTTCCCACCGAGATCGCCGCCATTCCCGGCGACAAACCGACGCCCGGCGAGCTGTTGCGCCTCATGGCCCAGGACAAGAAGGTGAAGGGCGGCAAGCTGGCGCTCGTGCTTGCGCGCGGCATTGGCCAAGCCTTTGTCGAGGGCGACGTCTCCATGGAGCCTTTGACCGACTTCCTGAAGCGGGAGTGCGTCCCCCGATGACCCTAGGGCTCGGCATCACGCTCGGCGCCATCCTCGGCCTCCTCATTATCTCGGCCTATTTCTCAGGCTCGGAGACGGCACTGACGGCCGCCTCGCGCGCCCGCATGCATGCGCTCGAGGAGGACGGCAACAAGCGCGCCCGCATCGTCAACCGCTTGCTTCTCACCCGCGAGCGCCTGATCGGCGCCATCCTCTTGAGCTACAACCTCGCCAACATCGCGGCTTCGGCGCTGGCGACGAGCGTGCTTCTCAAGATTTTCGGCGATGCCGGCGTGGCCTATGCCACCGTCGTCATGACCGTGCTGGTTGTGCTGTTTGCCGAGGTGCTGCCCAAGACCTACGCCATCGTCAACGCCGACCGCATGGCCCTTGCCGTCGCGCCGGTCCTGCGCTTCGTCGTTGCCGTGCTCGCGCCGGTCACCGCCGCCATGCAGTTCCTCGTGCGTCAGACCTTGCGCCTGTTCGGCATCTCGGTCAGCCCCGACACCGAGGTGCTTTCAGCCCACGAGGAGATCCGCGGCGCCATTGAGCTGCATCACAAGGAAGGCGGCGTGGTCAAGCTCGACCGCGACATGTTGGGCGGCGTGCTCGACCTGCGCGAGCTCACCGTGTCGGACATCATGGTGCACCGAACCAACATCGATGCCATCGATGTGGAACTGCCGATCGAGCAAATCGTAGACGCGGCGCTGAAGAGCCCGCATACGCGGCTGCCCCTATGGCGCGGCGAGCGCGAGGAGATCGTCGGCGTCCTGCATGCGAAGATGCTCCTGCGGGCGCTCCGAGAGTCCAAAGGCGATCCAAGCAAGATCGACGTCATGGTACTCGCCACGCCGCCTTGGTTCGTGCCCGACACCACGACGCTGAAGGATCAGCTCAACGCCTTTTTGAAGCGCAAGGCGCATTTCTCCATCGTCGTCGACGAGTACGGCGAGGTGATGGGGCTGCTGACGCTCGAGGACATCATCGAGGAGATCGTCGGCGACATCACCGACGAGACCGACATCGCCGCGGCGCTCGCCAAGCCGCAGCCCGACGGCTCGCTGATCGTCGACGGCCTCGTACCCATTCGCGACGTGAACCGCCTCATGGACTGGGACCTGCCCGAGGAAGAGGCGACCACGGTGGCGGGGCTCGTCATCCACGAGGCGCAGACCATCCCCAACCCGGGCCAGGCCTTCACCTTCCATGATTTTCGCTTCGAGGTCTTGAGGCGGCACCGGAACCGCATCACATCCTTGCGGGTGACGCCGCTCGACAAGACGCGCCGTTCCGAGGTCGAGGTGAGCAAGGCGGCCTCATGAGGCCCGCACGCCCTCCGAAGGGCTGAGCGCCGTGATGGCAAGCGCGTGGATCTTGCCCGCAAGCTCCTCGGCCAGCACCTGGTTCACCATGCGGTGACGCTCCACCCGCGACTTGCCGTCGAACGCCGCCGACACCACTTTAATGCTGAAATGGCTCTCGCCGCCGCCGGGCGAGCCGGCATGACCGGCGTGGTGATGGGAGTCGTTAACGACGTCGAGCGCCTCAGGTGCGAAGGCCCGCGTCAACTTTTCTCTGATTGAATTCTCAACGGTCATGCCTGGAACATCCTCGATAGGGGTTTGCGCATGCGCCGGCGTTTAACCCACCAGACTATCGCTTTTGTCATCATGGAGCCATGCTTGTTGTGACGAATGCAGCTTCCCATAATGCCGAGTCCATGAAGCTCGATTCAAAATTCTTCGACCGCCTGCGCGTCAAGCCCGACGAGAATCGCCTGCTGCGCGATACCTGCCCGAAATGCGAGTGGGAGGGCTGTAGCGAGCCCGGTCTCTACCCGGCGCCCAAGGGCCGCGGCCTGGAAGGGCAGTACCACCGCTACTGCCTCGACCACGTGCGCGAGTACAACAAGGGCTACAACTATTTCTCCGGTCTGCCTGACGAGGAAGTCGTCGAGCACCAGAAGAGCGACACGATCGGCAACCGCCCCACCTGGTTCGTGGGCGTGAACTCCTGGTCGAAGAACCGAGGCCGGGGACGCGGCAGGCCGAAAGGCGGCTATGCTCACCGCTTCGAGACCCAGGATCCCTTTGGCCTATTCGGCGAGCACGCGCCGGGGGGCCATAAGCCGGGTGCGGCACCACGCCGCCCCTTGAAGCGGCTGGAGCAGAAGGCGCTGCGCCAGCTCGATCTCGAGGACAACGCCACCAAGGCCGACATCAAGAACCGCTTCAAGGAATTGGTTAAGCGCCTCCACCCGGATCACAACCAGGGCGACCGGTCCTCGGAGGACAAGTTGCGCGAAGTGATCCAAGCCTATAATTATCTGAGGCAGGCGGGGCTTGCATAAGTCTGGGCCGCCCCCCAGCAAAATCAGGGCTTTGCCGCCGCGCGAGCCCCCACCGAAACGCGACAAACAGGCTCATCACCGATCATGACACTAGAAGCTGCTCACAACAGCGCCGGTCTGCCGGACATGACAGTATCCGTGCGCCAAGTCTTCAGCATCGACAGCAATATGGAGGTGCCGGCCTATTCGAAGGCGGACGAGCATGTCCCCGATGTCGATCCGGACTACCTCTTCAACAAGGACGTGACGCTCGCCATCCTCGCTGGCTTCAAGCACAACCGCCGGGTGATGATCCAGGGTTATCACGGCACCGGCAAGTCGACCCATATCGAGCAGGTGGCGGCGCGGCTCAACTGGCCGTGCATGCGCATCAACCTCGACAGCCATGTGAGCCGCATCGACCTCGTCGGCAAGGACGCCATTGTCATCAAGGATGGCATGCAGGTGACCGAGTTCCGCGAGGGCATTCTGCCTTACGCGCTCCAGACCAACACGGCGCTGTGCTTCGACGAGTACGACGCCGGGCGGCCCGACGTAATGTTCGTCATCCAGCGCGTGCTGGAGGTCTCCGGCAAGCTCACCTTGCTCGACCAGTCCAAGGTCATCAGGCCGCATCCCGCCTTCCGGCTGTTCGCCACCACGAACACGATCGGCCTCGGCGACACGAGCGGCCTCTATCACGGCACCCAGCAGATCAACCAGGGCCAGATGGACCGCTGGTCCATCGTCGCCACCCTCAACTATCTGCCCCACGACGACGAGGTGAACATCGTCCTCGCCAAGGCCAAGACCTGGAACACCGAGGAAGGCCAAAAAGTCGTGTCCAACATGGTCCGCGTCGCCGAGCTCACGCGCAACGCCTTCATGAACGGGGACCTCTCCACGGTGATGAGCCCGCGTACGGTGCTCACTTGGGCCGAGAACGCCGAGATCTTCGGCGACATCGGTACGGCCTTTGCGCTGTCCTTCCTCAATAAATGCGACGAGTTGGAACGTGGCCTGATCGCCGAGTTCTACCAACGCTGCTTCGGCGAGGACCTGCCGCAATCGACGGCCAACGTGGCCTTGAGCTGACCCCATGACCCCGACCAAGCGGAAAGAGGCGCCCCTCGATCCGTTCAAGCGCGCCGTGACGCTCACCACCCGCTCCATCGCGGCCGATGGCAGCCTCGAGGTGACGTTCACGACCGAGCCGCCCGGGCTGACCGGCAAGACCGCGCGCGTGCCCGAGCCCTCTCGCGTACCGACCCGGGACGAGATCGCCGTGATCCGCGGCCACGCCGACGCGGCGGCTCTTGCAGTCGCCTGCCATGACGAGGCTCTGCACCGGACGCTTGCGCCCTCGGGCGGCGATGCGCGCGCCGTGTTCGAGGCGATCGAGCAGGCCCGCGTCGAGGCGATCGGCGCCCACCGCATGGAAGGCGTCGCCGCCAATCTCAAGGCACGCATGGAGCAGCGCTACGCGCGAAGCCGTATCACCGAGGAGACCGAGCGCGCCGAAGCGCCGCTGCCCGATGCGCTGGCGCTTCTCGTGCGCGAGAGGCTGACCGGCCTCGCCCCGCCCGCCAAGGCGCGCCCGCTGGTCAATCTGTGGCGCCCCTGGATCGAGGAGCGCGCGCGCACCCTGCTCGACCGCATGCCCGAGACGCTATTCGACCAAGACGCATTCGGCCGGCTCGCCCGTGACGTACTCGCCGCGCTCAATCTCGCCGATCAGCTCAATCAGAACGAGGAGAACGAGGAGTCCACCACGGACGGCGAATCCGATCCGAATGCCGCCGAAGACCAGGACGACAGCGCCGACGGCCAGGACCGGGCGGAGTTGGCCTCCAAGTCGCGCGCCGAGCCCGACGACACGGCGGAGGAGACGCTCGAAGACCAGGAGGACGGCTCGACCGACCAGCTCGACCGCGATACCGAGGCCGCCGAACTGCCGCGGCGCTCCGATCCCTGGCGCCCGAACACCTCTGTCCTCGATGACCCCGAGGCCTTCGGCTACAAGGTGTTCACCCGCGCCTATGATGAGATCGTCGCCGCCGAGGATCTGTGCGACACGGACGAGCTCGACCGCCTGCGCGCTTTTCTCGACAAGCAGCTGGTGGCGCTGCACGGCGCCGTCGCCAGGCTTGCCAATCGGCTTCAGCGGCGCCTGCTCGCCCAGCAGAACCGCGGTTGGGATTTCGATCTCGACGAAGGCATGCTCGACGCAGCGAGGCTTGCCCGCATCATCGTCGATCCCATGCACCCGCTGACCTTCAAGCAGGAGCGCGACACCCAGTTCCGCGACACCGTGGTGACGCTTCTCCTCGACAATTCCGGCTCCATGCGCGGCCGGCCCATCATGGTCGCCGCCTGCTGCGCCGATATTCTCGCGCGCACGCTGGAGCGGTGCGGCGTGAAGGTCGAGATTCTCGGCTTCACCACGCGGGCCTGGAAGGGCGGGCACTCGCGCGAGGCGTGGCTCAACGCCATGAAGCCGCCGCTGCCCGGCCGGCTCAACGATCTCCGCCACATCATCTACAAGTCGGCCGACGCACCGTGGCGGCGGGCGCGCCGCAATCTCGGGCTGATGATGCGCGAGGGACTGCTCAAGGAGAACATCGACGGCGAGGCGCTGGCCTGGGCCCATCAACGCCTGTTGGCGCGTCCGGAGCAGCGGCGCATCCTGATGATGATCTCCGACGGCGCGCCGGTGGACAATTCAACGCTGTCCGTCAATTCCGGGTCGTATCTGGAGCGCCATCTGCGCCAGGTGATCAACGAGATCGAGACCAACTCGCCGGTCGAGCTGCTCGCCATCGGCATCGGCCACGACGTAACCCGCTATTACCGCCGCGCCGTCACCGTCACCGACGCCGAAGAGCTTGCCGGCGTCATGACCGAGAAGCTGGCCGAACTGTTCGACGAGGACCAGGCCTGGCGGCAACTGCACCGCACCGTGCC
>CAVQXI010000030.1:0-19098 GCA_963717875.1 uncultured Alphaproteobacteria bacterium
CATCGCGCTCGCCTGGGGGTCGCTGGGCTCGTTCGTCCTGCTTTGGCTGTCGGACGGGTTCTGGCAGATGCTGCTTGCCGCGGTACTGCTGGCCGTCAACTGGACGACGATCATGCCGCTGGTCGAGACGGTGGCGGTGAGCGGCATCCGCAAGAGCGGCCTCGACTATGGACGGGTGCGCCTGTGGGGGTCGCTGACCTTCATCGTTGCGAGCCTCGGCGCCGGCTTCGTCATTCAAGTCGCCGGCGCGGGCGCGGTCCTGCCGCTGCTCTTGGGCGCGGCAGCGCTGATGGTGCTCGGCTCTTATCTCGTGCCGCGCGACATGGAGGGCAGGGCACGGGCGGCGCCCGCGGGGCTGCGGCGCCTCAAGCTTCGGGATGCGCTCGCGCTCGCCCACACGCCGCTCTTTCTTCTGTTTCTGCTCGCGGCGAGCATGATCCAAGGAAGCCACGCGCTGCTTTATGCCTTCGGCTCGCTCCATTGGCGGGCGCAAGGCCTCTCCGGCGGGGTGATCGGCGCGTTGTGGTCGGTCGGCGTCGTCGCCGAGATCGCTCTGTTCGCCGTGTCTGGCCGGGTCATCGCGTGGGCCGGCGCGACGCGGCTCATGACGCTTGCCGGTCTTGCTGCCGTCGTGCGCTGGGGCTTTCTCGCCATCGACCCGCCGCTCTGGGCGACGGCGCTGCTCCAAACCCTGCATGCCATGAGCTTCGGCGCCACCCATCTCGCGGCCATCCATTTCCTGACCCATGCCGTGCCCGAGGACCGCGCGGCGACGGCGCAGGGCCTCTATGCCGCCGTGGTTGCCGGTCTCGTCATGGGCTCGGTCACGGTGGCTTGCGGCCCGCTCTACCGGCTGCTTGGCGGCGAGGCTTACGGCGCCATGGCGCTGCTGGCTGTGGTCGGCACGGGCGCTGCCATTCTGCTGCGCCAGCGCTGGCATGGCGGCCTCGTGGTCGGCGCGGTCGCCCCGTCGCATCCGTAAGGTTTTTGTCAGCCGAGGCGGCTATTGGCCGCGTGCGGCGATCATTGAACCTCCGCATTTAGAGCCTTGATAAGATTCAACGACAGGATCTGTGAGGCCGCTATGATTCCGGCTCAACGGAAGGAGGCTGTCATGACGAGATTGAGGGCGCTTCTGCTTGCGGCAACGCTGGCGATCGTTTCGGCGCCGGCTCTTGCCCAAAATGACCAGCACATGATGGGCAATGATCACGGCCAAGGCATGACGGGCGACGACGACCACGGCCAGGGCACGATGGGCGACCATGGCCAGGGCATGATGGGTGATGACAACCACGGCGAGGGCACGATGGGCGACCACGACCAAGGCATGATGGGTAACGATCACGGCATGAGCGGCCACGACGGCCAGTAAGCTCAGAGCGATTAGGAGAATGTGATGAACAAGTTCGGCGCGTGCTTGGTTGCCGCCTGCGTGACGATGGCGATCGCCGCCACGCCGGCACTGGCGCAACAAGGGGGCCAGGGCGGCGGCATGATGGGCCAGGGAGGTCCCGGCCAGGGCATGATGGGCAAAGCCAACTGCCCGAAGATGGGCGGCATGATGGGCCAGGGCATGATGCAAGGCGGCATGATGCAAGGCGGCATGATGGGCAAGGGCATGATGCATTCGCGCCCGATGATGGAAGCCCACCTTGCCTACATCAAAGCCGATCTCGACATCACCGACGACCAGACGGACGCCTGGAACGCTTATGCCGATGCTGTCAGGGCGCGCCATGCCGCCATGGAGGGCGTGCATGCCGACATGATGAAGGCCAAGCAGAGCGGCACGGCCGTGGACCGCATGGATGCCCGCATCAAGGCGACCGAAGCCAAGCTTGAGAGCCTGAAAGCTATGAAGCCGGCGACCGAGAGCCTCTACAACGTGCTGACCGACGACCAGAAGAAGAAGGCCGACACGCTCCTGGGCGGCGGCTGCCACATGATGTGAAGGCCGGAGGCACGATGAGCTATCATTTTTCCAAGACCCTTGACCTTCCGTTCGACCAGGCGGTCACGCGCGTGACCGACGCGTTGAAGGCGGAAGGTTTCGGCGTGCTGACCGACATCGACGTGGCCGCCACCATGAAGGCGAAGCTTGGCAAGGACTTTCGCCCTTACCGGATCCTCGGCGCCTGTAACCCGCAACTCGCCCACCGCGCGCTGGAGCTCGAGGACAAGATCGGCACCATGCTGCCGTGCAACGTCATCGTGCAGGAGCACGACGATGGCCGCGTCGAGGTCTCGGCCGTCGATCCGGTCGCCTCGATGCAGGCGATCGAAAATCCGGGCCTCGCCGACGTGGCGCAGGAGGTGCGGGGCAGGCTCAAGCAGGTGGTTGAGAGCCTCTGAGCCTCAGCCCCATAGCTCTGGCGGGGGCGGGAATACCTTCCCCGCCTCGTAGGTGAGCCCCGGCGCCCGGTCGCGTTCGAGCAGCAACGGTCCGTCGAGATCGACGAAGTCGGCATCTTGCGCGAGGAGCAGGGCAGGAGCCATGGCGAGCGACGTGGCGACCATGCTTCCCACCATGACCTTGAGACCAAGCGCGCGGGCGCGGTCCGCCGTCGCCAGCGCTTCGGTCAGACCGCCCGTCTTGTCGAGCTTGATATTGACCGCGTCGTAGCGCCCCGCGAGCCGCTCGATCGAGCCGCGCGCGTGCGCGGACTCGTCGGCACAAACTGGTACGGGCCGCGCGATCCTCGCGAGAAGCCCATCATTGTCGGCGGGCAGAGGCTGTTCGACAAGCTCCACGCCTGAGTCCGCCGCGGCGGCAAGAAGCGACTCGGTTTCATGGACTTGCCAGGCCTCGTTCGCATCGGCGATGAGTCGGGCTTCCGGCACCGCCGCGCGCACCGCCGCCAAGCGCGCACAATCGCCAGCGCCGCCGAGTTTCAGCTTTAGGAGGGGGAAGGCTCGTGCCGCGCGCGCCTGAGCGGCCATGGTCTCAGGGTCCCCGAGCGAGATGGTGAAGGCCGTGGTCACCGGATGGAGCGGCTTGAGCCCGGCGAGCGCCGCGGCACTTCTCCCGGACCGCTTGGCCTCCAGGTCCCACAGGGCACAGTCGAGCGCGTTGCGTGGTGCGCTAGGCGGGAGCAGCTCATCGAGCTGAGTGCGGTCCAGGCCTTTGGCAAGCGCAGGGCGGCACCCTTCGATGGCGGCCACCGCCCCCTCCACGCTCTCGCCATAGCGGGCGTAAGGGACGCACTCGCCGCGGCCCGTGTGGGCGCCGCCGATCTCGGCCACCACCACGATCGCCTCGCGCTTTGAGCCCCGGGCAATGGTGAAAGCGCCCCGGATCGGCCAGCGCTCCACCCGCACCTCAAGGCTCAAGGCCTCTTTTGCGCCGTTAAGCTCGCCTCCGAAACCTGCCATAGAGCTTTATTTTTCCTGTGTTTTCGTTCAAATACGTAGGCACTTCTAACGGCACCGGCGCCCGAGAGTAGAGTACGAGCAAAGCTAAGCCCTTCCATGCTCAAGCGCGACCACCAGCTCGTCCTGCCGACCCAAGCCCGCGCCCCCGGCTTCCGCGTCGAGCTTAGAGGCACCACCTTCCGCCTGGTGGCCACCGGCGCCTGGACGGTGGCGGAAGCCGCCGACCTGGACAAGGCGTTGAGGCGCCTGCGGGTGCCGATCCCGCCGACGCCGGACTTCACCGGCGAGATGGACATCGCCGGCATCGCCGAGATCGACACCGCCGGCGCCTGGCTCCTCCAGCGCACGGCGAAGGCGTGGGCGAAGGGCGGCTTGCGCACCCGTTACGCCGGCGCCACCGAGAGCTTCCGCATTCTCATCGAGGAGGTGCATCGCCGCGGGGACGCCAAGCAGCCCGAGATCGAGAAGACCAATGCGCTCGAGAGAATGGTCGAGGACGCGACCAACGCGATGACCGGTGCCGGGCGCGACGCCGTCCAGCTCACGGCGTTCCTCGGTGAGGTGACCGCCGCCTTCTGGCGGATGCTCAAGCAGCCCTGGCGCTTTCGTCCGATCTCCTTCTTCCATCATCTCGATCACGCGGGGCTCAGGGCCGTGCCGATCATCGCGCTGATCTGCTTCTTGATTGGCGCCGTGGTCATGCAGCAAGGCGTGGTGCAGCTCAGGCCCTTCGGCGCTGAACCCTTCGCCGTCAACATGGTCGCCATTCTGGCGTTGCGCGAGGTCGGCATCCTGCTCACCGCCATCATGGTGGCCGGCCGCTCCGGCTCCGCCTTCACCGCCGAGATCGGCTCCATGAAGATGCGCGAGGAGATCGACGCCATGCGCACGCTCGGCATCGACCCCATGGATACGCTCGTGCTGCCGCGCGTGCTGGCCCTCGTCGTGGCGCTGCCGCTTCTCACCTTCCTCGGCGACATCATGGGGCTTGCCGGCGGCGGCGTGATGGCGTTCGGCGTGCTCGGTCTCGATTTCTCGACCTACATGGACAAGCTGCGCGAAGCGGTCGACTTCCAACACTTCCTGGCCGGCATGATCAAAGCGCCGTTCGCCGCTGTCATCATTGCCCTTGTCGGCTGTCTCGAAGGCCTCAAGGTTGAAGGCAGCGCCGAATCTCTCGGCACCCATGTGACGTCCGCCGTGGTCAAGGCGATCTTCCTCGTGATCGTCCTGGACGCCGTGTTCGCCATGTTCTTGTCGGGGATCGGGGTGTGATCGTCGAGGACGGACGAGAGGTGGTCATCCGCGTGCGCGGGCTCGCCAAGAGCTTCGGCACCCATCAGATTTGGGACGAGCTCAATCTCGACGTCTATCGCGGCGAGATCCTCGCCATTGTCGGCGGCTCGGGCCAAGGCAAGTCAGTGCTGATGCGCGTCATCACCGGCCTGGTGACGCCCGACAACGGGGCCGTCGCGCTCTTCGGACAGAATGCGAAGACGCTCACGCCGCAAGCCCGCCTCGACATCGAGAAGCGCTGGGGCCTCCTCTTTCAGGACGGCGCGCTGTTCTCCTCGCTGACGGTCTTGCAGAACATCCAGGTGCCCATGCGCGAGCATCTCGACCTGCCGCAAGCCATGATGGACGATCTCGCCTTCCTCAAGCTGACAATGGTCGGCCTGCCGCCAAACGCCGCGCACAAATTTCCCTCCGAGCTGTCCGGCGGCATGCGCAAACGCGCAGGGCTCGCCAGGGCACTCGCACTCGACCCCGAGATCGTGTTTCTGGACGAGCCCACCGCGGGTCTCGACCCGATCGGCGCCACCGACTTCGATCACCTAATTCGCAAGTTACAACAGACACTTGGGCTCACAGTCTATATGGTGACCCACGACCTTGATACCATCTTCACGGTGTGCGACAGGGTGGCCGTTTTGGCCGATAAGAAGATCGTGCGGACGGGATCGCCCACCGAGCTACAGAGCCAGCCCAATCACCCGTGGATCCAGGAATATTTCTGCGGTGAGCGGGCGCGCGCTGCGAGCCCCACCGAGCAACGAAGGCTGATTGGCTGATGACGCCTGACGGGTGTTGAGGGGTTCGATGGAAACCAAAGCCAACTACTTGATGATCGGCGGCTTCGTTCTGGGGGTTCTCGCCTTTGCCTTCATCTTCGTATTCTGGATCAGCAATTTCGCCGGCGGCGGCAAGCGCTATCTCATTGTGTTCGAAGGCTCGGTGGCGGGTCTGACCTCCGGTTCGAGCGTCGGCTTCAACGGCATCAAGGTCGGTGAGGTGCAGACTTTTGCGCTGGATCCAAAAGATGGCCGGAAAGTGCAGGTGGTGATCAGCGTGGATGAGAAGACGCCGGTGCGCAAGGACTCGCGCGCCAGGATCGAGTCTCTCGGCCTCACTGGCGGCAAAGGTATTCAGATCACGCCCGGCACGCCGGAGTCACCGCTTCTGGTGGCAACGGAAGATGATCCCCTTCCGACAATTCGGGCCGCCCGCGGTGGGGGAGGGCTGTTCGATGCCGCGCCTGCCGCCCTCAACAGCGCCACCGCCTTCATCCAGCGTCTGGACGATCTCGTGGCCGCGAACGAGGATGCGGTCAACAGCACGATGAGCAATGTGGATGCGTTCACCACGATGCTGAAGAACAAGGATGAGGAAATCAGTCAGACGGTCAAAGAGTTGAATGAGAGCGCCAAGAGCTTCAACGAACTGGGTGGCAAGCTCAACCAAAGTGTCGATGACCTGACCCGGCAGGCGAAGCAAGGCATGCAAGATTTCAGTGCGGCCATGCAGGAAGCGCGGCGGGCGGCAGTCACTCTCAACCGGATTCTCGAAAAGTTCGAACAGAGTCCGACGGGTTTCTTGCTCCGTGGCTCGAGACCGCCGGATAGCTCGTCCTCGTCCTCGTCACCTCCATCGTCTTCTTCGAGAGGATTTGGGCAGGCCCCCCGCCACTAGGCGTCGTCTTCGCGCCGTAGAGACTTTGCGGAAAACGAAAGTCGGCCCCGCCCCATCCCAATCGGGTTAGGGATGAGACGAGGCTTTGGCTGTTAGTGGGCTTGTGAGACCGCGAGGCGCTGAGAGCGCGTGGCCTGCGGAGCGCGCTGGCGTCGCTTGGCGGACTCCGGATCGCAAGGGAGTTCGATGTCGATCTCGAGCAGAGAGACCGCCTTGCCCCTCTCGATCTTCACCTGAACCTTATCCACGTCCACGGAGACGTGCTTGGCGACGGCGGCGAGCACCTCCTCCCGCAGGATGGGGATCAGGTCCGATTGGCCGTCGGCCCCGCGCTCGTGAGTCAGCAGAATCTGGAGACGGTCACGCGCCACGGAGGCCGACTTTCGTCTCCTGAATGGCATGAACCACCTCATGCAGCTTTCCTTCCGAATAGCTTGCTGAAAAGGCCGCTGCGATCGCTGGGGAACGCCATCGGCACGTCCATGCCCATCAGGCGTTGCGCGGCGTCGCTGTAGGCGCGCGCCGGAGCGCTCTTCGGGGTGCTGATCGTGACGGGCGAACCGAGATTCGAGGCGCGTAAGACCTCCTCGCTCTCGGGGATGATGCCGAGCAGCGGCAGAGAGAGAATGTCGATGACGTCATCGACGTTCAGCATGTCCCCGCGGCCGGCGCGAACTGGATCGTAGCGGGTGAGCAGGAGGTGCTTTTCCATGCGCTCGCCACGCGCTGCCTTGTCCGTCTTGGCGTCGAGCAGACCGACGATACGGTCGGAATCGCGCACTGAAGACACTTCCGGATTGGTCACCACCACGGCCACATCGGCATGCCGCATCGCCAGCGTTGCGCCGCGCTCGATCCCGGCCGGGCTGTCGCAGATGACCCAGTCGAATGACTCGCGCAATTCGCCCATCACCTTCTCCACGCCTTCGTCCGTGAGGGCGTCCTTGTCGCGGGTCTGAGACGCCGCAAGCAGGTAGAGGTTCTCGAGCCGCTTGTCGCGGATGAGGGCCTGAGAGAGGCGCACGTTGCCCTGGGACACATAGATCAGGTCGTAAACCACGCGGCGTTCGGCGCCCAAGACGAGGTCGAGATTGCGCAAGCCTACGTCGAAATCGACAACCGCGACGCGCTGGCCTTCTTGCGCGAGCGCCGCGCCGAGTGCGGCGGTCGTTGTCGTCTTGCCGACGCCGCCCTTTCCTGATGTCACCACGACGACCTGCGCCATGTCTTCCTCCTTGCCTCAGCCGAGTGCTTTGATTCTTAGAACGCCGTCTTCGAGCGAAATGTGAGCGGGTTTCTCGAGCAGGCCCGAGGGAAAGTCCTCGGCCATGCGGTAGTAGCCGTCGATCGCCACGAGTTCGCCGGCAAGACGACGGCAGAAAATGTGTGCCGCGATGTTCCCGTCGGCGCCGGCCAGAACCCGGCCGCGCAGCGCGCCGTAGACATGGATCGATCCCGTGGCGACGATCTCGGCGCCGGAGGACACCGAGCCGATGATGGTGAGATCGCCGTCGTGAAACAGCGTTTGGCCCGAGCGAACCGGCGAATCGATCACAAGAGACGAGGAGGCGGGCGCTACGGGCGCGGGGGCCTCGCACGTCTCAGGCGACGTTTCGGGTTCCGTTGCCCGGCCCGGCGTCAGGACCGGCGGGAGATCGGCATCGACCCAGGCCGGGTCGGCGCCGAGAAGGCCCATGACCCGTATGCCGCGGGAACCAAGGTCGGCAATCAGTTTGGCCAATTTGCCCTTGGTCAACAGCAGCCGCGAGACATCCAGGACGACAGGCTTGGCCGAGAAGAAGCCCGGGGAACGGGATAGCCACGTGTCCGCCTCGGCAATCCAGCGGCCGATCGGCATTTCAGGCTTGAGGACGAAGGCGAGGAACGTGCGGCCGTGGAACTTGAAGGAGCGTGAGGGCTGAGATGTTGCTGCGGACGGCTGAGGTGCTGCGGCGGCCATGGCTGTCTGTCGGCTCCCGTTCTGATTTGGTTAATAAAATGGTCGCGATGGTTAACGGGCCGTTAACGACGGGTGCTTGGCGACAGCTATGTTCGAGGAAACGCTAAAAAAAAGCCCCCTCGCTCCCAAGCCGGGAGGAGGGGGCCCTTTTGGTGGGGGAGCCTGAGTGGCTCTTACCGCAGGCGTCCGCTCGCGTGCGCGAGCAGGAGATAGACGCGTCCGGTCTCGGACGTCAGGTAGTTTTGGAGCATATGGCCGGCCGGGTCGGACTGCTCGGCTTCCGCGAGCAAGCGCTCGAAGTCGCCAATATAGCGGTCCACGGTGTTGCGGAACTCGCTGTCGCGGTCGTAACGGCTAGACACCTCGTCGAACGTGGCCTGGCCCTCATAGGTGTAGATGTGCCGGCCCAGCACGCCGCGCTCGCCGGCGCGCATGCGGTACCAGACATCGGCGGCGGTGCGGTTGTCGATGGCGCGGGCAAGCTCGTCGATGCGGAGCTGGCCGGCGCCTGAGGAGGCCGCGCCGCGGCCGCCGCCGTAACCCTGGTCGCTCGGCGCCCAGCCGCCATGGCCAGACGCGGTCGAGAGCTGTTGCGCAAGCCCGCCCGGGGTCTGGTCGAGATCGGTCGCCTCATAGGGCGCCGCGACTTGCCGGCCTCTCGCGTCGAAGCGGGGCATCGGCGGCACGCCGCCGGGCCGGCCCTCGTCGCGGGGCGCGAAGGACTGCTGGGGCTGCGGGTAGGGGGCCGCCCCGCTGCCCATGGAAGCCGCTTGCGCGCCCGCCCGTGACAGGTTGGGGGTGAGCGCCTCGATCTCGCGGAACTGGTCGTTGAGCGCCTTGCGGATCGCGGCGGTCGCCTGCGCGGTCTGTTCGGGCAGAGTGTCCATCCGCTTCTGCATCTCCTGACGCAACGCATCGAGATCGCTCGCGGTCTGTCATTGCCGCCTCGCGCATGCCGCGCGAGGTGTGATCGAACTGCCCGCGCATCTGCTCGAGCTGCTTGCCGATCTGCATGATGACCGTCTCGAAGCTGCCTTTGAGGTCGTTGACGGCGCGAGCGGTATGGGCTTGCGCCTCCTCGCGGAGCTTCTCGATCTGGGCCAGCGCCTGTTGCGCCTGGCCCGCCGTGTCGCGGCCGAGCGCCGTGGTCACCTGTTTGGCGCGCGCCTCGGCCTGGGTGAGGGCGCCTTCGACGATGCCCGCGTAGTTGCGCATCATGCCGTCGAGTTCCTGCGCCTTGGTGTTGACCGTGTGCAGCAGGGCGATGATGGACTGATGGCGGCCCTCGAGGATCGAGTCGATCTTGGCGTTCGAGGAGTCGAGCGCCTTGGCCGCGGTGAGGATCGCCTGGCCCTGGTTCTCGAAGCGCTGGGTCAGGCCATGGATCTGCTCGAGCAGCCCCTTCGACACCTCGCGCAGGTTCCCGGTCTGGCTGGTGAGGATGTTCACCGCCTCCTTGGACTGAGCGCCGACCTGCTCGGCCGTCTCGCGCATCATCTGCGAGTTGTTGGCGAGCACCTCGTTGAGCTGCGCCGTCTGGCTGCCGAAGGTCTCCGCCGCCATGCGGGTATGCTCGCCGAGCATCTTGTCGGTCTCGGCCGTGCGCTGCCCGAAGGCGACGTCGATGGCCTTAAGCCGCTCGGCCAGCGCCGTGATCACGAGCTGCGCGCGCTCGCTCATGGTCTTGTCGAGCGCCGCGGTTTGCTGGGTGATGGCCGTCTCCAGCCCCTGCGCCTTCTCGAGCAGCGACTTGGTGAAGAAGTCGGCCCGCTCGGCCAGGGTCTTGTCGAGGGCGATGGCGCCCTGATTGACCGCCGAGGTGAACTGAGCCGTGCGGTTGGCCAAGGTCTTGTCTACCGCGCTGGTCCGGTCCTCGACCGCCGCGGCGAGGGCGTCGGTGCGCTCCTGCAGCGTCTTCTCGAAGGCGACGACGCCTTGCGACACCACGCCGGTAAGGGCATCGGTGCGATCTTGCAGGGTCTTTTCGATGGCGTCGGCGACGGCACTCTTCGCGCCACGACGTTGGTGAAGGCTTGCGTGCGGTCTTGAAGCGTCTTGTCGAGCGTGACGGCGCTCTCCGCGACCACATTGGTGAGGGCGTTGGTCTTCTCCGTGAGCGTCCTCTCGAGCGCCACGGCGCCTTCGGCCACGACATTGGTGAACGCCGCGGTGCGATCGCCCAGCGTCTTGTCGAGGGTCACGGCGCTCTCCGCGACCACGTTGGTGAGGGTGTTGGTCTTCTCCGTGAGCGTCTTCTCGAGCGCCACGGCGCCTTCGGCCACGACGTTGGTGAAGGCTTGGGTGCGCTCCTGAAGCGTCTTGTCGAGGGTGACCGCGCCTTCGGCCACGAGGCCGGTGAAGGTATCGGTACGGTCCTTCAGCGCACCGTCGAGCACCACTGTGCTCTTGCCGATCTCGGCCATGAAGGTTTCGGTGCGATCCTTGAGGGTCTTGTCGAGGACGATGGCGCCCTGCGCGACGGACGACTCGAGCCCCTTGATGCGCTCGGCAAGCGAGCTCTGCAGGGCCTCGGTCCGCTCCTTCATGGTGTTGTCGAGGGCGGTGGTCCGTTGCGCCACCACGGTCTCGAGCGAGGTGAGGTTCTGCGTCGCGCCCTCGATGACCTTGGTCAGACGGCCTTGCTCCTTGGTCAGGCGCTCGAGCAGGCCGGGCACCTGCTCGGCGACCCTGGATTGGGCCTTATGCACCTGCTCGGCGGCCTCGCTGGAGCGGGCGACGAGAAGCTCGGTGAGCTGCGTGCCGCGTTCGGCAAGCTTCTTGTCGATCGCGCCGCTGGCGTTGGAGATGTCGCGCGCCACCGCCGCGCCGACGCCCTTCAGCGCCTCGCTGACCCGCTGGCTGTTGTTGGTGAGAGCCTCGCGCTCGGTGGCAAGCTCGTTGATCAAGCTCCTGACGCGAAGCTCGTTTTCGCCGTAAGAGCGCTCGAGTGCGGCGACCTCGTTATGCACCATGGCCTCGAGCTCGGAGGCCCGGCCGATGGCGCGGGAGATGGCGTCGTTCATCGCCGCGACCTGGCGGCGGATAGTCTGCCCCACCGAAGCGACCGACTGCTCGGCCTGCCTGTCGGGCTCGGCCAGCCTGACGGCGACCTCGGTCATGGCCGAAGCCATGAGGCGGAGCTCCTGCGCGCGCCAGACGAGCAGCGCCAGGAACCAGAAGAGAACGATGGGAACGAGGATGGAGGCTGCGGCCGACAGCGCCGCGGCGCTGAGAACGCCGCTGTTCGCGGCCTCGCTCGAGATGATGCCATAGGCGAAGAAGCCGCCAATGACGAACCAAGCGGCGGAGGCGATCAGCGCCACGAGGAACGGCGTGCGCGCAGGTCTCTGCTGGAGAGCGAAGATCAAACCGCCGATGGAGGGAACGTCATCGTTGGCGGGGGTGGAGAGGCGGCGCTGCGGCGGCGGGCCCGCAGGACGGCGCGTCCGGGTCAGGTGCTTGGGCGAGGGCGCCCCAGCTGTCGACTCAGAAAGGTCAGCCGGCTTGGCATCCTCTTGTTGCGACTTGAAGTTCTGCGGCCGGGGCTCTTCGCGCCGGGGCTCTTCCCGCTTCGTAGGCTCTTCGCGCTTGCGCTGCTCGGCCTTGAGCCGGTCGGCCAAGCTGGAACGCCGCGGTAACTCGGAACGCCGCTCAAGGATCGGGGTCTCGTCAGACTTCCCCTTAGCCTCGTTGCCCCGCATCATCGCGTCTAGGGGGCTCTTCGTCTCGTCTTTGGCTTCCGGCGTCGCTTTCCCAGGAGGTGACTTTGCTTGTTCCTGCGCCATAACGCGTCCCTCGCACCACTAGACTAAAAAAATGGGAGAAAACTGCGCCGCACGACTGTAAACCGACAACAGCGGCGCATGCGTTTTGTGGGACCCCGCATCGACTTCCGGAGGAAACTCAGTAACCGGAAGAGCCCCCAACGCTTTTTCCCCCTCTCCCAACATCGTTAACGAATTTTTAGGGCTAAAAAAAGCTGAATCGGTAGCTTCGGTTAACGCCCCTTAAGCCCTTAGGATTGCAGGCTCAATTTGCTGCGAGGCGAGCGCGAATCGCCTAAGACGGGAAAGGTCGGCAAACGCTTGGGGATTGGCTTCCAGCCGCGGCAGCGCCACGTTATCGCCTCGGCTCTTTCTACGCCGCGCCAAGAAACCGTCCTGATCGGGCGCAAAGAGAAGCGCCGGCGACGGGATTTGGGATGGAGAGGACCGCATGGCGAGCGAACCAGCAGCAAGGGTAGGGGCCGCGGGGTCCACGGAGGAGCAGGCGCTTCCGGGGCGGCCGGTCGATCTTGTGCATCTGTCCCACTACACGCTCGGCGAACGGGCGCTCGAGCGGGAGGTGCTGGAGCTCTTCTGCACCCAGTCCGTGCTTTACCTGGAGCAGCTGCGGGCGGCCATGTCTGACAAGGCCTGGAAGGACGCGGCCCATTCCCTCAAAGGCTCCGCGCGCGGGGTCGGCGCGTGGCGCGCGGCCCAGGCGGCCGAACGGGCCGAGGCCCTGCAAGGCGACGGCCTGACCCAGTTCCGCGCCGCGCGGATCGGCGAGATCGAAGCCTCGCTCCGCGAGGCGGAGGCCTTCATCGTCTCTTTGCTCAAGGATCGCTGAGCGAGGGCAGGCGCGATAAAGCACCGCAAGGCGCTGGAGTCTCCGGATCAATTGCCCTATAGAGCACGGGCCGTGAGCGGGCCCGCCCGTCTTGCGCCTTTCCCTTCGGGCGCGCGTGCTCCCAGCCGCCCGGCTCCCGAGACCGGATAACGCCTAAAGCCCGCCAAACGTCATGGCCAGGATCACCTTTATTCAACCCGACGGGACCGAGAACACGGTCGACGCGGAACCCGGCATGACCGTCATGGAAGCCGCGGTGAAGAACTCCATCCGCGGCATTGCGGCGGAATGCGGCGGTGCTTGCGCCTGCGCGACCTGCCATGTCTACGTGGAGGAGGAGTGGCGCGAGGTGACGGGGCAGCCCGAGCAGATGGAAGAAGATATGCTCGACTTCGCCTTCGACATCCGCCCCGAGAGCCGGCTCTCCTGCCAGATTAAAGTGACCGAGGCGCTCGATGGCCTAAAGGTCAGGATTCCCGAAAAACAGTTCTGAGGCGCCATGTCAGAGGATGTGATCAAGACCGACGCGGTGATCGTAGGGGCAGGGCCCGTGGGCCTGTTTGCCGTGTTCGAGCTCGGCCTTGTCGATGTGAAGGCCCACGTGATCGACATTCTCGACCGGGCCGGTGGTCAGTGCGCCGAGCTCTACCCGGAAAAGCCCATCTACGACGTTCCCGGCCTTACCGTCGTCACTGGCCAGGAGCTGACCGACCGGCTCATGGAGCAGATCAAGCCGTTCGGCGCCGAATTCCATTTCGGCGAGCGGGTCGAGTCGCTCGAGCGGCTCGACGGCGGGTTCCGCCTGAAGACCGACAACGACAAGACGTTCGAATGCAAGGTGGTGATCGTCGCTGCGGGCGGCGGCTCCTTCACGCCGAAGCGCCCGCCGCTTCCGGGCATCGAGGCTTATGAAGGCACGTCCGTCTTCTACTCGGTGCGCAAGATGGACGCCTTCAAGGATCGCGACGTGCTCATCGTCGGCGGCGGCAACTCCGCGCTCGATTGGACCTTGAACCTTCAGCCCGTGGCCAAGTCGCTGACGCTGCTGCACCGCCGTTCGGAATTCCGCGCCGCGCCCGCTTCAGTGCAGAAGATGCTCGAACTCGTCGAGAGCGGCGACGTGTCGTTCAAGCTCGGTCAGGTGACGGAGCTGCACGGCGACGACGGCAAGCTCGCATCCGTGACGGTGAAGGGCAGCGACGGCGAGACCTTCGAGCAGAAGGTCGAGGTCATGCTGCCGTTCTTCGGGCTGACCATGAAGCTCGGCCCGGTCGCCGATTGGGGCCTCAATCTCGAGGAGAACCTGATTCCGGTCGATACCGAGAAGTTCGAGTCGAGCGAGAAGGGCATTTTCGCCATCGGCGACATCAACACCTATCCCGGCAAGCTCAAGCTGATCCTGTCCGGCTTCCATGAGGCCGCGCTCATGGCGCAGCAGGCCCACAAATACGTCCATCCCGACAAGAAGCTGATCTTCCAGTACACGACCTCGTCGTCGAGCCTGCAGAAGAAGCTCGGCGTGAAGTGAGGCGTATTAGGCGAGCGAGCGGTAGACCGCGACCTCGTAGGGGCTGAACAGCCGCGCCTTGAGGCGCTCATGCGCGGGAAGCTCGACCCGCGCGAACACACCGCTCTCATCAACGAGATCTGTCGCCACCGGATCGACGAGGATGAGATAGAGCCGCCGCGGCTTGTGGCGATACGACACGACGATGTTTTGCAGGACCTCGGCGAAGACCTCGCGCGAGAACGGGTTGAAGAAATAGTGGACAGCCTCGCCGTCGGGCGGTCCCACCAGGCTTGCATCCTCGAGCACGCATTCCACGTTGCGGCAGCGCATGCGCGAACGCGGATACTGCGCGATGTTCATTTCCGCGTTGTCGTGCAGCTCCTCGGCGAATTCGATGCCGCCGACTGCCGCGAAGGGATGCTCCGAGGCAAGCAGCAACACGCGCCCCTTGCCGGCGCCGTAGTCGACGAAGGTGAGCTTCGAGAAGTCGTAATCGATGGCGCCAAGCGTCCACTCGAACAGCTGGCAAGGCGTCGGCCGGTAGTCGTGACCGTGCTCGCGGTTTGGCCCGCGGATGGTGAGGTCGGCAAGCGCGAGCGGATCCTTGGTCGGGATGAAGAACAACTGCTCCTTGGGCGGATCGAGCACGCGCTCATGCAGCCAATGGAGAAACTGCCGGTAGTCCTGCCTCAGCCGCTCGGGACGCGCGTGCTCTTTCAGCTTGGCGCTGGTGCGTCCGATCTCCGGCAGGACGTTGTCGCGATACCCGGCGGCGCGGGCAAAGCCAACTTTTGTCGCTTGCTTCGTTTGGTTCGATGTCTTGTCGGCGAGATTGGCGATGCGTCCAGCGAGACGGCTGCGCCAGGCGCCGCGGCTCGCGGCGGCCGCGTTCGACGTCGCGCCCTTCGCTTGGGAAAGGGCGCCCGCAGAAATCCCATTGCCGCGCGGTGCCGACGGGCCGACGGCTTGCGGCTCTGCATGCTCTGAGCCGTGGGGTACGACCGTCATGGGTGAATTCCCCCTCATGCGCAAAGATTGGGCAGCTTGGCTCATGAAGCAAGCAATTTTTGGACGATTCGACGGCGGCCTACGATCCTGGTGCCGGCTCGAATATGCTATCCTCTTGATTCGCGAGGGAGACCCGCGCGCAAGGCCGGCACTGACCCACGCGGCGGGGAACGAGACGTGCAGGCAGAAGATTTCCACGACTCCGTAAGGCCAGGCCTCATTGCCATGCTGCCGAGGCTCAAGCGTTTCGCCGACGTGCTTGTCGGCGAGCGCGACGCGGGCGCGAGTTTTCTCGGCCGTGCACTGCAATGCATGTTGGCCGAGCAGCACCGCTACCAGCGCGGCACCGCGCTCGATGTGTGGGCGTTTGGTGAGATTTACCATCACTGGCTGAATGAACTTCGCCGCTCCGTCGATCCTGTCGCGCAAGCCAAGATCGACGATGCGCGTTTCGGCGCGCTGTTCCACGCCGAGCAAGACGGTTACTTCGATGCGCCGGTCATTGCCTTCCTCGGCGTCCTGCCGCCGCAGCAACGGCTCACGCTGCTCCTTGTCTATGGCGAAGGATTTGACCTTGAGGACGCAGGCCGCGTGCTCGATGTCTCGCCGGACACCATCGCCGCGCGCCTTGTCCGCATCAGCGCTTCGCTCACCGACCGGCTGAGCGATCGCCCGCCGGCGCAAGCTGCGGCGATCGTCGAACCCCTCTATTCCGAAGGGCTCAGAGGCTCACCATGACCGAACTCAGCGACGAACTGCTCGTAGCCTATGTCGATGGCCAACTCGCGCGCAAACAGACCCGCGCGGTGGAGAAGGTTCTCGATCAGGACGACGTACTTGCCGCCCGCGTCGATGCGCTGAAGCACGCCCATGCACGACTCGAAGCGGCGTTCGAAGCGATCCTGGCCGGCGAGGAGGTGGATGTCTCCGCGGCCTCCGCGCCGGTGGAGGACGGACTCGTCATCCCGTGGCGTGTCGTCAAGATGGCGCTTGCCGGTCTTGGGCTTGCCGCAGCATTCGCTCTCGCCGTGGCCGGCTATGGCTGGCCGCTATCGCTGCCGGGTGGGTCTCAGACCGCGCCGCAAGCCGTAGGCGCGGCCGGCGGTTGGCAAGAGGAGACGGCGCGCGCGCACGCGCTGCTCAGCCGCCAGAGCTTGGAGGTCGGTCTGGAGAGTCAGGCCAATTACGATCTCGTCGCCTTTCAGCTCGAGCACATCCTCGGCACCAATCTCAAATTTCCCAATCTCGAACTGCAAGGATTCCGTTTCGTGCGGGCGCAGGCGCTGCGCTATGGCGACCAGCCTCTGATCCAGATTCTTTATCTCGGCACGCAAGGAGGCCCGCTTGCGCTCTACGCGAAGAAGGGCGTGGGGTCCGAAACGCTCACCGCCGGCCGGTCCGGCACCATCAACACCGTGGCGTGGGCGGAGGATGGTGTCTCTTATCTGCTCGCCGGCGAGGTGGAAGACGGGCTTCTGATGCGCATCGCCACGCGCATCAAGCTCGAGCCGGCGCCGCCGCTTCGCACCGCGCCGAAGTCCTACACGCCGGTCAACAGCGCGCTCGGCGAAAGCCGCTAACGCGCCATGCGCGCCGACGGCGTGTAGTCGCCGGCGAGATAGCGGTTGAGGTCCACCCTGATCGCGTCGAGGCGGTCCTTCGTGCAGTAGCGCGTATCGTCGCTGATGCTCGTGAGCACGGACTGGCGCGTGTAGTCGTAGGCCTGCTCGATCTTCGCCATCTGTTTCGGCGAGTACCCGGCCGCCGATTCCGATGCGAGATAGTTCGCGCGGAGTTGCTCGGGGCTGAAGACGAACCCGCAGCGGGTCGCCCGCGCCGAGGTCCATCCGACCTGTGTCGGCCGGGCGAGCGGATCATCGGGTTTGACATTGCGCGCCTCTTTCTCGGTCGAGGCGCCGTTCTCGGGGCCTTTCAAGCGGCTCACGGTCCCGCAAGCCGAAAGCGCGGCGAGCACGAGCGCAAGGGCGCCCGCAGCAGCGGCAAACGACGTGAAGCTCGAACCGGTCCGTCTCATGGCGGCGCGATCTTATCGGCCCGCTGCGGCCGGCTAAAGAGCTGAGAAGAAGGATAGGAGGACCCAAAAACAAGGAAAGGCGGAGCTTTGGGGCCCCGCCTCCCTGTTGCGTTGTCGGCCTCACGCCCGTTCGGGACGATTGGTCGGCGCCGCGAGACCTTTCGGCCTCTTGGCCACGCGCAACGCCCCATGGTTTCCCACAAAGCGGCGCCGTGACCTGACCACGGCCCTTATTTAGCGTCGCGTTGCTACGACGTGGCTCTCGCCGCGGCCCGGCTTGAGCCAGTTAGCGATGGGATCGTTGGCGCAAAGGACCCTGTCGACTTCGCCTCACGGTATTGCGACGACGTCGCCAGACCGTGGCACTTTGCGTCTACTCTTCCCGTCGCCTTGAGCCGCCCCTGGCAGGGACGACCTCGGGCTTGCCTTGCCCTGTGAGCCTTCCGCCTGTTTCCCGGTGCCTTCGGATTTCTCCGCCGGCACCTTCCACAACCGGCCAACTCACAGCTTGAAGGGTACACCAATGCGGGCCGGCCGCATCGGCGGCGTCGGGCTTTTCCCCGCTATCCACCGGGCCGCGCGAAATCGGTTTTGCGTAAGGGACTTATGCATGTCCCCTGGGGCCGGTTGCCGCAGCGCCATTTGGCGCCCGAGCGCGGGACCGCCTTGCCGTTTTTCTGACCGGACCCGAGGGGTATGCTAGGCTTCTCGGTGAGGGGGACCTTCAAAAACCATGCGGCTTCTTGCGGCCAAGACCGTACCCTTCGTGGCGGGCCTCAGCGGCATCCGTGGGGCTCGCTCCGGACTCGCCGCGGCTCTGATCGTGGCCGGAGTGCTGTTCGCGATCAGCGCGCAAACGCTCCCCCGTCTTGAGGCCGATGCAAATCACGCAAAGCCCATGTCGCAGGCGAAGCTGGGCGGCGAAACGGTCGTGAGCAAATTCGCTCAAGGCGAGACGGAGACGGCCGCCGAGCCCGCATCGGCAAGCCGCCTCATGGCGATGGCGCTTGCCTCGGTCCCGTTGGCGACGCCCGCGCCGCCGCGCGAGCAGGAGCCCAACCTCGCAGGTTTGAGCGAGATCCCGCGTGAGCTGATTTGGAACCGCCAGCCGGACAAGGAGAAGAAGGGGGAGCCGAAAACCTTCGCCACCTTCTCGAAGGCGCGGGAGAACCTACCCTGGGATGCGGTCGAGCCGGTGCCGTTCTCACCGATCGCGCCGGCGCCTCGGGCTGCGAAGGCGCAAGCGCAAGCGCCAAGTGGAAAGCGGGTGGCGGCTCTTCAACCGCTGGCCCTTCCGAACGACGGCCAGATCGAGACATGGCTCAAAACCAAGGTCACCGAGATCAAAGGCACCGCACGCGCGCGGCCTCTTTATCATTTCGAGCTCTGGCTCGAGCCGCCTGCCGAGGTGAAGCGGCGTCTGGTCGGTGTCGCTTACGAATTCAGCACGCCCGCTGTCATGCCCCAGGTGCAAGCCTCGAGCGATCAGACGAGCGGGTTCCGCATCAGCGCTGGCGGCTTGGCTTGTGCCGACGAGATCACTCTGACGCTCAGATTTGACGACGGCCAGTCCGAGAAGGTCACCGTCGACGGCTGCAAGCTCTTCAGCTGAGGCTGTTCAGCTGAGCC
>CAVQXI010000031.1:0-16912 GCA_963717875.1 uncultured Alphaproteobacteria bacterium
ACGTTTCCCGAGGTGGAATCTGTTTGGGGCAAGGCCGGGCGCGCCGGGACCGCGACCGACCCAGCGCCGATGGAGATGTTCGAGACGATCATTAATTTGAAACCCGAGAGCGAGTGGCCCGAGGGCATGACGATCGACCAACTCATTGCGGAGATGGACAAATCGCTGCAATTTCCGGGCGTTTCCAACGCATGGACCATGCCGATCAAGGCGCGCATCGACATGTTGTCGACCGGCATCCGTACGCCGGTCGGCGTCAAGGTCATCGGCAGCGATCTCGGCGAGATGGAGAAGCTTGCGCGCCAGATCGAATCCGCCATCCGCACCGTGCCGGGCACGACCAGTGCTTACGCCGAGCGTGCCACCGGCGGCTACTACGTGAACATCGATCCCGACCGGACGCAGCTTGCCCGCTACGGGCTCATGGTCGGCGATGTGCAGAGCGTCATCGCCAGCGCGCTCGGCGCCGAGGCCATCACCACCACCGTGGAGGGCAGGGAACGCTACAACGTGGCCATCCGCTACCCGCGCGATTACCGCAACAACCCGCAAGCCATCGCCAACGATGTGCTCATCCCGACGCCGAGCGGCGGCACCGTGCCCTTGGGCGAGGTGGCCAAGGTGAGCCTCGCCCAAGGGCCTTCCATGATCCGCACGGAGAACGCGCAGCTTGCGCTTTACATCTTCGTCGACTTCCGCGGCCGCGATATCGGCGGCTATGTTGCCGATGCGCAAAAAGCGGTGGCGAGCCAAGTGGACTTTCCGCCCGGCTACTACGTCACCTGGAGCGGCCAGTACGAATATCTGGAACGCGCCAAGAAACGGCTCGAGATCGTCGTGCCGCTCACCATCCTGATCGTCTTCGTGCTGCTCTATCTCAACTTCCGGCGCCTCACCGAGACGCTGATCGTCATGCTGTCGGTGCCCTTCGCGCTTGTCGGAGGACTCTGGCTGATGTGGTGGCTCGGCTTCAATTTCTCGGTGGCCGTCGTTACCGGCTTTATCGCGCTGACCGGTGTCGCCGCCGAGACCGGCGTCGTCATGCTCATCTATCTGGACGGCGCCCTTAAGAAGCGCAGAGAGCAGCGGGCGCGCGAAGGGCGCGTCTTCGACAAGCACGATCTGCACGAAGCGATCATGGAAGGTGCCGTCGGCCGCGTGCGGCCCAAGATGATGACCGTGACCGCCATCATGGCGGGGCTGTTGCCGATCATGTGGAGCCATGGAACGGGCTCCGAAGTCATGCAGCGCATCGCCGTGCCGATGATCGGCGGCATGGTATCATCGACGCTGCTGACGCTGCTGGTGATCCCCGCGATCTACGCGGTGGTGAAAGGCGTCTCCTTGCTGCATCCGCAGCGCGCCGGGTCTGAGCCGCAGGTGAGTTCCGCCGGCGCGGACTGACGGCTGCCGCTTGGCAGCGCGGATCAGAATAATGGCGGCAATCAGCGCGTCCACTGCCGGCTAGGACTGGCACCGTTTCCAATGCGTCATCGGCTAGCCTTCGTCTGCCATCGAGGCGGAAGGAGAAGCGCCAAAGTCTATGCGCGTGACGTCCTGAGCTTGGATGGCTGTGTTCGTCCCCCTGCTCAGAGTCAGTCCCTTGCGAACCTCCCCCATCGTCTCGAGTCTCTCGTTCACCTGTGCCGCGCTTCTCGTCGCGCTCGTTGCGCTCGGCGCCCGCGCCGAAGCCGCCGCCAAAGATGCGGCGCCGGTCGCGAAAATTCCCATCCACTATCTCTCCAAGGAATACGAGGAGCCCGTCCCGCTCTCGCTGGTGGACAAGATCCTCACCGACAACGGAATCCAAGGTGCCCGCCTCGGCGTCGCCGACGACAACAGAAGCGGGCGCTTCGTCAATCAGGACTATGAGCTCATCGAGGATGTCCTTCCCGCCGACGGCGACGTCGTCGCCAAGGCAAAGAAAATCCTCAGCGACGGTCCTGCGTCGATCATCGCCGACCTGGAGGCGGACGATCTGCTTGCCGTCGCCGATCTGCCCGAGGCGAAGGACTCCATCATTTTCAATGTTCGCTTGAGCGACGATGCGCTCCGCGCCGAGAAATGCCGGGCCAACATCTTCCATGTGGCGCCGAGCTACGCCATGCGCGCCGATGCGCTCGGTCAGTATCTCGTGTGGAAGAAATGGCCCAAATGGTTCGTGCTGCGCGGCACCGCGCCATCGGACGAAGACTATGCCGCCATGGTGAAGCGCGCGGCGCAACGCTTCGGCGGCAAGGTCGTCGAGGAACGGGTCTATGAGTTCGACGCCGCCAACCCGCGCACCAATTCAGGCCATCAGCAAATCCAGACGCAGATGCCGATGGCGACTCAAGGCGCGCCTGACCACGACGTGGTGTGGGTCGTCGATACGATCGAGCGCTTCGGCGAATACGTGCCCTATCGCGTCTCCGAGCCGAGGCCCGTGGTCGGCACCCAAGGCTTGAGCGCGGTCGCCTGGCATCGCTCTTACGAGCAATACGCCGGCATGCAGATGCAGCACAGGTTCGAGCGCTTCGCCAAGCGCATCATGACCGAGCGCGACTTCTCCGCCTGGCTTGCGGCACGCACTGTCGGCGAGGCCGCGCTGCGCTCGAACAAGACCGATGTTCCCGACATGCGCGCCTACATCCTGTCGCCCAAGTTCACCGTGGCAGGCTTCAAAGGGGAGGGGCTCTCCTACCGCACCTGGGACCATCAGCTCCGCCAGCCGATGCTGATCACCGGCGCCCGCTCCCTCGTCTCCATGTCGCCGCAGGAAGGCTTCCTGCACCCGAAGAATCTCACCGACACCCTCGGCTTCGACGAGCCCGAGACCGGCTGCAAGTTCCCCAAATGACGACCAAGCAAGAAGGTACCCGGAGATGAAACGCTCAATGCTGTCTGCGGCTGTTGCCGCGTTCTTGGCGATGGCCGCGCCCCCCGCCTTCGCCATGCAGATCTTCGTTTCGAATGAGAAGGACAATACGGTCACGGTGGTCGACGGCGACACGCTTGAAGTCGTCAAGACCATCAAGACCGCGCGGCGTCCGCGCGGCATCATCGCCAGCCCCGACGGCAAGGAGGTCTATGTCGCCTGCGGCGACGGCGACATCATTGACGTGATCGATACCAAGAAGCTCGAAGTGGTGCGCACGCTCAATTCCGGGCCCGATCCCGAGCTCATGGCCGTCGATCCCAAAGGCGGCACGCTTTACATCGCCAACGAGGACAACTCCATGGCGACGGTAATGAACACGGAGAGCGGCGAGGTGCTCGCCGAGGTGCCCGTGGGCGTGGAGCCGGAAGGCGTCGGCGTGAGCCCGGATTCGAAATACACGGTCGTCACCTCCGAGAGCACGAGCATGGCGCACGTGGTCGATAACGCCACGCTAGAGCTCATCAAGAACGTGCTCGTCGACACCAGGCCGCGCGAGGCCAAGTTCAAAGCCGACGGCAGTGAGGTGTGGGTCTCCTCCGAGGTCGGCGGCACGATCTCGGTGATCGACACCAGCAACTGGACGGTGAAGAAGAAGATTGGCTTCAACGTGCCCGGCGTGCGCCCCGAGCTGCTTCAACCTGTCGGTATGGAGTTCACCAAGGACGGCAAGCATCTCTTCGTGGCGCTGGGGCCGGGGAACCGGGTCGCGGTCATCGACCCGAAGACCTATGAGGTCACCGACTACATCCTGGTCGGCCAGCGGCCATGGCATTTGGAGCTCTCGCCCGACCACAAGAAGCTCTACGTGGCCAACGGCCTCACCAACGACATGACGGTAATCGACGTGGGTACGCTCAAGGCCGAGAAGTCCGTGAAAGTGGGCCGGCTCCCCTGGGGCGTGGCCATCGTTCCGTAGTGGCTGGCTCCGCCTCCAGCCACGAAAAAGGGGTGTGCGCGCCGTTCGGCATCGCACACCCCCTTTAGCCGTTAAGCGGTCTGCTAAGTGCCCGCTTACTCCATGTCCTTGGTGGTCGCGGTGTCGGCCTTGACCATGCCCTTGTCGCAGGCCGCGTTGAACTCGTCCTTGGAGATCTGGCCATCCTTGTTGGAGTCCACCATCGTGAAGTTGATCACGTAGTCGACGGCCTTACCCTGGTCCAGGGTCTCGCCGTTCGGCGAGGCCATGCTCCAGGCCTTGTTGCACTGCGTGGAGTTGAGGGGCTGGCCCGCATACGCAGCGCCAGCGAAGCCAAGAGCAACCACACCCGCAAGACACGTCAGGGTTACCAGTTTCATCGTCTACACTCCTCCTCTAGATGGCCCTCTGGACCGTTCGAAACTTCGAAAACATGCAAGGGGAGGCCGTCGGCTCACGCCTGCCACCCCTTGCATCAGGGTGCCCAATTCTTGCGCGTCTTCGAGATAAGGAGGGGTTATCGGCTTAACGATAGTTCTTATGCAGGCTAACGACGACTAACTGGCGTATTGAGAGCTTTTGCTTCTTCGATAACCATAATTTAAGCATGTTCACCGCACCGGCGCGCCTTTTGCACTTATGCGCCAAGGACATCGCGTGGCCGGCCTGAAGGAGAGGAGAGTGGCGACCATCTTCCAGCGAGATTCCGGGAACATTTGGCAACCGGATTGCCGGTCTTGCCATTGCTATTTCCTCCCTTCCGGCCTGCACTGGCAACGAAAGGGTCCCCGGCTGACAGAGGATCCCGCGGCAGCGCGAATTCGGCCGGGGCCTGCAACAAGCAGATTTGAAAGCGCTGCGAGCGGCTTATGACGTTAAATTTAGAGGCCTACAGCCCTTGCCATCGGCGCCTGCCCGATGGTGTGACGGGCGTGGCCTGGTGGAGACCTACACGGCGTGCTGCAAAAGCTCTGGTATGACCGCCCGCTCCGAACGCAAGTTCTAGTCGCCATCGCGGCGATCAATTTTCTCGCCGCGATCGTGGCCGGTGCGATCTCGATCCTGAATACCCGCACCGCCACGAAGGTCGAGATGCAAGCCTCACTCGAGGTCGCGGAGCGCTTGGTCGAGGCGACGCTGAACGACGTCAAGAGCCCGGATCTGATCGAAGAGGCCAAGCGCGAGTTGCCGGATCACCTCAAGCATCTTCGCCATGTTCGCATCATGTTCATGGACGAAACCGGTCACCTCACCATTGCCTCGCCCCACCGGATCGTTGAGGACGGTGCGAGGCCCTACGTGCCCGCGTGGTTCGTCGCTTTGGTTAAGCCGCGGATCGGCGGACGCGCGGTCCGCGTGGTGACGGTCGACCGTTCGACGCCCATCGTCATTGTCGGTGAGCCGGCCGACGAGATCGCCGAGGCATGGCAGGACTTCAGTTCGCTCGCCATCGTTTGGCTCGGGCTCAACGTGGTCGTCCTTGGCATTCTTTATGTAGTCCTCGGCCGCGTGCTCGATCCGCTCGCCAGCCTCTCCAAGGGCCTGCTCGATCTCGAGGACGGGGACTATGCCGCGCGGCTTGAGCCGCCCAAGGTGAAAGAGCTCGCCGTCATCACCAATCGGTTCAACACGCTGGCGAGCGTGCTCAGCACCGCGCGTGACGAAAACAGCAGGCTCTATCGCCAGCTCATCACTTTGCAGGAAGAGGAGCGGCGCTGGATCGCCAACGAACTTCACGACGAAGCCGGCGCCTGCCTGTTCGGCATCGCTGCTAACGCATCCTCCATTGGCAACATTGCCGGGCGGCTTCCCAAGACGCGCTCACGCGAGATCTCGCGCCGGGTCGACGAGATTTTGTCCATCGCCGATCGGCTCAAGGCGATGAATCGCGCTCTGCTCAAGAAGCTGCGGCCAGGCCCCATCGGCAGGGTCAAGCTTGCCGACCTGATCGACGAACTCACCGCCGCCTTCCAGCGCCGCCATCCCGATACGCAAGTGGTCCTCAATCTCGGCGCGCTCGCCAAGTCCTATGGCGAGCAGATCGACCTCACCGTCTACCGGTGCATTCAAGAGGGGGTCACGAATGCGATGCGTCATGGCGCGGCGAGCATGCTCACCGTCGATCTGGCTGAAATCTCTCCCGCGCGCGCCAATGACGGCAAGCACGCGGCGCAGCTGCGAGCTGATCATTGCCGATGACGGGCGAGGGATTGACCCATCCGTGCCAAAGGGCTTCGGACTTTCGGCCATGACTGAGCGCGTTCGTTCGCTTGGCGGGTCGTGCGTGATCGACAGCGCGCCTGCCAAGGGCACGACGATCCGCGTAGAGATTCCGGTGAACGAAAGCAAAGAGCGCGCAAGAGCGCCAGAATTGGTTGGGGAGCTATCATGACCCTGGTTCTCGTCATCGACGATCACCCGATCGTCCTGCAAGGTTGTCGTCAGTTGCTTGAGGACGCCGGCGTCGATCGGATTGTGCAAGCGCAGAGTCTGGCCGATGGATTCCGCATCTATCGCAACCAGAAGCCTGATGTGATCATCGTCGATCTTGCCATGCACACGGGCGCGCTTGGCGGCTTGTCTTTCATTCGGCGGCTTCGCTTGCACGATCAAGCAACGCCGATTCTGGTTTTCACCATGCACTCCGATCCTGTCATTGTGAGTCGCGCGCTGGAAGTGGGCGCGACGGGTTACGTGCTGAAGGACACCGCGCCCGAGGAGATGCTGAAGGCCTTCCAGAGAGTCCGCGAGAACCGTCCTTATCTCAGCCACGACCTCGCCTCGGAGGTGGCCTTCATGGAGGCGCGTGGCACCACCAATCCCTTGCGCCGCATGACCGTGCGGGAGCTGCAGACGCTCGCCCTCGTGGCTGAGGGCAAGCCATACGGCGTCATCGCCGAGCATCTGCATGTGAGCTACAAGACCGTGGCGAACACCTGCACGCAGCTCAAGGCCAAGCTCGGCGTCCGCACGCTGCCTGAGCTGATGCGCATTGCCATCCAACATCTTCCGACCGCCACCAGCAGGACCCAGCGCTAGCGGCGGCGAACCGTCCGTCCACGGCATGTGGGGCAGGGGGTGGCCGCCTCACCCGGTGGAACAGTGCGTGAACTTGTGCCCGCCAGGGGGTAGGGCCGGCGGCCTGCGCAGACGCGACGACGAACGTCGAAATGTAATTCCTGAAATTTGGCGTTCGCGTTTTCGTCCTGCCAGAGCCAGTTGAGACGCTGCATCAACTCAGCGGTGCGCTGCACACAAATTGCGGACAATTCTATCTTGACGCCATGGCTTCTAACGCTGTGACTTTGATGCAGTGCAGCGAAACGCGATTGTATTTGGCACAATTGATTGCTGCGAGCACTTTTCACTTGCAAAGCCATTACATTTGGCAATTATGAGCCTGCAGCTTGGCAGCGTGTGGGGTGTACGTTCCTATGAATAAACCGGAATGCCCACGCCGCACGATGCGCTAGGCTGGTTTCCTCGTGAGGTGTCACCGCGTGATGTGTTCATCGGAGAACCCGCCGCCAATTGCGGGCGCGAGGCGGATTTTTTTGCTTCGGTGCTTTCGGGCGACCTCCCATTTCCACAACCACAGTGACAGCTTGAAAACTTGCAAGGGCTCGGTGCTCTCTTGGCATTTCGCTCAAGGATGAGGCCTTACCTAAGCAAAAACAGAATAGCTCAGCTTTCGTTTCGGTGAACTGAGTAGCTAGGGAGAGGAGAAAACTATGAAAATGAAGTTCGGTGTTCTGGCCGGATCCATCGTCGCGGTGACGATGGCGTTTTCCGGTCAGACGTTCGCAATGGATACGGATGCCGAGCAGCTTGCTCGCATGAAGGATCCCGATCAGTGGCCTGCCCCTGGTCGCGACTTTGCCCTGACGCGTCACAGCGCGCTTGCCGACATCAATACCAAGAACGTCAACAAGCTGCAGATGGCTTGGCTGCAGGGCACGAACGCCCTTCGCGGTCACGAGGGCCAGCCGCTTGTGATCAAGGACGTCGGTGGCAAGACCATGCTGTTCATGGTTTCGGGCTGCCCGTCCATGGCCAACTGCAACGTTGTGCAGGCTCTCGATCTTAGCGATCCTGACAACCCGACGCAGGTCTGGTCGTATGTGAAGAAGACCGACCGTGACGAGTCGGCTGTGCCGCGCGCTTGCTGCGACACCGTCAACCGTGGCGGCTCCTATGCCGATGGCAAGTTCGTGTATGGCACTCTCGACGGTTACGTGATTGCCCTCGATGGCCAGACCGGTAAGGAAGTTTGGGTCGTCAAGTACGCCTACCCCGAGCATGGTGAGACCATCACCCCCGCGCCGTTGATCGCCGACGGTAAGGTGTTCGAGGGCTTCGGTGGTGACGAGTTCGCCGCTCGCGGCCGCGTCGCTGCCTTCAACCTCAAGGACGGCTCCGAGGCTTGGGTGTGCCAGAGCACGGGTTCCGATAAGGACGTGTGCCTGACCTCCGAGACCAACAAAGCCAACCCGCAATACGGTCAGGCTGGTTCAGACCTGGGTATCAAGACCTTCCCGGGCGAGGACTACAAGATCGGTGGCGGCGCCGCTTGGGGCTGGTACAGCTACGATCCTGAGTTGAAGATCGTCTACTACTCGACCGGTAACCCCGGCCTGTGGAGCCCGGCCTATCGTTGCCCGGACAAGTCTCATGAAGAGTGCAACGCCGGCGATTTCGATAACAAGTGGTCGATGACTCTCTTCGGCCGCAAGATCGAGAACGGCGAGGCTGTCTTCGCTTATCAAATGACTCCGTTTGATCAGTGGGACTATGACGGCATCAACGAGAACATGCTTACCGACATGAACATTGACGGTAAGAAGGTGAAGGCTCTCACTCACTTCGATCGTAACGGCTTTGCCTATGTGCTCGATCGTACCGACGGTACCCTTCTCCGCGCCACGAAGTACGTGACCGTGGACTGGGCCGAGAAGATCGACATGAAGACTGGTCGTCCGGTGAAGGTGCGTGAGCATTCTCCGCTCGAAGTTGGCCGCAACGTCGAAGCTTGCCCGTCTGCTATGGGCGGCAAAGACCAGCAGCCTGGTTCGGTTGATCCTAAAGAGCCGAACATCTTCTACATGCCCACCAACAACTGGTGCATGGAGCTGGAGCCCCAGGAGCGCACGCACACGAACCAGGGCACGGTCTACGTGTTCGCGAACGTGTACATGTATCCTGAGAAGCCTGGCACCACCGGCAAGATCAAGAAGTATGACGTCCTGAGCGGTAAGACCATCTGGGAAATCCCGGATCCTTATCCGAACTGGGGCGGCACCATGAACACCGACGGTGGTCTGATGTTCTATGGCTCGCTTGGTGGCGACTTCCGCGCGGTCGACCGGAATTCCGGTAAGGTCCTGTGGAGCCGCAAGCTGGGTTCGGGCATCATCGGCAACCCGATCACCTACAAGGTGGCCGGCAAGCAGTACGTCGCCACCTACTCGGGTATTGGCGGCTGGATCGGTCTTCCGGTCACTGCTGGTCTGGACCTGAACGACAAGTTCGGTGCCATCGGCGCCACGGCTATGACGAAGGCTGCTGGCCTGAATCATATCCCGCAGGGCGGCGAGCTGAACGTCTTCCGCATCTACGAGTAATCGTTCGCGGAAACGTGTAGATTAACGGCGCCCGATGCCCCTTGCGGCATCGGGCGCCATTTCCTTTATTATCGGGTAGTATGTCGTGGGCCCTGAGGGGCCCAGTCGTCCCTGAAACCCGAGAACCCCTATGCCCCCCATGCCTCTGCGAATTCTCACGGTGCTGTGTTCCATCGCCGCCTTGGCCTGCGCCTCCATGCCAGCGCCGGCCGCGGCCAAGGCAGAAATCAGGCGAGACCTCAGCAAGAACTTCAACGAGCTCCTGCCCAGCGAAAAGATCGCCATTCGGGCCGCCGCCAAGGCCGCCTATAAGGCGAAGAAGCTGAAGGATCTCAAAGTCTGCGCCGATCCCGGCAACATGCCGCTCTCCAGCATCAATCAGGAGGGCTACCAGCAGAAGATGGCTGAGCTGCTCGGCAAGGCCATGGGTGCCAAGGTGACCTTCAACTGGCGGCCTTCCATCGAGCGCGGCCTGACGCGGCAGACTTTCGCTATGGACATGTGCGACGTGATGTTCGACATGCCGGCGCACTATGAGCTGATGCTCACGACGGAACCGGTCTACAAGACGGCTTACGTGCTCGCTTATCCGAGCGACAAAGGGCTCAAGCTCACTGGCCTTGACGATCCCAAGCTGAAGGATCTCAAGATCGGGGTGTACCAGACCTCGGGCATCCGCGCGGCCCTTGCCAAGCGCGGTATCGTCAACAACGTTGAGCTTCAGACCCAGTCCCACGATGGCGACATCGTGCCGGAGCATCAGCCCTGGTACGTCGTGCAGCGCGCCATGGATGGCGATATCGATGTCGCGGGCGTTTACGGCCCCTTCGCCGGCTGGGTCAAAACCATGAAGCACGAGCCCATCACCATTCAACCGGTTAATCTCGACGACGACACCGTGCCGCTCGAGTTCGAAATGGCGATCGGCGTGCGCAAGACCGACGCGTTCCTCAAATACATGCTCGAGTTCGCGTTGGAGGATAATGCCGAGCAGGTCGGGAAGATCCTGAAGGATTACGGCGTGCCGCTGGTTCAGTGCAGCAAATGCGTCGTCCCGGGCGACCTGCCGGCCCATGGCAGCTACATCAAGCTGGCCGATCAGAAGTTCGAGGCGCGCCCTGATCTCGCCTCGCCGGACCAGATTGTCACCAAAGAGAAGGTTGAAGGCTGGCTTGCCGAGGGCGCCGATATCGACCAGGAGCTGTCCAACGCGATCATCGCGGACGACATGGATCGCATCAAATTCCTGATCTCTAAGGGCGCCGATGTGAACAAGCAGGACTCGCAAGGCTGGACGCCGCTCGCCAATGCCGCCCGTCAGCGGAAGGACAAGGTCGCCGCGCTTCTGATTGAGCACGGCGCCGATCCGAATCTGGCCTCGGATGGCACGACGCCGTTGATCGCGGCGGTGATGCGCGACAGCGTCCCCACGGTTGACGTCCTTTTGAAGAATGGTGCCAAGATCGAGGAGGTGGGCCCGGAGGGCTACCGGCCGCTTTCGATTGCCATTGCCGATAGCCGCTACGATGCCGCCAAGGCGTTGATCGAGCACGGTGCCGACATCAACGCGGCCTCCGGCGAAGACGGCCTCACGCCCTTGATGGTGGCCGCGGCCCAGACCGGGCCGGCCGAGGGAGCGCGCTTCCTGCCGGGCAGCGTCCGCCCCATCGACATTGCCAAGATGCTGGTCAAGAAGGGCGCTGACGTGAACGCGAAAGCCAAGAACGGCATGACGCCGTTGATGATCGCGGCGACCCATAACAGCCCACCCATGATCGGGCTGCTGATGGACGCCGGCGCCGATCCTGACGCAAAGAACGCTCTCGGTCAGACGGCGAGCGACGTGGCCAAGATCAACGGCAACGAGGAAGCGGCGCAGGCCATCACGGTCCTTGCCAATTCGCGGTCGGCGTCGGCTGCCGACAAACCCGCAACGACGACGAATCAGTGATGATCATGTTGTCTCGAGTTCTGAGATATGCGGGGGCCACGGCGTTAGCCGTGGCCTTCTGCTTTATTGTGGCCGCTCCTGTCATGGCTGCGGACTACCCCGACTTCAACGAGACCTCGGTGACCAAGAAAACGGAGGAGGTCATCAAGGAGCGTTCAAAGGACGGCGTGTTCGTCTTTCACGATCCCAAGCTAGATGCGGACCTCGACCTGGTTTACGAGAAGGTCAAGATCGTGCGCGGCATGAAGGGCTATGGCTGGTTCGCCAATGCCATCTTCCACGATAAGGGCGAGCCCAAGAAGCAATACGCCCTCGATTTCTGGTTCAAGCCCCAAACCAACGGTGACAGCCTCGACTTGATCGACATCCGCGTCCAGAAGGGCCCCAAGCGCGAGGGCGACGGGTACGTCATGATTACCCGCCTTCCCGTGGCGTGGTGGTGGTTGCCGGTGCAGGAGCATCCCGGTGACATGGAAGTGGTGCGCGCCTGGCAGGTGATGAGCGCCATCCACAACTACATCTTGGAGAACAAGGACAAGAACGGGGACCTCGAGCTGAAGGACGAGAAGACCGGCGAGACGATCCCGCTCGAGTTCGTCGAGATGCACCAGCCCGTTCGCCACCTCAAGAAAGAGGGCGAGTTCTTCGCCTGCACCGACTTTCGCAAGCCCGGCAGCAAGGACGAGTATTACGACATCGATTTCTGGGTCGACGAGAAGACGGGGAAGCTCAAGGTCAACAATGTGAAGATCCACAAAGTGCCGGTCAAGGAGGATGGCATCTGGACCCAGGTGCCCCGCTACACCTTCGAGGGCATGGATTTCGAGGTCACGCCATGACCCCTGGAATCCCCGGCGAAAGGCACAAAGAGACGCAAATTTACCGCCTTGCGCCGGCGGGGAATTTGACTATGACAACCGGGTAAAGTCGGCCATTCGGCCCAAGAGAGCGCTTCCGTTATGCCGGCTGGAAGCAAGCTCCAAGTCGTAGCCTGGAATCACGGAGGACGACGCCATCGCGACCGTGAGGGTCAATACGGCAGCCCGTTCTGGAGACGGCGCCGATGGGCTGGGTGACCCTACGCCGGGGTCCAGGCCTGGACGAGCGCCCGCCTATGGCGCCTCGCTCACGTTGTTTTCAATGACAAATTCCGTCCCGGAAGGCACTATGCGCCCCGGCGCTCGCCCGCCAGCGAGAGCAGAATTTTCGAGGACCCGGCACAAATCCTCGCGGGCTTCTGGGTTTCGATAGGCTCAACCAAAACTACAACTAGGGTAAGGAAACGTAACCGTGCGCAAAATCATCACTGGAGTACTGGCCGTCCTTCTTGTCGGCGGCATGAGTGTGTTCGCCTGGCAGGCTTACGCCGGCGATGAGCCGGAAGGGAGCAGCGAAAGCTCGGCCATGGCCGGCGACGCGCCCGCGGCCGGCGGCGACTGCTGTAAGAAGGATGACACCACCCCACCGCTCGATCTCGTTGCGGCCACGCCCAAGGGCGGTCTGCACAACCCTTACAACGATGACGTCGAGGCGGTTGCCGAGGAGGGCCATCACAAATTCCTCTCCTTCAGTTGCAATGGTTGCCATGGCGGCGGGGGCGGTGGTGGCATGTGCCCGCCGCTCACCAACCAAACCTTTGTCTATGGTGCCGATGACGACACGCTGTTCCGCCTCGTCAGCCTGGGCTCCGATAATCTGCAGAAGGAAGGCTATAAGCGCGTCAAGCACGAGATCGTGACCGGCCCCATGCCGCCTTTTGGAGGGATCATCAAGACCTCCGACGATCTGTGGAAGGTCATCGCCTTCATCCGCTCGAAGAACATGGACTCGCTCAAGCATGCGGGTGACGCACCGCAAGAGACTGCCGCGCCCCAATAGGCCGCAGCCTTACGCGAGCCGAATTGAAAGCCGCCGGGCCGCAAGGCGCGGCGGCTTTTGCATTGCCGGAACATGAAGCGCGCTTTGCGAAAACATGAAGCGCACATGAACTCTTGGCAATGTTCTTACCAGGACGTGGAAGCCCCCTTGCTCAGCCCCCATATTCCTGGGAAATCCAGCGCCTTATTGGATGCTGTTTGGTTGCCATATTGTGCGGTGCGCATTGCCAACCGGCAGCAACTTTGAGACATAGGGCGCGCATTCGCTCGATCATTGACCAGGCCCTAAGACCTCGAGAACGAGTCCTAGGCCCCAAAGGGAGACGCCCTGTTGAGTTGGTCAGTCACACGTTCCGGCGCCGGGATCCTCGTCCATACCGCCGCCTTGTTCCTCGCTGTCGCGATGCTGGCTGGTTCCGCCACGGCTGAGCCCGCAGACGATTCCGCCGCCCAGACCGCGGCACCCGCCCAATCGACAGATACGGGAGCCGGCTCCGAGGCCTCGGACACCGCCGCGCCTGCTGCGTCCGAGACCAAGCGTCCGACCGCGACCCCGGGCTCTGTGGCGCCTTCGGCCGAACCGGCAACGAAGGCGACCATCCCCGTCATCTATCTCGGCAAGGACTATAAGGAGCCGTTGCCGCTCTCCTATGCCGAGGAGATCGTCACCGACAAGGGCATTCAAGGCGCGCGTCTGATGCTGAAAGAGGCCAAGCAGGCAGGGCTCTTCGTCGGCTACGACTTCGACCTTACAGAGGCTATCGTGCCGCGAGACGCCAATGTCGTGGCCAAGGCCAAGGAGCTCCTCGCCAAGGGCGACGCCTTCATTATCGCCGATCTCGAACCGAAGGACCTGCTCGCCGTTGCCGATCTGCCAGAAGCGAAGAACTCGCTGATCGTCAATATCCGGGCTCAGGAGGATGCGCTCCGCCAGGAGCAGTGCCGCGCGAACGTCTTCCATATCGTTCCCGACTACGCCATGCGCGCCGATGCGCTGGCGCAGTATCTGATCTGGAAGAAGTGGCCGCGCTGGTTCGTGATCCGCGGCACCACGCCCGCCGACAAGGAATATGTCGGAATGATCAAGCGCTCGGCCGCGCGGTATGGCGGGAAGGTCGTCGACGAAAAGGTCTACGACTTGCCGCCCGGCGCGCGCAATACCAACTCAGGCTACCAGCAGGTCCAGGGACAAATCCCCATGGTCACGGAAACCGCGCCGGATCACGACGTGATCTGGGTCGCTAACAGCGACGAGGGCTTCGGCGACTATCTCATGTACCGCACCTACAAGCCCGATCCCGTCGTCGGCACCCAAGGCCTTCAGGCGCTGGCCTGGGATCCGTCCTACACCGAATACGGCGCCATGCATTTTCAGAACGCGCTGCCGAAGATCGCCCACCGCAAGCCCGTCGAGCGCGATTACATCGCTTGGCTCGGTTTCCGCGCGATCGCCGACGGCGCCATGAAGTCGGGCAAGAAGACGCCGAAGGACGTGAAGGCGTATCTGGTCTCCGACAAGTTCCGGCTCGAGGGCTTCAAGGGCCAGGCGATGACCTTCCGCACCTGGGACAATCAGCTGCGCCAGCCCATCATCTTGGGTGGCGGCACGCGCACGCCCGTCTCCGTGTCGCCGCAAGAAGGCTTCCTGCACCAGACCAATCTCACCGACACGCTCGGCTTCGACAAGCCCGAGACCAAGTGCAAGTTCAAATGACGCTAGCCCAAAGGTAGATCACCTCATGACCCGCACCAGCCTTGCCATGGCCTCCGCGACGGCGCTTCTCCTGTTCGCGGCCCCTTCTTATGCCGGGACCATTTTCGTCTCCAATGAGAAGGACAACACGATCACGGTCATCGACACGGATACGCTCAAGACCGTCAAAACCATCAAGACGGCGCGGCGTCCCCGCGGCATCGTGCTGAGCCCCGACTTCAAGGAGCTGTTCGTGGCGGCCGGCGACGGCGACATCATCGACGTCATCGACACCAACAAGCTCGAGGTCACCCGGACGCTCAACTCCGGCCCCGATCCCGAGCTCATGGCCATCGATCCCGCCGGCAAGAACATCTACATCGCCAACGAGGACGACAGCCTCGTCACCATCATGGACATCAAGAGCGGCGACGTGCTCGCCGAGATCCCGGTCGGCGTCGAGCCGGAAGGCATGGCCGTCAGCCCGGACAGCAAATACACGGTCGCCACCTCCGAGAGCACGAGCATGGCGCATGTCATCGACAACAGCGTCAACAAGCTCATCGCCAACGTGCTGGTCAATTCCCGCCCGCGTGAAGCCAAGTTCACCAAGGACGGCAAGGAGCTGTGGGTGTCCTCGGAAGTGGGCGGCACCATCTCGGTGATCGATCCCAAGACCTGGGAAGTGGTCAAGACCATCAGCTTCGAGGTGCCCGGCGTGCGGCCCGAGCAGTTGCAGCCGGTGGGCATGGACTTCGCCCGCGACGGCAAGATCCTGTTCGTCTCGCTCGGCCCGGCAAACCGTGTCGCCGTCATCGACACCGCCACCAAGAAGGTCCTGCAGTACATCCTGGTCGGCCAGCGCCCTTGGCACGGCGAGCTCGGGCCTGACGGCAAGAAGTACTATGTGGCCAACGGCCTCACCAACGACATGACGGTGATCGACGTCGATTCGCTCAAAGCCGAGAAGTCGGTGCCCGTCGGCCGTCTGCCGTGGGGCGTCGCCATCATGCCGGGCAAGCCGGGCGCGCCCGCGGATAAGTCCTAAGAGCCGGACGGCGGTCTTTCAGCGGCGGTCCTGGGCAGTCCGCCCGGCCGCTTAAGCGGTGCGTACGCGGCGGCCTATGAAATGGGCCGCCGCTTCCGCCGCCAGCACCGCGCCCAATGAGATCGTCACGGAGATCAGCGTGAGCCGCAGCGCCCCGATATCGCCGCCGGGCACTTGCGTGAACGTATAGATCAGGCTCGGCAGGGTCTGCGTCTCTCCCGGAATATTCGACACGAAGGTGATGGTCGCGCCGAACTCGCCCATAGAGCGGGCGAAGGCGAGAATGGCACCGGCGATGATACCGGGCGCGATCAGCGGCAGCGTTACGGTGAGGAACACCCAAGCGCGGCTTGCTCCGAGCGTGCTCGCGGCCTGCTCGAGGCGCTGATCCACCGCCTCGACCGAGAGCTGGATCGCCCGCACCAAAAGCGGAAAGCCCATGATGGCGCAGGCGAGCGCCGCGCCGGTCCAGCGGAAGGCGAACACGATCCCGAAATTATCGGCAAGCCAGCCGCCGATCGGGCCCTGCCGGCCGAACAGCAGCAGCAGCACATAGCCCGTCACCACCGGCGGCAGCACGAGCGGCAGCAAGATGACGGCGTTGAGGAGAGGACGCCCGAGAAAGCGGCCGCGCCCGATCAGCATGGCCGCGGCAATGCCGAACGGCAGGCTCGTCAGCGTGGCCACCGAGGCCACGCGCAAAGAGAGCTTGATGGCGGTCAGTTCTTCGGGCGTCAGGTCGAGCACGGAATAGTCTTACCACCTGGCGCCGGAACACTTAAGCGATGCGCTGCCGCAGCCTAGCCTTGGCTCAGGTGCCCTCGAAGCTCGATGCGCCGTGCTCCCGGGCTTCCTTGAGATGAAGGATCGCCTCCTTGACCTGGGG
>CAVQXI010000032.1:0-28603 GCA_963717875.1 uncultured Alphaproteobacteria bacterium
TCAGCGCGTGCTGGCGACCTCGGCGACCAGCTCGCGGAAGCGTGGGCGCTGCTGCTCCACGTAAGGCAGAGGACGGCACACGTCGATGGCGGCGATGCCGATGCGCGTGGTGAGCGCGCCGTTGAACAGGCCTTCGCCGAGACGCGCCGACAGTTTCGCCGTGAGCCCGTGACCGATCACCTGCTGGATCACGTCGTCGCCGAGCGCGATGCCACCGGTGAGCACGATATGGGTCACCACCATGCGTGCGAGCTTGATGAGCGAGAGCGTGCCGGGCCGCGCCCCGTAGAGCGTGGCGAGCTTGCGCAGCATGCGCAAATTCTGGGTGCCGACGAACAGCATGTCGATGACGGCGTTCGGGCTGACGGCGGTCACCACCGACACCCGTTTGGCGGACGCCGCGACGATGCCGCGGGCGACGGGATCGAGCGGCGCGATGAGCGTGCGCTCGTCGAGACGCAACAGCTCGTCCGCGTTCATGATGTCGTGCTCGTGCTCGGCGAGCCGCTGCAAGCCCCAGGCGAGGTCCTCGCGCCCCGCATAGAAACGCTTGAGCCGGCTTGTGACGTCGATCGCCAGCGCCTTGTCGTTCTGACGCGCGGCGCTGTCGGCCTCATGCCTGATCTTGCCGAGACGGCCGAGGCGGAGAAGGCCCGTCGTCTCGCGCAGGATGATCATCAGAAACGCGAACAGCACGAGGCCGAGCAGTCCGACCGTCGCCCAACCGATCCAATCGTCACGCGCCAGAAGCTCGAGCACCCAGTCGTAGAGCCATAACGAGGCGATGAGGCTGACGAGCCCGCCAAGCGCCCCGAAAAAGATGCTGCCCCAGCGCAAGCCCCGTTCGAGATTAGGCAGCGCCCGAACCCGCGCGTCAGGCGGCTCCGCCGGGACGGCGGTGGGCTCGGGCTCTGGCGGCACGAAGACATCGACCTCTTCGACGCGGAACGCCGCGGGCTTCCGGCGCGAACTCTTGTTCATTTGAGGCGGTCTCCAATCAGGGCCTGGATGGCGCGGTCAAGACGGATATTTGGGAACGGCGCAAAGCCTCCGGAAGGGAGGACTTTTGCGGGTCCGGCGGACGGAAGCGCACGAAGCGCATCTCGGCCCCTTCCGTTTGCCAGCCTTGCAGCGCCTTCCTCGGATCGGCGGGGAGATCGCCCGGGAAGATGGCGAACGCCTCGTTGCCGTCGAAAGTGTGCCGCCCGATGGTCTCGCCGGCAAGCGGATAGCCCACGATGCACGGAAGTGTCTCGCCGTTCCGCTTGGCCTCGCCCTCGCGCGTGGCGCGCACCGCGGCAAGCGCCAGCACTTTGACTGCCGCGCCGGCATAGCGCGCCTTTGTCATCGCCTTGTCGGTCAGAAGCGAAAGGATCGCCTCCAGCCGGTCGTGGCTCTCGTGATGCAAATGATCCGCCTTGGTGGCCGCCAGCACGATGCGGTCGATGCGAGGGCTGAATAGGCTCGACCACAGGCTGTTCGAGCCCGTGCGGTAGCATTCGAGGATCTCGGTCATGGCGCGTTCGAGGTCGGCGACCGCTTCGGACCCGCCATTCAGGGCGGCGAGCACGTCGATCAGCACGATCTGCCGGTCGAGCCGCGCGAAGTGATCGCGGAAGAACGGCCGCACCACGTAGCTCTTATAGGCTTCGTAGCGCCGCGCCATCAGCGCCCACAAAGAACCGCGCGGAAAACGCTCCGCGCCTTTGGCGTCGAGCGGCGCGAAGGTCAGCGCCGGCGAGCCTTCGAGATCGCCCGGCATGAGGAAGCGGCCAGGCGGCAGCGTCGACAGCGCGTATTGGTCGGAACGCGCCTCGACCAAATACGCCTTGAAGAGATCGGAAAGCGTGGCGGCAAGCGCCTCGTCGGCCGCTTGCGCCGGGTCCGTCGTGGCGAGCGCTTGATGCCAATCCTTGGCCGCCGTCTCGCGGTCGGCCGCGCGGCTCTGCTCAATCGCGGTGCGCGACCATGCGGCGTAGTCGAGCTGGAGCAGCGGCAGATCGAGGAGCCATTCGCCGGGATAGTCGACGATGTCGATATGCAGACGCTCGCGGCCCATCTGCCGCTTCCAGAACCTCGTCGTGGCGTATTCGAGCGTGAGCCGGAGCTGGCTGATGCGCCGTGTGCTCTCGGGCCAGGTGGGCGGATCGCCGGTGAGATCGGCGAGATGCTTCTCATATTCGAATCGCGGGACGATCTCGTCGGGTTGCGGCTCCAGATAGGCGCGCAGCAAGCGTCCCTCGGCCGCCGCGTCGAAAAACGGCAGCCGGCCGCTGGCGATGAGATTGTGCACCAGCGCGGTGATGAACACGGTCTTGCCGGAGCGCGCGAGCCCGGTCACGCCGAGCCGTACGGTGGGCGCGACGAGGCCGGAGGCGAAATCGCCGATATTGCGGACGGCGTCGCCGGCGGCATGCGTGTAGGTGGAGATCGGCACGCTCTGAGAAAGTCCTTTGCCCTAATGCCCCCGTGCCATGCGCCTCATAGCGCGCCGCGCCATAAGAAGGAAGAGCGGGGCAGGCGGGTGTAGGCCACGAGCATAGCTGCGCTGCACAAGATTTGGGCTCCTTAAGTCCCAGGCGTGCCTCGAAAATATGACGAATTTGCTATGAGCGCGCTGACCACACTTTGCGCGTTTGTCAAGCCTGAGTGCTGGCTTGACTTGTCGACTCGCTTCCGTAATACGGGGCCCAGTCCGGCGGGGGTCGCTAAGAAGCGCGCCGGGCAGGGGAGCCGGCGACGAGCCCAACGACGAATTGGACGTCTGGACATGACTCTCATGGCGACTGCGAAGAAAAAGATTCTCCCCGAAGATTATCGGCCATCGGAAGATGAGCCGTTCATGAGCGATCTTCAGCGGGCCTATTTCCGCCGCAAGCTCCTCAACTGGCGCGACGAGATCCTCCGCTCCACCAAGGAGACGCTGCAGCACCTGCAAGACGACTCCGCGCAATATGCCGACATCGCCGACCGGGCGACGAGCGAGACGGAACGCTCGCTTGAATTGAGAGCGCGCGATCGTCAGCGCAAGCTGATCGCCAAGATCGATGCCGCACTCGAGCGCATCGAGGACGGCACCTACGGCTACTGCGAGGAGACCGGCGAGCCGATCAGCCTGAAGCGGCTCGATGCGCGCCCCATCGCCACGTTGAGCGTCGAAGCGCAAGAGCGCCACGAGCGGCGCGAGCGCGTCTACCGCGACGAATAATCAATCTGCGGCTGACAGTGGCGTGGCCACGTCCTCGAGGGATTTGCGCTCGGCGGCGACCCCGTAGCGTGCCGCGATGAGCCCGGCGGCGAGCATTAATCCCGCACCGAGCAGATAGCCGGCGAACAGGCTTGTCCGCGAGCCGGTGTCGATGAGCGCGCCGAACAGATACGGGGCGCCGATGCCGCCAATGCCGGTGCCGACCGCATAGAAGAAGGCGATGGCGAGTGCGCGGATCTCCAGCGGGAAGGTCTCGCTTACGGTGAGATAGGCTGAGCTTGCCGCGGCCGAGGCGAAGAAGAAGATCACCGTCCAGGCAATGGTCTGACCCGTCGCCGACAGAACCCCGGCGGCGAACAGCGCGCCGGTGAGCGCCAGCAACACGCCAGACAGCACGTAGGTGAGGGTGATCATGGGGCGGCGTCCGATCGTGTCGAACAGACGCCCGAGCAGAAGCGGTCCGAGGAAGTTTCCGGCGGCAAACGGCAGCAAATACCAGCCGACCTGGTCCGCCCTGATTCCGTAGAAGTCGGTGAGGACGAGCGCGTAGGTGAAGAAGATCGCGTTGTAGAAGAAGGCCTGCGCCGCCATCAGGGCGAGGCCCACCAGCGTGCGACGGCGATGGGCTTGGAACAGCGTTCGCCAGACCTCTCTCAGCGGGGTGAAGCGCCGCGACTTGAGCCGGAACAGCGCGGGCTCCTCGTCCGGCACGTGATGGCCGCGCGCGCGGTGGTGATCCTCGATGCGGTCGAGAACCTCATGCGCCTCTTCGGCGCGGCCATGGGTCATGAGCCAGCGTGGCGATTCCGGAATCCATGAGCGCATCACCAGAATGCCCAGGCCCAGCACGGCGCCGATGAAGAACGCAACGCGCCAGCCATAGTCCGGCGGCAGCACGGAAGGGTCGAGCAGCACGATGGAGCCGCCGGCGCCCACCGCCGCCCCGATCCAGAAGCTTCCATTGATGACGAGGTCGGTATGCCCGCGATAGCGCGCCGGCACGAATTCCTGGATGGTCGAGGCGATCGCCGTGTACTCGCCGCCGATGCCGGCGCCCGTGAGGAAGCGGAACAGGGCGAAGCTTGCGAAGTTCCAGGAGAACGCCGTCGCCGCCGTGGCCACCAGATAGACGCCAAGGGTGATGAAGAAGAGTCGCTTCCGTCCCAGCCGGTCCGTGAGCCAGCCAAACAGAAGCGCGCCGAGCACGGCGCCTGTGAGATAGAAGCTCGAGGCAAGCCCCACCTCGGCATTGGTCAGCTTGAGGACCGGGCTCTCTTTCAGCGCGCCGGCCACGGCACCGGCGAGCGTCACTTCGAGCCCGTCCAGCACCCAAGTGATGCCAAGCGCGATCACGACAAGCGTGTGGAAGTGGCCCCAGCGCAGACGGTCGAGCCGCGCCGGCACCGCCGTCTCAATCACGTGTCCCGGCTGATCCCCCGTCACGTCTTATCGTCGGTTGGTCGCGGGCTGATGGGGAAGTCGAAATAGGTGTCGGGATAAGGCTCCGGCTCGAACGTGTAATGCCACCATTCGAACGGATAGCTCTTGAAGCCGCGCGCCTCCATGGCATCACGCAGCAGAGCGCGGTTTTTCACCTCTTCTTGCGTGAGGCCCGAGGCGTCGGTGTTGGCCTTCTTGTCGAAGCAGTCGAAGCTCGTCCCCATGACGAGGCTGCCATCCGGCGCAGAATCCTTTTGCGCTGCCGTGCAGCTCACGCCTTGAGGGTGCGTGTCGGCCGCGCCGATCGGCGCCACGGTGACGTCAAGCGTGGCACCCCGCGAATGGCCTGAGCGCGTGGCGATATAGTTCGGGAATAACGCGGCCTTGTTGAGGTTGGGATACCACTCGGCCTTGGCCTCTGGCGTGCCGGGCTCTTTCGACCAGGCGACGAAGGCATCGACTGCTTGGGTCGGGCGATAGCAGTCGTAGACGCGCAAGCTGAGGCCTTTCGGTTTGAGGTCCTCTTCGACCTTCTTCAGCGCCTCGGCGGCCTGCCGCACCAGCACGCATTCCGGCGCGTCGTAGCCTGATACCGTCTTGCCCGTGAAGTTGTAGCTGCCGGCATAGCGCATGTCCTGCTGGATCGAGGGATCCACGTCGCGGAGATAGACGAAGTCCTGCGGCATCGGTCTCGGCACCGAAGCGCGAGTCGTCAGCGGAGCCAGAAACGAATACGGCAGGAGGGGAGGATCGACGGTCCACGGACATGATGCGCCAAGTTTAAGACGGGCAGGCCCGGGTCAAAGCGGCGACAAAAAAACTCCCCGCTGGAGGGCGGGGAGTGGAGAGGTTTGGGGGACTGACATGACTGGCAAGGCCAGTCGGTGTCGGACCATTAGCAGGGAACTGCCGGCGGTCTTACGATACGAGCGATTGAAACTACCGGCGTTGCTTCATCCGCTGCCCCTAAGGGCCACCGTAAGATCGGATTCACTATTTACCGCAATCCGCCCCTGACCACAAGTGAAACCGGGCGTGTCATTTACGCCACAGTCAAGCTTGAATCGCTGCAAAATCCTCAGGATTTTCCGTAATCGGGGGCCGGCCGGGCCTCGGTTTTGGCGATAATCACGTCGTCATGGGGCGGGCCGAGATGCGGGCGCCCTTTGATTCCCGTCTCGACCACCACATCGACCGGGCCGCCGATAATGACGAGATGCTCCACATCGTCGCGGCGCAGGAGATAGAGCTTCCGTTTTGAGTCGACCGTCGCCGTCTCCACGACCCCGAGCCGCTTCTCCCGCGGCCTGAACGCAGACGAGCTCGACTTGCTGAAGAAGGCCTTGAACGCCCAGACCACAAGGGCCACAAGGGCGATGACGAAGAGAAGAGTTGCGACGCCGAGGATGAGGGTGTCGAAGTCCATGTCCGCTGGTTCCCTAGGCTTGTCGAGCTTAGCAGCTCTTTAACCACAAGGGCGCCCTTTAGGCGAAGCGATTCCCGAGGCGGCCGTGACCTCGCGCGCATGACAATCTCCGGTCAAGACAATTCGAATCGGGTATTTTCCTTGGTCATGACAGATATTAACGCGCCGATGCGCTACGCCGAGCCCGCCGCTGACCGCACCGAACGCGACGGCAGCGTAGGGCTCGTCGTGCTTCTCGCGTTCGCCCTTGCCGTGGCGGCGGTCGGGCTTGCCATGGTCTCGCGCCAGATCGCCGAACCGTTCGTGCTTGCCATCCTCGCCGGCCTCGCCGTGGTCGGTGTGTTCTGCCTGTTCGCCGGCGCCGTCGGCATCCTCTATTTCGGCCAGCGCCATGCCCGCAACGACATCACCAAGGCCTTCGTCGACAATCTGCCGCAAGGCGCGCTGATCGCCGACGCTGCGGGGCGGGTGCTTTACGCCAACCAGTCCTATCGCGATTTGCTCGGGCTCGACGCGGAGACGGCCGTGCCGTCGCCCGACCGCGCCTTCGGTGGCAATCCGCATCTCGCCGAACCTATTTTCCGTCTCGCCCGCGCCGCCCAGCAAGGCCGCCGGCTGAAAGAGGAGTTCCGTCTGCCGCCGCCCGGCGAGATCCGAGAGGAGGGGGGCATTACCCCGCGCTGGTTCCGCATCTCGGTGCAGCCCATGCCGCCCGAACCGAACTCCGGGCGCAAAGGGGCGCTCGTGGTGTGGCAGCTCGACGAGATCACCCAGGACCGCGCCCGCGAGGAGACGAGCTTCGCCAAGGTCCAGGCGGCCATCGATTATCTCGACAACGCGCCGGCCGGATTCTTCACTGCCGATGCGGACGGCCAAATTGAGTATCTGAACGCCACGCTCGCCCAGTGGCTGGGACTCGATCTCTCCGAGGTCTCCAACCGGCTGAAGCTCACCCAGATCATGTCTCCTGACAGCGCCGCGCTCATTGCCGGCGCGGGCCGCGGCGAGGCGCAAGGGACGACGCGGCACTTCGACATCGATCTGGTCAAGGCCAACGGCACCACCCTGCCGGTCCGCATCCTGCACCGGCTACCGCGCGGGAGCGACTTGGCCCTTATCCTCATTCTCACTCGCGGGCCGGGCGAGGCGGAAGAGGCGGGCGCCGCCGAGCTCAGATTTGCGCGGCTGTTCCATGCGGCGCCGATCGCCATCGCCACGGTCGATGCGAGCGGTGTCGTCAGCGCCACCAATGCCGCCTTCGTGCGCATGTTCGGCGCCGACGCCGACGGCGGCAGCCTGGCGAGCCTCGAAAGCCTGGTCGAGCCGGCGAGCCACCAGGCGCTCCGCAAGGCGCTCGAGGGCGTCACCGCAGGCCAGGGGCTGATCGAGCCGGTCGACGTGACCTTCGCCGGCCCAGGCGAGCGGAGCGGCAGGATCTATCTCAGCCCCATCGAGCAGGAAGGCGAGGGCGAGGCGGCGATCGCTTATGCCATCGACACCACCGAGCAGCGCGCGCTCGAGATGCAGATCGCCCAGAGCCAGAAGATGCAGGCCGTCGGTCAACTCGCCGGCGGCATCGCCCACGACTTCAACAACATGCTGACGGCGATCATCGGCTTCTCCGACTTCCTGCTGATGAACCACAGGCCGACCGACCCGGCCTTCCAGGACATCATGAACATCAAGCAGAACGCCAACCGGGCCGCAGGCCTGGTGCGCCAGCTGCTTGCCTTCTCGCGCCAGCAGACTTTGCGCCCGCAAGTGCTCCAGCTCGGCGACGTGCTGTCGGAGCTCTCCATCCTGCTCGGCCGGCTGCTCGGCGAGAACGTCGAGCTCAGCCTCGATCAGGCGAGCGATTTGTGGCCCGTGAAGGCCGACCTCCATCAGTTCGAGCAAGTCATCATCAATCTCGCCGTCAACGCGCGCGACGCCATGCCGGACGGCGGCAAGCTCGCCATCCGCACCGCCAATGTGAGCGAGCTCCAGTCGCGCGAGCTTGGCCTCACCCACGTGCCGCCCGGCGAATACGTGATGATCGAGGTGCAAGACTCCGGCTGCGGCATGAGCGAGGAGGTCAAGCACAAGATCTTCGAGCCGTTCTTCTCCACCAAGGAGATCGGCCGCGGCACCGGCCTTGGCCTCTCCACCGTCTACGGCATCATCAAGCAGACGGGCGGCTACATCTACGCCGAGAGCGAGGAGGGCGGCGGCACCACCATGCGCGTCTACCTGCCGCGCTACGTGGAGAGCGCCGAAGCCGAGCCGGAGCCCGCAAAGGTCGAGCGCAAGCCCGAGAAGCCGAAGGATCTAACGGGCCGCGGCACCGTGCTCCTCGTCGAGGACGAGGATGCGGTCCGGAGCTTCGCCGCCCGCGCGCTCGGCACGCGCGGCTACCAGGTGCTCGAGGCCTCGACCGGCGCGGAGGCGCTCGAAGTCTTCGAGGCGCATCACGGCGATGTCGATCTCGTAGTGAGCGATGTGGTGATGCCGGAGATGGACGGCCCGACGCTGATGAAGCGACTCCGCCAGGACAACCCCGACCTCAAGATCATCTTCATCTCCGGCTATGCCGAGGACGCCTTCCGCCGCAATCTGGCCGAGAACGAGCATTTTATGTTCCTGCAAAAGCCGTTCGACCTGAAGCAGCTCGCGGCGGCCGTCAAATCGGCGCTGGAAGACTAGGCGGCATTCTTTCGCCTAGACTTGCCTCCCTTTGGGGCTTCCCTTGCGCGCCGATCGCGTCTAAGGCGAGGGCAAATCCAACCTCCTGACTCTGGAGTTCCCGCGTGCCCGATTACGAGGTCTTGCCGCCGGAGGAAGACGGCCAGCCTTCGCGCCGCAGCCGGAAAAAGCCGAAAATGCCGGCGCTCACCATCGAGCGCTATGGCGGGCGGCTGCTCTATGTCTGGTTCGGCATGCGCTTCATGACGCTGATGCGGCTCTTCTGGCGCGGCCGCTTCTCGTTCACGCTGAACTGCATCCCCGACACGCTCGCGCTCTTCATCTGGGTGCCGTGGAACACCCCTCTCACCTGGATATCGGAAGCGCTCTATAAGAAGAAGGCGGAAAGCTTGCCGCTCGACGAGCCGCCGATCTTCGTCGTCGGCCATTGGCGGAGCGGCACCACGCTGCTCCACGACCTGTTCTCCGAAGACCCGAACCTCGCTTATCCGACCACGTATGAGTGCTTCTTCCCGCACCACTTTCTCCTGACCGAAGGCACGCTCGATCACGCCTTCAAGGTGCTCTTGCCGAAGCGCCGCCCGCAAGACGACGTGCCGGTCGGCTTCGACCGCCCGCAGGAAGAAGAGTTCGCCATGATCATGTTGGGCGACGGCTCGCCCTACAACACCATGGCCTGGCCCAGACGCGGACCCGTCGATATCGAGTATCTCGACTTCAAGGGACTGCCTGAGAAGAAGGTCAAGCGCTGGGCTAGACACTTCATGTGGTTCTATCGCCGGCTCATGCTGAAGCACGGCAAGCGCCTCGTGATGAAGACGCCGGGCAACGCCGCGCGGCTCAAAGTGCTGACCAAGCTCTTTCCCGATGCGCGTTGGGTTTTCATCGCGCGGAACCCGCTCGACGTGTTCCCGTCAACGGTGAAGCTGTGGCGCGCGCTCTATTCCACCCAAGGGCTGCACAACCCGCCGCGACTCGAACCTTGGCTCGACGACTACGTGCTCGACACTTTCGAACGCTTCACCAAGGCTTACGAAGAGGACCGCCATCTCATTCCGGAGAAGAACCTCGTCGAGATCCGCTACGAGGATCTGGTGAAGGATCCGGTTGGCGCCATGCGCGGCATTTACGAGAAGCTCGGCATCGACAAGTTCGACGAGGCCGAAGGGCCGATGCACGACTTTCTGTCGGATCGCGCCGATCACCGCGTGTCGTCCTACAAGCTGCCGAAGGACATCGCGCGCAAAGTCGCCGAGCGCCTGAAGCCCTTCATCGAGCGCTATGGCTATCGCGAAGCGGTGGAGGCGGCGCTTACCGCCGCGCCCGAGGCGGCGCCGGAGATCAAAGCGGCCGCCCGCGAGAACGCGCCGTCTTAGCGGCGCCGGACGTGACAGAAAGCTGTAATCAACCTAACCTAGAGTTGCTGGAGCACCGGACCCGCCGGCGTAGCGGCGCGCTTGGCAGTTTTCGGGCCTCGGGGCACACAGCCCAGGGAAGCTTGCAGACTTGCCACAGTATCGGGAGGGCAAAATGCGATTTGTCCGTCGTTGCCGCCAGAACTCTCATCGTATCGCTGACCATTGGATTGCTTGCGTTGACGGCCTTTGCCTTCACGCCGCGGGCGTATGCCGAGCCTCAGGCGCTGGACATTGCCGGCCTCAAACAAATGCTGGAGAACCTCGGCTATGAGCCGACGGAGCACGCATACGCCAGCGGCAACAAATATCTCTCGATCAAGGGAGACACGGCCGGCCTGAAGTGGACTTTAGACTTTTCGCTTTCGGACGATCCGAAACTTGTTTGGGCCACGATCAACTATTGGCAACTCAAGGACGACCAGAAATTTCCCTATGACGTCCTGCTCAAAACCTTGGCCCAGAACGACGGACCGAAATACATGCATTTCGCTTATCTCGAGAACGCACGGCAGTTACGCCTGGTGGGCAGCGTTATCAACCGCGATCTTACGCCGGCTGATCTCAGAAAGATGATCGATGAAGCCGTCAAGATCTCGAGCCAGACCCAGCAGCTTTGGAACCCCAACGAGTGGCCCGCGGAAGCGCCAAAGGCGCCGGAGGACGCCGCACCAATGGAACCATCGCAGGAGTGATCGGCGCGTGAGTTTCGAGCCGGGTGCACGAGGTGGCGCCGCTTCCGGGGCGCCGCCACCTCTCAGCCGCTTACTGCGCCTTCTTCAGCTTCAAGACTGCGCCGTGGGCAGGTTGAGGAGTTTCCCGCCGCCCCGCAGCGGAGCCGGGCCATGGCCCTCGTAGCACTCGGTCTCGGTCTTGTTCCCGGCAACGACGTCCTTGCCGTTCTCCTTCTTGCATATCGACCGCTGACAGGTGCGGCAGGTGTTGGCGCCTTTCGGTCCCCATGCGCCGCACGTCCTGGGAACGCCGGGACAGAGAAAGGTCCCGGGCGGCAGTTTTGGTTCTGCGGCCGCAAGGGAGGGGACGAGAATGGCGACGGCGATGATCGTCCCGCAAAGGAGTTTGATTGGCTTATGCGGGAGATGCGTCTGATTCGCGGAAATGCCACCTTCGCGTCGAAGGGGCGTCGAGACTGGAGGAGCATGTTATGCGCATCATCCTGTCCACCGCCTGCCTGTTTCTCCTTGCCGCTCCCGCGCTGTCGATGGATCTGACCGGGCAGGCGGAAATCATTCCGATCGCACAGAAGATATCGCCCGGCACCACATCCCATCCGCCGAAAGTCACCAGAAAGTCGGTTCCCGCAAGCATCGACTTGAAATGCGGCAACAAGATCTACAGTCTCTACGTTCCCGGCGGGATATGCAACGGCACCACGAAAAAGAAGATCTGCGCCAACACCCACGGAGACGGGGCGGTCGCTTCGTGTTCCGCCGGGTGCAAGAGGCACCAAGGCAAAGGCACTTGCACGTCCCGACAACAGTAGCGACGACTTCCCGCGTCTGGTCTGGTCGCTGCGCCGATTGTCGAGACACAAGCGAACGCACTGTCGGGCCTGGAGCGACCATTGCGGAAAATCTGTTCAGAAATGGAGATGACCATGAGATATCTGGTTGTTTCAGTCACCGCCCTGGCGGCGGTCACCATGGTCACGGCGTCCTCGGCCCATGTTCAAGATGGGCTCGTCATCCCGATCGCACAAAAAACGGTGAACAAGCTGCCCGGCAACTCCGGCCACACCCTTGTGCCCGGCAGAAGGCCGTCGGCGGCATCGGTCACGCTCGAATGCGGCAATGTGGCCTACGTACTGAATTCAGGACCGGGAGGGCACTGCAACCAAAACGGGACACACGCAACGTGCAATTCGGGCCATGGTAATACGGCTTCCGCCTCCTGCAGTAAGGGATGCAAGAAGACAAAGGGCAATGGCGCTTGCGCTATCTTTGCCCATTAGAACGTTCCAATCATCAGCGGCGCAAAGCGTATTCGAATCGCTAGCAGGGGTGTTGTCAGACAGCCGCGGCCCAACGCTGCGCACGCGGTGCCGGGCACGCAGACAGACATCGATCTCGATAGCTGACTCGAGGTGAGGTGGCGCCGCCCCCAGGGCGGCGCGCACTCGAAAGCCTACGTCAGACCGCGTCTTTCGCCGCCTTCACCGGACGGACCTTGAGAACCTTGCGCGCCGGCTTTGCCTTGAACACGGTCGGCTCCTTGGTGAACGGGTTGATGCCCGCGCGCTCCTTGGTGGCCGGCTTCTTGACGACGACGAACTTGGCGAAGCCGGGCACGAGGAACTCGCCGGTCTTCTTCATTTCCTTGTAGCCCACGGCCGCCAGGTGCTCGATGACCGCCTTCACGTCTTTCTTCGACAGCTCGACCTCGTCGGCGATTGTCTGAATGAGCTCGGATTTCGACATCATATGATTTCTACTCCTGAAAGAGAGGGAGCCCCCCGCGCCCCAAGAGGCTTTGGCCCCGTCCGATCCATGACGCATGGCCGATTCGGCCGGAATTGTCTTCACCTACGCGCAAATGATGCTGTTGGTATCTTTAAGGCCCGGTTCACAGTGGGACGGGGATCACGGGGCGGTTTGGCCGTTTCCCGCTTCCGCCAGCCCCTGCTGATCGTGTCCATAGAGCCGTGCCGCGATCGGGCCCAAGGCTCCTCAGTCGCCCGGATTCTGGCCCTGCCGCGCGACCAGATAGATTTCAAGGTTGTGCCGGGCAAATACGAGATTTGCCTCTCGCGTCAGCTCGTCAACGACGGCCTGGGGATCTGAGCCCCCCTGGATATAGCGCGTGATCAGATCGTTCAGCTCTTTGGCAAAGCCCTTCTCATCAGCCATCGGTGACCTCCTTTTGATCGCTCAAGTCTTCTGTGACGACCTGTCGGGCGCTTGCGTGCCCGTGCTCCCGCCCGCGGCGATGTCCCAGGCGGCGAAGAACATGGCGGCGATCAAGGGGCCGACGACGAAGCCGTTGAGCCCGAAGATGGCGATGCCGCCGAGTGTCGAGAGCAGCACGATGAAGTCCGGCATCCGCGTGCTCTTGCCGACGAGATAGGGGCGCAACAGATTGTCCACCAGCCCGATGACGCCGGCCCCGAACGCGATCAAGACGATGCCCTTCAACACCGCGCCCGTCACCAAGAGATAGAGCGCCACTGGCAGCCAGACCACGGCGGCGCCGATCGCGGGCAACAGCGACATGAAGGCCATCACAACGCCCCACAGGACCGGGGAATGGATGCCGAGCAGCCAGAAGATGAAACCGCCGAGCGCGCCTTGGACGATGGCCACGAGCACCGTGCCCTTGATCATGGCGCGCACGACCACCGTATACCGCTCATAGAGCGCGACCTTTTGCTCGGACCTGAGCGGGATCGCATGGCGGACTGCTTTCGCGATCGCCTCGCCGTCGCGCAGGAGGAAGAACAGCAGATAGAGCATGATGCCCAGGCTGATGATGAAGTTCGCCGTGCCCTGGCCGACGAGGACGGCCTGAGTGGCGAAGAACTGGCCGCCCTCCTTCAGAAGGGCGACGAGCCGGCTCTGAATGTCGCCGACATCGGTCACGCCGAGCCGGCCGAGGATCCCCGTGGCCCATGACGGCAGGGCATTGAGGAAATTCTGCAATGCGCGCCCGAGATCGAGCTGGCCCGACTGGACACGCTCATAGAGGCTGGTGGCTTCGCTGACGAGGGACCCGGCAGTGAGTGCAAGCGGCAGAAGTACGATCGCCACGATGATGATCAGGGTGATGAGCGCGGCGAGGCTCGGGCGCCCGGGCATGGCGCCAAGCAGCCACCAATGCGTCGGGGCGAAGACCGTGGCGAGAACCGTGGCCCACAGGATCGCCCCGTAGAACGGCAACAGGATCCAGCCAAAGGCGAGCGTCACCAGGACGAGCAGGACGAGAAACGCCTTGTCCCGCAATGTGCTGTCGCGCGTGTCGTCGCTCATGCTTTTTGAGTTGGTCCCTCGTTCCGGCCGGCCCCGATCATAGCCGCTCGCCTGCCTCAGGCGAGCGCGTTTTGCGCCAGCGCGTTCGGTATGGCGCAGACGTTGTGGCGATTCTGCGCTATGCTTTCCGTGCAGGACCCCGCGTTCCAGTGGGGGAGGCGGGTCCCTTGCCATAGGAGGGAACGATGCGCAGATTCGCGATTCTGCTGACTGCCGCTTTTGCCCTGCTGCTTGCCGGCGCGCTCGGCTTCCAGGCCGACGCCACGGTGGGCTCTGGCACGCATGGGCTGCCCATGATTGCGAAGGACTATTCGCCGATCGAACAAGTGGCCTGCAAGTTCACCGGCCCGACCTGCCCGGTCGGCTACACCAGGGTGTGCCGGCTGTGGAAGTGCTGGTGCGCGCGGTGCTACCGCTAACGGCCTAAGGAGCGTCGATGTTTTCGCTGGCCGCCCCACTCGGGCGGCCTTTTTCTTTGCCTCGAGATGAGAACATATTGCGAACAGAGAACAAAGCGTGTACAGTGGCAAAATGCAAATTGAGCCGAGGGCGCGTCATTTCGGATGTGGACGGGGTGAGGGCGCGCCGAGCACCACCATTTACGCAAGCCCTGGGGCTATGAAATAAGGGAGAAGGTCGATGTCGAACGCTGCGTTGCGCCTGGTCGAAGGAGTTGAGATGGACAAAGAGAAGGCGCTGGAGGCGGCGATCTCCCAGATCGAGCGGGCCTGCGGCAAGGGCTCGATCATGCGGCTCGGTCAGAACGAGACCGTGGTCGAGATCGAGTCGATCCCCACCGGCTCGTTAGGCCTCGATATCGCGCTCGGAATTGGCGGCCTGCCGCGCGGCCGCGTCGTCGAGATCTACGGGCCTGAATCCTCGGGTAAGACCACGCTCGCGCTGCATGTCATTGCCGAGGCCCAGAAGAGGGGCGGCATCTGCGCTTTCGTCGATGCGGAGCACGCGCTCGACACTGTCTATGCGCGCAAGCTCGGCGTCGATCTCGAGAACGTGCTGATCTCCCAGCCCGACACCGGCGAGCAGGCGCTCGAGATCGCCGACACGCTGGTGCGCTCCGGCGCCATCGACGTGCTCGTGGTCAACTCGGTTGCGGCGCTGACGCCGAAGGCCGAGCTCGAAGGCGAGATGGGCGATATGCAAATGGGGAGCCAGGCGCGGCTCATGAGCCAGGCCCTGCGCAAGCTCACCGGCTCTATCTCCAAGTCCCGCTGCATGGTGATCTTCATCAACCAGATCCGCATGAAGATCGGCGTGATGTTCGGCTCGCCGGAGACCACGAGCGGCGGCAATGCGCTGAAGTTCTACGCTTCCGTCCGCCTCGACATTCGCCGCATCGGCGCCATCAAGGAGCGCGACGAGGTCGTCGGCAACCAGACCCGCGTCAAGGTGGTGAAGAACAAGGTGGCCCCGCCCTTCAAGCAGGTCGAGTTCGACATCATGTATGGCGAGGGCGTCTCCAAGATGGGCGAGCTGATCGATCTCGGGGTCAAGGCGGGCATCGTCGAGAAGTCCGGCTCGTGGTTCTCCTTCGATAGTGAGCGCATCGGCCAGGGGCGCGAGAACGCCAAGGCCTATCTGAAAGAGCACCCGGAATCTGCCGCCAAGATCGAGCGCGCCATCCGCGAGAACGCAGGGCTGATTGCCGCGCAGATCCTCGAAGGTGACATTGCGGCGGCAAGCGGGGAGGGCGAGGAGGCGGACGGCGATGCGGACCCCGCCGCTGACGACGGCACCGTCACCTCGATCGCCGGCGGCGGCCGGCGCGGCAAGCGCGGCGGCTAGCTCATTCGTCCAAAGATTTGCACCGGAGCGGCGTTCCCCCATGCCGCTCCAGGACGGCCGGGGCCCTGTCTTCCGGGCTTTTTGCCCGGGTCTCGTGGCTAGACAGGGTTCCCGCCAGACCTTATGTCTCACGGCGAATGGAGCCGTCTCCATGAAGTATGGAGCGCGCGATCACGAAATCCGCACCCGCCGAATCGGCTAGGGTGGCGGCAGATCGTGAAATACCCCGCGCGCGAGAATGTAAGGTCCAGCCCAAGACGCCATGAGCGCCGCCAAATCCCCCAAAGGGAAGCCTAAAGCCCAAGCCGCCCCGTCGGGTGCGCATGTCGTGCCGACCCGCGCCAACGACATTCGCTCGGGGTTTCTCGACTTCTTCGCCAAGAGCGATCATCTGGTGGTGCCCTCGGCGCCGCTCGTGCCGCGGCACGATCCGACGCTGATGTTCACCAATGCCGGCATGGTGCCGTTCAAGAACGTGTTCACCGGCCAGGAGAAGCCGAAGGGCCCGCGCGCCGCCTCGTCGCAGAAATGCGTGCGCGCCGGCGGCAAGCACAACGATCTCGACAATGTGGGCTTCACCGCGCGCCACCACACCTTCTTCGAGATGCTGGGGAACTTCTCCTTCGGCGATTACTTCAAGGAGCGCGCGATCCTTCTCGCCTGGGAACTGCTGACCAAGGAGTTCGCGCTTCCGGCGGAGAAGCTCCTCGTCACCGTCTACGTGGACGACGACGAGGCGGCGAAGCTGTGGAAGAAGATTTCCGGCTTCTCGGACGACAAGATCCTGCGTATCGCCGGCTCCGACAATTTCTGGTCGATGGGCGACACGGGTCCGTGCGGGCCGTGCTCGGAGATCTTCTACGACCACGGCGCTGAGCTGAAGGGCGGCCCGCCGGGCAGCGCCGACGCCGACGGCGACCGCTTCGTCGAGATTTGGAATCTCGTCTTCATGCAATACGAGCAGCGCGAGGACGGCACGCGGATCGACCTGCCGCGTCCGTCCATCGACACCGGCATGGGGCTCGAGCGCATCGCCGCGGTGCTGCAAGGCACCCACGACAACTACGCCATCGATTTGTTCAAGACGCTGATCGACGCTTCCGTCGAGCTGACCGGCGTGCCGGCGGTGGGTGCGAACGCGCCGAGCCACCGCATCATCGCCGATCACTTGCGTGCCTCGTCCTTCCTCATCGCCGACGGCGTGCTGCCGTCCAACGAGGGGCGGGGCTATGTGCTCCGCCGCATCATGCGCCGCGCCATGCGCCATGCCCATCTGCTCGGCGCCAAGGAGCCGCTGCTTTACCGGCTGGTGCCGACGCTGGTCGGCGAGATGGGCCGCGCCTTCCACGAGCTGGAGCGCGGCGAGGCGCTGATCGAGGAGACCTTGAAGCTCGAGGAGACCCGCTTCCGCGAGACGCTGGAGCGCGGGCTTCGCCTGCTCGACGAGGCCGTCGAGGGCCTGAAGCCGGGCGACACGCTTCCCGGCGAGGTCGCCTTCAAGCTCTACGACACCTATGGCTTCCCCTACGACCTCACCGAGGACGCGCTGAAGGCCAAGGGCATCGCCGTCGACGCCCAAGGCTTCGCCACCGCCATGGAGCGCCAGCGCGCCGAGGCGCGGAAGTCCTGGGCCGGCTCCGGCGAGGCGGCGACCGAAGGCCTGTGGTTTGCGCTGAAAGAGGAGCTCGGCGCCACCGAGTTCTTAGGCTACGAGACCGAGACCGCCTCCGGCGAGATCGTGGCGCTGGTCAAGGACGGCGAGCGCGTCGATGAATTGCGCCAAGGCGAGCGCGGCATCGTCATCGTCAACCAGACGCCGTTCTATGCGGAGTCGGGCGGCCAGGTCGGCGATCACGGCACGCTCACCGTCGGCAGCGACGTGGCCTTCAAGGTCGAGGACACGCAGAAGAAGCTGCACGGCCTGTTCCTCCATGACGGCGTTCTGGAGAAGGGAACTCTGATCCGCGGTCAGACGGTCATGCTCGAGGTCGATCACACCCGCCGCACCACGACCCGCGCGCATCACTCTGCCACCCATCTTCTGCACGAAGCCTTGCGCGAGGTACTCGGCACCCATGTGGCGCAGAAGGGCTCGCTGGTGGAGCCGGGGCGCTTGCGCTTCGACTTTTCCCACCCGAAGCCCATGACGCACGCGGAGATCCGCGCCGTCGAGGATCTGGCCAACGCCATGATCCTCCAGAACTCAGCCGTCGAGACCCATCTGATGACGCCGGATGCGGCCATCGAGCAGGGGGCGCTGGCGCTCTTCGGCGAGAAATACGGCGACGAGGTGCGCGTGGTCTCCATGGGCGTTGCGCCCGGCAGCCCCAAGGCCGGCCATGCCTATTCCATCGAGCTCTGCGGCGGCACCCATGTGCGGCGCACCGGCGATATCGGGCTCCTCAAGATCGTGAGCGAGAGCGCGGTCGCCGCCGGCGTCCGCCGCATCGAGGCGCTGACCGGCGCCGCCGCCCGCGAATTCCTCGCCGCGCAGGACGAGCGCGTGCGTGAGGCGGCCGAGCTTCTTAAGGTCTCGCCCGATGAGATGATCACACGGCTTGCCGCCGTCATCGACGAGCGCCGCAAGCTCGAGCGCCAGCTGGCCGAGGCCAAGCGCGATCTTGCGCTGAGGCCCGAAGGCGGCGGCGGGAAACAGGCGTCCGCCGTGCGCGACCTCGGCCCCGTCAAGCTGCTCGCCCGCACCGTGCACGGCGTTGCGCCCAAGGACCTGCGCGGCCTCGTCGACGAGGCCAAGCAGCAATTGGGCTCAGGCATCGTCGCCGTGGTCGGCGTCAGCGACGAGGGTAAGGCGGGGCTCATCGTCGGCGTCACCCAGGACCTCACGGGCACCTACAACGCCGTCGATCTCGTTCGCGTCGGCGCCGAGGTGCTCGGCGGCAAGGGCGGCGGCGGCCGTCCAGATCTCGCCCAGGCCGGCGGGCCGGACGGCGCGCGTGCCGACGAGGCGCTGGAGGCAATCGCCGCGGCGCTTTCCGACGAGGGGACTACGCCTGCTGGCAGCGAAGACGAAGGCGCCAAGGCCCGCGCCGGGCACGCTTAAAGCCATGGCGGAGCCGACCGTCTGGCGCCGCTGGCGAAGGAAGGTCCACGACATCCTCGAAGTGGGGGGCGACGCTCACCCCGCGGGCCAGTTCGTCAACGCCTTCATCGTCATCCTGATTATCCTCAACGCCGTCGCTTTCGCGGCCGAGACGGTCGACCACCTGGCAGCGCGTTACGGCCCCTGGTTCTGGGCCTTCAACCTGTTCTCTGTTGCCGTGTTCACGGTCGAGTATGCGCTGCGGGTATGGAGCGCGGTGGAGATCCCGATGCTCTCGCGCCTGCCGCCGTGGCGCGCGCGGATCAGATTCGCCACGCGGCCGATCATGCTGATCGACCTGTTTGCCTTCGCGCCCTGGTATCTCCACTGGTTCTTCCCGCTCGATCTGCGCGTGCTTCGTGTGTTCAGGTTGTTCCGGCTGCTCAAGCTCGTGCGCTACTCGCCGGCCTTGCAGACGCTCGGGCGGGTGCTGGCCGATGAGTACCGCGCGCTGCTCGGCGCGCTCCTGGTCATGCTTGTGCTGCTGCTGTTCGCCTCGACCGGCATCTACTTCCTGGAGCGGGGGGCGCAGCCGAACGGATTCAGCTCGATCCCTGCGTCGGCGTGGTGGGCGCTCTCCACGCTCACGACCGTGGGCTATGGCGACTTGGTGCCCGTCACCCCGTGGGGCAAGGTGCTCGGCGGCGTGATCATGGTGCTCGGCGTCTGCATGTTCGCGCTGCCGGTCGCCATCATCGCCACCGGCTTCACGCAGGAATCGAATCGTCACCAATTCGTGGTGACCTGGAGCATGGTCGCCCGCGTGCCCCTCTTCGCCACCATGGACGAGACCGAGGTGGCCGAGATCACCAAGCTGCTCTACACGCGAAACTTCATGCCGGGCGTGCCCATGGTGCGGGCAGGGGACGCCGGAGACAGCATGTTCCTGATCGCCAGCGGCGAGGCGGAAGTCGAGATTGGCCGCGGCAAGCGCGCGCTCCTCAAGGAGGGCGACTTTTTCGGCGAGATGGCGCTCCTCGAACATAGGCGCCACAAGCATGACGTCGTGGCCAAGACGCGCTGCCGGGTCTATGTGCTGGATAGTCCGGCGCTTGCGCGCCTCGCCCGCCGCCATCCGGAGATCATGAATCGCATCCGTAACGTCGCGGAAGCCCGGCGCCAGGCCGACACGGCAAAGCCCGCAAGCGAGACCCCGCGTAGGGCCCGCGCGCGGCGAGCAGAGAAGCAGAGCGAGAAGGCCTGACGGGCGCGAACGCCTCGGGCCTCAGGCCGCTTCGCGTTTCGCCATCGCCGCGCGCAAATTCTCGTCGATCTTGTCGATGAAGCCTTCCGTCGTCTGCCACGCCTGGTCGGCGCCGACGAGCAGCGCGAGATCCTTGGTCATGAAGCCCTTCTCGATGGTCGAGACCACGACCTTTTCGAGCGTCTCGGCGAAGCGCAGCAGCTCGTCATTGCCGTCGAGCTTGGCGCGGTGCTTCAAGGCGCCCGCCCAGGCGAAGATCGACGCCGTGGAGTTGGTGGAGGTGGCGCGGTCCTGCTGATGCTGGCGGTAGTGGCGGGTCACGGTGCCGTGCGCGGCCTCGGCCAGAACGGTCTTGCCGTCCGGCGTCATCAGCACGCTCTTCATCAACCCGAGCGAGCCGAAGCCTTGCGCCACCGTGTCCGACTGCACGTCGCCGTCATAGTTCTTGCACGCCCAAACATAGCCGCCCGACCATTTCAGAGCAGGCGGCGACCATGTCGTCGATCAGCCGGTGCTCGTAGGTGAGCCCACGCTTCTCGAACTCTTGCTTGAACTCGGTCTCGTAGATTTCCGCGAACAGGTCCTTGAAGCGGCCGTCATAGGCTTTGAGGATCGTGTTCTTGGTGGAGAGATAGACCGGCATGTTGCGGTCCAGCCCGTAATTGAGCGAGGCCCGGGCGAAGTCGCGAATGGAATTGTCGAGGTTGAACATGCCGAGCGCGACGCCGGAGCCTTCGAAGGCGTGCACCTCGTGCTCGATCTCGGTCCCGTCCTCGCCCTCGAAGCGGATGGTAAGCTTGCCTTTGCCCGGAACGAGGAAATCGACGGCGCGGTAGATGTCGCCATAGGCGTGGCGGCCGATGACGATGGGCTTGGTCCAGCCCGGTACGAGCCGTGGGACGTTCTTGCAAATGATCGGCTCGCGGAAGATCACCCCGCCCAGGATGTTGCGGATCGTGCCGTTCGGCGACTTCCACATCTTCTTGAGGCCGAACTCCCGAACCCGCGCCTCGTCCGGGGTGATGGTCGCGCATTTGACGCCGACGCCGCATTCCTGGATGGCGTGCGCGGCATCGACGGTCACCTGATCGTCGGTCGCGTCGCGGTTCTCGATACCCAGATCGAACTCGAGCAGGGGCAGATCGAGATAAGGCTCGATCAGCTTCTCTTTGATCATCTGCCAGATGACGCGGGTCATCTCGTCGCCTTCGAGGTCGGCGATCGGGTTCTGCACTTTAATTTTGTCCACGCACAAATCTCCGTTTAGGGAAAAGGTCGGGCGGGGAGGGAAGACTGCCCAAGAGCAGAGGCTGCCCCCATTGCGGGAGGCCGCCCCCTATAGCATCGTGCCGCCATGATGAAAGCAAATGCCGAAACCGGCAAGGTCGCGGGCGCTGAAAGCCTGGCATTGGCGGCGCCGGCCATCATTCTCGTCCGCCCGCAGCTCGGCGAGAATATCGGCTTCGCCGCGCGCGCCATGGCCAATTTCGGGCTTCGGGATTTGCGCCTGGTTGCCCCGCGTGACGGCTGGCCGAACGACAAGGCCCGGGCGGCCGCGGCCGTGGCCGCGCCTGTGATCGACGGTGCCAAGGTCTACGACAGCGTCGAGGCGGCGATCGGCGGTCTCAATTTCGTGCTCGCCACCACCGCGCGGCCGCGGGAAATGGTGAAGCGCGTGCTGAGCCCAGAGACCGCCGCAGCGGCCCTCCGGGACCGGGCGCTCGCCGCCGAGCAGAGCGGTGTCCTGTTCGGGCCTGAGCGGAGCGGGCTCGACAATGACGCCATCGCGCTCGCCGATGCGATCCTGACCGCGCCCGTCGACCCTGATTTCGCGTCCCTGAGCTTGCCCCAGGCCGTGCTGCTCTTCGCTTACGAGTGGCTGAAATGCCAGAAGCCTGAGACCCTCGGACGGATTACGACATTCGATGGTCCTGCCATCGAGGGGTTGTCGGCGCCTGAGACGCGGCCCGCCACGCGCGCCGAGCTCTTCGGCCTGTTCGAGCACTTGGAGACTGCGCTCGACCGTGCTGGGTTCTTGAGGCCGGCGGAGAAGCGCCCCTCCATGGTCCGCTCGATTCGCAATATGTTCCATCGCATGGGCGCCACCGAGCAGGACGTCAAAACCTGGCGCGGAATCGTGTCGGCCTTGACCCGGGGCCAGCGCGGGCAGGGGAACAAGGGGTCATAGTTCCGCCCCGTTTCTCCTATTGCGATGGCCCTCAACAGTGCTAGCTTCCGCCACGGAAGGAGAAGGGCTGGAGATGAAAGTTGAGTGGATTGAGTGTGGCGGGGCCGCGGCGGCCGCGATGTTAGTACTGCTGATGAGCGTCCCTGTCCAAGCCGCCGACCCGGCGCCTGGCATGACGGCTGTCGCCGCAGAGGAGCTCGACAAGCGCAGCCAGCAGGCCCAAGAGGCACAGGGCGAATCGAAGGGACTGAGCGACAGTTCCGTGCGCGTGCTCATGACCTATTCTTTTTCGGTCATCCCGAACCGGGTCCCGGGCCCGGACGGTAAACCGGCCAAGGTCGACAAGTCCGATCCGAAGAAGTTCCTCATTCCTAGCGATGATGCGCGGCGTGTGATCCGCGCGGCCACGCGCTCAGCCTACGCTCAGGTCTGCAACCTTCCCGAGTTGGCGCAGGCGAACTACGAGACGATGATCAATGGTGAGAAAGCCAAGAAGACCTGGAGCAATGAGCAGCTTCTGATGATCGAGGCGCTTCACCTCTTCGCCGTGTCGTATTTCTCCGGGAATGCCAAGATCACCGAAGAGGGCGGAGAGACGGAGACGGCCAAAACGGGGAACGACAGAACGACGGTCTCGAAGGGCGATGGGGCGGCGGAAAGTGCCAGCAAGGACGCCGGGCCCGCCGTGATAGTGGCCCCGCCGCCGCCGAAGTGCCCGCCGCAGCAGAAACAGAGGGTCACGAACGCGATTAACGCCTATGTTCAGGCAGCGCAGACGCCCCCGGCCAAGCAATAGAGGGCTTTTGGGCCCTGCGAAGCTCTAATTGACAGTTTCCGAGCATTCCGTGTAACAGAACAGGCAAAGCCCATGCCTTTTGGGCTTTGCGGATCACCGGAGCGGCTCCGGCGGTCCAGGACCAACCACCACCCATGGGTTTTTGCGGCAAGGCGCGGGGAGACCGCCCGCGAAAAGCTTGATTTGGCTTTGGAGTCTTGAGGAATGACGAAACGCATTCACGCCAAGCACAAGATCGACCGGCGGCTCGGCGAGAATATCTGGGGCCGCCCTAAGAGCCCCCATAACAAGCGCGAATACGGACCTGGCGAGCACGGCCAGCGCCGGCGCGGCAAGCTTTCGGACTATGGCCAGCAGCTCAGGGCCAAGCAGAAGCTGAAGGGCTATTACGGCAACATCACTGAGAAGCAGTTCAAGGCCATCTACCACGAGGCCTCGCGGCTCCGCGGCGATACCTCAGAGAAGCTGATCGGCCTTCTGGAACGCCGGCTCGATGCCATCGTCTACCGCGCCAAGTTCGTGCCGACGGTGTTCGCCGCTCGCCAGTTCGTCTCCCACGGCCATGTGAAGGTCAACGGACGGCGCGTCACCATCCCGAGCTATCGCTGCCGCGAAGGCGACGTGATCGAGGTCCGCGACAAGGCCAAGGACCAGGGCATCGTGCTCGAGGCCGCCCAGAGCGGCGAGCGCGACGTTCCCGACTATATCGACGTCGACCACGGGAAGATGACGGCGAAGTTCACGCGCATCCCGACTCTGTCGGACGTGCCGTACCCCGTGATGATGGAACCGAATCTCGTCATCGAGTTCTATTCGCGCTAACCGCGCGGCTCGCACCGCGATTGCATCATGGCCGGGCTTGTCCCGGCCATTTGCTTTTGCGATGAGACGAATCGTGAATGCCCGGCGTTTCCGCCGGGCATGACGAACGCATCTTGCGTGTAAGGGATTAAGCCGTCTGCGTCTGAGCGTTGTTGGCGATGCCCTTGCTGGTGAGCATCTCCTGAAGCTCGCCCGCCTGGAACATCTCGCGCACGATATCGCAACCGCCGACGAACTCGCCCTTCACATAGAGCTGGGGCACGGTTGGCCAGTTGGAAAAGGCTTTCACGCCCTCGCGCACGCTCATGTCGTCGAGCACGTTGATATCTTTGAAATCCACGCCGAGGTGGTTGAGGATTTGGGCGACCTGCATGGAGAAGCCGCATTGCGGCATCTGCTTGGTGCCTTTCATGAACAGCACCACATCGTTGTTCGCGACCTGCTTGCCGATCCAGTCCTGAACGTCTTGCTCACTCATCTCTGTCGATCCTTTCCGCCGGGGCTTACGGGGCCGCGGTCTTCAGGGCCAGCGCGTGCAGCACGCCGCCCATATTGCCCTGAAGGGCGTCGTAGACCATCTGATGCTGCTGAACGCGGGACTTGCCGCGAAACGCTTCCGACACGATGCTTGCCGCATAGTGGTCGCCGTCGCCGGCGAGATCCTCGATCTGGATGTCGGCGTCGGGGAAGCGCTCTTTGATCAGCCGCGCAATATCGTCTGCTGCCATTGCCATCGTTTCTTTGCTCCTTGCGCAGCGCCTCCTAGCCGTTGGCCATGAAGCGCGGCAACCATTCCCCATGCGCCGCCTTGAGCGCAGTGAGGGACAACGGGGTCTCGCCGGGAAGCGTGATCATATCACCCCCGACGGATCCGAGCACCCTCACAGGCACGTCGGCGACAGCCGCCGCCTTATGAATAGCATCAGCCTTGTCGGGCGCTGCCGCGACCACATAGCGCGCCTGGTCCTCGCCGAACCATCGCGCATGGGCTGGCAGACGATCCGGCGGCGCTTCAAGCGAGACGCCAAGGTTGCCCGCAAGCGCCATCTCGGCGATCGCCACCAGCACGCCGCCGTCGGAGACGTCATGCACCGCCGACACGGCGCCGGCCTTGATGAGCCCGCGCACCAGATCGCCCGTGCGGCGCTCGGCGGCGAGGTCGACGGGCGGCGGGGCGCCTTCCAAGCGGTCCGTCATCACCTGCATATAGGTCGATTGCCCGAGATGACCAGCCTCCTCGCCGAACAGGAGGAGCAAATCGCCGTCTTGTTTCAGGGCGATAGACGCCATGTCGGCGATGTCGGCGATGAGCCCGACGCCCCCGATTGCCGGCGTCGGCGGGATCGCGACGCCGTTCGTCTCGTTGTAGAGGGACACATTGCCGGACACGACCGGGAAGTCGAAGGCGGCGCAGGCCTCGGCCATGCCTTCCACCGCGCCCACGAACTCGCCCATGATCTCGGGCCGCTCGGGACTGCCGAAATTCATGCAGTCGGTGATGGCGAGCGGCTGTGCGCCCACGGCCGTCAGGTTCCGCCAGCATTCGGCGACCGCCTGCTTGGCGCCTTCGTATGGGTCGGCGGCGCAATAGCGCGGCGTCACGTCGCAGGAAATGGCGAGCCCCTTCTTCGTCCCGTGCACGCGCACCACGGCCGCATCGCCGCCAGGCCGCTGCACCGTGTCGGCCATGACCATGTGGTCGTACTGCTCGACGATCCAGCGGCGCGAGGAGAGGTGCGCGGAGCCCATCAGGCATTCGAGCGCGCCGAAGATGCTGTTGGGCGCCTTCACGTCCTCCGGCGCGATCACCGGCTGCTTCTCTCGCTTGACCCAAGGCCGCTCGTAGAGGGGTGCGGCGTGCGCCAGCGCGGGCAATGGAATATCGGCCTCCACCACGCCACCATGGCGCACGACGAAATGGCCGGTGTCGGTGGTTTGACCAATCACCGCGAAGTCGAGATCCCACTTCGTGAAGATGCGCTCGGCGATGGGTTCGCTGCCGGGCTTCAGCACCATGAGCATGCGCTCCTGGCTTTCCGACAAGAGCATCTCGTAGGCCGTCATGCCTTGCTCACGGGTCGGCACACGGTCGAGATTAAGCTCGATGCCGACGCCGCCTTTGTCCGCCATCTCCACCGAGGAGGAGGTGAGGCCCGCGGCCCCCATGTCCTGAATGGCGACGATGGCGTCCTCGGCCATCAGCTCGAGGCACGCTTCGAGCAGAAGCTTCTCGGTGAAGGGATCGCCCACCTGCACCGTGGGGCGCTTCTCTTCGCTCGCCTCGTCGAACTCCGCCGATGCCATGGTGGCGCCGTGGATGCCGTCGCGGCCGGTCTTGGAGCCCACATAGACCACGGGCAGGCCGACGCCTTTCGCCGCGGACGTGAAGATGCGGTTCGCATCGACGAGGCCCACGGTCATGGCGTTGACCAGGATGTTGTCGTTGTAGCGCGCATCGAAATTGGTCTCGCCGCCCACGGTCGGCACGCCCATGCAGTTGCCGTAATCGCCGATGCCTGAGACGACGCCGGCCACGAGATGCCGCGTCTTTGCATGGTCCGGCGCGCCGAAGCGCAGCGCATTCAAGTTGGCGACAGGCCGCGCGCCCATGGTGAACACGTCGCGCATGATGCCGCCGACGCCGGTCGCGGCCCCCTGATAGGGCTCGATGTAAGACGGGTGGTTGTGGCTCTCCATCTTGAAGACGGCGGCCTGGCCGTCGCCGAGATCGACCACGCCCGCATTCTCGCCCGGGCCTTGGATCACTTGCGGGCCTGTGGTCGGAAGCTTCTTGAGCCACAGCCTCGAGGATTTGTAGGAGCAGTGCTCCGACCACATCACCGAGAAGATGCCAAGCTCAGTAAGTGAGGGTTCACGTCCGAGCTCTTCGAGGAGGCGCGCGTATTCGTCAGGCGAGATGCCATGCTCGGCGATCAATTCATCGGAGAGGCTTATCGCCTGGCGCGCCGCCTGCGCCGCCCCGCTCAATGGAGGGTCTCCACGAGAGAGGCGAACATCTTGGCGCCGTCAGTGCCGCTTAAGCACGCATCGACGAGGCGCTCGGGATGCGGCATGAGCCCGAGCACGGTGCTCGTCTCGTTGTAGATGCCGGCGATGTTGCGCCGCGAGCCGTTGGGGTTCGCCTCCTTGGTCACCGCGCCGGAGGCGTCGCAATAGCGGAAGGCCACGCGGTTCTCGCCTTCGAGCCGGTCGAGCGTCTCTTCGTCGGCGAAATAGCAGCCGTCCTTATGGGCGATGGGGAAGCGCACCACGTCGCCCTTCGCATAGCCGCGCGCGAACGCCGTGTCGTTGCGCTCCACCTTCAAGAGCACATCCCTGCAGATAAAGCGCAAGCTGGCGTTGCGCATGAGCACGCCGGGGAGCAGCCCCAACTCGGTCAGGACCTGGAAGCCGTTGCAGATGCCGAGCACCGGCGTGCCGGCTTTGGCGCGGCGGACCACCTCGCGCATGATCGGCGAGTGCGCTGCCATGGCGCCGGAGCGCAGATAGTCGCCATAGGAGAAGCCGCCCGGGAGCAGGATCAGGTCGCTCTTGGGCAGCTCGGAATCGCCATGCCACACCATGATGGGCTCAGCCCCCATGGCGGCTTCGAGGGCCACGGCCGCGTCGCGGTCGCAATTCGATCCGGGGAAGACGATGACGCTCGCTTTCATGCTTCTCGAAGGGCCTCCCTGACCGGTGAGGTTACAGGGTTACGCCGCCTCGAGCTCATAAGCGTAGTTCTCGATGATGGTATTGGCGAGAAGCTGCTCGCACATGCGCTCGATCTCGGCGCGTGCTTTCGCCGGATCGCTTTCGGCGACCTCGACCTCGATATATTTGCCCTGGCGGACGCCATCCACCGCGCCGAAGCCGAGCGCATGCAGCGCACCTTCGATAGCCTTGCCTTGCGGGTCGAGCACGCCGGGCTTCAGCGTAATGGTGATGCGAGCCTTCATGCCTCTCAGTCTCGCCTATTTCGACTGCACCAGCACCGGACCAGAACGTGTCCGCAGGGGATTATCCACATGCAAGCCCAGCCGGCGCGCCACCTCCTGGTAGGCCTCGACGAGGCCGCCCATGTCGCGGCGGAAGCGATCCTTGTCCAGCTTGTTCTGAGTCTCGACGTCCCACAAGCGGCAGCAGTCCGGCGAGATCTCGTCGGCAAGCACGATGCGCATCTGATCGCCTTCCCACAGCCGGCCGAACTCGCATTTGAAATCCACGAGCCGGATGCCGACGCCGAGGAACAGGCCCGACAGGAAGTCGTTGACGCGCAGCGCCAGCGACATGATGTCGTCGAGCTCCTGCGGCGCGGCCCAGCCGAACGCGGTGATGTGCTCCTCGGTGACCATGGGGTCTCCGAGCTCGTCGGACTTGAAATAGAACTCGACGATCGAGCGCGGCAGCGTCGTGCCTTCGTCGAGGCCGAGCCGGGTCGCCAGCGAGCCCGCCGCGACGTTGCGGATCACCACTTCCAGCGGGATGATTTCCACTTCACGGATCAGCTGCTCGCGCATATTGAGCCGCTTGATG
>CAVQXI010000033.1:0-7877 GCA_963717875.1 uncultured Alphaproteobacteria bacterium
ACGCCCATTCTTGATTTCACTCCGGTATTGCACGATATGGCGTTGGCGACCCGGATTTGTGTTATTGACCGAAGCTGATGTGCACGCCGAAGCCCATATCACATAAGACTTTTCTCACAGCCCGGCTGGCGCTCGCTGCCCTTCCCCTGCTCCTCCTTTACGTCCCGGCCCACGGCGCGCCCGCGGAGGTTAGCGAGATCGCGCCCGGCGTATACGTGCATCAAGGACGCTACGAGGTGCAGTCGCAGGAGAATCGCGGCGACATCTCCAATGCAAGCTTCGTGGTCGGCAGCGAGGCCGTGGCCGTCATCGACACGTCGGGCAGCAAGGTGATGGGCGAGGAGCTGCGCGAGGCGATTCGCGCCGTGACCGACAAGCCGATCAAATACGTGATCAACACCCACATGCACCCCGACCACGTCTTCGGCAACGCGGCCTTCAAACAGGACAACCCGACCTATGTCGGCCATTACAAGCTCGCCCGGGCGCTCGGCACCCGCGCCGAAAGCTACATGACCGCCAACGAGCAGATGATCGGTGAGAAGGCGTTCGCAGGCAGCGAAATCATCCTGCCGACGCTCGCCATCAAGGAGCCGACCACCCTCGATCTCGGCGACCGCACGCTGCTGCTCGAGCCCGAGCCCACCGCCCATACCGACAACGATCTGATCGTCACCGACAGCAAGACCGATACGTTGTTCCTCGGCGACCTGCTGTTCTCGGGCCACATCCCGACCCTCGACGGCTCGATCAAGGGCTGGCTTGCGGTGCTCGACGCGCTGAGCAAGCGGAAGGCGGCCCGCGTCGTGCCTGGCCACGGGCCCAAGAGCATGGAGTTCCCGCAAGCCCTGGGGCCGGAGCGGCAATACCTCGCCACCGTCGAGAAGGATGTCCGCCAAGCGATTGCGGAAGGCAAGACCCTGTCGGAGGCAACGAAAACGGCGGGATTCTCCGAAAAGGACAACTGGAAGCTGTTCGATCAGTACCATGTCCGCAATGTCACAGCGGCATTCGCGGAACTCGAGTGGGAGTGATATACTCCTTGCCGAACCAGCCATGAGGAGCCCGGCGTGATGCCCCATCCTGTGAAGACCTTCGTCCGAAGCTGCGGCCTGGCGGCGCTTGCCGCCGCAACGCTCGTTTTGGCCATGCCCGGCGCTTCCGCCGAGGAAGATATGTGGCCGATGCTGAGACAGCAGGCCTTCGGAGACCGTCCCATCCAGGAAGACGGCATGGTCGTGCTCGAGGCGCCGCAGAAGGTCGAGGACGCGGCTCTGGTGCCCTTGACCGTGCGGATTCCGCCCTCGGTGAAGGGCAAGCTCAAATCGCTGACGCTGTTCATCGACAACAACCCCGACCCGAAAGTGGCCAAGTTGACCTTCGGCCCGGCGCAGGGCACGGGCGGCGAGCGCAGCTTCGCAACGCGGGTTCGCGTCGACAACTTCTCCTATGCGCGCGTGGTGCTCGAGACAGAGGACGGCAGTCTGCACATGGCAACGAAGTTCCTGGCCGCGGCCGGCGGCTGCGCCGCCATGCAGGCGAAGGATCCCGATGCCGACATGGCCGACATCGGCAAGACGATCGTCAGGATGTTCCCACCGGCGCTCGAGTCGAACCCGATCTGGTCGGGGCAAGTGATGATCAAGCATCCCAACGAGAACGGCATGCAGCTCGACATCAACACGGCGAAGTTCATCCCGGCGCGCTACGTCAAGGAGATGACGGTCAAGCGCGACGGCGAGCTCGTGTTCAAGCTGGACGGGACGTTCTCGATCTCCACCAACCCGAATTTCCGCTTCACCTTCGGCAAGGGCAAAGAGAACAATCTCGATGTGGTGATCGTCGACACCGACGGCGCGGTGTTCAAGGGCCAGACCCAGCCGAAGGGGTCGTAAGCCCCGTCAGCGCGGACGGGCAACTACTCCTGCGACGACGGCTGGTCGCCCTCTGCCTCTTGCTTGCTGCTATAGTAGATCTGCGCCTGGAGGAGAAAGTCCTCGGGCCGCTTGAGGAACAGCGACTTCGCCGTCTCGTTGCCGAAGCAATAGGTCTTGCCCTTGTAGACCGTGCTGACCGAGCAATCGGTGTGGATGTCCTTGCCGAGGGCAAGACCCATCACGCACTCGCCCCCGAACTCGCCTTCTGCGGTTTCCGCGCCCAGTGCTGGGCTGATGGCGATGGCGAGGATCGCTGCGCCGGCCAGGATGCTCGCGGAAAAGGCTCGTCCCATCGTCGTAACCTCACACGTAAACAAATTACTTTCCAGGGAGGCGGCCTCCCCAGCCGCCAGCTGGTGACGCCGTTTTATCCCCGCGCCCGTTCTTGCTCAACCTTTTGATCGCCGCAACCTCGCGGGCCCAGTCGTTGAACGGCCGAGCGGGCGTACCGCCCATGCGGGCGCCGGCGGGGACGTGATCCTTGACATGAGCCATGCCCGCAATGAGCGCGCCATCACCGATCTTGACATGCTCGACGATGCCGGATTGGGCGCCCATGATGACGAAGTCGCCGAGCTGCGCCGAGCCCGCGATCCCCGACTGAGAAACGATGATGCAGTGGCGGCCAATCACGACGTTGTGAGCGATCTGAACCAAGTTATCGATCTTCGTTCCTGCTCCGATCCTCGTGTCCGTGAGGAAGCCCCGGTCGACCGTCGAGTTGGCACCAATCTCCACATCATCGTCGATGATCACTCGGCCCACCTGAGGGATTTTGAAGTGCCCCTTGGCACTCATGGCATAGCCGAAACCGTCCTGCCCGATCCGTGCCCCAGCATGTAAGGTCACGCGGTCGCCGATTAAGGCGTGCATCACAGAGGCACCGGGGCCGACATAACAGTCGCGCCCTAGGAACACGCGATAGCCGATTACGGCACCGGCGGCGATGGTGGTGCCTGGGCCGATCCTCGCTTCCCGATCGACGATCGCGCCAGCTCCAATGGTGACGCCTTCGGCGATTTGCGCGGTCCGGTGGACGAGGTCTCCTGCCGGTTTCGTCGAAGCCGACGCACTTGGCTCAAGCGCGGTGGGATAAAGGAGGCTTACGGCCATCGCGAAGGCGCGATGCGGCGAATTGGTGGTCAACGCAGCCGCGCCAGCGGGCATTAGGTTGATGTCGCGCCGCCGAATGAGACAGGCGGCTGCGTTCGTCGCCGCCAGTTCTCCCGCATACCTAGGCCCGGTGCAAAACGAGAGATGCGTTCGCGTTGCATCGGTCAGGGAACGTAGATCATCGATCTCTGTGGCCCCATCGCTCGCCAGTGCGAGTTCGGCACCGACCGCGTCTGCAATGACCTGCAGGGACAGTGGCCCCCCGCGCTCGAAGAATCCGGGGTGCTTCATTTTTTCTCCAAGACGGGGAAATCGGACCGCGCGCTCGGCAAGCGGTCACCGGTGTGGCGGAGGGACCATAGACCCTCGGGCCGCGTTCCTATAGCGGCATTTTCTGGGCGAGGCCCCTGGTGGCTGCGTGCATGTGCCGCGCCGACTGCCGTCAGCGAGGCACCAAATCTATATTGGCAAACCACCGCTGGAAAAATATTGGTGGGCGCACAAGGACTCGAACCTTGGACCCGCTGATTAAGAGTCAGCTGCTCTACCACCTGAGCTATGCGCCCGAGAATGCCGCCCCCTGCTTCAAGCGAGGCGCACCCGGCCCGGGATTTCTCAAAAACCCGAGGGTGCTCCCCTTAGCACTGCCCCGGTTGGCCTGTCTAGTTTGCCTTCCCTCAAAATGGCTTGCCGGGCGGCCTACCACAAGGTCCTGGTCTCCTCGGGCCGGAAGACGACCTTGCGGTTGACGTGGGCATTGAGCACGAAGCCGAGCCCCACGATCATGGTCAGCATCGAGGTGCCGCCATAGGAGACCAGCGGCAACGGCACGCCCACTACCGGCACGAGTCCCGTCACCATGGCGACGTTGATGAACACATAGGTGAAGAGGCACAGCCCCATGCCGGCTGCCATCAGCCTGGCGAAGATGCTGCGGCAGCGGAGCGCCATATAGGTGATGAAGATCAGCGCAAGAAGATAGAGCGCCAGCAGCGCAACCGCGCCGATGAAGCCCATTTCCTCGGCGAACATGGTGAAGATGAAATCGGTGTGCTTCTCGGGCAGGAAGTTGAGCTGAGCTTGGGTGCCTTGCATGAAGCCCTTGCCGGTCAGCCCGCCGGAGCCGATGGCGATCTTCGACTGGAGGATGTGGTAGCCGGAGCCGAGCGGATCGCGCTCGGGATCGATGAAGGTCAGAATCCGCTCGCGCTGATAATCGTGCAGCTTCTCCCATGCGTGCGGCAGCGCCACGATGACGGCGGCAATGGCGCCTACGAAGTAGAAATAGCTGACGCCGGCAAGGAACATGAGTCCGCCGCCGATCACCGCGAACAACATGGCGGTGCCGAGATCAGGCTGGATCAGGGCCAATAGGGTCGGCAGGCCGATCATCAGGGCCGGTGGCACAAGCGCGTCCGGGCGCCAGATCTTCTCCGGCGGCAGCCACTGGTAGTAGCGGGCAAGGGCCAGGACGAGCGCCATCTTCATCATCTCGGAGGGCTGGAAACTGAGCTCGCCATAACCGAGCCAGCGCCTGGCGCCGCCGCTTTCGACGCCGATGAGCGGGACGAGGATCATCAGGATGAGCGCCACGAGATAGAGCGGAAAGGCGGCGCGCAGCCACCAGCGAATATCGGAAAAGGCCACTGCGAATAGCAGGGCGAGCCCGAAGCAGAAGCGGACGATTTGCCGGCTGGCCCAAGGGTCGAGCGAACCGCCGGCCACCGAATAGAGCGCCGCGGCGCCGACCAGCGCGATGGCGATGATCAGGGCGATGAAGGGCCAGTTGAGCAGCAGGAGCTTTTTTCTCAGATCGAGCTTCGGCGCGGGAACTTCGGCGAAGAGCATCTTCATCGCGCGGACCCGATCACCGCGAGCGCTCCCGGCGCCGCGCCGTCATTGTTGGCGACGAAGGCCGGCCGTCCTGCCGGGTCGCGCAGCAAGGCTTCGGTCATGACGTCGCGGACCACGGGTGCCGCCGCGTGCGAGCCGCCGCCGCCATGCTCGACGACACACGCCACGGCGTAGCGGGGGGCATGCGCCGGCGCGTAAGCAATGAACAGGGCGTGGGTCTCCGCCTCCCAGCCCCTGAGCTTGTGCGGGTTGCGCGAGCTGACGACCTGGGAGGTTCCGGTCTTGCCGCACATCTGCACGCCCGGAATCTTCAGGGCAGAGCGGCCGGCCGTGCCGTGTGGTTCGTTCACCACGCCGAACATGCCGCCCCGCACGATCTCCAGATGCGCCGGGTCCAGATCGAGCCCGGGCCAAGGCTCAACCGGATCGCTGGCAGACATGACGAGCTTCGGCAGCACCGCCCGCCCGGTCGCCACGCGCGAGACCATCACCGCCAGTTGCAGCGGGGTGGCGAGTACGAAGCCCTGGCCAATCCCGGCGATCACCGTCTCGCCGGGATACCAAGCCTCGAACAGCTTGGCGCGCTTCCAAGCCTTGTCGGGAATAAGACCGGGCTTCTCTCCCTGCAGACCGCAGTCATAGGTCCGCCCCATGCCGAGCTCGCGCGCCACCACCGCCAGATGGTCGATGCCGGTGCGCTTCGCCGTCTCGTAGAAATAGACGTCGCACGACTGCTTGATCGCTTCATGCGTGTTGATGCCCGAGCCGTGCGCCTTCCAACAGCGGAAGCGCTTGCGCCCGAGCGCATAGACACCGGGACAGCGCATCGTCTCCTCGGGGTCGATCACGCCGGCCGAGAGTCCAGCAAGCGCGGTGACCACCTTGAAGGTCGAACCCGGCGGGTATTGCCCGCGTATGGCGCGGTTGTGGAGCGGGTGGTCGCGGGCCTTGGCCAGTTCCCTCCACTGCGCCGGATCTGGATTGAAGGCGATCAGATTGGGGTCGAAGGCGGGCGTGGAGGCCATGGCCAGTATGCCGCCCGTTGCAACATCCATGAGGACGACCGAGGCCACGCGATGATCCTTGATGCGATCGAGCGCCACGGTTTGCAGGTGGTGGTCAATGGTGAGCACGAGGTCCCTGCCCCGCGTGCTCGGCTTCGAGCCGAGCTCGCGGACCACGCGGCCATGCACATCCACCTCGTATTTGATGGAGCCCGGACTTCCCCGGAGCTCGCGATCGAAGCTTTTCTCGACCCCGGTTATCCCGGTGCGGAAACCCGGAAGACGCATGACGGGATCCTCGTCGACCTCGCCCTTGCCGGCCATGCCCACATAGCCGACCACGTGGGACATGGGGCGGGCATGATTGTAATGGCGATAGCCCGACCGGTCCGTCCGCATGCCAGGAATTTGCGGTGCGAGAATGTTGAGCAGCGCAAACTGACGCCAGGACAATCCCTCGGCGACAAGCACGGGGTAGTAGCCGCTCTGACGCCGCGCGGCGCGCAGGACGCGGTCGCGCGTGGCGGCCGAGATCGGAACAATCGTGGAGAGCGAATTCAACGTGCCCGGCAAGCTCTTGCAGAATGCTGGCAGCACCAGGAGACGGAGATTCTCTTTGTTCTCGGCGATGACCGCACCGAAGCGGTCATAAATGGAGCCCCGGGCCGGCGCCACGAGTTGCACCGTCATGCGGTTCTCGTCAGACAGCAGGCGGTATTCGGACGAATCGAGAATCTGGAGCTGGTGCAAGCGCCAGCCGAGCAGCCCGAACAGTCCTGCTTGGCCGGCTCCGACCAAGAGCGCGCGGCGCGAGAAGCGATAGCGCTGCCGGCGCGCGTAATCGGGCTTCTTCTTCCCCCCGTAGTCTAGCGGCAGCTTCTTCCTCATGAGCCGCCCCGGAAGATTGCATTCCGCTCAGGCCCCAAGCGCCCGTGCCTGACCCAGAGCAGGCCATGCAGCACCACAGGAAACAGCGCGATCGAGGTCAGCGCGCCGAAGGCGATCGGCCACCAGTCGATCCAGCGGAAGTAATAGGCTGAGGCGAGCAGCCAGCCGAAACCAGCCAGCACGCCGACGAGCGCGCTCCAGATGAGCCAATGGAGCGCAAGATCACTGCCTTCGCGAAGCGACCCTGCGCGGCCGCCGACGGTGGCGCCAATCAGGCACATGAGCGCCCAATAGCCGAGCGGGCCCCCGCTCATGAGGTCGGCGAGAAGCCCAAGACCCACGGCCCCGGCAGGCGGTAAGGCCGCGCCGGGAATGGCGCGCCAGCAAAACACCATCATCACCACGACAAGCGGCAGAATGAACGTCGCATCGGCTGGCAAACCCCACGGCACCGCGGTGGCAACCACCGCAAACAACACAGACAAGGCCGGGAGGAATTTGGTCATCGTTCTGCCTGCGCTTGCCCCCCAATGCTTGGAATGGCCCCCGCCGCGCCGACATGCTCGATCATTGCCGCAACGGGCAGAGACGTGCTCGCCGTCGCCGCGCTATTTGCCTTGTCCGTCGGAGCCGCCGATAGAGCCGCTGGACCGGACGCCATTTGCGGGTCGGCACGCTGCAAGGCCGGCGTGTCGAAGAACAGCACGCTCACCGCATCGAGCGAATTCAACTCCGCATAGGGCCGCACCTTGAAGGCCCCCGGCTTGCCCGTCACCACACCAACACGCAAGCCTCGCGGCAGCACACCGTCGCTGCCGGAGGTGTACACCTCATCGCCCGGGTAGGGTGTGGCGTCATCGGGAAGAAAATCGAGCTGGAGCTCGGCGCTGTTGTCGCCGGCGACGAGCCCGCGCATACCCGCCGGCCCCACCAGGACCGGAATGCGACTGTTCAGGTCATTGAGGAGGAGCACGCGGGCGAAGGACTCGCCGGCGTCAACCGTGCGACCCACCAGCCCATCGCCGTTGATGACGGCGTAGCCGATGTGCACGCCATCCTTCCGGCCGAGATTAATGAGGGC
>CAVQXI010000034.1:0-10635 GCA_963717875.1 uncultured Alphaproteobacteria bacterium
CAGTGGCCGCCGGTACTTCGCGACCTACGTCCCAGCCAGCTTCTGGCGGGGGCTCCTAGTAGCCCCGGGGGGTGGCTCCGGCGCCGCCCGGAGGCTTCCGTGCAAGTAAGCCCGCAGGCGCCGCACCCCGTCCCGCATCTCACGACGCCTCGCGAAAGCGCCCCTTGATGGACGAGGTGACCGCAGAATACAGCCGCCCTGCGCCGCGGGGATAAGTTTTGTCGCGGTGGCTCAGTGGGGGTGGCTGAAGCTTCCATGCCGCGCCGCCCAAGTCAGAGCGGCGAACTCCGCGTGGGTCATATGCACCAGGGTCGCATGGTCGCCGCCTTCGAAATAAATCTCCGGCTGGGCGTCGATATCGTCGTCGACCACGAGGTCGAGCCCGTAGCACTCGCCGATCGCGGGAACCGCGCCGCGGGCACAATCCCCGAACAAGTCGACGATCTCGCGCTCGCTCGCCAATTCGACATCGTCGCCGAGCTGCCGCTTGAGATCGTCCAGGCGGATGTGGTGCGAGGCGGGGAGCACGGCGAGGGCGTAGCCTTGCTCGTCGCGCAGCAAGACCGCCTTGGCCAGGTAAGTGCCGGGAATGTGGCAGGCTTGCGCGGTCCTGAGCGCGCATTGCGTGGGCGCGTGGGCCAGCACGTCATAGGCTGCGTTCTTAGAGGCGAGATATTTCGCAAGTGTGGGGGCGATAGACATGGTCGAACCTCCTTCGCGATCAGAAAGCATCGCAAAGCGTGAGATCCCCCCGCTAACGCCTCACGCCAGCGGCCTTCGACCCTCAACGGCAGGATACACCCATTGGTTCCCCGGCCACAATATGACCTTGGGCCCGTCGCTTTTGAGCCTCGGGCCCTCTCAGGCCAGGGCCGTGTCCACGAATTCGATCAGGGAGACCACCTTGCCGTCCGCGATTTCGATGAAGGCGCCGATCTCGGTGGTAACGGTCTGACCCGTCGTCATGACGTTGACCGTCGCCCGCCAGCGGACGGCCGCCTTGTTGCCGTCGATCAAGAGATCGAGAATGGCGACATCGCTCAAGCTGAAGGTGTCGACGATGGTCCGCATGAGAGACATGACCGTCTCGTGCCCCTCGGCGAGCGACGACAGCATGCTGTACTCAGGTGAACCGGCGATCTGGAATGTGGCGTTCTCGGCGAAGGCTTGGCTCAGCGCGTCCATGTCGCCGTCCACCCGCGCCGCGTAGAGCTTCTTGACCAACGCCTCAATCCCGCTGCGGTCCATTATGGGTGATCCTCCGTCTTTGCGGCGTGTGCTGCCGGCGCTCCTTCGAGCAGGCTCAAGGCGTATGCGGTGTCGAGGAATTCGACCAGAGACACGACCTTGCCATTCTCAACTTCGAGAAACTGGGCGACCTCCGTCGTGGGCTCATCTTTCGTCTTCGTAGCGCAGACGCTAGCGCGCCAGCGGACGGCAGCCAGGTTGCCGTCGACGAAGAGATCGAGAATGGCGAAGTCGCCGAGCGGTAGACTGGCGATGTTGGACTCGAACCGCGCCATGATCGCGGCATGGCCGGTGAGCGGCGCCGTCAGCGCGCCCCATTCGGGAGAGCCTGCGATCCTAAATGTGGCGTTCTCGGCATAACCCTGCCTGAGCACGTCCATATCGCCGGCGACGCGGGCGGCACACAGCCCCCTGATGAGCGCCTCGATGTCGCTGCGGCCGGTCACGACGGGCTCCCTACTCGCCGTCGGTGCGGCGGCGGCCTTTGTCGGTCCGGCGGCGGGCCGGGGTGCGCTTGGGCGCCGCGGCCTTCTTGGCCGGCGCGGGCTTCTTATTGTCTTGCGCCAGTTCAGGCCTTAGCGCGACAAGATCGCCGTCGGGCTGGTTCACGAAGATGAGGACCGCGAGAACGGTCACATAGAACCGGAAAGCGGCGTCCTGGCCATTCCAGGTCCCTGACTGCCACATGGCGTACCACTCGCCGGCGATCACCATGAAGCCGAAGAACCAGACGAGGAAGGCTAGGAGCGCGCCGGCGACGACCAGGCCCTTGGCCGCGTTGAATACAGCGCCATACGCGTTACGGACCTGCCAGAGGCGGATAGCGCCGGCGAGGAACAGGATGCCGGCCACCGCCTCGCCGGCGATGATCAGCCAGTAGCAGAGATTCCATAGGACCGGGTTGGTGACCGACCGGTACATCAGCGCGTTGCCCGGATAGGTCGTGTCCATGCTCATCACGTGCTGCACGAAGAGATAGTTCGTGCCGTAATCGGTGATGTTGTCGAAGGCGACGAGCAGGCAGAACACGGCGAGGCAAAGCGCCATCACGATCTTGGCGTAGCGGGTGATCGGCATGGGCGCAGCTCCACAAGTCGCTTGGAATGAAACGCCGAACCAGACAGATCAACTCGACAAATTACTGCGTGAGCCGCGCCAGCGCGCCTTGGCAGTCCGGCGTCAGCTTGGCCTTATGGCCGAAAAGGCAGCGGAGATTGCGGTCCTCCCCAAAAGGCACATCGGCGCAATAGGTCTCGAGGTCCTGATGGCAATTGCGCAGGACCATCAGCTTTTTGCGCGGCGGGAGAAAGCCGATGATGGGCGGCGTTTCCGCTGGTGCGGCGGCCGGCGCCTTCACCGATGACGGCGCGCTTGGAGCCTCCGCCGCTGCCGGGGCTTCCGCTTTCGCGGGCTTTGCCGGGGCCGGTTTCGCCGGGGCTACGGCGGCAGCCTTGGGTGGCGACGCTGCGCTCTCAGGTGTCGCGGCCGGCGGGGCTTTGGCCTCCTCCGCCGCGTGGGGGAGTCTCCGTCGCGGCCGGCTCTGCCGCGGCGGCGGGCGCCGGCGGCGGTGCAGCGGGCGCAGGCTTCGCGACAGCCGGGGTCGGCGCCGGAGCCGGGATGGCGGCTTTCACCGCCTGCTGACAGCCGGGCGAAAGCTTCGCCATGTGCTCCTTGAGGCATTGGAACGCCTCAGAGCCACCACGCGGCGTGCCCCAGCAATTCGACATGAAGTCGGAGCGGCAATTGGCTTTGATCGCCGAGAGCTGCGCGTCGGTCGGCTTCGCCGCCGCCGGACCGGTAGCGCCGAGCAATGCCAGTAGTGAGAGGCAGAACGCCGATACAAAAGCTGAAGCCAAGATTCTCATGCCAATCCCCCGAAGCGGAAGCCGTCAGTTCTTAGATTTGTCCACCATCTTACGCTCTGCGATCCACGGCATCATGTCACGAAGCCGTTTGCCCACAACCTCCATGTCGTGGCTGTCGCACTTGGCGCGCATGGCCTTGAAGCTCGGCTGGTTGATGCGGTTCTCGAGCATCCAGTCCTTGACGAACTTGCCGGTCTGGATGTCGTTGAGCACCTCTTTCATGGCGGCCTTGCTCTGCTCGTTCACCACGCGGGGGCCCGAGACATACTCGCCGTACTCGGCGGTGTTGGACACCGAGTAGTTCATGTTGGCGATGCCCCCCTCATAGATGAGGTCGACGATCAGCTTCACCTCGTGGACGCACTCGAAATAGGCCATCTCGGGGGCATAGCCCGCCTCGATCAGGGTCTCGTAGCCGTTGCGCATCAGCTCGACCAGGCCGCCGCACAAGACCGACTGCTCGCCGAAGAGGTCGGTCTCGCATTCCTCGCGGAACGTGGTCTCGATGATGCCGGCGCGGCCGCCGCCGATCGCCGCGGCGTAGGACAGCGTCAGGTCGTGGGCGTTGCCGGTGGCGTCCTGGGCAATGGCCATGAGACAGGGCACGCCGGCGCCGCGGGCGTACTCGGCGCGCACGGTGTGGCCCGGGCCCTTCGGCGCCACCATGCAGACATCCATGTCGGCGCGCGGCTCGATCAGGTTGAAATGGATATTGAGCCCGTGGGCGAAGAACAGCGCCGAGCCCTGCTTCATGTTGGGCTTGAGGTCGTTCTCCCAGATCTGGCCTTGCAACTCGTCGGGGGTGAGCATCATCACCACGTCGGCCCATTTGGCGGCATCGGCCACGGACATGACCTTTAGCCCCGCCCCTTCCGCCTTGGCGGCGGAGCTCGAGCCGGGGCGGAGGCCAACGGCCACCTCGGAGACGCCGGAGTCCTTCAGGTTCAGCGCATGCGCGTGTCCCTGGCTGCCATAGCCGATGATGGCGACCTTCTTCCCCTTGATCAGATTGAGATCGGCATCCCGATCGTAATAGACACGCATACCTCTTCCCCTAGTCCTAGCTGGTCTCTGTTACTCGTTCGGGGGCGTTTGTGACGCCCGAAACTTCACTTTGCAAGGGCTTCCCTTGCGGCTCTAATCCGCGCCGGCAATCGATTCTCGGGGGAACGTCATGAAAAACGTGGATCGCTGGTTCATTCTCATCGGACTTCTCTACGGCATCTTCGGCATGGGCTTCGGCATCTGGATGGGCATCCACGAGCGGATGGACCTCGCCCCCATGCATGCGCACGCCAATCTCGTGGGCTTCGCCGCGATGGTGCTGTTCGGGCTGATCTACCGCAGCTTTCCAGCGATGGCGGCGAGCCGGCTCGCGGGCTGGCACTTCATCATCTACATGCTCGGCGCCATCCTGTTCGTCGCCGGCCTTCCCCTTGCCGTGGCGCATCAGACCATCGTGCCTACGGTGATCGGCTCGCTGATGGTCTTGCTCGGGTTCCTCGTGTTCCTCGCCAACTACCTCATGAACGGGTTCAGCGCGAAAGCCAGCGCCTAAAGCTCACATCCGCTCGGGGCCGCGGGCGATCGCCGCGAGCCCCGTGCGGCAGACCTCGACCAGGCCGAGCGGCTGCATGAGCGCGATGAATTCCTCGATGCGCGACTGCTCGCCGGTGATCTCGAACACGAAATGCTCGGTGGAAGAGTCGATGATCTGGGCGTGAAACGCCTCGGCCAGACTCAGCGCCTCGACCCGCTTCTCGCCCGCGCCGGCCACCTTGAGCAACGCCAGCTCGCGCTCGATAGGGTGGCCGAGCACGGTGAGATCGGTGACCGAGTGGATGGGCACGAGCCGGTCGAGCTGGTTCTTGATCTGCTCGATGACCATGGGCGTGCCGGTGGTGACGATGGTGATGCGCGACAGATGCGCCTCGTGCTCGGTCTCCGACACGGTGAGCGACTCGATGTTGTAGCCGCGGCCCGCGAACAGGCCGATGACGCGCGCGAGCACGCCGGGCTCGTTGTCCACGAGCACGCTCATCGTGTGCGTCTCGGGCTTCTCTTCGATCTTGTCCAGCGAATAGGCCGAGCCGGGCTGGGTCATTACGTCTGTCTCTCTCAATAATGCGTAGAGGGCTTACGCCGAGGAGGGTGCGCGCGTTTCGCGCTACACCATGACCTTGCCTTCCTCGGTGATCGCGTTCTCGATGTCCTCTTCGGTGAGGTCATCGCCCAACAGCATGTGGTTATGCGCCTCCCCGCTCGGGATCATGGGGAAGCAGTTGGCATGCTTGTCGACCCGGCAATCGAAGATGACCGGCTTCGGCGTCGCGATCATCTCCAGAATCGCAGCGTCCAGCTCCGACGGCTTGTCCACCCGGATGCCGACGCCCTGATAGGCCTCCGCCAGCTTGACGAAGTCCGGCAGCGCCTCCGTGTAGGAGTGCGAGTAGCGGCCGCCATGCAGCAGCTCCTGCCACTGGCGGACCATGCCCATATATTCGTTGTTCAGGATGAAGATCTTGATCGGCAGGTCATACTGCGCCGCCGTCGACATCTCCTGCATGGTCATGAGCACCGACGCCTCGCCCGCAATGTCGATGACGAGGCTGTCAGGATGCGCCATCTGCACGCCGACGGCCGCCGGGATGCCATAGCCCATGGTGCCGAGCCCACCAGAGGTCATCCAGCGGTTCGGCTCGTCGAAATGGAAGAACTGAGCCGCCCACATCTGATGCTGGCCGACTTCCGTGGTGATGTAGACGTCGTGGTCGCGGGTGAGCGCATAGAGCCGCTCAATCGCGTATTGCGGCATGATCACGTCGTCGCGCTTCTTGTAGTTGAGGCACTTGCGCGCGCGCCACTTGTCGATCTGGCCCCACCAGGTCTTCAGCGCCGCCTTGTCGACCTTCGGATTCTTGGCCTTCCAGGCAGAGATCATCTGATCGAGCACGTGGGCGCAGTCGCCGACGATGGGGATGTCGACCTGGATGTTCTTGTTGATGGACGAGCGATCGATATCGACATGGATCTTCTTCGATCCCGGCGCGAAGGCATCGATCCGTCCGGTGATGCGGTCGTCGAAGCGCGCGCCGATGCAGATCATCACGTCGCAATCGTGCATGGCGTTGTTGGCCTCGAAAGTGCCGTGCATGCCGAGCATGCCGAGCCACTGCTTGTCGGACGCCGGGTAGGCGCCAAGCCCCATCAAGGTCGAGGTGATGGGATAGCCGGTCATGCGCACGAGCTCGCGCAAGCGCTCGGTGGCGAGCGGTCCGGAATTGATGATCCCGCCGCCGGTATAGAAGATCGGACGCTTGGCCTTCGCCATCAGCTCAACCGCGGCCTCGACGGCACGCTCGTCCCCGTTCACGGCCGGCCGGTAGCTCTTGTGCTGGGAGTTCGACAGCCCTGCATAGATCCCCGTGGCGAACTGGATGTCCTTGGGGATGTCCACGACAACGGGCCCCGGACGGCCTGAGCGGGCGACGTAAAACGCCTCGTGCAGGACCGTGCTCAACTGATTGACGTCCTTCACGAGATAATTGTGCTTGGTGCAGGGGCGCGTGATGCCGACCGTGTCGCATTCCTGGAACGCGTCGTTGCCGATGAGATGGGTCGGCACCTGGCCGGTGATGCACACGACCGGAATGGAATCCATGAGCGCGTCGGTGAGCCCGGTGACGGCATTGGTCGCGCCGGGGCCTGAGGTCACCAGCACGACGCCGACTTTGCCGGTCGAGCGCGCATAGCCTTCGGCCGCATGAACCGCGCCCTGCTCGTGGCGGACGAGGACATGCTTCAGCCGGTCCTGCTGGAACAACTCGTCATAGATCGGCAGCACCGCGCCCCCGGGATAACCAAAAATATGCTCGACGCCTTGGTCGGCGAGAGCCTGGAGCACGATCTGGGCGCCTGTCATCGAGGCTGACATGTCTCTACTCACTGCAAAACCGGGCCCTCGCGGCCGCAAACGGCCACTACCCGGTGGAAAACATAAGGAATGGCGGAAAACGCCGGATTAAGGCGGGCACCCTAAATGTTGTGTGACACAGGGTCAACGGCAATAGCGAATGAATGACAAGTTTGCTGCTCCTTATCTTTCCGAAAATTACCGTTTGCCGCTCGTAGCACGCAAGTTTATTGCGCAGCAAGCTTGCGGCGCCGGGGCCTGAACGCCCTGCGCCGAGAACCGTCCTAGACAAGGGCTTGCGATCCGCCTATGTCCCTACCGCTCCAGGGGCCTCGCGGCGCCTATGATCGGCGTTTAACGCGACAACATCTTCCAACACCTCTTCTTCGCGCTCATTGGTCTGAATGCAGCCCGCTGCTAGCTCAGAAAATTTTGCCGCCAACGGCAATGAGGCCCCTCCGCTTTCCAAGGCCGCGTTTTGGGCGCTGACCTTCGGCTCGATCGGCGTCGTCTATGGCGACATCGGTACCAGCCCGCTCTACGCCTTGCGCGAGGCGGTGCTCGCGGCGGGCGGCGAGCACGGCATCGTCACGCAAGCCGCCGTGTTCGGCGTGCTCTCGCTCGTGTTCTGGGCGCTGATCATCATCGTCACCGTGAAATATGTGTTGGTCCTGTTGCGGGCCGACAATAACGGCGAAGGCGGCACACTGGCGCTGACGGCGCTCGCCTTCACCGCGCTCGGCCGGCGCACGCCGCTCGTGCTCGCCCTCGGTATCGTCGGCGCGTCGATGTTCTACGGCTCGACCTTGATCACGCCGGCGCTGTCGGTGCTATCGGCGGTCGAAGGTCTCAACGTCGCGACGGATGCGTTTCTGCCATACGTGCTGCCGCTCACGGTGATCATTCTCGTCTTGCTGTTCTCGGTGCAGTCACACGGGACGGCGAAGGTCTCCACCTTCTTCGCGCCGATCACCTTCATTTGGTTCATCATCATCGCCATCGCCGGCGGCGCGGAGATCGCCGCCAATCCCCGCGTGCTGAACGCCCTCAATCCGTATTACGCGATGAAGTTTCTGATGACCCACGGCATGATCGGCCTGGTCACGCTCGGCGCCGTGTTCCTGGTCGCCACCGGGTCGGAGGCGCTTTACAACGATCTCGGCCATTTCGGGCGCAAGCCGATTCAAACCGCGTGGCTCTATCTCGTCCTGCCGTCGCTGCTGCTCAACTATTTCGGCCAGGGCGCGCTGATGCTGGCCAAACCCGAGACGGTCGCCAATCCGTTCTATCTGCTGTTCCCGGATTGGGCGCTCTATCCCATGGTGGCTCTCGCCACCATGGCTACGGTGATCGCGAGCCAAGCCGTCATCACCGGCGCTTACTCCATCACCCGCCAAGCCATGCAGCTCGGATTTCTCCCGCGCATGGAGGTGCGCCACACGTCGGAGTCCCTGGCCGGACAGATCTACATGCCGCGCGTGAATTGGCTGTTGCTCGTCGGCGTCCTGCTGCTCGTTTTCATGTTCCGGTCCTCGAGCGATCTCGCCGCCGCTTACGTGCTCGCCGTGGCGGTGACCGGATGGACGGCCGGCATCCTCGGCTTCATCGTCATCTGGAAGCTGTGGCGCTGGAGCCTATGGGCGACGATCGCGTTGATGGTCCCGCTTACGCTTGTGGACACGGCTTTCGTGATGGCCAGCACGCTCAAGATCGCCGAAGGCGCGTGGCTTCCGGTGCTGGTGGGCATCATCCTGGTGATCATCATGGTCACCTGGCGTCGCGGCACGCGGTTGCTCGCGCAGAAGACGCGCCGCGTGGAGGTCCCGTTCGAGCCGCTGATCAAGAACCTCGAGGACAAGCCGCCTTATATCGCGCCCGGCACGGCCGTGTTCCTCACCGCCGATCCCGACTTCGCACCGACGGCGCTGTTGCATAACCTCAAGCACAACAAGGTGCTGCACGAGCACAACGTGATCCTGACCATCGTCAACGAGGATATTCCCCGCGTGAAGATGGACAACCGGGTGCAGATGGAGACGGTCAGCGACAAGTTCATGCGCCTCACCTTGCATTTCGGATTTGTCGAGCGGCCCAACGTGCCCAAGGCGCTCGCCATTGCGCGCAAACAGGGTTGGCAGTTCGACATCATGTCGACGTCGTTCTTCCTGTCGCGCCGCTCGATCCGGCCAGACGTCCGCTCAGGGATGCCGCAATGGCAGGATCAGCTCTTTGTCTTCCTCGCGCATAATGCCGACGACGCGTCGAGCTATTTCCAGCTGCCGACCGACCGGGTGGTGGAGATCGGTACTCAAGTCACGGTGTGACGTATCGTGCCGTGGCGGCCTTGACCGCCGTGTCCCCGTCAGGGACCCACTCCCAATCGGTCATGAACCGTTTCAGCCACGTCATCTGCCGCTTGGCGTAGCGTCTCGTCTCGGTCTTTGCTTTGGTGACTGCCTCCTCGAGCGTGACGGTTCCCGCCAGATAGGCGCCGAGCTCGCGCACGCCGTGGGCGCGCATGGCTGGTAGGCCAGAATCTAGCTGCAAGGCGACAAGCGCCCTCACCTCGTCGATGGCGCCCTCCTCGATCATGCGGTCGAACCTGACATCGGCGGCCGCATAGAGCGGCTCGCGCTCCGGCGCGACGACGAGCTTGAGCACGGCCTCGCTGTGCAGCACGGGCGCGCCCGCGGTCTCTTGCCACTCGGCGAGCGACACGCCCGTGGCCTCGATCACCTCAAGGGCACGGACGACGCGCTGCGGATCGCTTGCACGGAGCCGCGCCGCCATGACGGGATCGCGGGTCTGGAGTTCGCGATAGAGTCCTTCGGGTCCGAGGCTTTCGGACTGCTCCCGCCAGAACACGCGCGTCCCGGACGGAATGTCGGGGACCGGCGACAGGCCTTCCAGCAGCGCCTTGAAATAGAGCCCGGTGCCACCGACGAGGATCGGCACCCGCCCTTCCCGCTTGGCCTCGGCGATGGCAGCTGCCGCATCCTCCAACCAGCGGCCGACGGAATAGGCCTCCGCCGCCGGGACCGTGCCGTAAAGGCGATGCGGCACAGCTGTCATCTCGGTAGGCTCGGGCCGCGCCGTGAGCACGGCAAGCTCGCGGTAGACTTGCATGGAGTCGGCATTGATGACGGTGCCGCCGCGGCGCGTCGCGAGCGCAAGCGCGGCTGCCGATTTGCCGCTGGCCGTCGGTCCGGCGATCAGAATGGCCTGCGGTGGTCTCGTTTGCGCGGCAGTCACGCTAGCTCGTCGGCACGGCGACGAAACGCAACTCGCCCTTCGCGTCGGAGAGCAATAGCAGGACACGCCCGCGGCCTGAGCGCTTCACCGCCTGCAACCGGGTGACGACGTCTTGCGGCTGGTGGACCTCTTCCTGGGTGACCTCGACGATCACGTCACCCGGCTTGACGCCCTTGCGCGCCGCCGGACTGTCAGGCTCGACATCGATGATGATCACGCCATCGATCTTGTCGCTGATGCCGTATTTGCTGCGCAACGCCGACGTCAAAGGCGCGATGGTGAGACCGAGAAGGTCCTCGCTCTCGGGCTTGAGCGTGTCCGGGAGTTGCTCATCCTCATCCTCAGCCGCATCGGCGG
>CAVQXI010000035.1:0-65300 GCA_963717875.1 uncultured Alphaproteobacteria bacterium
GCATGTTCTCCGGCTATGAACCGCCGGTCACGGGTTTCTCTCGAGGGATGGTCTTGATGAGCGTCCTGCGTCCCTTCGCGCGCTACCTCTATGTGCCGACCATGATGGTCGGGTTCAACGCGCTCGCCATCACTCTCATCGCCTCCGGCTACCGCTATGTGTGGATCGGCCTCTTGATCCTTGCGGCCATCGGCTTGTCGTTCGCCATGGAGCACGTGCTGCCTTACGAGGGTGCGTGGAACGAAGCCCATGGCGACGCAGGTAAAGATCTCGCCCACGGCGTCGTCTACGAGGTCGCCAATCTCTTCACGCTCATCGTGTTCCTCATCATCAGCGCAGCACTCCTGCCGGAGTGGAGCCATCTGGCCAAGCACGCTCCCGATCGTCGTGCAGTTCCTGCTCGCCGTGGTCATCGTCGACTGCACCATGACGATCGTGCACTATTTCAGCCATCGTGTGGACTGGATGTGGCGACTGCACGCGGTGCATCACGGGGTGCATCGCCTTTACGGCTTCAACGGCTTCATTCGCCATCCGCTCCATCAAGCGCTCGACGTCGTCTCCGGTACGCTGCCGCTCATCGTGCTCGGATTGCCGGTCGACGTCGCCGTGCTGCTCGGCTTTGCCATCGCCGTGCAGCTCATCGTGCAGCACTCGAACGTCGACTACGCGCTCGGGCCGTTCCAGAACGTTCTCGCCATCGGCGCGGCGCACAGGCTGCATCACGTGAACTGGGCGGGCGAAGGCGATGTGAATTTCGGCCTGTTCTTCACCGTATGGGACCGGCTGCTCGGCACGTACCAGGCGCCGCACGAACGCAAGCCGCGCGTCGGCGATATCGGCATCCAGGATTGTCCGCACTACCCGCAAGACTACGCCACGCAGCTCAGGGCGCCGTTCGATCCGGACGGGTTCTGCCCGAAGGTGTCAGAGGACGGTGCGGTTTCGCACGCCAGCCAGCAGACCAAGTAATCAGCTCGCAGAGGCGAGGGCGCGCGCCGGCCTAAGTGTTCATCGAGTCGAAGAACTCGGCGTTGTTCTTGGTCTGCTTCAGCTTGTCGATCAGGAACTCGATCGCATCCATGGTGCCCATGGGGTTCAGGATGCGGCGGAGCACGTACATCTTCTTGAGCTGATCGGCGGGAACCAGAAGCTCCTCTTTGCGCGTGCCGGAGCGCGCGATGTCGATGGCGGGGAATACGCGCTTGTCCGCGACCTTGCGGTCGAGCACGATCTCCGCGTTACCGGTGCCCTTGAACTCCTCGAAGATCACCTCGTCCATGCGGCTGCCGGTGTCGATGAGCGCCGTGGCGATGATGGTGAGCGAGCCGCCTTCCTCGATGTTACGGGCGGCGCCGAAGAAGCGCTTCGGGCGTTGCAGCGCGTTGGCGTCCACGCCACCGGTCAGCACCTTACCGCTTGACGGCACCACGGTGTTGTAGGCGCGGCCAAGGCGCGTGATCGAATCGAGCAGGATGACCACGTCGCGGCCGTGCTCGACCAGACGCTTCGCCTTCTCGATGACCATCTCGGCCACCTGCACGTGACGCGACGCGGGCTCGTCGAAGGTCGAGGACACGACCTCGCCGTTCACCGAGCGCTGCATGTCGGTCACCTCCTCGGGCCGCTCGTCGATCAGGAGCACGATCAGATAGCACTCCGGATGATTGGCGGTGACGGCGTGGGCGATGTTCTGAAGGATGACGGTCTTACCGGTACGCGGCTGGGCCACGATGAGGCCGCGCTGGCCCTTACCAATGGGCGCGACGATGTCGATGACGCGGCCCGTATGGTTCTTCTTGGTCGGGTCGTCGGTCTCCATCTCGAGCCACTCATCGGGATAGAGCGGCGTCAGATTGTCGAAATGGATCTTGTGGCGCTGCTTCTCCGGGTCCTCGAAATTGATGGTGTTGACCTTCAGAAGCGCGAAGTACCGCTCGCCCTCTTTGGGGCTGCGGATCTGGCCTTCGACGGTGTCGCCGGTGCGCAGGCCGAACCTGCGGATCTGCGACGGCGAGACGTAGATGTCGTCAGGGCCAGCCAGATAGTTCGAGTTCGGGCGACCGCAAGAAGCCGAAGCCGTCTTGCAGCACCTCGACCACGCCCGTGCCGGTGATGTCCACCTCGCGGGCGGCGAGTTGTTTCAGAATCGCGAACATGAGCTCCTGCTTGCGCATGGCGCTCGCGTTCTCGACTTCGACCTCCTCGGCGAAGCTCAAGAGCTCCGTCGGCGACTTGGTCTTCAAATCTTGCAGCTTCATTTCCTGCATGCGCTGCTACTCCAAACGGAAAAGGGTGAATCTGAGAATTTTCGAATCTCGCGCGGGGTGCGCGATGTCAGTCGAAGGGGTGGGGTATGCCTTGGCGGGACGGCGGCGTGCAACGCCTGCTCCAGTCCGAGTGACCCGATCTTTTTTGGGAGAAAGGCCGGACCGCGACAGCGCCCCGGAATGGATGCGACTCGTCTTATAGCAGACCGAAGCGGCAGGCGGAAAGAGATTTGAACTCCTCTCTAGAACGGGCGGACAACCACCAGAATGACAATCAAGATCATCAGGACGGTGGGGACCTCGTTAACGATGCGGTAGAAGCGCGGCGAGTCCGCGTGTTTCGATCCGCGGCGAAATCCTTCGTCCACTTGGCGAGTAGGCCACTGAAGCCCGACAGCACGACGACGAGCAGCAATTTGGCGTGGAACCAGCCATCCTTCGACCAATCGATCAGGGGCGAAAAAGCCAGAATGAGCCCAAAGATCCACGCCGCCAGCATGGCCGGTGTGGTGATGTAGCGCAGAAGCCGCCGCTCCATCACCTTGAAGGTCTCCGATTGCTCGGAGCCCGTCTTGCTCATCGCGTGATAGACGAAAAGGCGCGGCAGATAGAGCAGCCCGGCCATCCAGGCGATCACGGCGATGATGTGGAAGGCCTTGATATAGGCAAGGAACATGGAAATGCCAGGGGTGGGGCTAAGCGGGTCCGCCCTTTACCAGGCTGACCAACCGCTCGACGTTCTCGATGGGCGTTTCCGGCAGGATGCCATGGCCGAGGTTGAAGATGAAAGGGCCTTGACCGAGGGTTTCCAGGATCGTTTTGACGCGGGTCTCGAGCGCAGGTCCGCCCGTGGCCAAGAGAACCGGATCGAGATTGCCTTGTACGGGGAGGCGGCTTTGCAACCGGTCGCGGATCCACGCGAGGGGTAGGCTCGTGTCGCAGCCGATGGCATCCACGCCGGTTTCTTGCGCGTAGCGCTCGGCAAGCGGCCCTGAGCCTCGCGGAAAACCGATGATCGGCACATCTGGGCTTTGCGCCTTCACCCGGTCCACGATGGCCTTGGTGCAAACGATGCACCAGCGCTCGAATTGGTCCTCCGGCAGACTCCCGGCCCAGCTGTCGAAGATCTGGAGCACGCGGCAGCCGGCTCTCACCTGGCCGAGGAGATAGCGGGCGGAGGCCTCCACGAGGATATCGATCAGGCGCTGGAAGGTCTCAGGCTCCCGATAGGCAAGCGCCCGGGCCGAGGCCTGATCTTTGCTGCCACTCCCTTCGACCATATAGGTCGCCACGGTCCACGGCGCCCCGCAGAATCCGATCAGCGGCACATCTTTCGGCAGCTCGGCGACCACCCGCGCCACTGTCTCGTAGACCGGGGCCAGGCGTCCGTCCGCTCCCGTCTCGTCCAGTTTGGCGATGGCAGCCCCGTCACGCACCGGATCAAGCTTCGGCCCTTCCCCTTCCACGAAGGCGACCGACTGGCCGAGCGCGTAAGGCACGACGAGGATGTCCGAGAAGACAATACCCGCATCGAAGGCAAAGCGCCGTAAAGGCTGGAGCGTCACTTCCGCCGCGAGCTCAGGGGTCAGGCACAGATCGAGGAAAGACGGCACCTTGGCCCGCACCTCCCGGTACTCGGGCAGATAGCGCCCAGCCTGACGCATCAGCCACATGGGCGGCGGTGCGCCGGCTTGGCCGTTGAGTGCCTGGAGCAACGTGCTCTGCGGGGAGGGGGTCGCGGACATGTGCCTCTCTAAATACTAATAGAGAGAATCTCTAAAAGGGTTTCTGTTGTTTTTATTGGCCCGTGAATAGCGGACATTCATAGTCATCACCAGTCTCTCGACAGGAGGCTTCCGGGCCTGTTTGACAGTTTGACGATAATGGGCCGCGGGTGTGGCTGGTTCGCCCTGAAAAGATCGGTAAGTCGCGCGCACACATGGCTTTCCGCGCCACCCGCAGACCTGGATGAGGATGGGATGGCTTGTGGGCATCTCCCCTTTAGAGCTGGGGATCAAAAAGGGTATTGTGCCGGCTACTGGAAAAGCCGTCATGTTTTCGACACAAGCGAATCTGTGAAGAACTCGGCGGGTAAGTTTCGGTCAGCGGGGACAGATCCGACGGCGGCGATGTTGCTCCGTTAACCCCACCCGGTTATCCAAAGGTCATACATGGATATCCAACAGCGCACGTTTCACCTGCACATGATCTCCGATGCGACCGGCGAGACGCTTGTCACGCTCGCTAAGGCCGTGCGTGTGCAGTACGCGCAAGTGCGCGCCATCGAGCATTTACATCCTCTGGTGCGCAGCCGGCGCGAACTCGACCGTGTGTTGAAGGACGTGGAGGCGGCGCCGGGCATCGTGCTCTACACGCTGTTCAATCGCGAGCTCGCCGATGCGCTGGAGCAGTCCTGCAAGCAGCTCAACGTGCCGTGCGTGGCACCCCTGAAGCACGTGCTGCAGGTGTTCGAATCTTATCTCGGCATGGCATCGACGCCGACTGTCGGCGGCCAGCACGTGCTCGATGCCGACTATTTCCGCCGCATCGAAGCGTTGAACTTCTCCATGGTCCACGACGACGGACATCTGCCGGAGAATCTCAATGACGCCGACATCATTCTGCTCGGCATCAGCCGGACGTCGAAGACGCCGACATCCATCTATCTCGCCAATCGCGGCTTCAAGACCGCCAACGTGCCCCTCGTGCCCGGCATGGCGCTGCCGTCGCAGCTCGAGCAAAAGACCAAGGCCTTCGTGGTGGCGCTGGTGGCGAGCCCTGAGCGCATCGCCCAAGTGCGCCAGAACCGCGTCATCGAGCAGGCCCATGGGCATTTGGAGGAATATGTGGACCGTGACGCGATCGCCGCGGAGATCGCCCAGACGCGGCAGCTCTGCGCGCGCCATGGCTGGCCGATCATCGACGTGACCCGCCGGTCCATCGAGGAAACGGCCGCCGCCATCATCCGCCTCTATCATGACCGCGAAGCACCGGCGCTCGAAGCATGAAAGGATTTCTGCAATCGGGCCGCCCGCCGCTGATTCTCGCGTCGACCAGCAAGACACGGGCGCGGCTATTGGAATCCGCGGGGCTTGCCTTCATCTGCGAGGCGCCGGGGCTCGACGAGGCCACTATGCGCGAGGCGGTGAGCGGCGAGAAACCGCTTGGCCCTCATGACGTGGCCGAGGTCTTAGCCCGGGCCAAGGCGGAGGCGGTGAGCGATCTTGCTCAGGGGGCCTACGTCATCGGCGCCGACCAGGTGCTCGCTTTCGAGGATCAGATCATCTCGAAGCCCGCCAGCATGGAGGCGGCACGCAAGCAGCTCCTCGACCTCAACGGCAAGACGCATCAGCTCCATACCGCGGTTGCCGTCGCCACTGGCGGCGAGACCAAGTGGGCGCAGACGGAAGTGGCCACACTCACCGTGCGGAAACTCACGCCCGAATTCATCGGCCATTATCTTGCCGCCGCGGGCGACGCCGTGCTCGCCTCCGTCGGCGCCTATCAGGTCGAATCCATCGGCATTCAGCTCTTCGAAAAGATCGAAGGCGATTTCTTCTCCATCCTCGGCCTGCCGCTTCTGCCGCTCCTCGATACGCTTCGGCGCGAGGGCGTGATCGAGGGTTGAGATGGTCCGCGCCTGCGTCATTGGCTGGCCGGTAGAGCATTCGCGCTCGCCCCTCATCCACCGCTATTGGCTCGAGCAATACGGGATCGACGGCGCCTACGAGAAGGAGGCGGTGCGGCCTGAGGACTTTGCCGCGTTCGTGAACGCGCTGGCGGAACACGGCTATGTCGGGGCCAATGTGACCTTGCCGCACAAGGAGGCCGCGCTTCGTTTGGCGCGCACCGCCGACGAAGCGGCCATCGCCATCGGCGCGGCGAACACGTTGTGGCTCGACGCGGACGGCCGTTTGCACGCGAGCAACACCGACGCTTACGGCTTCATGACCAATCTCGATGCCGAGGCGCCGCAATGGAACGAGGGGGTCGGGGCGGCGATGGTGCTCGGCGCCGGTGGCGCGGCCCGCGCCATCCTCTATGGTCTCATCAAGGCGGCCGACGCCAAGATCTTCCTCGCCAACCGTACGCGGGCGCGGGCGGAAAGCCTGGCCCGCAGGTTTGGTCCGCGGGTCGAGGTCGTGGACTGGGAGGCGCGAAACGAGGCCCTTGCCACTTGCGGGCTCCTCGTCAATTCGACGAGCCTCGGTATGACCGGCCAGGCGCCGCTCGACATCGACCTTGCCGCTCTGCCTCAGGATGCCGCCGTCGCCGACATCGTCTACAACCCGCTTCTGACCCCGCTTCTCGTGGCCGCCGCCAAACGCGGCAACCCGACCGTCGATGGGCTCGGCATGTTGCTGCATCAGGCGGTTCCGGGATTCGAACGCTGGTTCGGCGTGCGGCCCGAAGTGACGCCCGCGCTCAGAGCCCATGTGGTGGCGAGCTTGGAGACGGACTGATGCTGGTCATTGGGCTCACCGGCGGCATGGGCATGGGCAAGACGAGCGCCGCCGCGCATTTCCGGGACCGCGGCATCGCGGTGTTCGACGCCGACGCCTACGTGCATCAGCTCTATGAGGGCGCGGCGGTGCCGGCGATCGCGGCCGCGTTCCCCGGGGTCGTGCGCGAGGGCCGCGTCGACCGCACGCTGCTCGCCAAGGAGGTGGCGGGCGCGCCCGAGCGCCTGCGCGCAGCTCGAGGCCATCGTGCATCCCATGGTGGTCAAGGCCGAGATCGATTTCTTGCGCGCGCAAGAAGAGCAGGGGGCCAAGCTCGCGGTGCTGGAGATCCCGCTCCTGTTCGAGACCGGCGCCGAGACCCGCACCGACGTCACCATTGCGCTCAGCGCGTCCGAGGCGGTGCAGCGGGAGCGCGTTCTGGCGCGGCCCGGCATGACGGAAGAGAAGTTCGAGGCCTTGCGCACGCGCCAGTTTTCCGACGCGGAACGGCGGGCAAGCGCCGACTACGTCGTGGATGGTGGAACCTCATTGGAAAACATGCATGAGCAACTCGATCGCTTGATCGAATCGTTGCAAACTCGCGAAGGCGAGGTCATGGAGCGGTTGCGCCACCAATACCTCTAGAGCGCGGGGAGCGTGGGCGGTTGCGCGAGATCATTCTCGATACGGAGACGACGGGGCTCGACCCTTTCGACGGTCACCGCATTGTCGAGATCGGCTGCGTCGAGCTGGTCAACACCATCGCCACGGGCCGCACCTGGCATTGCTACTTGAACCCCGAGCGCGACGTGCCGCATCAGGCGTTTGAGGTGCACGGCCTGTCCACCGAGTTTTTGGTGGACAAGCCGCGTTTCGGCGAGCGCGCCGAGGAGCTGCTCGCCTTCATCGAAGGCGCCATGCTCGTGATGCACAACGCCGCGTTCGATTTCGGCTTTCTCAATGCCGAGCTCGAACGCGTGGCGCGGCCGCTGCTCAGGTGGGACCGCGTGGTGGACACGCTGGCGCTCGCCCGGCGCCGCCATCCCGGCTCGCCCGCCAATCTCGATGCGCTGTGCCGCCGCTACGGCATCGACATCACCGAGCGCGAGAAGCACGGCGCGCTGCTCGACTGCCGGCTGCTCGCCGGCGTCTATGTGGAACTGGTCGGCGGCCATCAGGCCCGGCTCGAATTCGCCACCAACGGCGCGCAGGCCGCACTGCAAGCGAACGACGAGGCGGTGCGTCCGCGGCCGACGCCGCTCGCCGCACGCATCAGCGCGGCTGAGCTCGACGCCCACCGCGCCTTCGTCTCGACCTTGGGTTCGGGTGCGCTGTGGCTGCGCTACGGCTGAGCTGCTAGTTCGGCTGGGTCTGCTCGGGCTGTTGGCCGCGCGACAGGTTCTGCGCGTAGAGCCTGCCGAAATCAATGGGATCGAGCATCAGCGGCGGGAAGCCGCCATCGCGGACCACGTCGGCCAGCACCCGGCGCACGAAGGGGAACAGGATCGTCGGGCAGTCGACGAACAGCACCGGCTGCAACACGTCCTGGGGGATGTTGCGCATGCGGAAGAGCCCGCCATAAGCGAGCTCGACATTGTAGATGACGCCGGCGTCGCTTCTCGCATGGGCCTCGAAGTTCAGCACGACCTCGTAGACATCGTCGCCGCGCGGGCCGGCCTGGACATTGACGCCGACTTTCAGCTCCGGGTTCTCGCCGGGCCCTTGCAATGTTTGCGGCGCGCCGGGGCTCTCGAATGACAAATCCTTGACGTACTGGGCAACGACGGCGAGCTGGGCGTCTGCCCCGATGTCTGCGCCCGCCGATCGCGGCGCGGGTCCATCGCCGTTCGTCTTGTTCGACTGGTCGTCCTTCTTGGCCATGGAAATCCCCTCCGCGCGGCTCAACTTTGCGCTGGCTAGCACGGGACGATGGGGGCTGCAATTCGCCTCGCGGGCCAAGAGTGGCCACGGCTTGAGCCTAAATTAAGTGCAAAGGCGTTTAGGGTTGGCTTCGCATCAGGGAATGCCGTAAGTTGGGCTCGAAATGCTGCGGTCGGGACGAAATTTTCTGCCTGCGGCACAGGGCTCCCGCTGGCAAATCTCTAGGCGCGCAACAATATTCACCCTAGAGAGTTCCGCATTCCAGAGGCGGGTGGCGGCAAGGCATGAGTGAAGCTTTCGATATCTATACGCTGCTGTTCTTAGTGCTCGCGGTCGTGATCTTTATCCGGCTGCGGAGTGTGCTCGGCCGTCGCACGGGCAACGAGCGGCCGCCTTACGATCCCTATACGCGCCCCGACGCCAAGCAGGCCGGCGCGCCCGAAGGGACCGTGGTGGCGCTGCCCCAGGGCCGGTCCAGCCAGGCGCCGGTCGAGATGGCGGGGCCGTCGCCCGAGGACATCGAGGAGCGGCTCGAGCGCTACGCGGCCAAGGACAGCCCACTCGGCAAGTCGCTCACCGCGTTGATCAAGGCCGATCCCAGCTTCGATCCCGGAGAGTTTCTCGACGGCGCCAAGATGGCCTACGAGATGGTCGTGGCGGCGTTCGCTGAGGGCGACGAAAAGACGCTGAAGCAACTTCTCGGCAGGGACGTGCTGGACGGCTTCGAGCGCGCGATCGCCGAGCGCGAGGAGCGCGGCGAGACGCTGCAATCGACGCTGGTCGGCATCGACAAGGCCGATCTCATCGAGGCCGAGATCAAGGACAAGCAGGCCTATGTCACGGTGAAGTTCGTGAGCGAGCTGATCTCGGTGACGCGCGATTCCGACGGCGAGGTGATCGAGGGCGATCCCAAGAAGGTCCGCGAGGTCACCGACATCTGGACGTTCGCCCGCGAGGTCGCCTCCCGGAACCCCAACTGGAAACTGGTCGCCACCGAGGCGGCCAACTAACCCCCCACGCATTTGGACCGCGCGCCGGTCAGCTTGAAACCTGTCGCGTTCGCGGCGCTCGAGGGCTGGGCCGACGACGACCATGCGGCGGCGTTTCGCGCGTATTTAAACTCCTGCCGCAACGCATCGGGCGATGACGTCCTTTGCACCGCGGCGCTCGCGCTCGGCGAGACTGTCGACCGCGATGCGGCGCGGGCGTTTTTCGAGACGCATTTTCAGCCGCACGCGGTCGAGGGCGGTGTGCCCGGTTTCGTCACCGGCTATTACGAGCCGGAGGTGAACGGCACGCGGAGGCGCGACGCGCAATTCTGTGCTCCTGTCTATGGCCGGCCCGACGAGCTCGTCACGCTCGCAAGTGAGACGGAGCGGGCGCGCTTCAACGACCGCATCACCGGCTTCCGCGACACCGCCGAAGGCCGCGCGCCGTATTACACGCGCGCGGAGATCGAAATGGGCGCGCTTTCGGGACGCGGGCTCGAACTGCTCTATCTCGATGACGCTGTCGAACTGTTCTACATGCAAGTGCAAGGTTCAGGCCTCGTGCATCTCGACGATGGCACAAGCGTACGGCTGACCTACGCGGGCAAGAACGGGCACCCTTATACGTCCATCGGCAAAGTTCTTATCGGACGCGGCGAGTTGGCGCCCGGCGACATCGATATGGACAAGGTCAAGGCGTGGCTGCGCGCCGATCCGATACGCGGGCGCGCGCTCATGCACGAGAACCGGTCTTACGTGTTCTTTCGCGAACTGAGCGAAGAGGAAGGCCGCGACGGGCCGCGCGGGGCGAGGGGCGTCGTGCTCACGCCGGGCCGAAGCATTGCGGTCGATACCGAGTACACGCCGCTCGGCACGCCGGTGTTCGTCACGTCGACGGAACTGGACGCGCCTGAGGGGCGCTCCTTCCGGCGCCTCATGATCGGCCAGGACGTAGGCTCGGCAATCCGTGGCCCCGAGCGGGGCGATATTTTCTGGGGAACGGGCGAGGCCGCCGGCGCCATCGCCGGGCGCACACGCCACGCGGCCAGGTTCACCGTGTTGCTGCCGAAGGCTTAAGACGTTTCGCGCTAAAGTGCCCCTCATGGGCAAGCGGGATGGCGATATCGAGAACGATGCCGCGCTCTGGGCGCGGATCGCTCAGACCGCGACGCCGCTCAAGAAGAAGAACCGCGTGACCCAGGTGGCCGTCTCGCCCAAGCCTGCGCCCTCGCCAAAGGCGAAAGCGGCGGCGAAGGCCGAAGCCAAATCAGCGCCGGCGTCGAAACCCCCGCGGCCGAGCCATGCGCCGCACACGGGCCTCGACCGGCAGACGGCACGGAAGCTCGAAAAGGGCGCGCTCGCGGTCGAGGCGCGGCTCGACCTTCACGGCATGCGCCAGCGGGACGCGCATGTCGCGCTGCGCAAGTTTCTGAAATGGGCGCAAGGCAAAGACTACCGCCACGTGCTGGTCATCACCGGCAAGGGGTCGCTTCGCGACGAGGGCCAAAGCTTCTATGTGGAAGAAGCGCGCGGCGTGCTCCGGCAGGCGGTGCCCCATTGGCTCAGCCACGGCGATCTCGCGCCGCTGATCGTCAGCTTCTCGGAAGCGCCGCGCCGCCTCGGCGGCGAAGGCGCGCTCTATGTGCGCTTACGGAAGCTGCGGCCAAAATGATGAGTGCATGAAGGAGAGGCCGCGCGGCGCTATTTCGGCACCGCCTTGAGCCCGCCGTTGACGGCGCCGGGCTTGATCGTCTGGCTTCTCAGAGCCGCGCCTCCCGACTTGCACTTCTCCAAGACCTGCTCTTGGCAGTATCTCATGCACGCGGGATTTGCCGTTGTAGGCGTTGGCCCGCAACCTCTCTGGCACTCGTTGAACTTCTCCATGCATTCGCCACTCGGTGCGTCTCCCGCCTTGGTCGCCATCGCGCCGCGATCGGGAAGCGCCACCGCCGAGGCCGTGACCACAAGCATCAAAACGATCAGACAGGGTCTTGGTGTCCGCATCGAAGCCTCCATTCGGGCCGGAGGCTCGTGCGCTCCCGGCCGTCGTTCGATCAAACCAATCCTGCCTCGGCTACCCGATCATATCACGCTCGCGCCCGGCGTTGCACGCGCGCGGAGATGACCCTAGCATATGAGCCCAAAAGAGCGGGGAGCGCGGGTTCGGCAGGTTCCTGAGGGAGGTCCTGATCATGTCCTATCGTGCAAACCGTCGCCGCTTGAAGGCGCTGACCGCCTTGGTGGCGGTGGCGCCCTTTGCCGCCGCTACAATGGTACCAGCGTCGCTCTACGCCCAGACCGTGGCGCCAAGTCCCGCCGGGAAAACACACGAAACGCCTCCCGGGATGCCGCAGGGCGGGCCCATACCGAACAGGCCCGTGCCGAACAGCGCCACACCGCGCAAGAGTTCGGGCAACATCGGCACGAACCAAGGCACGGTCGGCAGTTGGTCTTTCGCGTCCGCCGGGAATCATGCCCAAGCGAGACTCCTACCGGAGAAGATCAAGGGAGGGGCCAAAGCCAACCAGGTGGGGGGCTCGGGAGGCCGGGCCAGGATCGAGATCGAATATTGGAGCGTCCCGGGGCCCAGGCACGGCTTTAGCGGCAACTTGATCGTCGATCGGATCGGGATGGCCTTTGGCGGCGCCAAGACCCACGTGTTCGTCGATGGCAAGGAAGTCGACAGCTTCATGACGGGTGATAGTTCGCAGCGGCGTGACCTGAAGAAATTGTTCGGCGACGACCTCAGCGGCTTGGCCAAGGCGCGCAATATGCGCGTGACGATGGAGATCGGCGGCAAGACCCACGACATCTTCGATGCCGATCTCGAAGGCACCCCGGACCTGTTCAAAAAAATGGCGGCGGGGCCAAAGGCTCACCAGTCCGCCACGATCCACAACTTTGATGAACCGATTCCGCTTGGCCCCACCGGCCCCGTGAATGGATCGGGAAAGGTCGGCCCGTGGAGCTGGGGCGTCTGGTACAACTCGAAACAGGACGCAGTCGGCTCCGACGCAAGCATCAATTTGAAGAATGTCAACGTCCAAGGTCCGAAGAGGTTTGTCAAAACCGCACGGGGTGGACTGCTCGATGAGACTCCGCCGCGCGGCGGCTCGGCCAACATCAAGATCGACTACAACGTCGATCCGGAAGGCCATGGCACCTTCAGCGGCAACTTGGTCGTGACCAGGATCGGCGACACGGACAGCACCAAGACCCACGTCTTGGTCGACGGCAAGGAGATCGACAGCTTCGAGGTAAGCCAGCCCGAGGAAAAGCGCGACATCAAGAAGCTGTTCGGCGACGACCTTTCCGGTTTGACCAAGGCGAAGGACCTACGCGTGACGATGGATATCGACGGCAAGAGCTACGATATTCTCGAGGTGGATTTTTTCGACGGGGTCACGAACTACGCCGCGGCTGTTGTCACCACACTGAAGAGCGAAGGGGACCAAAACTACCGCGCGGCGCAGGCGCAAGCGATTGCGCAGGCACCGGGCAAATGTGAGGACCTTAGGCGGGGCCAAATGGGCGTCTCGCGTGCAGAGGGACTATACGGCCCATGGGACTACCGTTATGTCGCGACCGAGGGGTCCGCAAAACTCTATTTGAGGCTCGATTTGAATACTGGCGCCGCGCGAAGCGCAAAGAAGTTTGTCTCAGTCGCGCGCGGCGGACTGCTCGATGAGAAGCCGCCTCGGGGCGGCACGGCCAATATCGAATTCTTCTATGTGAGTCGGCCGGGGCCGCAGCAGGGATTCGGCGGAAACCTCGTCGTCACCAGGATCGGCGAGACGGGCAGCTACAAGACCCACGTCTTTGTCGATGGCAAGGAGGTCGATAGTTTCGAGACCAGCCATCCTCAGGAAAAGCGCGACCTCAAGAAGCTGTTCGGTGACGGTATCGCCGGTTTGCGCGGTGCCAAGACTGTCCGCGTGGCCATGGATATCGACGGCAAGAGCTACGATATCCTCAATCTCGATCTGTTCGACAAAGAGAAAGATTCAAACACCGCCGATGTGGTCGCCACCAAAATGGAGCAAGCGGCGCAGCGATACGACCGGTTCACGGAATCGAACGCGGATGAGTTCAAGCACTGGTGCGGCCTCGCGAGGATGGCGCCGCACCAGGGGGGCGGTGGCAAGAAGTGCTTCATCACCACCGCTTGCTGCGAGATCGTCGGCCTCGCCGACGACTGCTTCGAGCTGACAATGCTGCGCCGGTTCCGCGACCGCGTGCTAACGCCGACAGTGGATGGGCGGCGCGACATTCGCCGGTACTACGCGCTTGCGCCGTTGGTGCTTGACGAGATGCGGCGTCGCGGCGAGGCGCGGCGGCTGCTCCGCCTCTATTTCAGCCATATCCTGCCATGTGCCATCGGCGCCAAGCTCGGTCTCGTGGCGCTGCCCCGCTGGCACTATCGGGACATGATGCAGCGGCTGGTCTGCCGCTACTTGCCGGACCAATTGGCGCTCATGGCTTGAGCGGTGCGGGCATCATGGCTCGGGCGTCATCGTCGAAGGATCTTCATCGTCAAAGAAGCCCGCGTCTTCGAGAACGCCGTTCGTGTAGCGATTGAGCCGCTCTTTGAGCTCATGCTCGTTCTGATCGATGAGGGTATCCGAGAGGGAGAGGTATTTTTGCGCCCGGAAATAATCCGTCTTGGGCAAAATCCCCGAGCCGTAATAGGCGGCGACCAGATCGCCGTCCCGGCGGCCTGTCATTTCGTAGTACGCCGTTGCGTAGACGGCTCCGGCCCAACCCGGATCGAGGATTCCGAGGTTCCGGCAACGTTTCACGCTTTCCCGCGCGGCCTTGGCGTCGCCTTGCTTCGAGGCTTGCTCCCGCACTTTCTTGGCCGCGCCTTCAATCGCGGAGAGCTTGATCGCGGCATCCACGTGGGAATTTGCGAAGACGCCTTCCTTCTCGATCTTTAAGCAATCCGCCTTGAGCTGCTCGCGATCCGGCACCTTGTCTTTGCGAGACCGCGCCGCGTAGGCCTCCAGGACGTTCATGAACGACTGCCGGATGTCGCGGGCCCCGTCCGTCTTGCCGTAGAGGTCGACGGGTGAGATCGCGGACCCTTGCATGGCGTCGATGGCGGCGATCTTCTCCCGGGCCGCATCGATTCTTGCCTCAGTCTTCGCCACCTCTTCCGCTTTGCCACGTTCCTTGTCTCTGTCCAAGATCTTGGACTGATAGGTGAGATATTTCTGCAAGTACTGCCGGGCCGCCGCATAGTCCCGTGTGCCGAGGGCACCGGAGCCGAGGATGAGCGCTCCATCATACGCATTGCTCTCGTTGGCCGCCGCCAAGGCCAACGCCTCCCACAGGTCTTCCCTGCCGAGGGCGTCCTCCTCGCAGAAGATGGTGCCGACGATTTCCTTATTGGCTTTGGCCGCGGCCTCGGGAATAGCCGCAAGCTTCTCCTCAAAAGAGGCTTTGGCGTCGACGAAGACCGGGTTGAGAAATTCGGCGCTCTTGCAGCCCAGCTCAGAGGTCGTTGCCCATAGCCGGATCACCTTTGCGTTGCGGATGGTCCAGGCAAGGTCTGCGTCGAACGCGGCGTTGAGGGCCGATGTCGTCATGACATCGGCGCTTGAGTCCTCCGCAAGCACCTGAGTTGTATCGAGAAAAATGCACGCGAGCGCGACGGCGCCTGCGATCAGGAGGCTTGCCGGCCAGACGTGACCGGTGCCGGATCTGGCTCCTTGCGGCAGGTTCGGCATCGCGGGCCACCCGAGAGTGACAACAACGTGTAACCAACCTACACTAAACGTCAGAGGTTGTGGAGACGATGACACTTGCGGGATGGCGCCGAGCCTCCCGAGACTCCACGGCCCCTACGGGTGAGCGCGGTGGATGCCTTGCCTATCGCGTTGATCCGGGAGTCCATTTCCGGGAGGGATCAATGGCTCGACGCGCGACGTCTCTTTCAAGCTCTCTTTGCATTCTGACCGCCGCACTGCTCGCGTTCGCAGCGACCTTCGTGCTGGCCACCACGCATCAGGCGCGCGCGGACGCCGGCGTGAAGAAAAGCGGGGTGTGCAACTATGACAGCCCCGATGGGCGCGCGGCATTCAAGAAGAGAGATTATCGCCAAGCCATAGAATTGCTCACCAAGGGCATCGAATGGATCGAGCAAAACTGCAAAGGCTGGGGGTGGTCATACACCGGACTTTGGAAAAACTACAAGTTCCGCGCCGCCGCCTATACCTATCTCAAGGAGTACGACAAGGCCGTGCATGATCTTGCCGTGATGAACGACCAAGTCCTTCAGGAATGGTCTCCGGGCGAGGAGAAGTGGGTTTTCGAGGCTTATGACGGCGCCGTAAAGCGTAAACCCAATAGCCCGTTTCTCCGCGGCGCGCGGGCCGCCGCCTATCAAACGTGGGCTCACGTCGTCGGATTCGAGGACAAGAAACTACAAACCAACTATTTCAAGACGGCCCTGGCGGACCGCGACGCCCAACTGAAACTGGTCAAGACGAAGACGGAGCGGGCCGAGGTTCTCGCGGACCGCGCCGATCTCTACTTCGCCGGATGGTCCGGTAGCTTCGGTCCGGACGCGCCGCAGCATGCGCTTGAGGACATTTCCGCGGCGATCGGATTGGATCCCAAGGCAGGGTACTACGCTCAGCGCTCCTTCCTCCAGAAGGACCCCAAACTCGCGTTCGAGGACATCTCGAAGGCGATCGAGTTGAGTGCGGAGACCGGATCGTACTACAAGAGACGCTCCGAGATCCGCGGCAGGCTCAAGCAGCCTACGGAGGCTGTTCTCGAGGACCTTTCCGCTGCGATCGCCAAGACATCCCCTGACGATTCCAATTATGCCGACTATGTGCGGGCGCGCGCCGACCTGCTCGTGAAGGATGGCAAACTGGATGAGGCTGAAAAGGACTACGCCGCACTCCTCAAGGCCGACCCCAAGAGCCTCTATAGCCGCCGCGAGCACCTGCTCCTTCTCATGAAGCTCGGACGTGACAAGGATGCCGAAGTCGAGCGCAAGGCGATCACGAGATTGGATCGCATGGGCCTTCTGAATAGCGGGTTCATGTGCAGGGTTGCCGACATCGACGCCGCGCGCGCAGGCGAGAACAAGCCCGCGACCCCCAAGGATCAGCGCACAGCATGGAAGCTCGGTGAGCTCGTGGCGCTCGTGCCGCTCCAGTATCTCGTCGGGAAGCCGAACGAGAAGACCAACAAGACATGGGCGATCGTGTCGGATCTGGTGAAAGCGCAAGAAAAGGACGCCGGCAAGCCGGCACGGGGACTCGATCCGATACCGACCTTCAAGGGCTCGAAAACTGCTCAGGTGAGACAGACGATCGCCTTCTTCTTCAAACAGAGGAAGAAGGTGTCGACGGCATTGGCCGACAAAGTCGGCGGTCAGGCTGCCGCAGACTTCGACGTCTCGTCTGCCGGCTACATGGCGCTTGGGCTCAATCGCATGGGCGTGCCCAACCTCAATCACCAGCTTGGCGAGATGCTGCAGAAGGAGGGGCCGCTGACCGGACTGCCCTGTTATGTCTGGGTCCATACGGCCCTCAAGACGCAATCGCGCGCCAAGCCCGACGAGGTGGTGAAGGCGTGGGAAAAGGGCAGCAAGGACGCCGAAGAGTACTGGGCGAAAGAGGAGAAGCCGAAGCCCGACAAGGGCCCGGCGCCCTAGACGGAGAAGAAGTCCGAGGTCGTGCCGGAAGCGGAGAAAGCGAAAGCCGCTCAGGTCCCGCCGCCCGAGAAAAGCGTAAAGTCTCAGGCACGGCCTGGATGTGATTCGGACGACTTCATGTCTTACGACATGGATCCGAACACGATGCCCCCATGCTGAAAGCGCGATCGTGCTCGCGTCGCAGCCGGCAGTCGGGTCCTACAGAATAAACTTCGAGAGGTCGGCGTTCTTGGCGAGGTCGCCGACGTGCTTGCGCACGTGGTCCGCGTTGATCTCGACCGTCTGACCAAACATGTCGCCGGCGTTGAAGGAGATCTCGTCGAGGATGCGCTCCATCACCGTCATCAGGCGGCGCGCGCCGATATTCTCGACGGATGTGTTCACCTCCACCGCGATATCGGCGATGGCGTCGATGGCATCGTCGGTGAACTCGAGCGTGACGCCCTCGGTTTTCATCAGCGCCACATATTGATTGATGAGGCAGGCCTTGGGCTCGGTGAGGATGCGGACGAAGTCCTCGCGGGTCAGGGCGCGCAACTCGACGCGGATCGGCAGGCGGCCTTGCAGCTCGGGCAGCAGGTCGGACGGCTTGGCGATGTGGAAGGCACCCGAGGCGATGAACAGAATGTGGTCGGTCTTCACCGGCCCGTATTTGGTGCCGACCGTGGTGCCTTCGATCAGCGGCAACAGGTCGCGCTGCACGCCTTCGCGTGCAGACGTCGGCGCCGACGCGCTCGGAGCGGGCGCAGATCTTGTCGATCTCGTCGAGAAACACGATGCCGTTGTTCTCGACGTTCTTGATCGCTTCCTGAACGATCATGTCGTCGTCGATCAGCTTGTCGGACTCCTCGGCCATGAGGATCCCGAACGAATCCTTCACGGTGACGGTGCGCGGCTTGGTGCGCTGGCCGAAGGCTTTGCCGAGCATGTCGGAGAGATTGATCATGCCGACCTGGCTCCCGGGCATGCCGGGAATCTCGAAGGACGGCATGGACGGCGTGTCGGCGACCTGGATCTCGATCTCCTTGTCGTTCAGCTCGTTGTCGCGCAGGCGCTTGCGGAAGGCCTCGCGGGTCGACATCGCCGCGCCGGAGCCCACCAGCGCGTCGATCACGCGCTCCTCGGCATTCATCTGCGCCTTGGCTTCCACCTCCTTGCGCTTGACGTCGCGCACAAGGCCGATGCCCGCTTCCAGAAGATCGCGGATGATCTGATCGACGTCGCGGCCGACATAGCCGACCTCGGTGAACTTGGTGGCCTCGACCTTGATGAAGGGCGCGCCGGCAAGCTTGGCGAGACGGCGCGAGATCTCCGTCTTGCCGACGCCGGTCGGGCCGATCATCAGGATGTTCTTGGGCAGAACCTCCTCGCGCATGTCGCCTTCGAGCTGCTGCCGGCGCCAGCGGTTGCGCAGCGCAATGGCGACGGCACGCTTGGCGTCCTTCTGGCCGATGATGTGGCGGTCGAGCTCGGAAACGATCTCGCGGGGCGAAAATGATGTCATGAACTGTCTACTCGCTACTTCGTCGCGTCGAGGGTTTCGACGGTCACCTCGTCATTGGTGTAAACGCAAATCTTGGCAGCAATGGCCATGGCTTTTCGCGCAATCGCTTCGGCATCGAGGTCGGTGTCGAGCAGCGCGCGGGCGGCGGCCAGCGCATAGGAGCCGCCGGAGCCGATGCCCATCACCGCGTCGTCCGGCTCGAGCACGTCGCCGGTGCCGGTGAGCACCAGGCTCTCGCTAGGGTCGGCGACGATCATCATGGCTTCGAGCCGGCGCAAATACCGATCGGTGCGCCAGTCCTTGGCGAGCTCGACGCAAGCCCGCTTCAGCTGGTCGGGGAAGCGCTCGAGCTTGGTCTCGAGCCGCTCGAACAGGGTGAAGGCGTCCGCCGTGGAGCCGGCGAAGCCGGCGATAACGTTGCCGGAGCCGACCCGGCGCACTTTGCGCGCGGTGCCCTTGATGATGGTCTGGCCGAGGCTGACCTGGCCGTCGCCGGCGACGACGACCTTGCCGCCCTTGCGGACAGTCAGAATCGTGGTGCCGTGCCAGGTCTCGGAGGAGGCAGGGGATGGGGACATACTGCGTTGCGATATCGGCGCGTGGACGCCATTCGTCAAGCGTGGGACGGCAAACGGGCTAACGCAGCGTGACGGATCTCCGGCCTATTCCGGGCGGTCGGCAAACCAGGAGCCGACCGGCGGCAGCTTGACCGCGACAACACGCCACCGAAAGCCGGTCAGCTCCATGACGGCGGTCAGGGTGAGTGAATCGGGCTTTTCCGGGTCTTTTAGATCGAAAGTGAACTCCGTGGGCGAGGCGAAGAAGGCGTAAGTCACGAAGTTGGCGAAGGATTCGTCCTTCCGCCGGTGCTCCGCCACGATGTCGTTGTTAAGGATCGCTTCGGGAGTGACCATGCTGTCCACGGCGCTGTCCACCAGGTCGGGGGCGAACAGCTTTGCCAGAGCCTGCCCGAAAGCCCCGAGAATCGGCCGTTTTTCGGCGAATTCGTCGGCCTTGCCAAGGACCTGGCCCTGCACTTCGCCCTTCAGATTCGCCGTGAACTTTGCGGGAAATCCACCAGCCGCGTCAGGGCTCTCCTTGTCGTCGGTCAGGAGCGCCCGGTCGAGCCAATAGAGGGTGAGATAGGGATAGCCGATATAGGCGGCCAGCAGGATGACGAGGAGCAGAATCACTCTGCGCATGAGGCGTTCCCTTGGTTGGAGCGGTTCGGAATAGCACTGCCGGATGACGCGGCGTATAAGCGCGGTGGCAAGAGAAGCGAATTGCTAACAGCCTGTAGGCTATGCTGGCAGACATGCAGAAGCGAAGCAAATCAACGGATTCCCGGTCGGCGACGGTCAAGCGCCGCACCAAGGAGACCAAGATCAGCGCCACCGTCGACCTCGACGGGACCGGCGCCTATGACGTCTCCACGGGCGTGGGGTTCCTCGACCACATGATCGAGCAGCTGGCGCGGCACTCCCTCATCGATATCGCACTCAGGGCCGAGGGCGATCTCCATATCGACCAGCACCACACGACCGAGGATTCGGGCATCGTGCTCGGCCAGGCGTTTGCCGAAGCGCTGGGCGACAAGGCGGGCATCGCCCGCTACGGCTCGGCCTACCTCCCCATGGACGAGACGCTGACCCGCGTCGCGCTCGATGTCTCGGGACGGCCGCTCCTCGTCTGGAAGGTGGCGTTCACGCGCTCGAAGATCGGCGAGATGGACACCGAGCTGTTCCGGGAGTGGTTCCAGGCCTTCGCCCAGCACGCCGGGATCACGCTGCACGTGGAGACTCTCTACGGCGAGAATAGTCACCACATCGCCGAGACCTGCTATAAGGCGCTCGCCCGGGCGCTTCGCCAGGCGATCGCCATAGATCCGCGGCAGAGTGGACGGGTGCCCTCCACCAAGGGCCAGCTCTAGAAAAGGCTTGAGCCCGCGCGGCCGGCCAAGCAGCGTGACGTGAAGTGACTGTCTATACCGTGTATGAGCCGCCGGGCGACAACGAGGCCGATGTCGTAGCGCGCGCCGATAAGGTCGCCTTCGTCAAGGACGGCTTCTCTTGGCTTGCGTTCTTCGTGCCGGTCCTGTGGCTCATCTTTCAGCGCATGTGGCTCGAGCTCATCGTGTTCCTGGTGGTGATCGCCGGTGTGTCATGGGCGTTCGGTCCCGAGGACCCGGGCCAAGAGATCGCAGGCTGGGTGGCGCTCGCCCTCATGCTGCTACTCGCCTTCGAGGCCAACGATCTGCGCGGCTGGGCGCTGCGGCGGCGCGGATACCGATTTGCCGGTGTCGCCTCGGGCCGCGACCGCTACGCGGCGGAGCGGGCGTTCTTCGAAGGATGGCTGCCGCAGCAGCGGCGTCCCGCGCCTCCCGTTGCGCCGGCGCAGAAGGGGGCGGCGACCAAGTCGGCGGTGACACCGTCACGGGGCGGCGACGGTGACGAGGTCATCGGGCTCTTTCCGCAGGCTTGAGAGACATGCACGTCGCCATCATCGACTACGGCTCGGGCAATCTCCACTCCGCCGCCAAGGCTTTCGAGCGCGCGGCGCGGGAGGAAGGCTCGAAGCTCGCCATCAAAGTCACCGCTGCGCCGGAAGACGTGGCGAGCGCCGAACGCATCGTGTTGCCGGGCGTCGGTGCGTTCGCCGATTGCAAGGCGGGGCTCGCCGCGATTCCCGGAATGATCGAGGCGCTTGAGGAATCAGTGCAGGAGAAGGGCAAGCCCTTTCTCGGCATCTGCGTGGGGCTACAGCTCATGGCGGCCCGCGGGCTCGAGCATGGGGTCACGCCAGGACTCGGCTGGATCGACGGCGAGGTAAGCGCGATCGAGCCGAGCGATCCCACGCTCAAGATCCCGCATATGGGCTGGAACACACTGCGGCTTCAGCGCGAGCATGCACTGTTCGACGGCATCCCGACCGGCGACGATGGCCTGCACGCCTATTTCGTGCACTCCTATCATCTCGTGCCGGAAGACGCGGGCGACCTCGTCGCCACCACCGACTATGGTGGGGACGTGACGGCGTTCGTCGCGCGCGGCAACATGGCGGGCAGCCAGTTTCACCCGGAGAAGAGTCAGAAACTGGGACTGGCGCTGATTGCCAATTTCCTCAAATGGCAGCCGTGATAGAGATTTGATTGCATGATCCTGTTTCCCGCTATCGATCTGAAAGACGGACAATGCGTGCGCCTGGTCCAGGGCGAGATGGACCAGGCGACGGTGTTCAATGCCGACCCGGCGGCGCAAGCCAAGGCCTTCGAGGACCAAGGCTTCGAGTGGCTGCACGTGGTCGACCTCAACGGCGCGTTCGAGGGCAAGCCCGTCAACGGCGCGGCGGTCGAGGGGATCTTTCAGGCCACGCATCTACCCATTCAACTCGGTGGCGGCATCCGCGACCTGGACACCATCACGAACTGGCTCGACAAGGGCATCGACCGGGTGATCCTCGGCACGGCGGCGGTGCGCGATCCGGATCTCGTGCGCGAGGCGGCGCACGATTTCCCCGGCTGCATCGCCGTCGGGATCGATGCGCGCGACGGCAAGGTCGCGATCGAAGGTTGGGCGGAGACGAGCGAGATGACGGCGCTCGATCTCGCGCGCCGCTTCGAAGACGCGGGTGTCGCCGCCATCATCTACACCGACATCGCGCGGGACGGCGTGCTCGAAGGTCTCAATCTCGATGCGACCCTGGCAATTGCCGAGGCCGTCGCGATCCCGGTCATCGCCAGCGGCGGGCTTGCCGATGTCGACGACATCAGGCGGCTGCTCGATCCGCGCTACGCAAAGCTCGACGGCGCGATTGCCGGCCGCGCGCTCTATGACGGGCGCCTCGATGCGAAAGAGGCGCTGGCGCTGATCGTCGCGCGCTACGGCCACCACGGTGCGACGGGCCAGTACTGAGCCATGCTGAAAGTTCGGGTCATACCTTGCCTCGACGTGAAGGAGGGGCGCGTCGTCAAAGGCGTGAACTTCGTCGATCTGCGCGACGCTGGCGATCCCGTCGAGGCGGCGACCGCCTATGACGAGGCCGGCGCGGACGAGTTGTGCTTCCTCGACATCACCGCGAGCCACGAGAAGCGCGGCACGATCCTCGACGTGGTCGCGCGCACGGCGGAGCGCTGCTTCATGCCGCTCACCGTGGGCGGCGGCGTGCGCAACACGGACGACGTCCGCGCGCTGCTCGAAGCCGGCGCCGACAAAGTGTCGATCAACACCGCGGCGGTAGAGGATCGCGACCTCGTGCGGCGGGCGGCGGAGAAGTTCGGCGCGCAGTGCATCGTCGTTGCCATCGACGCCAAGCGCGTCGGCACGAACGGCGCGGCGCCCCGCTTCGAGATCTTCACCCATGGCGGCCGCGAGCCGACCGGGATCGAGGCGGTCGGCTATGCACAGGAAGTGGTAGCGCTCGGCGCCGGCGAAATCCTGCTGACCTCGATGGACCGGGACGGCACGCGGGCCGGTTTCGACCTCGAGCTGACCCGGGCCATCGCCGATGCGGTAACGGTGCCGGTGATCGCATCCGGCGGCGTCGGCACGCTCGACCATCTCGTGGAGGGGGTGCGGGAGGGGCATGCCTCGGCCGTGCTCGCCGCCTCGATCTTCCATTACGGGGAGCACACGATCGGCGAAGCCAAGCGGTTCATGGCCGCGGCGGGCCTGCCCATGCGTCTCGACCCGTGAGGCCCCGTGATGCCCGGCAAACAGGCAGACTGCCCTCTATTCCCTTAGGATTACCGGCGGGCCCCTATTCCCACGCCTCCCCCCACAGTGTATGAGCCAGGGCATGAGCAACGATGCATTGAACAAGCTTGCCGCGATCATCAAGGCTCGGCGCAACGCAACGCTTGAGGATTCCTACACCAAGCGGCTGCTGGCCGAGCCAATCAAGCCGGCCAAGAAGGTCGGCGAAGAGGGGGTCGAGGTGGCGATTGCCGCGATCGCCCAAGACAAGCCCGCGCTGATCGCCGAGACCGCGGATCTGCTCTACCACCTGCTCGTGCTCCTTGAGTCCCGGGACGTCACCCTCGACGAGGTCTGTGACGAGCTGGAGCGGCGCATGGGCGAGACCGAAAGCAAGAAGCGAAAGGCCGCCTCGGTCTGACGAGACCGGGTGCCGGGCGCTTGCCATGAACCCGCGACCGACCGTTGCGTTCTCGCCTTACGCGATCTATTCGCGCGCGGAATGGGCGCGGCTGCGGGCCGACACGCCGATGACGCTCAACGAGGCGGACCTCGAGAATCTCTCGGGTCTGACCGAGCGGGTCTCCACCGAAGAAGTGGTCGACATCTATTTGCCGCTGAGCCGTCTGCTCAATCTCTACGTCGAGGCCTCGCAAGGTCTGCACGGCGAGACCGAGAACTTCCTGCGCAAGGGCAATCACAAGATGCCGTTCATCATCGGCCTTGCGGGAAGCGTGGCCGCGGGAAAAAGCACGACGGCGCGCGTGCTCCAGGCGCTGCTCGCGCGCTGGCGAAGCCATCCGCGCGTGGAGCTCGTGCCCACCGATGGCTTTCTCTTTCCCAACGCCGTGCTCGGAACGCGCGGATTGATGGTCCGAAAAGGCTTTCCCGAGAGCTACGACCTGGCGCGGCTCCTCAACTTCCTAGCCGACGTGAAGTCGGGCAAGGCGCGGGTCGAGGCGCCCGTCTACTCGCATCTCGTCTATGACGTGTTGTCCGACCAGACGCTGACAGTCGAACGTCCCGACATCGTCATCGTCGAAGGGTTGAACGTGCTTCAGCCGGCGAAGCTGCCGAAGGACGGCGAGGTGATCCCGTTCGTCTCGGATTTCTTCGACTTCTCGATCTATATCGACGCGGCCGAAGCGCTGGTGGAGGATTGGTACGTTGAGCGATTCTTGCGCCTGCGGCAGACCGCGTTCCGCGATCCGGCGTCGTACTTCCACCGCTATGCGACCCTCTCGGAGGAAGAGGCGCGCGAAACCGGGCTGTCGATCTGGCGATCGATCAACCTCGTCAATCTGAAAGAGAACATCCTGCCCACGCGCCAGCGCGCGGATCTCATCCTGCGCAAGGGCGCGAACCACGCGGTGGAAAGCGTGGCGCTGAGAAAGCTCTGAGAAGGGGCTAGTACCCGGCGCCCGTGTAGAGCTGCTGCGAGCCGAGGCCGATATTGAGCCGCAGCATGGTGCGGGTAGCAAAGACGTCCTCGTCATCGATCCGCGTCGGGGTTGCTCCGCCGCCATAGTGCACCACGGGAACCGAGGAGATGTACTCGTAGTCGGTCCACAGAGACAGGCTGGTGCGCGGGCTGAGTTGCTTGCGGGTCTCGAGTGACACCGTGCCGATAAAGGCGAAGTCGTCGCTCGACTTGGAAAGTCTGCTGTTGAAGGCTCCGGACGCGAAGCGGCCGGTGTAGTCGGTATTGGCGTTATAGAAGCCGGCCGTCGCATTGACGAACGTGCGCAAGCCGAGGCGGTCGTAGAAACCACCGACGTTCTTGATGCCAGGAATGAAGCCGAAGCTGTACTCACCGCCGAAGCCGATGTAGCCGCCTGTATAGGTGGTATCGAGCGATTCCTTGTAGGTGAAGACGGTGCCGGTCGCACTGTGGAGCTTGTTGTCCTGGTCGATGCCACGAACATCGAAGCCGACGATGAAATAGTCGTTGCGGTAAATTTCGGGCTTCACTTCGGTCGGCGCGCCGGTGCCGAACTTCAACTCGGCTTGGGTGCCCCAGTAATCGGCATCGCGCTTCGTCTTGGTGTTGAGGGTCGTGCTGGTGAACGTTCGGGCGCCAGTCGGGTCGATCACAAGGCAATTAGGCTGGCCCGTGCACCCTTTCCCATCAGTGTCCTCAAGGCTCGACCAGAAGCCTTTGACAGCACCGCTCACCTGGAAGCCACCCCAATAGCCAAATGCCGTCTCGATGCCGCCGCCGGCCGCCCCGCCAAAGTCCAGCCAGTCGCCGGAGGAGTTTTTCTGTCTATGGACCGAGGTCCCCTTCTGCACGGCGGTGAAATGGATGTCGGGAAGGGACAGGAATTGCACGCCGCCGCCTGCCCAGATCGTGGTGCCGCCGGATGTCGCCGAGTTTAGATCTTGCGCCGCGGCGGGGTGCGCCAAGGCCGCCGCCCCGAGAAGGGTCGCCGCAAACAGGTACAAGGATTTCCGCATATGACCCCCGAAGCGCTTTCTGCGCCCTGTGGAAAACATAGCAGGCGAATCACCTGCGAAGTGATCTATCTCCAACTGTCACAAGACGATTTCGCCCTTGCGTGGCCGATCGGCAACAGCTGGGGCCGGGCCGATTTCGCCCCTAATCGAAGAGGCCGTGGTCCTTGGCGAGCTTGATCAGGCTGGTCTCAGGCCGGGCGCCGACATGGGAAATGACCTCCGCCGCGGCCAGGCTGCCGAGCTGGCCGCAGGCCTTCAGGGGCATGGCTTGGGTCATCCCAAAGAGGAAACCGGCGGCATAGAGGTCGCCTGCGCCGGTCGCATCCACCACCTTGGATACGGGATCGGCGGCGACCTCCACCGACTCACCGGCGCCCACGATCAGGGAGCCCTCTTCGGAGCGGGTCAAAACCGCCAACTCGCAGTCCTGAAGGGCGGCGTCGGCGGCCTCGTCGAAGGAATTCACCTCGTAAAGGGTGGTGATCTCCTTCTCGTTGGCGAAGACGATATCGGCGTCTTCCTTGACCAGCTTGAGAAAATCCGCCCGGTGGCGGTCGACGCAGAACGGATCCGAAAGGGTGAGCGCCACCTTGGCGCCGGCCGCCTTGGCAAGCTTCGCCGCCTCGCGGAACGCAGCCTTAGCCTCGTCCTTATCGAACAGATAGCCCTCGAGATAGACGATCTTAGCCGCGCCGATCATGCCGGCATCGATGTCGCCAGGGGTGAAATCGACGCTGGCGCCGAGGAACGTGTTCATGGTGCGTTCGCCGTCGGGCGTCACCAGGATGAGGCAGCGTGCGGTCGGCGCGCCGTCTGTGGCGGGCTCGGTGGTGTATTCGATGCCGAGCGAGCGGATGTCGTGGCGGAAAATGCCGCCGAATTGGTCGGCGGCGACGCGGCCGATGAAGCCGCATTTGGCGCCGAGCGAGGCGAGACCGGCGATGGAGTTGGCCACCGACCCGCCGGAGCGCTCGATGGCCGGTCCCATGGCCTCGTAGAGGCGCCCTGCCTCGTCTGCATCGATCAAGCGCATGAAGCCCTTGTCGAGGTCGTGCTTGGTGAGAAAGCCCTCGTCGCAGCGAGCAATGATGTCGACGATGGCGTTGCCGATGCCGACCACGTCGTAGTTTTTTTCAGCCATTTGGTCGTGGGTCCCCGTTCTTCCTTCTGGGTTTTTCACTTGGCCCGGCGCTGGCGTCGCGCGTCTGCGCCACTATATTCCCGGTGCCGAAAGCTCAAGGACAACGTTCATGCTCGCCGCCGCAGGTCAAGCCTTCGAAGAGCTGTTCACGCCGCCATTTCGCGCGGTGATGGTGAAATGCGTGGGTTTCACCCTCGCACTCCTCGCCGCGCTGATCGTCGCGGCGGAATGGTCGTTCAGTCATTTCGTGGTGTGGCCCGATTGGATCGAGACCACGATCGAGTGGCTGGGCGGGCTCACGCTCGTCGCTGCGTCGATCTTCCTGATCCCCGCGGTGACTTCGCTGATCGCCGGGCTTTATCTCGACGATATCGCGGCCACGGTGGAGCGCACCAGCTTCCCGCACGACCCGCCAGGGCGCGAGCTGCCGGCGATGCGCGCGGCGTGGCTTGCGGTGAAGTTTTTCTTCGTCGTGCTCCTGGTGAACGTGGTCGCGCTCTTCCTGCTGCTCATTCCCGGCGTGAACTTGATCGCGTTCTATGTGGGCAACGGGTACTTACTCGGACGGGAGTATTTCGAGCTCGCCGCCATGCGCCATATGAGTCTGGCGGAGGCGAAGCGCATGCGCAAAGCGAACCGGCTGACGGTGCTGCTGTGCGGGCTCATCATCGCCGGCGTCGCTTCGGTGCCGATCCTGAACCTGGTGACCCCGCTCTTCGCCACGGGCTTCATGGTGCGCATGTTCAAGCGGCTCGCGGTGAAATCGGGCCTGCGAATGGCGGCGCAACCGGTCGCTTGATCCGAATTTCGTTATGAAACGTAGTGGGTTAGTCGGCCGACAGGACTCTTGAGCCGACCGGTGCCGCGACGGCGCCAATGGCCGCGCCTGCGGCTGCGCCAACCGGACCGCCAAGTAAGAGACCAGTCCCGCCGCCGACGGCGGCCCCGCTCACGACCTTCTGCGTGGTCGTGCACCCCATCATTCCGGCCGCGATGGCGGCCAGAGCCAAGAAGGCTGGTACGCGTCTCACTACTTCCCCCCAAACCGCACTCGCGGGTCCCGGAGGGATGATGGTTGAAAACCACTAACGGAAGGTTGAGGTCGGCCGCGGGCAAAGGCCGCCGACGTGGCCCGTCAGGACGCGGTGACCGGCGCGGGCGTCTTCGGCTTGAACAGGCAGATGTCGTCGATGATGCAGCGCCAGCATTCCGGCTTGCGCGCCTTGCACACATAGCGGCCGTGCAGGATCAGCCAGTGATGGGCGTTGTGCTTGTAACGCTCCGGCACGACCCGGTTTAGGGTCTCCTCGACTTTGAGCGGCGTCTTGCCGGGGGCGAGACCGGTGCGGTTCGCCACGCGAAACGCGTGGGTGTCGATGCCGATGGTGGGCTGGCCGAAGGCGACGTTGAGCACGACATTCGCGGTCTTGCGGCCGACACCCGGCAAGGTCTCGAGCATCTCGCGGGTGTTCGGCACTTGGCTCCCATACTCCTCGATGAGCTTCTGGCAGAGTGCGACGAGGTTCTTCGCCTTGTTGCGGTAGAGCCCGATGGTCTTGATCTTGTCGGTGACGCCCTTCTCGCCCAGGGCGACGATCTTCTCCGGCGTGTCCGCGACCCTGAACAGATCGGGCGTGGCGCGGTTGACCGAGGCGTCGGTCGCTTGCGCCGACAGCACCACGGCGACGAGCAGGGTGAACGGATCCTTGTAGTGAAGCTCGGTCTTGGGGTCCGGGCTCTCGGCGTGGAATCGCCGAAAAATCTCGTCAATCTGGGCCTGCGTCAGCCGCGACCCAGGCGCTTTCTTGCCGCCTCGCGACGTTTTTGCCGCTTTGGCGCGTTTGGATTGAACCGTCACGGATCTTGTTTACCGCCAGAAGTGTATTTAGCTTTCCTGCTATGACAGAGCCGCCCCTTCCCCCTCAAGGGCTTTTGGCCCAAGGGCCGAGCCAAGACCCCGCGCAATTCAGCGCCGTGCTGACGCCCCACCGCTCACTCGGGCCCAAGGGTTTCATGGTGCTCATGTGCGCGATCAGCGCGGTCTCGTTCAGCACCGGGCTCTTGTTCTACCTGATCGGCGCGTGGCCGGTGGTGGGCTTCATGGGCCTCGACGTGCTTCTCGTCTATGTCGCCTTCAAGCTCAATTTCCGGGCGCTTCGCGTCTACGAGACGGTGGATCTAGACTCCGAGGCGCTGACCGTGACGCGGGTGGCGCCGAACGGCCGCTCGCAGTCCTGGAGCTTCAATCCGTACTGGGTGCGGCTCAGCCTCAATGAGCGGGTCGGCCGCACGTCGGAGCTCTCGCTTGCGAGCCACGGGAAACAGCTCGTGTTCGGAGGCTTCCTCACCGATCCAGAGCGCGAAGACTTCGCCGCGGCACTTACCTCGGCGCTGCGTGACGCGCGCAACGCGAGCCCGGCCTAAGCGGCGAGGTCGCGCTTCTCCGCTACGCTGCCATCGGCATTGAGGCGATAGATCACCGGCGAGGCGGTGGCGATCGAGTACTCCTTCACCTCCTCCGGCGTGAGCTTGTCGAGCTCCATGATGAGCGAGCGCAGCGAGTTGCCGTGGGCGACGAGGATCACGTTCTTGCCGTCTTGCAGTTCAGGCACGACCCATCTTTCGAAAAAAGGGCAGACGCGCGCGGCGGTGTCCTTCAGGGATTCGCCGCCGGGAGGCGCGATGTCATAAGAGCGCTGCCAGACTTGCACCTGCTCGTGGCCGAAGCGCTTGCGCGCCTCCTCCTTGTTGATGCCGACAAGCTGGCCGTAGTCGCGCTCATTCAGCGAAGCGGCCTTGATGGTGGGGAGCTTCCCTTGGCCGAGCTCGTCCAAAATGATGTCGAGAGTGTTGTGGGCGCGCCTGAGCGTCGAGGTGAAGGCGCTGTCGAAATGCAGGCCCTCTTCTTTCAGGAGGGCGCCGGCGCGGTGCGCCTCGGTGACGCCTTCCTCGCTCAAGCCGACATCCTTCCAGCCGGTGAACATATTGAGCCGGTTCCACTCGCTCTGGCCGTGGCGGACCAGCACGAGGACATTCTCGGGTTTTCGGGGTTTGTCGCTTGCCTTTTGGAGCATGTCGCTTGGAAGGCGCCCTGTCATTGTTCATGAGGCGCCCGGCGGGCCCCGAGGGGGCCTTGGGCGCACCGGCCAGTATAGGAAAGGAAGGTTAAAGCGGGCGCCACCATTGCCTCTCTTTGGGGCCACTTTCCGGCAGTGCGGACACAGGTTTTAGGCGGTTGTCCATGGTTTTGCCAATGGTGAAGCGTCAGATATCAACGAGCACATTACAGGCCAAGCACGTCAGCCATGGAATAGAGGCCAGGGGACTTCTCCCGGGCCCAAAGAGCCGCTCTGACGGCGCCACGGGCAAAAATCCCCCGGTCGGAGGCGATATGGGCGAGCTCGATGCGCTCGCCGGGGCCGGCGAAGATCACCCGGTGCTCGCCGACCACGTCCCCGCCGCGCAGCGCCGCAAAGCCGATATCGCCCTGCCGCCGCGGGCCGGTGTCCCCGTCGCGGGTCCTGACGCTCTTCTCAGCGAGCGACACGTCCCGCCCCTTGGCGGCCGCGGCGCCAAGCATGAGCGAGGTGCCCGAGGGCGCATCGCGCTTGTGGCGGTGGTGCATCTCCAGGATCTCGATGTCGAATTCGGGCCCGAGCGTCTCGGCCACGCGGGCCGTGAGCGCGGCAAGCAAGTTCACCCCCATGCTCATATTGCCTGCCTTGACGATGGTGGCATGACGCGCGGCGGCTTCGAGCTTGGCGAGGTCGTCGTCGGTGAAGCCCGTGGTGCCGATCACATGGACGATGCGGGCCTGCGCCGCGAGCCCGGCGAAGGCGACGGTTGCAGCGGGCGAGGTGAAGTCGAGCACGCCGTCTACATGGGCGAAAAGCTCGAGCGGATCGTCGGTGATGACGACGCCGAGCGGGTCGAGCCCGGCCACGGCGCCGACGTCCTGGCCGACCGCCGGCGAACCCTTGGCCTCCAGCCCGCCTGCGACAATGCAGCCCGGCGTCTCCACGAGCGCACGGGTCAGCGCCTGGCCCATGCGCCCGGCGGCGCCTAGCACGGCGATCTTCATGTCACTCATGGCGAACTGGCCACCTTTGATGCGGTGGGGCCCCTGCCGTGATAGAACGGCCCCCAAGAAATCTCCCGAGCCGTTCTAGGACGCTCAAGGGGTCCCTAACAAGTCCCGCGACAGGCGAAACGGCGAACTGATCTGAGTCAAAGGGCGATGCAGAAATCGTCACACCTCCTTCTCGCCGCAACCTTGGCCGCGTCGTTCCTAAGCTTTGGGGCCACGGCGGAGGAGATTTCGAGCGTCTACACCACGCTCAAGCCCAAGGCTTGCGAGGACGTGACGCCGACCGAGGCGCGGGAATATGGCAGCGCCTTCACGTGCAAAGGCTATGACGGCATGGTTGTGCGCGTGGCCGAAAGCGATTTGCGCATGTTCGTGTCCTATGGACCCGACGCTGCAACCCAGACCGCGGCCGAGGAGACTCTGCCGCAGTTCAACACGATCGGCGAGACCCTGGAATGGCGGCTCGCCGATGGGAAACCGTTCGCCACGATCCTCCGCTTCCACTGGGATTCCGACAACGGGCAAGGCTCCACGCTCGTCGTCACCAAGCTCGGCAAGGCGGACGCGTGCCACGTTGCCTATGTGACGGCGACGGGGAACCCCAATGCGAATGTCCTGGCGCGGAAGGTGGCCGACACTGAGGCTCGTGGTTTCGACTGCGCCAACGAGCGGATTCATCGATACGATGCCGGCGGTAGCCGGACCGACTAGGCGACGAGCGGACGGTCGAGCTTGCCGACGAGCGGCGTGTCGCTCTCTTCCTCTTCGGCAACTTCCGCTTCGGGCCGGCCATAGTAATAGCCCTGCACCTGATCGCAGCCCCACTTCTTGAGCATGGCGACCTGGCTCTCGGTTTCCACGCCTTCGGCGGTGATGGTCACGTGCAGCGACTGGCCCAGCCCGACAATGCTCGACACGATGGCGCTGTTTTGCGGGCTCGAGCCAAGCGTGTCGATGAAGGAGCGGTCGATCTTGATCTTCTTGACCGGGAAGCGGGTGAGGTAGGAGAGGCTCGAATAGCCGGTGCCGAAATCGTCCATGGCAATGGAGACGCCGAGCTGGTCGAGCTTGGTGAGCGTCTCGATGACGGATTCGGTGTTTTGCAAGATGATGCCTTCGGTGATTTCCAGCTCCAGCCGGTCAGGCTCAAGCCCAGTCTCGGACAGGACGCGGCGCACGAGCCCATAGACATCCTGGGTCTTGAACTGGGCGGGCGACAGATTGACGGCAAGCTTTGTATCGAGCGGCCAAGTGGTGGCGTAGGAGCAGGCCGTCTTGAGGATCCATTCGCCGAGCGGGACGATGAGGCCCGTTTCCTCGGCGATGGGAATGAAGGTCGTGGAGGGAACTTCGCCTTCGGACGGGTGCCACCAGCGCACCAGGGCCTCATAGCCCGTGAGCCTGCCGTTCTCCAAACCGAACTGCGGCTGATAGTCGAGATAAAGCTGGTTCTTGCGCAGAGCGTTCCTGAGATCGTTCTCCAGGCGCCGGCGTTTCTGAAGGGCGGCGTCCATGGCCGGCTCGAAGAAGCGGAACGTGTTGCGGCCGTCCTCCTTGGCGCGATAGAGCGCGAGGTCGGCGTTCTTCAGCAGCACGTCGATGCGCTCGTGCTCCACGGGGCCGAGGGCGATGCCGACGCTGGCCGAGGTCGTGACCTCATGACCGTTCACCTGATATCCGGCGCCGAGCGCGGTGCAGACGCGCCGGGCAAGACGCATGGCGTCCTCGGGCGTGTTGAGCTCCTCAGCGACGATGGCGAACTCGTCGCCACCGAGCCGGCCGACGAGATCGACATCGCGCGTGTTCTCCTTCAGGCGCGCGGAGACTTCCTCAAGCAGCGCGTCGCCTGTGGCGTGGCCAAGCGTGTCGTTGACGTCCTTGAAGCGATCGAGATCAAGGCAGAGCACCGCCATGAGGTTCCCGTGTCGCTTGGCGCGGGTCACCGCACGTTCCAGATACTGGTTGAACTGCACGCGATTCGGCAGGCCGGTCAGCGAATCGTGCATGGCTAGGAAGCGAATCTTGTCTTCGGCCAGCCAGCGCTCGCGGATGCGCCGCGAGGCGATCGCCGCCGGCACGGAGAAGCCCATGACGATCAGAAGGCTGGTGGTCAGGGTAACGGCCGTGAGCGCCAGGTTGGTGAGCGAGGCGGCCGCCGTCTGGTCAACGCTGAGGGCGTAGACGCGGGCGAGCTTGTCACCCTCCATGACCGGGACAAACGCAAGGCTGACATCTCCCTTGTCGGGGAGGCCGGCAAGCTCGACACGACCCTCGCTTGTCGCTCGGGCGAGCGCGTTCTTGACGTCACTCTGGCGAAGTGCGGCGCCGAGCGCCTCGGGCGAGAGATTGCCGCCGACAGCGATCGCGTTACCTTTGGGCGTCAGGATGGCGAAGCCATCGAGGCGGCTGACGAACTCGCCGCTTGTCTTGTCGATATTGCTCAGCAACCAGCCGCGGGTGAGCCGGTCGAGGCCGTCGATCAGGCCAAATCCATCTGCGCGTAAACTCGGCATGGCCGGAAGCGTGATCTTCGCGCCGTCGGCCCTCTCGGCGAGACTGCGAAGCCCCGCTTCATTCAGGACATGCACGTCTTCGTCGAGCACGCGCTGCGGTGTGCCGGGCTGGCGCAGACGGTCGTGGATTTCACGAGTCCAGGTCAGGGAGGCTTCGCGGGCATCACGCCCAAGGACGTAATTGATCGTGGATCGGCCGGACAAAACGCCGGCAGCGACGGTGAATAGACCCAGGACCACCAGACCGGCCATTATCCACCGATCCCGAGAACCGACTTCTGCCATTGCGTGAATTCCCATAGCCCGCGCCAGAAGGTTGCAAGATAGGGAATGGTCGTTAAGACGCGCCCAATGGTTGCGGTAAATGAGACGTAAAGATGCCTAGGCCCAAGCGAAGGCGACCTTGCGTAAGGACGTCTCGCCGAAGGTCTCGGCCCCTTCCGCCATGGGCTTGCCGCCTTGCTGAATATAGAAGCCGCATGCCGCCTCGTTGTCGGCAAGTGCCCAAACCAGGAGGCCCCTCAGCCTCATCTCGCCGAGCCGGGTGCGCGCGGCATCGAACAGTCTCTCGCCGAAGCCGAGGCCTTGATAGGTTGGGTGCAGGTAGAGCTCGAAGATCTCGCCTTGGTAAGGCACGCGCGACAACCGGCAGCGGCCAAACGTCACATAACCCGCCGCCTCGCCACCGAAGTCGAGCACCAAGAGTGGTGGCCGCTTGCGCAGCGTGGCTTCCCACCAGCGCAAACCCCGGCGGGCGATCATGCGTTCCAGCGAAAGGTGCGGGATGATGCCCTGATAGGCGCCCCGCCATGCTTCCTCATACGCTGACGCCAGGGCGGGTGCGTCCTTTGGCCGTGCCGGCCGAACCTGAACGACATCGACGGACATGATGAGAGCCTAGCGCAGGAATGAGGCGCTGGGCAAAGGGGTCGTCGCCGTTATCCCACCTAACCTGACGGCAAAGGCGGGCCGGAGAAAAACCGACCCGCCTCTTGCCGACTCGCGACGGCGCTGGGGCTGACGAGGGTCAGTAGCGCGAGATGAGGAGCACGTTGAAGTCCTTGTCGAGCTTGATGTCCATCGTGCCCATCTTGCACTTGGCATCGTCGATCTCGTAGACGCCCTCGGACTCCCTCTTGAAGCCTTCGCCGTCTTCGCAGCCAATATCCGCAAGCGCCGCCTTCAACTTCGCCATGTCGGCGGCGGGAATATCGTCGTCGTCGTCATCGTCGGCATAGACCGCGGTGCTGGCCAAGGCCACGGCGAGCGCCAATCCAATGGCTCGTATCATGTGAAACTCTCCCTATGAGTGCGTGGGCTCGCAGTTCCGTCTGCGGGCAACAGAGGAAAGGACAATGCCAGAGGGCTTTGGGAGAGACGCGCCAGGACTTGAGGTCAACTGACCTAGGTTTCGGCGGGTAAGGTGCGCAACGTATCTTGCGCACGTTGCGCGCTTCCGGCGGGATGACTAAGCAACGTCCTCGGTGAGACGCTGACGCTCGGCCTTCTTGCGGTCGTTGGGGTCGAGGTGCCGTTTGCGCAGGCGAATCGACTTCGGCGTCACCTCAACCAGCTCGTCGTCATCGATATAGGCAAGCGCGCGTTCGAGCACCATGCGAATCGGCGGCGTGAGACGCACCGCCTCGTCCTTCGAGGTGGTGCGGATGTTGGTGAGCTTCTTGCCCTTGAGCACGTTCACCTCGAGATCGTTGCCGCGGGTGTGCTCGCCGACGATCATGCCGCGATAAACGCGGGTGCCGGGATCGATCATCATCGGCCCGCGGTCCTCGAGATTCCACAGCGCGTACCCCACAGCCTCGCCCTGGTCGGTGGAGATGAGCACGCCGTTACGCCGCCCTTGGATCGGGCCTTTATGCGGCGCGTAGCCGTGGAACAGGCGGTTCATGATGCCGGTGCCGCGCGTGTCGGTGAGAAGCTCGCCCTGATAGCCGATCAGCCCCCGCGTCGGTGCATGGAATACGAGACGCTGGCGGCCGCCGCCGGACGGCCTCATCTCGATGAGATCGGCCTTGCGCTCTGACAGTTTCTGCACCACGGCGCCGGAATGCTCCTCGTCGAGATCGATGACCACTTCTTCGATGGGCTCGGCCAACTGGCCGTTCGGCCCTCGCGTCAGCAGAACTTTTGGCCGTGACACGCTGAGCTCGAAGCCTTCGCGGCGCATGGTCTCGATGAGAATGCCGAGCTGAAGCTCGCCGCGGCCGGCGACCTCCATGGAGTCGCGCTCGTCGGACTCGGTGATTTTCAGAGCGACATTGCCTTCGGCCTCGCGCAGCAGCCGGTCGCGGATCATGCGGCCCGTAACCTTGGAGCCTTCGGTGCCGGCGAGCGGCGAATCGTTGACCCTGAAGGTCATGGAAAGCGTCGGCGGATCGATGGGTTGCGCCGGCAGAGGGGCCTCGACCTCGGGCGCACAGATCGTGTGGGCGACCGTCGCGTTCGGGAGACCGGCGAGCGAGACGATGTCGCCCGCGGTTGCCTCGTCGACGCCGACGCGCTCGAGCCCGCGGAACGCGAGCACCTTCGACACACGGCCCTGCTCGACGAGGCGGCCTTCGTGATCGAGGACCTTCACCATGTCGTTCGGCTTGATGACGCCCGAGGTGATGCGCCCGGTGACGACGCGGCCGAGATAAGGGTTAGCTTCGAGGATGGTGCCAAGCAGGCGGAACGGACCCTCCTCGATGACGGGCGGCGGCACATGGCGCAGCACGAGCTCGAACAGGGGCCGCATGCCCTGGTCCTTCGGGCCTTCAGGGCTTTGCGCCATCCAGCCTTCCTTGGCCGAGCCATAGAGGATGGGGAAGTCGAGCTGCTCCTCGCTCGCGTCGAGCGCGGCGAAGAGATCGAACACCTCGTTCAGCACGTCGTCGGGCCGCGCATCGGGGCGGTCGACCTTGTTGATGACGACGATGGGCTTGAGCCCCATCTTCAGCGCCTTCGACACCACGAACTTGGTCTGTGGCAGCGGACCTTCAGCGGCGTCCACCAACACCAGGGCGCCGTCCACCATGTTGAGGATGCGCTCGACCTCGCCGCCGAAATCGGCGTGGCCCGGCGTGTCGACGATGTTGATGCGGGTCTCGCCCCAGACGATCGAGGTGGCCTTGGCGAGGATGGTGATGCCGCGCTCGCGCTCCAGGTCGTTTGAGTCCATGGCGCGCTCGTCCACGCGCTGGTTGTCACGAAATGAGCCGGACTGCTGGAGCAGCCGGTCGACCAGCGTCGTCTTCCCATGGTCGACATGGGCAATGATGGCGATGTTACGAAGCTTCATGCTTTGAGGTGTCTTTCGGCCGCTGGGCGGCTGTTGTTGCGGCGCAATATAGTGATTTCCCGTTCAACCGCAATGACAAGGCGTGGCGACGGGCGTAGGGCCGCTAGCGGGGGGTATTGCCCCAGGGGCCGGTTTCGGCCTCGCCTTCGGGCCTCGCCGAATGGACCATCATCATCTCGCCGAGATTCTCGACGGTCAGAAGGCCGACAAGCTTTCCGGACGCATCGGTGACGCCCAAGGCGGGATAGCCTCTCTGCATCAGCGAGCGGAGCGCCGTGTCGAGCTTGGCGCGCGCCGGTACGGTGGGGATGTCCCCTTGCATCACCTCCAGCACGGGCGCCTCGGGCCCGCGCTCCTTCAGCGCCTTGATCATGGCGTCACGGGTAAGCACGCCGCGTAAGCGGCCGGTGCCGTCGACGATGGGAAACTCCGTCTGCGTGGTGCGGATCAGTGCGTCGGCGGCGTCGCTTACGGTGGCTGACGTGGGCAAGGATTCGAACGCGGTGATCATCGCATCGGACACGAGCGTGCCTTGGGCAACGGCCCGCATCTGGGCTTGCGTCGCTTCGCCGGAAGCGGCGAGGAAGATGAAGACGGCGATGATGATGAGCATCGGATTGTAGAACAGGCCGAGCACGCCGAAGAGAACGGCGAAGCCCTGGCCGATGGCGGCGGCCATCTCGGTGGCGCGGGCGTTGCCCATGCGCATGGCGAGAATGGCGCGAAGCACGCGCCCGCCGTCCATGGGGAAGGCCGGGATCATGTTGAACAGGACGAGGATGATGTTGGCGCCCGCGACTCTGACGGCAAGCGACACGGCCGGGTCCTCGAGCCTGGCGAGATTGTCGGGATCGAGACGTGGCCACAGGAACAGGAGCAGCACGCCGGCGATGGCCACGTTCACCGCGGGGCCCGCCACCGCCACGATCAGCTCTTCGGACGGCTTGTCGGGCATGCGCTCCATGCTGGCGATGCCGCCGAACGGCCATAGGGTCACGTCGCGGGTAGTCACACCATAACGGCGCGCGGCGAAGACGTGGCCGAGCTCATGCAGCAGCACGCAGAGGAAGAGGAGCACGATGAAGAGCGTGCCTTGCCATGCCGCTTCGGCGCCGCCTTGGCGGTAATAGATCGTGCCAAGCCAGACGAGAAACAGGAGAAACGTGATGTGGATACGGATCGCCGTACCGGCGATCGAGCCCACATTCAGGGACCAGCGCATGCGAAAGGGCCGTTGGTTGAGGGTGGTGTCCTCCATCATATAGGGATTGGAGCGCCCTTAGAGAAGCAACGCCTGCGCGCGTGCAGTGCGGGGCACGCCGGCCACCGGCGCAACTCAGCGTTGATTTCCAAAGAGAATTATTCACCAAAATCATGTGTTTACGCGGCTTCGGGGGACAGATTCCGCCAGTGTGGGGACTTCTCTCAGAAGCAGGGGGGCGAGCGTTCCATGACGCAGGACGAGCAGGCGCAGGTCGAGCGGATTTGGCAAGTCATCGAAAAGGCAGGCGTGTGCATGATGGCGGCTCAATTCGCCGACGGCTTGCGGGTGCGGCCGATGGTGGCGCTGCCGGCGCGGGACGAGAACGCAGTGCTGTGTCTCACCGACAGGCGCGGGCTGAAGGACGACGACATCGAGATTTCGCCCGAGGTCTATTTGACCTTCGTGTATCCCAACGAGAACGTCTATCTCGCGGTTACCGGCGAGGCCTTCGTCAGCATGGACCCGGAGGAAGCGCGAGGGCTGTGGACGCATAAAGAGGAAGCGTGGTGGAGCGGACCCGAGGACCCCAATCTCCTGGTGATGCGTGTGGAGCTGTGGCGCGCGGAGATGTGGGATAGCCCGGTCAACTGCCCCGTCGCCGACTTCCAGTTCGCCAAGGCGCGACTGTTCGGCACCAAGGCCAATCTCGGCGACACGCGCAAGGTGACCCTCGAGCTGTTCGAAGAGATGCCGGGCGACGCGGTGATCATGCCCGAGGAAGAGTAGAAAGCGCGTCCTCGGCGAGCATCCGCGTCAGCGCGCCCGCGCCCATCGGCTCGGGCAGCTTGGCGGCTTGGCCCGACCAGAGCGGCGAGAAGTCGCTCGAGCCTTCGGCTTCCGCCTTGGCGCGGAGCGGCGCAATCGCGGGACGCGCGCGCGGGAAGGAAGGCGCCGCAGCGTTCATGGGACCCTGCTCGCGCATGAAGCGGTTCATGACGCCGCGCGCCGGGCGGCCCGGTCAGCACGTTGGTGATGGCGGTCTCGCGGTCCGGGTCGGCAAGCGCGGCCCTATGCAGAGGCGGCGTGTAGGCCTCCGGACATTGCAGATAGGCGGTGCCGATCTGCACGGCGGAGGCGCCGAGCGCAAAGGCCGCGGCGATGGCGCGGCCGTCGGCAATGCCGCCAGCGGCGATCACCGGGACGTCGGCAAATTCGCAGATGCCGCGCACCAGGGCAAAGGTTCCGACCTGGGTCGTCACGTCGGTCTCGAGAAACATGCCGCGATGACCCCCGGCTTCGGCGCCTTGCGCAATGATGACGTCGACGCCCCGGTCGAGGAGATGCTTGGCCTCGCGGAGCGACGTCGCCGAGCAGACGATGGTGCAGCCGACCTTCTTCACGCGCGCGAGCAGCGGCGCCGGCGGCAAGCCGAAGTGGAAGCTCACGATGTTGGGGCGGAGATCCTCGACGACCTGGCAAGTCTCCTCGCCGAAGGGCGGATGGCCGGTGGGAAGCGGCAAAGGCGGCGGTGCGACGCCGAGCTCTGCGAAGTAAGGCGAAAGATGCTCAAGCCACGCGCGATCCTTGTCAGGATTGTCGGGCGCCTCCTCGTGGCAGAAGAAGTTGAGATGGACGGGCTTTCCCGGCTGCGTTCTGAACGTGGCGACGTCGTCGCGGATCTTGTCGGGATTGAGCGATGCGCAAGGCAGAGATCCGAGGCCGCCCGCCTTCGCCACCTCGACCGCCATCTCGACGCCGGTGGAGTTGGCCATGGGCGCCTGGACGATCGGCAACTCGATGCCGAACAGATCGAGCAGGCGGGTATCGGGCCAGGCCATGGGGCATCTCTCCCAATGCGAGCGGCGGATGATGCCCGATCAGATGAAGCGGCGCTAGTTTAGCGGAACGTTGAGCCAGACCTTGCCGGTGACGGCGTCAAAGTCCGAGCCGATGCCGTCATAGGCTGCGGTGCCGCGGACCGACCAACCTCGCGGCAGATAGACCAGAGCGCCGCCTTCAATCCGGCCGGTGAAGTCGTCGGGCGAGAAGTAGGTGTTGTTCACGAGCAGCGTGTTCTGGTCGAAATTCCACACGCCATAGAGCGCGAGTTGCGGCTCGATCACGGTGCCGCCGTCGAGCAGCCAGCGATAACCGAACTCGGGCCCGAACTCGACCTGGCCGAGAGAGACGTCTTGGCCGTTGATGCGGACGCCGAGGGAATCGGTATAGCCGTCCTGGTTCTCCTCGCCGTATTTCACCTCGACTTTGGGCGTGAGCCGCCAATTGCCGGAGTACCAATTGCCGGTCAGGCGCGCCGTGGTCAGCCAGCGGTCGGTGTTGAAGCTATCGGTGTAAGTGCCGAACGGGCTGACGCTATTGTCCGAGGTTCCCCAGGCGGCGCGCCAATCGAAGAACAGGTGCTCGTCGAGCCGGCCGCTGACATAAGGCCCAACCATCCAGCCATTGCCGTCGGCCTTGCTGCCGTCGGCCTTGGTGTTCTCCTTCGTCCAGTCGAACTGGCCGAGGACACCGACCAGCCAATTCTTGGTCAGGGAATAGTCTGCACCGACATAGAGAATGTCGAAGTCGCCACTCGCATTGGCGTTGCCGCCGTCCTCGTCGTAGCTGGAGAAGTGGCCTTCGGTCCAGATGTCGATGCCTTTGTAAGGCGCTGGCCCCGGCCTCTCGTAGAGCGCGGCGCTGCCGAGCGTCATGGCCTTGTCGTCCAGCGCCTTGTCGTCGGCGCTCGCCACGGCTTGCCGCATCTGGCTGAGGCTCGTCGAGAAGGAGATGTTGCTGCCGGTCTCCGACGCGGCAACGTCAAACGGCGAGCTGTTGCCGCCGGATGCGCCGCCCCAGAGCGAGCCCGGGAAGCGGCGCAGGAAGCGCGGGCGGTCTGGCTCGTCGTCGAGGAGCATGGTTAGCCGATGATGCAGGAAGCGCTCTATGACCGCGTTGGTCTGCTTGCGTGGATCGGTATTGGTGAAGGTGCAAGTGATGTTCTCGCCGGCATCAAGATCGATGACCGCCGTCGCAGACGAGATGTTGACGCTGGTGCCGCCGTCGGGATCGTTGCAGGTGATGTCGGTTAAGGCGAAGTAGGCGTTGTTCTGAAGCTCGGTGACCCTGTAGGTGCCGGGAGCGAGCGCGATGGGGCCTGAGCTTGCGGTCCCCCCGGTGGTCAGGGAGACGGCGAGGGCCGGCGTCGGCGAGGTGAAGGTGAAGGTGCCCGAGCCACCGACGGCTTTCTTGACGAGGGTGATGCTGCTCTCAACGGGCGCCTGGTAGGTGATGGTGGTTGTAGCCTCTGCAAAGATGGGAGAACACTCGCAAAATGGCTGTCCTTCGGCCGTCGCGACATTCGTCACGCTGCCCGCGCTGATATCACTTGCGGTGATCGCGTAGGTGCCCGTGCAAGTCAGCGTTGACGAGGGGGCGACGATCCCAAAGTTCGGACAGGTGACGGTGGCGACCTTGTTGTCAGTGATCGTGGTACTGCCAATCGTCACAGTTCCGGTGTTGGTGATTTTGTAGCTGTAGTTGATGACTTGGCCGACGGTCGAATATGTCGTCGGGCTGGCTGTTTTGGTGAGCGTCCAGGAAGCGATCCCCTGCGCGGCTGCTGGGCTGAGCGACGCGGAAGCTAGCGAGACCAGAACGGCACCAAAAAGGGCGATCAGCGCATCGAATGACATATGGCGCCGACGCATGCTGGCGCCGGCCCCGCCCGAGGCCGTCCCTTTGCAACCTCTGTCCAACGCCCCGCGCAGGCCGTTGACCGGCCTGTCCTCTCGTCGCAGGACTCAAACTAGCAGAGAGCAGTGATCCGAGCCGGTGGAACCCAGGTCAGACGATCAAATCGTGCCGGGACTGTGGCAAAATTGCTACAGCAGGCAGAAATCGACGCCTACAACCGGCGCTTGCCCAAAAGGCGCAAACGCAGCGCGTTGAGCTTGATGAAGCCTTCCGCGTCCTTCTGATCGTAGGCGCCGGCATCGTCCTCGAAGGTGACGATTTCGCTGGAATAGAGCGATTTTTCGCTCTTCCGGCCGATGACGATGACATTGCCCTTGTAGAGCTTGAGGGTGACCTCGCCTTCCACGTTCTCCTGGCTCTTATCCACAAGCGCTTGCAGCATCTCGCGCTCGGGCGAGAACCAGAAGCCGTAATAGACGAGCTCGGCGTAGCGCGGCATCAGCGAGTCTTTCAGATGCATCGCCTCGCGGTCGAGGGTGAGCGACTCCATGGCGCGATGGGCGGCATAGAGGATCGTGCCGCCGGGCGTCTCGTAGACGCCACGCGACTTCATGCCGACGAAGCGGTTCTCCACGAGATCGACGCGGCCGATGCCGTTGTCGTGGCCAAGCTCGTTCAGCTTGGTCAGTAGCGTGGCGGGCGACATGGCCTTGCCGTCGATGGAGACGGGGTCGCCTTTTTTGAAGCCGATGGTAACGACGGTCGGCTTATCGGGCGCGTCCTCAGGCGCAATGGTGCGCTGATAGACGTAAGGCGGCGGCTCGGCGTTCGGGTCCTCCAGCACCTTTCCTTCCGATGAGGAGTGCAGCAGGTTGGCGTCCACCGAAAACGGCGCCTCGCCGCGCTTGTCCTTGGCCACGGGGATCTGGTGCTTCTCGGCGAACGCGATGAGGTCGCTGCGCGAGGCAAAATCCCATTCGCGCCAGGGGGCGATAACCTTGATGTCCGGGTTCAGCGCATAATAGGTGAGCTCGAAGCGAACCTGATCGTTGCCTTTGCCGGTGGCGCCGTGGCAGACGGCGTCGGCGCCGGTCTCCTTCGCGATCTCGATCTGACGCTTGGCGATGAGCGGCCGGGCGATCGACGTGCCCAGCAGGTAGACGCCCTCATAGAGCGCGTTCGCCCGGAACATGGGGAACACGTAGTCGCGCACGAACTCCTCGCGCAGATCCTCGACGAAGATCTCCTTGATGCCGAGCAGCTCGGCCTTCTTGCGGGCCGGCTCGAGCTCCTCGCCCTGGCCGAGATCGGCCGTGAAGGTCACGACCTCGCAAGCATAGGTCTCTTGCAGCCATTTGAGGATGATCGAGGTGTCGAGCCCGCCGGAATAGGCAAGCACCACCTTCTTGATGTCGGTCGTCATGGGAAGCGGCCTCGCGGGCCCTTAAGCCTTGCTAAAGTTCGCCGCGACTATAGGCAGGCGATGCGCTTGTGCAAGTGCTGTCGAGGCCCGAGGGCGGAAGCTCGCGCGACGCCGGCGCGCCTCAAATCCGCCGTGGCGATGACTGATCGTCGGCGACACCAAATATGAGGAGAAGTAATGAAAACGAATCCCGTCTCTCGCCTCGCCGTGGCCGCCCTCGTTGCAGTAGGGCTGACCCTGCCCCAGCTCGCCTGGGCAGGATTGTCGCCCGCCGGACTGGCCAGCGGCTCCCAGGCGGTGACGCCGCTCGTGACCCAGGTCAAGAAGTGGAAGAACAAGAACTGGAAGGGCAAGAACTGGAAGCCCAACACCAACATCTATGTGGGCCCGCGCCGGGGCGTCTATGTCCGCACCTGGCGGCGCCGCCCTTATTACGGCAACGTCATTGCCGGTGTGGCGCTTGGGACCATTATCGGCGTGGCGATCGCCGGGTCGGCCCCGCCGCCCCCGTCAGCCGACCTCTGCTGGTATTGGACCGACCCGGCAAGAAACCGCGGCTATTGGGACTACTGCTACTAGTAGACCCCGGCCGAACGGCTCCGCCCCGCGCCTCAAGTCAAGTGGTGCGCCTGTGCAGATGGTGTCCGGTATTGCGCAAGGCGCTGCCGGCGCGGGCTAGGGCCGTGCCGATGCGGGCCAAGACCTCGCCGCAGCCTCGGTGCAAGGCCACGGCGGTGCGCTCGATGGCCTTTTCGAGCCGCGCATCGTTGCGCCTCACGGGATCGAGCAGGAGGCGGTAGAGCCCCATGACGATCGCGATGGTGATGATGCCGGCGAAGATCACGTCGCTGATGAAGTGGCGGCCGAAGACGATGCGCATTCCGCCGACCGCGGCGCCGAACACGACCGCTGCGCCCATGGCGACGGGCCGGACTTGTGGCGGCGCGAGCGACGCCGGCGCGACGACCCAGAAGGCCTGGCTCGCCTCGCCCGACACGAACGAGCAATTGCGGGTGCACTCATTGCTCGGGCGCCACCAGGGCTGGAAGTCGGCGGGGCCGGCGAATTGATGCACAGCATTGGGACGCGGGCGCCCCCAATGCTCTTTAAGCACGAAATTGGAAATAAGCCCGGGGCCGATGATGAACGAGCCGATCAGGAAGATCACCACCGAGGGGGAGATCAGCATCTTCGAGGCGGGAAAGACGATCTTGCGCAGAAGCGCGAAAACAGCAGGCGCAAGAAGCAGGAAGGGGATCCAGTTGGCGACTTCCCGCACGGTGTTCCACTCTTGGGTGTAGGCGACGGGAAATTTCGCTTTCTGGGGATCGAAGAACAGGCCCGCTACTTCAAGGTCGATAGAGGGATAGACGGCGAACACGATCCCCAAAAAAAGACCTAGCGCAACAGATGCAAGCAACCAGCCGCGTGCCACGGCAACCCCCGAAAGCTCAAGCCTTCGGCCGACGCTAGCGGCCGGCCCAGACGGTTCTGTATGGCTCGTATGAAGTTACTACGTCCGATTTGTGACGGCTGCCCAAGAAGCATGCCTGAAGATGGCATGACAATGATGATCTGCATCAGAGCGCGGCCCCGGAAGGCATGCCAGCCTGAGCACGCGGTTTCTCAGTCCGAGATTTTTGCGAACCGGGGAACCGTCGCCGCGACGGCGGCGTTGGGAATGCTGAGGAAATGCGAGAAGGGTGACCGGCAATGGCACGCGAAGGATCTGGGCAAACGCTGAGCCTCTTGCATGGCGTCAAGGCGCGGGAAGTCTTGGCCGACGAGGGCTGCGGGTTTGCCTTGCGGAAAAGCTGGCAGGGCCGGGGCGAGCGGGCGTGGCGGCAGACGGTGACCACATTCACGCCGAAGCCGTGGCTCATGGCGCTGGCGCGAGCAGGTCAGGCCCGGGCGCCGGCCAACAGCCAATAGACAAAGCCGCCGGCAAAGCCGGCTGCCGCGAAGATGGTCATGTATTCGCCGGCGGGAATTGCGGGCGCGCCGTTTTCCGATGCGCCAGCTAGGAGCGGGACGGCCGCGAGCGAGGCCCCGCCGGCAAGCACGTAGTAGATCCACGAACGCAGGCGAAGCACCTCGCCGACCACGACTGCGAGGAGAGCGGGGAGCGCGGTGAGGGCCGGCGTGACCGTGGCTGCAAACAGCACGATGCCGAACACGGTCGCACCCTCATGGGCGAAGATGGGATCGTTGGGGGGCGCCGCGGCGCGAAGCTCGTCGCCGACCCACATCGAGCCGAGCGCGAACAGCACGATAAGCGCGACGGTGGCGGCGACGCCGAACGCCACCACGACCACCAATGCGCGCCACACATACCGTAAGATCACGCCGTCTCACCTCCTCCCGCTGACGCAAAGCCCGTCTCGGTTCTATAAGAGAGGCTTGAACCTATCGGACCATGCATCATGCCCGCCATCGACTTCTGGTACGAGTTCGCCAGCACCTATTCCTATCCCACGGCCATGCGCATCGAGCGTCTGGCCGCGGATGCGGGCGTTACGCTGCGCTGGCGGCCGTTCCTGCTCGGGCCGCTCTTCAAGGAGCTCGGCTGGAACGACTCGCCGTTCAACATCTACGCGGCCAAAGGGCGCTATATGTGGCGGGATCTCACGCGGGTTTGCGAGACAGAAGCGCTGCCGCTCAAGCTGCCGCCGGTGCGCTTTCCCCAGAACGGTCTGAAAGCGGCGCGGCTCGCGCTTGCCGGCGAAAAGGACGGCTGGACGCCGGCCTTCACCCGCGCGGTGTTCACGGCGAACTATGCCGAGCAGAAGGACATCTCCGACGAGGCGAGCTTGCGCGCCATTCTCGATGGCCTCGGCATCGATGCCGAGGCGGCCGTTGCCGCCGCCAATGCGCCGGAGACCAAGGAAGCCTTGCGGGCACAGACCGAAGAGGCGAAAGCGCGTGGCCTGTTCGGCGCGCCGTCTTTCACCATTGGCGATGAGCTGTTCTGGGGCAATGACCGGCTGGAGATGGCGCTCGCCTGGGCCAAGCGCGCTTAAGCGGGGGCTGCGGCGCGTTCACTGGCGCGCTGCTTGATGCTGGCGCTCTTGAGCTGGCCGCAAGCCGCCATGATGTCCCGGCCGCGGGGCGAGCGCACCGGGCTCGCATAACCGGCGCGATTCACAACTTCGGCGAATTTCTCGATCTGCTCCCAGTCGGCGCATTCGTAAGGCGCGCCGGGCCAGGGATTGAACGGGATCAAATTGATCTTCGCCGGGATCTTGGCGAGCAGCCGCACCAGCGCTTTGGCGTCCTCGACGGAATCGTTCACGCCTTTCAGCATCACATATTCGAAGGTGATGCGCTTGGCGTTGGAGAGGCCGGGATAGGCGCGGCACGCCTCGAGAAGATCCTTGATGCGGCCATTTCTTGTTGATGGGCACGAGCTCGTTGCGCAGCTCGTCGCGCACGGCATGCAGCGAGATGGCGAGCATGGTGCCGGCCTCTTCGCCCCAGCGCGGAATCTCCGGCACGATGCCGGAGGTGGAGAGCGTGATGCGGCGCTTGGAGACGGACAGACCTTCTCCATCTGAAGCGATGGCGCAGGCGTCGCGCACGTTGTCGAAATTGTAGAGCGGCTCGCCCATGCCCATGAGCACCACGTTGGTGATCTTGCGCTCGGTATCGGGAAGGCCGCGCGGGTCGGCCGGGGTGGCGCCCGGCCAGTCGCCGATCCGGTCGCGGGCGAGCATGATCTGGCCGACGATCTCGCCCGCCGTGAGATTGCGCACGAGACGCTGCGTGCCGGTATGGCAGAACGAGCAATTGAGCGTGCAGCCGACTTGGCTCGAGATGCACAGCGTGCCGCGATCCTCTTCCGGAATGTAGACCGTCTCGACCTCCTTGCCGTCGTCGAGGCGGAGCAGCCATTTGCGCGTGCCGTCGACGGAGACCTGCTCGGTGACGATCTCAGGCCGCGCCAAGGTGTGGTGGGCGGCGAGCTCGGTACGGAGGCCTGCGGCGATGTCGGTCATAGTTGCGAAGTCGGTCGCCCCGCGCACATACATCCAGCTCCACAGCTGGCTTACGCGCATGCGGCGCTGGCGCTCGGGCACGCCGAGCGCAGCCAGCCGCTCGGCCAGCGCCGGCCGCTCAAGCCCGATGAGGGACTCTTTCTGGGCCAGCGTTGCCGGCTGAGGCACGCGGTCTGTGAGCGTGGAGGCCATGCCCCCTCATATCATGGGGCGGGCCGAGAATGCCAAGGTCTGGAAAGGCCCTAGCGCAACCGGCGGCTAGCCGCCGCACTCCTTGTCGATGCGGGCCAGCGCGTCGGAAATGCCGCTTAAGGAGTAGGTGTCGCCGGTATTGGTGCCGCGGGCCGAGCGTCCTTCGACCTTCATGGAACTGCCCGCCTTCATGGCGTCTACGAGCTTGGCCTCGTCGTCGGTCTTCTCGACGAAGCCGCCTTCATCCTTGGTGAAGAGCTCGAATTTCTTGCCATCGACGGTCACCGTCGCCTTGCCGCCGGGCGGGAAGGGATAGCCCATCTTCACGCTGATCTCGCCGGTGACTTTGTCGGCGGGATAGTGGGACACATAGAAGTAGATCGGGCCGCGCCGCACGTTCTTCGGCGTCGAACCCGTCGGCTGAGACACGACAAAGCAGACCTTCGGACTGCCGCTCGCGGTGTAGGCGGACCAGTCGTTGTACTTCTGCAAGAGATTGACTTTCTGCTCCTCAGCGACCGCCGGCGACGCGCATAACGCCAGGATCACGCAAGCAACAGCTCCAACGGCTCGGCGCATCTCCCCGTCCCCGTGTCGTGAGCAAGCGTTAAGCATGAATGACCCCAGTCTTCACTAGATCAGGCCCTTCGGTCAACCCTGCGACCTCCGGCGCTTGGGGCCCCCCTGTATGTGGGGCGCGGGCTCGCCGGGGTCGGCGCCTTCGGTGACCGGGCGGGGCGCGAAACGGCCGAGTGTCCGGAGGCGGTCATACATGATTATGGCGCCGGCGGTGCCCACGTTGAGAGAGAAGGCGGTCGGGATGCGGACGAGATGCTGGCAGCGGGCGACGAGCGCGGGCGTCAGCGCGCCGCGCTCAGGGCCGAGCACATAGGCCGCGCGCAAGGGGTGCGGAAAGCTCGGCAGGTCGGCCGCCTCGCCGAGGATCTCGACGCCCACCAAGCTGCACCCTTTGGGCAACCGCATCGCCTCAAGGCTCGGCCAATGATAGAGGGGCAGGTGGCCCTCGGCGCGCGAGGTGTCGGAGCGCATCTCCAGCGCCCGCTCGTCGGCGCCGATGGTAAAGACGAAGCTTGCACCGAACGCGTGGGCGGAGCGCAGCAGATTACCGAGATTGACAGACTTGGAGATGCCTTCGGCGCCGATGCCGAAATACCCGCGGATGTTTGGAGGTAGCGGTTTCACAACCTTTCTCTGCCATAAGCGGGCGACGAGCAAAAGCAGTGCCGCGCCCGCCAACTCAGCTCCTCCGGCGGCTGGAAAGGTTGCGCTAACCAAAAGACGGCGTCAAAAACTGAACCCCATCCAGTCCCCGAAGTGAAAAAGGAGCTGCGGCGCCCGGCGTCCAGGCAGCTCCAAGGAGCCGCTTTATGCGTGTTGCGCAGTTCAACGAATTTGGCGGGCCCCAGGCCTTGCGCCTCGAGGAGGTCGCCGATCCCAGTCCGGGGCCTGGCGAGATCCTGATCAAGGTCACGGCCGTCGGCCTCAATTTCTTCGACACGCTTATACTGCGGGACAAATATCAGGTGTCGCCGCCGCTGCCGTTTTCGCCTGGCGCGGAAATCGCCGGGCCCATCGAGGCGCTTGGCGAGGGCGTCACCGACTTGGAGGTCGGGCAGCGCGTGGTGGCGTTCGTCGGCGGCAATGGCTGCCGCGAAAAGCTCGTCACCAAGACGAAGAACGCGATCCCTATTCCCGATGGGGTCAGCGACGAGGTGGCGGCCGGAATCGTCATCACCTACGGCACGGCGCTGCACGCGCTCAAGGACCGGGCGAACTTGCAGCCCGAGGAGAGCGTTGCCGTGCTCGGGGCTGCGGGTGGCGCCGGCGTCGCCGCGGTCGAGATGGCCAAGCTGATGGGCGCGCGGGTCATCGCCGTGGCTTCGTCGGAGGAGAAGCTCGCCTTCGCCAAGGCCCACGGGGCCGACGAGGGCGTGAACTATTCGGACGTCGATCTCAAGAAGAAGCTGAAAGAGCTGACGCTGCCGAAGGGCGTGGACGTGCTCTACGATTGCGTCGGCGGTTCTGCCTCCGAGCCGAGTTTGCGGGCGATGGCCTGGGAGGGACGCTATCTGGTTCTGGGCTTCGCCTCAGGCGACATTCCGCGCATCCCGCTCAATCTCGTCCTGCTCAAGGGCTGCTCCATTGTCGGCGTGTTCTGGACGTCGTTTGTGGACCGGGAGCCCGAGCAGCATCGCGCCAACACGGCGCAGCTTCTCGCTTGGTGCAAGGAAGGGAAGATCGATCCGCATATTCACGAGGTCTTCCCACTGGCGCAGACGGCGATGGCGTTGTCGCTGATCGAAGGCCGCAAGGTCACCGGCAAGGTGATCGTCAACCCGCAAGCCTAGGCGTCGACAACCCCGAGGATCTGCTTTCGTGAGGTCCCCCACCCGCTATTCCAAAGCCCTCAGGTCTAAGCAACGAAGCTTATGACCTAAGGCTTCCCGGCGAACACGGCGGGTGGTGACTGCCCTTGCGGCGCGCCACTCGAGCAGAGCCGATGGCGATAGTAGCAGTCTCCGAAAGAGAACCCGGCGCTCTCCTGGGTCATCTCGGACTTGGCGCCAAGGTTGAAGCGATACTCGACGGAGGCGTCGGGCGCCCATCCGCTGCAGGACACCCGAATAACACCCTTATAGGACTCATTGCAGCGGTTCCGGATCCTGAGCGTCTTGCCGTCCTGAGCAACGAAAATGCTTAGGCACTGGGGCGGTGACGTGGATTGATCGCATGGCGACCCGTCGTCCTGCGGTATACCGGCGAGGGTGGCGTTCCACTGCTTGGAGACTTTCTGCCAGCTTCGCAGGTGATCGAGCACGTCCTCCTCGACGATGCCCGGAACCTCCAACATCAGCTGATGACCCGCGTCCACGGCGTGAAAGCGGTATGGTCCGTCCATGTAGTTCGCGGTCTCGTTTGCGGCGGCAAGGCCGAAAGCGCCATCCCTGCGCCCCCAGATAAACAACGTTGGCGGCCTAATCTTGCCGAGCGGGTCGCGCGATCGAAACTCGAAGGCCCGGTACCAATTCAGGGCCGCGCGAAGCGCGCCGGGTTCCCCGAACACGCGTTCGTATTCTCTCACCTGGTCGGGCGGATTTCGTTGCCACTTGAGATGCCGGAGATACGCGGCCTGATCGAACCCCAAGATCAGCTCCGGCAGCACCGGTATCCAATAGAACAAGACGTAACTGCTGAGGCGCAATTGAGAGTCGAGGGCTCCCAGAGAGTTGGCGAGGGCCGAAGGGTACGGCATCGACAGCGATGTGAGGCTCAAAACGCGCTGAGGAAAACGGTCGGCGACGATCCAGGAGATGGCTCCTCCGAAATCATGGCCGATCACATGGAACCGATCGAAGCCCACGGCGTCAGCAATCGCGAGCACGTCCGCGGCGATCTTTCCCTTGGTGTAGGCATTCTCGCTGTAGGGTCTGGCGCCCGGGCTGTAGCCTCTCTGGTCGAAGGCGACGACGCGGTAGCCGGCCTTGCTCAGCGTTTCCAGCAGCGGCTCCCACATGATGGATGTCTCGGGAAATCCATGGAGCAGGATCACGCCTTCGCCGCGCGTATTGTTGAAGCCGGCCACGCGGGCACGGAACTCCATACCGTTTGCTCTGATCCGCACCAGGCCGTCTTGCGACCCGTCGAATAGAGGAAGCCGCTCCGTCATCTCTGCATTGCAGGCTGGGCACGCCGGCGCCAACAACAGCCGGTCGATGGCATAGGCGCCCGTCACCGGGAGCAGGCAAATTGATCCCAAGACCCAGAGTTGTCTGAGGCGTCTCATGGCGCGGGCTTCCGTTCCCAGTCCCGGGGCCCCCAAGGGCCTCTGGTCCCTGAATCACCAAGTCCTTGCTTTTCGAGCGGAAAAGCTGTGGAGCAGTACCAGAAAGGCGCGAGTCGCACCATCCGCGAAGTCGGTGAAGCCGAGGCCGCCCGGCGACCCGAGGCCGACGTTTAGTCAAACAGCCAGGTGAAGCGGCCTTTGACGGCATTGTCGGAGACATCGTCGGCATATTGGCCGGAGTAGGAGATGCCGGCAGTGATCTTTTCGGTCACGGCGAAGTCGAGGCCGGCATCGAGCAGCGCGCTGTCTTGCGCCAGTGGCACACCGTAGACGGTGAAGCCGATGCCGGTCGAAGAGAAGGCGAGGCCGGCGTCCGGGGTCACGCCGCTAAAGGCGTGGAGCCAAGCCACCGAGCCGTTCGGCGTGATCGTCATCCCGCCCCACCGCATGGTCTGCGCCGCGCGCAAGCCCACGGTCGTATAGCCGACGTCCTGATCGGTGCTGCCGCGCAAGCGCGCGAGGGTGCCGCCATGCTCATGGAAGCGATCCGAACTCTCCGAGACGTAAGCGAGCCCGGCGAAGGGCTCCAGCGCCATGCCCCAAGCTTGCGTTGGATACGCGACCTCGCCGAAGAGTTGCCCGGTGTCGGCGTTGTAGCTCGCTTTCTGCCGCTCGTAGAAGCCGGGGAACACCACGGCGCGGGACGTATCGATGTCGCTCCACGCCCACATGCCCCCACCGCGCAGAGCAAAGGCACCGGCCGTGCCGCCGAGATAGCCGCCGAGGTGGTAGCTATCGACTTGTGCCGAAGAGTAGCGCGCATCCACGTCGACATTGGAGAACGAGGCGCCGGTGGCGAGACCGGCGCGCCACGAGCCACCGATATTGGCGTCCATGCCCGACACGAACCCGCCGAGATTGCGGTTCGCGGTGGCGGCATTGCCGTCGCCGTTGAAATTGCCCCAGGCACCATAGGCCCGCGTCCAGAAGGCGAGCGGCTGACGTTCCGGTGCGATCAGCGACTTGCCGTCATAACCAAGCGCCATAGCGTTAGCATCGAGCGAAGCCACTTGCGGGCCGCCCAGCGGCGAGCGAGGCGAGCTGCGTATCGCCGCCCGTGTAATTCGCCTGCATCAGCCGCCCCAGCACCGCCTCGCGCACATAGCGGCTGTCGTCGGCGAGCGTGCCGGCGACCGTCGCGTGGATCTCGCCGACTAAGCGCATCAAAGGCTTGCCGCGCGCCCGAAGCCGTCTGGTTCAGCACGGCGAGATAGAGCGCGTTGTTCGTGGGAAATTGTTCCAAGGCGCCGGCGACAGCCTTCTGGTTTCGCGTGCGCGCGACATCCACAAATGTTGCCGCGTTCCGTGAAAGATTCAGCACCACGTCGTTGCCGTCGCCCCCGGCGTAAAACACCGTCGGCACCAGAAAGGCGAGACTCGACGTTACCGTGGCGAACTTGCCCTTGACCGCATCGTTGCCGTCGTTCTGGATGATCGTGTACTTCGTGCTCGTCTTGTAGTTGCCGTTAGCGGCCAGCACGCTCAAGGTGGCGCCGGTGAGGTTCACCGTGCCCTTGACGATCACCTTGTCGCTTTTGTCCGGCCGCGTTCACCTCCACCTCGTAGACCGCGCCACCACCGAGCGTGAAAGCGCCGTTCACATGCATGGTGCCGATGGAGTTGCCCGGCGCCACCGTGCCGCCGACGACGTTAAGACCGCCGAACGTGCCGGTGCCCTTCAACGTTCCACCATTCACGGTGAAGTTCTGCGTCGTCGCGCCCGAGAAGCTCCACGTGCCGCTCTCTTGCTGGAAGGTCTCGAAGTTCTGGAACTGAGTGTCAATCTTCGAAAGATTGAAGGTGCCTGTCCCTGTTCCGGCAAAAGCAAGTGTATCGGTTCCGGGCCCGGCGAACACATTGCCGCTGATGTTTGCCGTCGGCTGTATCTCCAACCGATCATTAAAGGCTGTCCCTTGATCGAAGAGTACAGAACCATAGGTCCCGCTTCCGACCGTACCGGCCACTGTCACGGTCGTCGGGCCACCATAGGCGTTGATCGCAAATCCGCCGGCGGTCGTGCGCACCGAACCGGCGGATCCAACCGCAATACTGATCGGGGAGCTGCCATTCCCCAGCGCGTAGACGCCGCTGTATTGACCGCCGGTGACGTTGCCATTGAGCTCGATCTCAATGGGTCCCGGAACCGCCCGAATTGTCTGCTGAGATGCCGTTAAAGCCGCCTGTGACCGTGGAACCGGCGCCCGTGGTGACCTTGAGGCTCGCACCATAGTTTGTCGCGTAGATGGCATCATAGTCTCGGCCGGTGACCGTCCCGTTGACGACGATCTCGGTGTTTCCCGTGCCAAAGTGTCGGGTGATGATGCCATTCCCGGTGCCTTCTACGCTCCCGCTGGTCCCCACGGTGATGGTGAGGTTCGTTGTGCTGCCATAGCTGTCGACGACAATCGCGTCGCCATACGCAGGCGCGGTCTGTGAGACGGAGCCGTTGACGTTGACATTGGTGGAGCCGGTACCGTTATTCAAAACCCGGACGCTGGTGTAATAACCAGACACCATCGAGCCCTCGCCCGCGGTCACAGTGAGATCCTTGGCGGTCGCTCCGTTTGTCGCGTAGATGCCGTACGTACTCGAGTTGGCGTACGTGCCAGTGACTTCGCCATTGGCCGTAATAACGGTGGAGCCCGTTCCGGCATTGTAAGTCTTAATGCCGCTGTTATAGCCCGTGATCGTGGAGCCGGACCCTGTCGTCACCGTGAGGTCTTTGGCGTTCGCTCCGTTGGCCGCGTAGATGCCTGAATAATACGTGCCTGTGACTTCGCCGTTGGCCATAATAACGGTGGAGCCGTTTCCCGCATGGTAGGTCTCAATGCCGTTGCCATAGCCAGTGACGTTCGCGTTCGCACCCGTCGTCACGTTGATGTTCGAGGTGTCGTAGGTGCCGGAGTGAATCGCGTAAATGCCCGAATAGCTGTCCCCCGAAACCGTCCCGTTGGCCGTGATGTTGATTGCGCCGGCACCGTAATGTTCGATGGAGATACCCGTGGAGGCTCCATAGACCTCCGTGCTGGCTCCGGTGGTGATCGTGACGTCCGAACCGCCGGTCGTGGCAAAGATGCCCCGTTCACTGCCTCTAACGTATTGCCCATAGGTTCGGATATCGATTGTGCCGCCGCCATTGTTGTAGGCGTAGATGCCGTCACCGTTGTTGCCTTCGAACTTCCCTTGGCTGTTGACGTAGATGCTGCCGTCCGTAGCGGGCGTCGTGATATCGCCCGTTGACGTGATGCTCAATCCATTGCCGTCAGCGCTCAGGAGATACGAATCCGAATACGGATCGATAAACGACACCGCGCCGTTGCCGGTGATCGTCAGCGCATTGTTTGCTATCGCATTGACATTGACTTGGAACGCTGCGGTCGTGCTCACCGCGAGGCTCTCATTCGCGTTGGCGGTATTGTCGACGACAACGGGAGTATTAAACGGCCCCCCGGCGCAGGTCACGACCGGACCAGAGGGCGTCGTCGCCGGAGCGCATTGCGCGTAGGCGCGACTACCATAGCCTGTTAGCGCACTAAGAACTGTCGCCGTGGACAGCAGAAGCTGCCGGCGCCGCTTCCTTGCACTCATTTCCGAGATGTCCCCCTGAACCTCGCGCGCTCTTTAGTGAACGATCCCCCTGAAAACGACGCTCAACGTCTCAGTAACCATAGGCGAGACCTAGTCCAGTCCACCACTGTCAAAACCCGAAATTGAACCGAAGTAACTGGGTGTAGACGTATGCTTTTCAGTAGCTGTTGCTTTCAAGACACAGCCACAGCGTCCTCTACTACCCGCTCATTTGATGAGCCCGCGCTTCAACGCCACGGCGATGAGCTGTGGCCGGGTCTTGCAGCCAAGCTTTTGCTTTGCCGTCCCCACATGATGCAGGACCGTGCGTTCGGTGACCCCGAGTTCCGAGGCAATGGCCTGATTGACCCAGCCGTCAGCGATGCGCTGCATGATTTCGCGCTCCCGCTTCGTCAGGTCCTGTTTGGAATTGCCGTTCCCACCGCCCATAGCGAGCGCACCCAAATCATTGCCCCGCCCTCAAGGCTGCAGGAGAAGTCCATTTAATGTCAATGACATATGGAGACTTTCATTTTGCAAAACAACATCATGCCGAGCATGCACGGGGATTGGTGAATGGCGCTGCAAATTCATTCGTACCCAGAAGGGTTTGAACCAATTTGGATGCGGATGCGCATAGGTGCAACCGACCGTCGACGCACTTCAAGCGTGCCGAACGTCTTTCCAAATCGAAAGTTAATTGCGCCGAACGGAAAATGCCGCCCTAAATGCGCTGGGTGATCGAAATCGCCCAAGGGGACACTCGGAAATGGAAAGCGGGAATGGCGAGAGAAATTGGGGAGATTCGACGCGAGGAAATCGTGAAAGCGATGTACGACGCGACCGAAGCTCATGGCGTGCAACTGCCGAGCTTCGACCAAATCGCGCAGGCCGGTGGGATGTCGCGGCAACTGGTGCGGTACTACTACAACGACATCGAGGAGCTTGCTGTCAGCGTCTGCGACGCACTCGCCGCGGCCTATAAGGATTGTCTGATGAAAGGCATCATCATGGCCAACGACAGTAAGCGTCTCGTCCTCTTCTTGGATTTCTACTTCAATTTTCTCTCAGAGAAGGGCCTGCCCAAGCCGGCTGATGACACGGTCTATGATGCGATGTTCGCCTATGCGGCCATGAGCGAGCGGGTAAAAAGGACACTCTTCGACCAGTACACGCTCCTGCAGATGACGCTCGCCCATGAGATCCAGATTAGCTATCCGGCGCTGAGCCAAGACCACTGTAAGAAGCTTGGCTATCTCGTGGTGATCATCATGTATGGCCACTGGAAGATGGTGGCGACGCTCGGCTTCGACGACGCCTATAACGCGGTCTCGCGGAATGCCCTCGATCGGCTCATCGAATCCTATACGGCACCGCGTGGGGCGGATGCTTAGGAGAGCTAAGCTGTCCTTTCGGTTGTTGACTTGCACCCGCTACGGCTGAAGGACGGACTAGCTGCCATAAGCTATTCGCATAGGCTCCGTTCTCTCGCCTGTTTCCGCCGTCCCAAGGTCGTTCCCCGTACCAAAAATAGGGCTCAGAAGAGACGCAGATTCTCGGAAATACAGTCTTAGGCCACCAACAGCCCGATAATGATTGCGTACGCCAAGCGCGTTCTCGCCCAATGACGTCAGGCCGGACAGAGCCATGAAGCCGGGTGCCGCGGACTGATCCGGGACGGCCGTAGGCGATGTTGCGGCATTGGCCGTGGAGAACATGCCGATACCAATCAATGCCGTGATCCCCGCCAATCGGGCCATCAGCCCGGCCGGCTTCGGTATTTGAACAGGGGCGCGAACCGAAAGAGCATCCACGGGAACGTAGCTGCGGGACGGAGCCTCAGTTGTTGCTCGGACAGTCCGGATCATTCGACGAAGATCAGGGCTCGCGCATCTGTCCACCACCTGAATGATGGAGTCCTGAAGCTCGCTTGAGACAACCCGCTGACCGGACGGCGCGATCTCCGTCCCCAGGGAATCGGCAATGACAACAAGGGTGGAGTACTCTGCCTGCCAAAGAATGCGGCTGACGAGATTGCCGAGCTCGGCGCGAAGAGATTGGGCGAGTTCTCAGTAATCCAGGAGCCCGGCAAAATGCGCCGGTCGGATCCGCGATGATGTCCTCGTGCTGGAAAAGCCGCACAAAGCTCTCAAGACTGTCGGGCGCGTGCAACTCCCGCGCAGAATGGTATTTGACGTTTACGGCCAACTCCGGCTCGACTGTTTCGACGATTGAACGGATAAACTGCTCTTGCGTCTGATTTATCGCGCCATCAGCAACATGGATCGTGAGGAGGCCGCAACTCTTGTTCGATGTCTCGAGATCTAAGCCGGCCAGAAAATATAAACCACAACGTTCGTCGGCCAACTCTTCGCTCAATCGTTGCAAGCTCATCGTCCCCTCCCGCGTTGCGTCTAACCCGCCAAGTCACTACTAAACGTAGATATCATAGGGTCAAAAGGGCAGTCAACAAGCCGGCCATTTCTTCCTATTTCTATTTGGCCAAAACTTCATAAACCTGCAATCGCGGATAGGAGATACATTTCCCGGCGAGCTGCGTGCCGGTTCTCGGACGCACGCTTCAATGCATCATGCCAAAATGGCCACCAGGCTTTCGTCTTGAGCTCCCAAGACCAATCAAGTGCGCGGAGCCTATTTTCTTTGCCGAGATCCCAGCGAAGCCTATCATTGCCCAGTATTTCTGCGACTCTGTCAGAGAACTCGCCGGTATTGGCACGGGATATGATGAAACGCCTCTGCAAATCACCCAGAGCATCCGAGACAATGCCAACATCGGTCGAAACAACCGGAATTCCGCAGGCCATAGCCTCCAAGACCGTATTGGGCGTTCCTTCTATGGCCGACGTACATACGAACACATCTAAATCTCTGTAAAAGGCAGGCATGTCTTCGAACTTGATGCGCTTAATCTGTGGATTCGCGACCCTTTCTTCCACCACGAACCCCCGAGCATGAAGCTCCTCCAGCATCGGCCGAAAGAGCCGGTCGTAACCCTTGACGTCATATTTCTGAGACTGCTTCCCCCACGCGCTATTGCCGGCCCAACCGATCACAAAACGATCTGTATTTCGTTTGTCACAGGGTAACGGTGTAAAGCGCTCGATATCCACGCCGTCAGGAATAATGGCATCCGGATTAGGCAATTCGGCCGCTGCGGCGTAGATATCATAGATCTTCTTCGAAGAAACAGTGTACCCATCGACGAGCGCAAACGAGGAACTCCGCTCCAGCATCTCTTCATGAGAACTAAAGAGATGGTCGTAGATAGAAGTCGTGAAGGCACAACTGTTTATTGCGCGCACAAGATAAGAGCAGTCAATTCGTAGGCGTTGCGCTGTCTTGCGGATCGTATCAGGGTCAAGAAGATAGAAAATGTCTTCTCTCCAAAATACATGGCAAACATCTATGCTGTTCAGAAATATTGTTTCGAAAAACGTTTGCTCGTTTTCAAAAACGTCCCTCATGTAAAGCTTGTAGACTGTATTATTTTGAGAGTTACGTATGATATTATTCGATATATTGTCGAAGGACCAAGACGGCTGATCCGGGCACAGGAGGACCCGCAGAGGCGTGCTGGCAACGCTCTGATCGCCGATTGATGTGCTATCGTGAAGCACTCTCGCCCCTGCCCCCAAAGTGCCTATTGTCTATCTCTCATTAAGTTCGGAAAAAACATACAAGCGATGAAGCTTCCAAGTAAAAACTTTTCCGACATCTGGCCGTTTGGACGTCAAAGACAATCAGTCAGTGATGAGACACTTCCCCCATTGAACAACATACAAGAGTTGCTGCTCGTCTGTCACACCGATGACCTTCAAGGTTTAGAGGTCATGGATAACCTCTGCAAGGGCTTTGAGTCCCTGAAAATCCAGTTCGCTATCCTCGATATCTTCCACCCTATCGCTTGGCCTGAGTTGGAAGACTACTCGGCTATCGTGATCTGCACGGAAGAAATATGGCGGCTGCCGGAAGATAAGGCGAATCTTCTTGAAAGTTATGTCCAAGAAGGTGGGGGAATGCTGATCGCCTACCGTAGTTGGCACGAAGAGCTTATCGACCTATTTGGATTATCGAAAGTCTCAGTCGAACCGGAGATCCATACGACCACGGGGCTCTCCTTCAAGGCGGAGATTTTCCCCGGTGTAAACGGCCTCACGCTTACCGATAATAACTGGCTCTTCGAGCATAGCCGCTACGACATCGAACAAGACGATCTTTCGGAAACGTGCACGGTACTCGCCTCAGACCTCGAAGGGCGCCCCATTGCCTGGACGCTACGTTTCGGGGAAGGGCGCGTGAGCTATTGGAACACCAACGTTCTTTTCTGCCGGGCCCTTCGTGGGCTGGTGGCTCAGAATGTCTTGGCGAGCATGGAGATCGGTGTTGGGGCCGTTATGGGCTTTGGGATGATCCACATCGATGACTTTCCGACGTCCATGTCGAATGCGGTTTTGGAGCCCATTGCCACGGAATACCCCAGCCTCTCGTGCGATGACTTTGTGTTCAAGCATTGGCACGAAGACATGATGCAGCTCAGAGAGAAGCATCGCCTTACGTATACCTGGTACACGGTCATGAATTACCATGACACTGAAACCAGCGCCGATGCCGATCGAAACTCATATGCTGTGACGTCGGGCGAAGAGATCCTTCGTCAGCGATTTGAGTTGGCCCCGCCCCTTGCGGACGGCGATGAATACGGTTTTCACGGCTACAACCACGAGCCGCTCATTGCACAGAGCTGGCCCGATCTGCCGCTGGCGGAATACAAGCTGAAGTTGGCGCGGGACCTATGGAACAGCTCCGTCCCCTGGGCGATGCCAACGTCCTGGGTTCCGACAAACAACTGGTATCAACCTGACTACATCACGCTCGTCAAAACCGTCTTTCCCGAGATCTCGATTGTCTGCAGCCTATTTTCGAGCGGGGATCCGGAATTCGGCGAGTATCGGGAATTCGGACCTGATCCCTTCGAGCCGGCCATGACGTGCCTGCCGCGGGAGACCTTCGGCTACATTCAACGGCCGGAGGCCAGATTGATGATGTTGTCTGAAATCGCCACGATGGGGGTGTGGACGCATTTCGTTCATCCCGACGACGTCTACGACGTTCCTCAAGATGAGTCGGAAACCGCCCAATACTGCCGCAATAGCCGATCTCTATTTTGGAAGTTGAAAACCGATTCCGGACAGCCCGGCCTATACGAACAGTTCGATGCTTGGGTTGGCGAAGTGCGGGAACGTTTTCCGTGGCTAGAGTTTGTTACCACCTCGGAAGCAGCAAAAATATTCGACGCGCACACCCAACACGCAGTTGATATCCGCGCCACGGACTCTCTTGTCGAAATCACCAGTGAAACGGCCGCAAAATTTTACATTAGGACGCCCCGCAGCAAGACGGTGGTGCCCGGCAAGGGGGGTCAGCTGATTGATCGGCGGGACGTTTTCGATGGCTCGTTGAGCATTGTCCGTTGCTCTGCCGGCAAGACGCTTTTTCAACTGCGAAGCAATTGATACCCAAAGCTGGGCCGGCTCGCGCGACTCTTACGCCGGCTTGGGAAGCTCCTTGTCGAGCGCGCGTGCCGCCGCGGCGCGGTGGGTCGGCGTGATGTGCGAGGAGACCATGCCGATCACTGCGGTGAGCAGCGCCATGTCGTCGGCGAAGCCGAGGCCGCCTATCATGTCGGGAATGAGATCGATCGGCAGGATGAAATAGGCGAGCGCCGCGAGCAGCATGCCGCGAACGCGGATCGGCGTCGCGGGATCCATCGCGCAGTAATAGGCGGCAACCAGATCCTCGACGAAGGGGATCTGCGCGGCGAAGCGCTTGAGCTTGGCCCAGAACTCCGAGGCGCACCTTGCGCTCACGCTCGGCGAACGCGCGCAATGAGATCTGCCGTCCCAATGCTGCCTCCCGCAATCTGCTCGCATCACCAAAGGTGACCATCGTTCTCCACCTCATCGACTGTCTGAAGGGCCCCAAGCCCTTGATAAACATAGGGAGCGGCCTACCTCCGTGCAAGAAGGCGGTTCGACTTGCGAGCTGCGGCCGCTCATGCGAAGGAGCCGCCATGGCGAAGCACCGTTTGCTGTTTGTCTGCCTTGGGAATATCTGCCGCTCGCCCATGGCCGAGGGCGTGTTCCGGCGGGTCGCCGAGGAGGCGGGCGTGGCCCATCTCTTCGAGATCGACTCCGCCGGCATGGGCGATTGGCACAAGGGGGAAGCGCCTGACGTCCGCGCGCGAGAGGCGGCGCGGAGGGCGCGGCATCGACATCTCCGGTCAGTCGGCGCGGAAGGTGGAGCTCGAGGATTTCGACACGTTCGATCTCTTGCTCGCCATGGACGCATCGAATGTCGCCGATCTCTACGACATCGCCCCCCATGATGCGCGGCACAAGATCCGCCGCTTTCTCGAATACGCGCCCTATGCGGACACGATGGACGTGCCCGATCCCTACTATGGCGGCGTGGCAAGGCTTCGACCACGCGCTCGATCTGATCGAGGCGGCGGCGCGCGGGCTGCTGGCCGCGCTCATCGACGAAGAAAAAGCGCCCGCCAAGAAGGGCGCCTAGTCCTTGACGCCGAAGGCTTCCTCGAAGTCGTAATCGGGGAAATCTTCCTCTTCGGCGTCGCGCGCGCGGTCCAGCTCGTAAGCGGCCTCGACCACATAAGGCCCGCCGCCAACCGAATTCCGCGACGAATAGAGCACGAAACGGTTCACGGTGAAGGGCTCCGCCTCGACGCCCCCTTGGCGCTCCAAATAGGTCGCGACGGCGTCGGCGCGGGCGCCGCGCAAGCGCGCCAAGGTGACATGCGGCTTGAAGTTGCGGCTTTCCGGCGGAAGACCCGCTTCGCGGGCGGCGCGCTCGTGGGCGCGCTGCAAGGTCTCCAGAGCCTCGGACGGCGCGAGATCGGCGAAAATGGCGCGCGGCTTGTTCCCGCCGAAGCTGCCAAGGCCGCGGAGCCTCAGCTCGAAGGGGGGCGCGTCGATCGCGCCGAGCGCATTGGTGAAGTCGCGCGCGGTGGCGCCATCGACGTCGCCGATGAAGCGCAAGGTCAGGTGATAGTTCTCGGGATCGATCCAGCGCGCGCCGCTCAAACCGGAGCGCAACATGGTGAGACGCTCGGCGATGCTCCTGGGGATCTCGATCGCAGAAAAGAGACGGGGCATGGCCTGGTACGTGGTTCGTGCAAATCAGAGTCTCAAGGGCACGGGTTGGGATAGTCAAGGTGGATCTGGTCGATGTCCTCAAGAACCGCATCCGACAGCGTGAGGTCGGCGGCGTCGATGTCCGTCTTGAGCTGATCCATGGTGGTCGCGCCGATGATGACGGACGTGACGAAGGGCCGGGAGACGGCGTAGCGGATCGCAACTTGCGCCGGATCGAGGCCGTGCTTCTTGGCGAGCGCCACGTAGGCCGAGATGGCGCGCGGGCCGTTCCCCTTCTCGTAGCGCCCGAGGCGGTCGAACAAGGTCTTGCGCGAGTGGGGCGGGAGCGCGCCGTTCTCGTACTTGCCGGTGAGGTAGCCTTGGCCGAGCGGGGAGTAGGCCAGCAGGCTCACGCCTTCCTCGTAGGTGATCTCCGACAGGCCGACCTCGTAGGAGCGGTTCACCAGGTTGAAGGGGTTCTGGATGGAAACGAGGCGCGGCAGGCCGTGCTGCTCGGCGAGCTTCAGGAAGGTCATCACACCCCAGGGGGTCTCGTTGGAGAGGCCGATGAAGCGCACCTTGCCGTCGCGCACGAGCGTGCCGAGCGTTGCGAGGATGTCGTGGATCGGATGGGCGTCTCCCGGCAGGCGCACATATTCGAGTCCCTCGAAGATGCGCATGGGCCGGTCCGGCCAATGGAGCTGATAGATGTCGATATAGTCGGTCTTGAGCCGCGCCAGGCTCTTGTCGACCGCTTCCAGAATCTGGCCCTTGCTTTGCCGCGATAGAGCGCCGTCGTCGCGCAGCCAATTGATCGTGCTGCTGCGGCCGGCTGCCTTGGTGGCGATCATGACCTTGTCCCGGTTTTTGCGGGCTTCAAGCCAGGTGCCGATGATGGCCTCGGTACGCCCTTGGGTCTCAGGCTTGGGCGGGATCGGATAGATCTCGGCGGCATCGAAGATGTTGATGCCGCGCTCGATCGCGTAGTCCATCTGGGCGTGGCCCTCGGCTTCGGTGTTCTGCTGGCCGAAGGTCATGGTGCCGAGGGTGAGCGCGCTGATCTTCACGCCCGTGCGGCCAAGCTCGCGGTACTCCATCGGTCCTCCGTCCTTAACGCTCAAGCAAGGTTAACAGATCGCTGCCGGTCTCACGCTTATCCGTGTTGTTAAGGAGTGAGGGCGTAAGAGGAAAGACGCAACCCTGCCAAGCGTCGCGGCGAGCACGCGAATGCCAAGACAGGGTCAGGACTGGGATGGGGTGCAAATTGGATGGGCTCGATGACCAATCCACGGGATGGTGCGGCCGAGACCGCTACGAACCCGACTGAGACAGCGCCGCGCTTCCATGAGACGCTGATGCAGCGCCTCAGGCGCTGGGTGCTGGGTGCGGCATACGCGCTCAGGCCCAACCGCATCGCGCTTCTGCCGCGCATTTGGCTGCTCAGCCTGGAGCGCCTGTTCGAGCCGAAGTCCGAGCGCGACACGCTGCCCGAGCTGCCGCACTTCTACTCAGAGCGCGGGCTCGTCGGCATCAGCAACGATCTTTCCGTTCCCGCGCTCGTCGCCAATTATTCGCGCGGGTTCTTCCCTGTCTGTCATATCGGGTCGATGAAGTGGTGGTGCCCCGAAGAGCGCGCGGTCATCGATCCGGCGCACACGCATATCAGCCAAGAATACGCGGCGCCTCCTTCGCCAGCACAGATTCACCGTCACCATGGACAAGGACTTCGCCGGCGTGATGGAAAGGTGCGCCCGCCCGCGGCCCGGCAAGGTGCCGCTCACCTGGATCACGCCGCGCGTCATGCAAGCGTTCTGGGACGCGCACAAGGCGGGCTATGCGCATTCCGTCGAGGTGTGGGACGAAGAGGGCCGTCTCGTCGGCGGGGTTTTCGGCATTACCATCGGCAAGGTGTATTTCGGCGAGTCGAAGTTCTCGGCGGTAAGAGGGGCCTCGAAAGTGGCCACCGCAGTGCTTCACCGGCACCTCGCGGCGTGGGGCTACCATTTGTGCGACGCCAAGTGGATGACTTCGGATCTCGCCAGTCTCGGCTACAGGCCCATGGAACGCGACGACTTCCGGTCCCTCATCCAGTGGTATACCGATGAGCCCGGACATGAAGGCCGCTGGGACGTGGATCCCACGCTCGATCTCACCGACTGGCCGGCGAAGCCCTCGGATGCTCAGCCGACGCATGTCCCGGCGCCGCTGAAAGTCGCTTGAGGTGTCCGGCGTGACACGCTCCGCAAGCCGGCCGAGCGCCAGCGCCCAGGTGAGCGCGTGGTTCGCGCCGCTGCTGGCGCAAGCCAGACGCCTCTTCACCACGTCTTCGCTTCTGTCGCTTGCGCGCGTGGCCGGGGCGGTCGCTGGCTTTGCCACCCAAGTCGTGCTGGCGCGGACGCTGCACGCCACGGCGCTCGGCGTGTTCTACTCGGTGACAAGCCTCGCCGCCGTGGTCGGCCTCATCGCCGCGCACGGCTATCCATCCATCGCGGCGCGCTTCATGTCGCGCTATCGCGAGCAAGGCAAGGAAGGGCTGATCGCCGCCTTCGTGGCCCGGGCGCGGAAGGACGCCACAGTCTATGCGGCGATCATCACCGCCGCCGTGCTCGCTGTCGCCGCTTTCTGGCCATCGCTCAGTCTCGAGGCGCGGCTCGCCACGGCCGCCGCGGCGTTGGCGATTCCCGCTAACGCATCGCTTCGCCTGAACGGCTCTCTCGCGGCGGCGATCCGCCGCTTCGCGCTCGCTTATCTGCCCGATACCTGTTTCAGGCCGTTCGTGCTGCTCGGCGGCGTGCTCATTCTCATCGCCGCGGGCGTGACGCTCACGGCGGCCAACGTGACGCTGCTTCTGACCCTTGTGTTCACCGGGCTTGCGCTCACGCAGTATCTCCTGCTGCGCAAGGACATTCCGAAAGTCGAAGACGCGGCGAAGGCGGTGCCCCCGCGGCTCGTCAGCATCTGGCGGCGCGAGGCAAAGCCGCTGATCCTCGTCGCGCTGTTCACCTTCTTCTTCGCCGACGTGGACATCCTCCTGGTCACGCCGCTTCTGCCGAGCGCCGATACCGCCATTGTCGGCCTCTGCCTCAAGCTCGCCCTGCTCGTCGGTTTCGCCGTGCAGGTGGCGCATCAGGTGGTGGTGCCTGATCTGGCGGACGCGCATGCGCGCAAAGAGCATGGCGTGATCCGCGACGTGGTGCTCAAGGCGCTCGCCTTTCCGCTGGCCGTCACCATCGCCGCACTG
>CAVQXI010000036.1:0-75241 GCA_963717875.1 uncultured Alphaproteobacteria bacterium
GTCCTCGACCGCGGGCGCAGGCGGTAAGACGCCGTGATGCCGCCAGTAGCGCTTCCGCCAGCCCACTGTCTCCACAGGGCCTATAGACGCGTTCAAGGACGAAATGCCGGGAAGGGGTGCTGCGCCCGCACTGCCGGCCACCAGGACAAGGCCGCAAGCGAGACAAGCACTGGCGAAAATCGGAAACTTACGCATTTGACGCTCCGTCTGTCGTTTCATGCTCGCCTTACTACCGGTCTGAGCCCGGCCTGGTTCGAAACAGGCGTGGCACGCTCAACAATTGGTTTCTAAGGTGCGATCAGGGACGGCTTTCAAGGGCCGCGGCCAGCCGGTTCCCTACCGAGGCGAGCAGCAGCTCGTAGGCGCGGTCCGCGATCTCTTCCAGGGACTTTGTCCTGGCGAACATCGCTTTGGCCTTTGCCGTAAGCTCTTCGCGGCTCGGCATATGCGGCATATGCACGGTCGCCAGCGCCTCGGCCGTGCGGTCATGGGCGCGGGCAAGCCTCTCCCGCAGCGCGGCCAATTCCGGGCCCTGCAGGGCCGACGCGATGGACTGCGCGATCCGGTCCGAGTTGAAATGTCCCGCGAGCTGCTCAGCCGCCCGGTTGATGACGCTGGCGCCCAGACCATGCTCGTTCCGCACGACCTGCGCGGGGGGCATTCTCAGGCCCCACACAACACCGGCCCAGGATAGGGCCTTCAGGATGTAATAGGTCGGGTCGATCTCCCACCAGCGGAAGCCTTGGCGGACGCTTGATTGGAAGGCGTGGTGGTTGTTGTGCCAGCCTTCGCCCATGGTGAACACGGCGAGGAGCCAGTTGTTGCGGGAATCGTCGCCCGTCACGTAGCGCGTGCTGCCGCGCACATGGGCGAGCGAGTTGATGCAGAAGGTGGCGTGATAAACGAGCACCGTGCTCCAGAAGAAGCCGACGAACAGGCCTGACCATCCCGCGATGAGGAAGCACAGACCGGCGAGGACGATCGCCGGCACGATCTCGAATTTGTGCAGCCACCGCATTTCCGGATAGCGCATGAGATCGGGGACCGCCGCCTCGTCGAACGTATCGTGCCGCCGTGAGAAGATCCACCCCAGATGGCTGTACACGAAGCCCGTGTGCCGCGGCGAATGCACGTCCTGCTCGGTATCGGAGTGCAGGTGGTGATGCCGGTGCTTGGCAGCCCACCACAACACGCTCTTCTGCGCGGTGCTCTGGGCGATGACGGCGAGGATGAAGCGAAAGGCCCGGCTGGTGGAATAGGCGCGATGCGAGAACAGCCGATGGTAGCCGGCGCCGATGGCAAAGATGCGCACCCAGTAGAGCGTCACGCAGAGGATGACGGCCGGCCAGGTGACGCCGGACCAGATCGCCCCGAAACAGGCGAGATGAACCAAGACGAAGGGAATGGCGGACGGGTAGATGATGTCGTCATGCTCATCATCACGGTTGATGTCCGTGGACATAAGTGCGGAATCCTTTTCTCGTTGCTTGGCTCTATTTAGCGGGTTTTGGGGGGAAAAGGCCAGCGCCGGGCTCGAATAGTCCCTCTCTATTTGGGGGCCTGGGGAAGCCTATACAAGCAAGGCGACGGCCACCGCAGGGGCGCACCGGGCCGCCATTTCGGCTGATTCCGGCGCGCAATCGATCATCTCGGCGAAGTCGCGATAGGGGAGGCCAAGCCGCTCGGCCGAGCGCTGCCCGAGAAACCGCCCGCAACCGGCGCCGATCAGCGGCGCCTTGGGGCCGAGAGCCTCCCGCTCGACCAGCGCTCGGGCCGCGGCCTCGATTCGGTCGAACTGGCGGCGCGCGAAATAATGCGCGAGCGCCCTCCAGGCGATGAAGTCCGCTTCCTCGGCGTCGCGGCCCAACATGCGCGCAAGCCGGCCTGCGCTCTCTTCCAGGCTCTTGCCGCGTTGATCGGCCGCAGGATACGGGTCGGCGTCCTCAGGCAGATCGCCGGTCAAGCGATAGACGTCGGCCATGGTGGCGAAGCGCTCCGCCGCGACACCCTGCATGCGGCCCTTGAAGGGCGCCTCTTGCGCGATGGCCATGACCGGTGTGCGCACCACCCCGCCATAGATCAGCTCGCCTTCGGTGAGCCGCTCCCCGTCTGTGAGGCCGTGGGCGGCGGGCGTGCCGTCCTTCAGCGGAATGAGGTCTGTCGTCGTGGTGCCGACATCCACGAGGAGACCGTCCCCGCATAGCTTTGCGGCAAGCGCAGCGCTCGCATGCCAATTGGCCGAGGCGACGTCCTGCCAATGCTCGCGCACCGCATCGGCGCCGATCAGGCCGTTGCGCAGGCCGTAGAACAGCGTGTCCTCGCCGGTTGTCTTGCGCATCAGCCCGACGAGATAGGCGACGCCTGCCGCGCGCGAGGGGAACACGTCGGAAAGCTCCCCGGTCATGGTCACCGCGTGCCGCCCGCCAGCCGGGCACGCCTTCAGCGCCTCTTCCAAGGCCTGGTTGAATTTCGCCGGATCGGGAATTGCAGGGCAGGGGATCTGCGCCACGGACACGACGCGGCCGTCCTCGACGCGCGCGAGCTTCAGATTGGCGCCGCCCAAATCCCACCCAAAAACCGCTGCCATTCAGCCCTCATTTGCCAGGACGATATTTCAGGTCATGATAGAGATCAGCATCGGAAGACAGGCAATGCCAGGACCCACGGCCATGACGGTTCAGTCCGAGGCAGTCTCGGCGAATCTACCCGGCGACTTCGCCATCATCCCCGTGATCGACCTCAAGGATGGGTTAGTCGTCCACGCCCGCGCCGGCAAGCAAGCGCATGCCGGCAAGCGAGCCGAGTACCGGCCGATCGCCACCCCGTTCGGGCCGCCCCACGATGCGGTGGCCATCGCCCGGGCGCTTCTCGGCATCACCTTCTCGCCGGTCCTCTATATCGCCGATCTCGATGCGATCCTGGGGCGCGGCAACAATTTCGACCTGTGCCGCGAGCTGGCCCAGGCGTTCCCCGCCACGGCGCTGTGGATCGATGCCGGCTTCTCCGACGTGACCGACTGCGCCTTCTGGTTGCCGCTCGGCGCCACCCTGGTCATCGGCAGCGAGAGCGTCGCCAGCCTCGAGGCTTGGGACAATATCCGCGCGAGTTTCGGCTCAAGCGTCGTCCTGTCTCTCGATTTCGACGAGCAGGGCTTGCGCGGGCCGAAAGAGGTCATGACCAATCCCGCGCTCTGGCCCGACCGGCTGATCTTGATGAGTCTCGGCCGTGTCGGCACGGAAGGCGGGCCGGACCTCGAACGCCTGCAAGCGACGCAGCGCCTTGCCGGTGAGCGCGCCGTGTTCGTCGCCGGCGGCGTGAGCAATCTCGATGACGTCGTGCAGGTGGCGGGGCGCGGTGCGTGCGGCGTGCTTGCCGCGACCGCGCTCCATTCGGGCGCGATCACCCAAAAGGAAATCGCCGCCCTCTTGCGAGAGCGGCGATCTCAAACGTGAGGGCGGTCAGCCCATACCTCTAAAAACCGAGCTTCTGCAGCCACCGCCGAATCGGGCCCGGACCATCTCTTCCGCCGGGTTCGTCCCGACCTGGGGGTTCTCCCTTTCAGCCAGCGGCGAAGGGATGGTGAGCCGAGTCCTTCTGAGCGGTCACGTCGGATGCCTTGGGCTCACCCTTGACGGCGCGCTCGATGGCTTCCTTGACGGCCCGATAGTTGAAGTCCTGGATCTTCTTGTCGTCCTTGGCTTCCCAGTGGATGAACACGCCAACGCAGACATAGAGATCGTCTGCCTCGTTGGCGGGGATCACACCCTCGGCCACGGAGTCAGCCACGGCCTTGGCCACAGCGTACTGCGCAGGACCGAACATCTGCACGGCCTGACGCGCGTCCTTGATGGTCACCTTGTTGTAAAGGATGGTCGGCGGCTTGCAGAGCAGGTTCGGTGTGACCACCGCAAGCAGCGTGGTGAAACCGTCTTTGTTGTTGGTCAGCGCAGTGCAGAAAGCCGTTTCAACGGCACTGCCACGCGGACCAAGCAGCAAATCGATATGAGCAACTTCGTTACCGTCGCCGACGAGCGATTCGCCGACACAAACACCAGTGATTTTGGCCATGAGCCAACCCCTCCCTAGTACTGAGACGTGGTCAAAAGAACGAAACGGCGCCACCGGCCGATAGCCCGGCGACAAGCCGACGAAAGTGCTTTGGGATATGCTCCTCCGTCCGCAACTCCTGGAAAGAAGCTCCGCGGGGCAGAACATAAGCCGGGGCTGGAAGGATCGGCAAGTCGATTATTGGACGTTTTTGCTTACCGGATTTGTTGCTTATTGCCGCGTTTACTGGTCCTGCAGGGCGGCCGCGAACAAGGTGGCGACGGTAAGATCGGCGGAAGTACCGGGATTCAGGTTTCGTTCCTTCAAGGAACGGTCGAAAGCGGCGAGCGGCGCGGCCATCTCGTCGGGCGTGGTGCATTGCGAAAGCCCCCCTTCGATCGGCCGTGCTTCGTCGCGCACGTCGCTCGCCATGTCTCCGCCGAACTTGCGCTCGATGAGAGTGTCAGGGATGTGGGCGAGAAAGCCGAGATAGACATAGGTCGCGACCCACGACACGTCGCCCCAGCGCTGCCTCCCGCCATCCAGCCATTTGAGGCCGAGATCGAAGATATCGACGAAGCCGTGCGTGTAGTTCCAGGCGATGCGGTCGCGGGTCTCGGCCGCGCGCATGGCCTCCAGCAGAGTGACGTCAGGCTCATCGGCCACGTCGTGTTCCGGTGCCAGTCCCAATCCGCCCGGCTCTGCAATCCGGATGGCGCGATAGGCCGCACGGGCGTCGTCCACATCGAGGCTCACCAGCACACGGGCGAGCCTGTCATGCAAATCGCCGTTGCCGGGATCGAGCGCGGCCTGGGCGAGCGGGGCTGCCAGCAGGATAATGCCGAGATTGGTGTTCTGCCCGACCGCATTTCTCGTTGCCGCGACCGCGCCCTCGATGCGTGCGCCGACGGAAAGACCTACCGCGCCGATCAGCGGTGCGGCCGCGGCGGCGCTTGCCTCGAAATCGGCCACGCTCATGCGGTGACCGTCGGCGAAGCGGTGCACGTTGCCCGGCTTCAGCGCGTCGAGCTCGGCAAGGCAAGCGTCATGGAAGCTTTGCGCGACGGCATCGGGCTTGAGCGGCTTGATCAAGCGCCCTCTTGGTCCTTGCGACGGGCAGGGGGCAGCGCTGCATCGAGGAAGGCGTCCACCACATAGTCCGAGATGCGAAGGCGGCTCACCCGCTGCAACCCGTTCCACGCCGGCATGGAGTTCACCTCGAGCACCAGGAACTGCCCATCAGGGGCCTGGATGATGTCGACCCCCGCATAGTCGGCGCCGACGCATGCGGCGGAACGCACCGCAAGGTCGATGAGTTCCTGGCTGGCGATGGCGGCCTTGGCCTTCGCACCTTGCTTGATGTTGGTGATCCAGCTCGATCCATGCCGGATCATAGCGGCAATGACGCGGCCCGCGCAGACAAAGAGCCGCCAGTCCTGATGATGCGCCTGGGCCGCCGGCACGAACTCTTGCAGATAGTAGACGCCGTTCACCTCCTCGGGCGGCGACAGGTCGTCGACGGAAGCGATCAGGCGCAAGCCATTCCCTTGCGCCCCGAACAGGGGCTTCTGCACGAGGCGATGGCCTTCACCGAGGAGGCGCGCGACGATCGCCTCCGCCTCGCCGCGGTCGACCCCGGCGAAGGTGCGCGGCGTCGGCAGTCCCGCCTTTTGCAGAAAGAATGTGGTGGTGGATTTATCGACGCAGCGCTCGATGGCGCGCGCATCGTTCCACACCGTCACGCCGAGCTCGCGCAAGGCATGCAGCACGCCGAGATAGAGCGTCACCTCTTCGAAGCTTCCGCCCGGGACGAAGCGCACGAAGGCGCCTTCGGGGCGATGGTCCCCGAGCCCGGGAATGGCAAGGCCGGTCGCCGTCTCGGTCGAGAAGCCGCATGTGGGAAGCGGCGCGACGAGCGGAGTGATGCCGCGCCGCTTGAACGCCCTCAACAGGCTCTTGCCGTGCCAATCCCGACCATCGCCGAAGAGAACGATGGACGGGGCGGTGGACGTCTGCGGTTCCATGGAGGTCAGGCGAAGGACCGCTGGAGGATGGCGGCGTCGATATGGCCGCTCTGGAAGCTGTCGCCCGTCTTGAGGGACGTCACCGTGACCTTTGCCGGGCTGAACAGCATCGGATCGATGGCGTAGAAATCGCCCTTCACCGCGGCGAACAACTCGGCGAACGGCTTGCCGTAGTCCTTCGACTTGAGGCTCGGCAGTTCCTCCGCGAGCTTCTTCGCCGCGCCGGCTTCGCCCGTGACGTAGAGCTGGATCCGCCCCGCATAGATGATGGCGTCGTTGGTGCGGCCCATGGCCTCGATGAAGCCGGGCGCGGGCGGGGGCAGCGGCGCGGTGGCGATGCCGTCGACAATGTCCTCGAGCGGAAAGTGCAGCTCATGCGCCTTGTGTAGCGCCACCTCGAGGCAGCGCGCCGCGATCTGCACCGTGCCGGCGAGGCTCGATGTCGGCGCATAGAGAATGGTGAGCTGCTTGGGCGTGATCCCGCAAGCCTTCGCCACGTGCTCTATGAGCTCGGCTGGCGGCGCCTTATCGGCCTCGATGACGAGCGCAGCACTCTTGGCCTTGTCGCGGTAGCCGAGCTCGTCGAACAGCTTCTCCGACGAGCCCATGGCGCGGGCCGGACCCGAGCCGAGCACGTTGAATTTCTTGCCGCCCACGTCGACCGAGAGGCTCCAGCCGGCATATTGCGAGCCGAGGCAAGCGATCACGGGCTGGCTCGTATGCACGGTCACCATGAACGGCCAGGGATCTTCGGTGTTGGTCGTCTCGAACGTCACCCGGCCGAGACCGCCGAGGCAGACTTCCGAAAGCAAGCGCCCGGCTTCCAGGCCACCCACGGCCTTGACGCCGCAATCGATGACGGTTTCGCCCAGCGCGCCTTTCGTCACCGCGACGCGCAGCGCATCGGCATTATCGATGATCGCGGCGACGAGCGGCGCGACCTGTGCGTTGACGCTCGGTTGTTTCATCTGGTGCGTTGCGCTTCCTACGTTCTTCTTGTCGTTCACGCTCATCCCCCTTGCTCAGTTCTTGAATCTTGGCCAGCAGGCTGGCTTTGCGGGTCTCGGCGAGGCGTTTGGCACGCGCTTCAGTCCCGGCGCGGGCCAGTACAGTGCATATCGGGCGCTGTTTGTCGATCCGCTCGCCGGGCTGTGGCAGATCGGCCGCCCAAGAGGGCCAAGTCATGCTGCGCGGCACAATGACACCCTTCGGCGCATGCACGATGGACGAGGCCGTGGCGCCCTCGAAGACAAGCGGTTTTCGCGGGAGCGTGCCGTCGAGAACCGCATCGACGTGAAGTTTGAGAAGCGGTTTTTTGGCGCCTGCGAAGATATCGAGTGTGGCGCCCGGTCGCGGGTTGATCTCGAGAAGCAGGGGCCGATTCTCGGCGAGGACGAAATCCGCCGAGGCGAGTCCCTTCAGGCCAAACGCGGCGGAGAGCGCCGTCACCGCCCGCGTCATCGCGTCGGCAGCGTCTTCGGGGAGCGACGCCGGCTGCACCGCGCCCCCGTAACGCCACGGCCGCCGCGGCGCCGGCGCGGTCCATTGTTCGCTGAAGCCGAGCACAAGTGCTCTCGATCCATCGGCGAGAAAGAGCGCCGAAACAGCGCGTCCCTCGACCAACGCCTGGTAATAGACGTTGGTTGCATCCTTCTGGAGCCGGCTCGGGACCACATGGCTGCCGCCCGCCCCGCCCCGCCGCTTGGCGACCCAGCCCGCGCCCTTGGCAGGCCGCTCCACGAGGGTCGGGGGGTAAGCGATACCGAACGCTTCGAGCGCCTCGAAGAACATCTCCGGCGCCTTGATTCGTTCCACCGTCTCGGCGTCATTGCCGAGGAGCGGCCAGCGCCCCGCGATGCGGCCGAGGAGCTGGGTGCGATCCTCGAAGCCCGAGCCATAAACCACCCCGAGAAGCGGCGAGGGCGCCTGCTTGGCCAACGCCTCGAGCGCGGGCGCGAGGCTCCGCCATTGGAAGCCCTGCGCGATGTCGCCCGGCAGCTTGCGGCAGGCATGGGCCAAGCGGGCCGTGTCGGCATCGGCGAAGAAATCGGCGACGAGCGCATCGAAGCCGGCATCGAGCGCGGCGCGGGCCAGCGCCCGGCCTGAGATCGCCGCGATGAGGAGCGTGCCGCGGCTCCGGCGCGTGCCTCCCGGACGCAAGCGTCTCGGACGCGAGCGTCTAGGAGACGAGCGCTTGCGCGAGTCTGTAGGCGGCACGGAAATCGAGATAGACCGGCTTCTCGGCCTCGATCATCTCCTTGAAGAGGCCCGTCTCGGTCTTGTACTTGACGTCGCCAATCGCAAGCGCGCCGATGCCGACGGCACTTGTGCCCTCGATCGGAGCGCCATTGTCCTTGATGCCGACGCCTTCCACGCCGAGCGGCGGCACGGCGTTGACGTCGGCGATCACTTTCAGGTCCTTGGCCGGCTTGATCTGTCCGAGGCTCAGGATCTGGCGTCCCGCCGGACCGGCCGAGAAGATCATGTCGGCGTTCTGCGCCAGCTCCGCCTTCTGTTCCTCGGTGGTGCCGTCCGCATAGCCAAGATCGACGTCGAACCTATCATTCGCTTCCATGGTCAGCCGGCGCACACGTTCGGGCCCGTCATAGCCGACGAGAACCGCCTTGGCGCCGTCGGTCGTGGCGATAACGGCGGAGGCGAACGCGACCACGCCAGTGCCGCCGAACACGACGACGCGCTTTCCCTTGAGGTCGGTCTTGAACTTCTTCTGAAGCGCCTTCTTGGCGCAGGCGACCATAGCCGCAGCGGTGGTGAACGAGCCGGCCGGATCGGCGAACACCGAGATCTCGAACGGAGGCACCATCGCCTTCTTGGCGCGGTCCATCATTTCGAGCGCCTCGATGGCCTTTTTTCCCCCGATGAACATGCCGGTGCGCTTGATGCCGTCAGGGCTGCGCGAGAAGATCGCGTCCTGCACTAGGCCGTACACGTCATCGGTGGTCACGTTGGTGTAGGGAATGGCGTCGTCGTAACCGGCGTCGAGCGCCATGTTCACGTCGAACGGGCTCATATGTTTGAGCGGCGTGATCATGTGCAGAATGCGTGGCGGCGCCATCGCTTGGATCTCCCGTATTCTGGTTTGGCGCGCGAGAGGCGCGGAATAGACGGCTTGGAATGCCTCGCTTTAGCACACTCAGGCAGGCGGCAAAGCGCCTCACGCGGCGACCGTTACCGATTCCCTTGCTCAGTCTATCGCGATCTCGGCGCCTTGGTTGCGTCCTTGGGCAAGCGTGAAGCGTAAGCCCTCGTGCTGCGCGCGCGCCTTCGCCGCGGCGAGCAGCGCCTCGCCGGCCTCCGCGGAGGGTGCGAAGGCGAAGCCAGTCGGCCCCCATGAGCTCTGGCCGAGCCCGGTGACGCCTTGCCCACGCAGCCACGCGAGCAGGTCCGCCACGTGCGGGCTCGTATAGGGGCCGCCTTGGAGGGGGCCGAAGTAAGCCCCCATGACGTCCTGCAAGTGTCCGACCTCGGCGCAGAAGGTCGTGAAGTCGCTGTGCTCGAGGGCAGGCAAGGCGCGCTCCATGATCCGCGTGCGCAAGAGATCAGCCTCGGCGTCGGGAAAGGCCGGAAGCGCCTCGAAGGCTGCCACCTCGCTCGCCCCATCGAGCCCTTTGGTGTGCGCGTCGAAGATCAGGAGCACGCGCCAGCCATCCGGGAAGGGAACGCGGGCGACGAGCTCAGGCAGAGCCCCATCGCGCGGTCCGCTGTCGAGCACAGCACCGCCCGCCTCGAACGTGGCAATGCCGATGCCTGAGCGCGCGCCGCGCCCCAGCCGCGTCGCGATCTCTTGCGGCGAAAGCGCGATGCCTTCCGCCGCGGCGAGCGCCGACCCCACCGCGAGCGCAAGCTGCGTCCCCGAGCCAAGCCCGGCGTGCGGTGGAATGGCCCGATGCACGTGGAGTCGGTAGGCGTGGGCGACGCCGCAGCTCTCGGCGATACTCTTGAGATAGCGCGCGGCCCGCTCGCTCTCGGGCCCGCTCACCGCGAATGCTTCGGCACGCTGCAAAGTGATGCGCGTAGACGGACGGTTGAGCGACAGTCCAGAACTGCCGAAAGGATGCGCGCTCCGTCCGCTCGGATCGAGAAATCCGAAATGAAGCCGCGCCGTCGTGGTGACCGTGACGGTAGGAGAAGCGGACATGGGACCGGATTTTACCAAAACGGATCGCGAAACTGTGGACGTCAAAACATACCGTTCGCATTCGCCGAGGAGTCCGGCGCGACTTGCAGCACGTCCCAGTGCTCTACAATCTTTCCCGCGTCATCCAACCGAAAAATGTCCATAGCGATCCAGTTACGATCGCCGGGCCACTCCTGCAAGCAATGCAGCGACACGTAATTGCCTTCGGCGATCACGCGCTTGAAGGTCGCGTGCTTGTCCGGAAAGCGGCGGTCCATCTCCTCGAAATATTCGATGAACCCTTCCTTGCCATCCTTCACGCCGGGATTGTGCTGTATGTAGACGTCCCCGGCATAAAGCGCCATCGCCTCGCGGGGTCGCGATTGGTTGAAGGCCATGTCGTAGAAGGCCAAAACCGTCTCTTTATTGCGTTCCAGGTCTGGCATCGGCGCGCCTCAAAGACCTCCCATTGATCGGGTTCGGGCCCCTCGATATGCTCTTTGTGTAACGGGAAAGCGATCCCACTTTTTCAAAAGAAGGCAGCCATGGCAACGAAAGAGCGCACCTATAGCGATGAAGAGGTTGAGGCGCGGCTCAAGAAGGAGCTGCCCCACTGGTATCTCGAAGGCGGCTGGATCCGGCGCAAGTACAAGACTCATAGCTGGAAAGGCACGCTGATGGTCATCAACACCATCGGCCATCTCTCCGAGGCCGCATGGCACCACCCCGACATCACCGCGTCCTATGCGTGGGTCGAGGTGCGGTTGATGAACCACGCGGCCAAAGGCATCACCGACAAGGACTTCGAGCTCGCCAAGAAGATCGAGGACGTGGTCCATTGGCAGCCGGGCCAGGAAGGCGGCGCGCTGGAAGGCACGCCCGCCGAGGACATGCGGTTTTCGTACGTCAAGTACGACAAGCCCAAGGACTAGCCGGCAATCCACCGGCGAGCATTCCCGCGCTTGCCACCCTCCGCACACCTGTTTATTTGTGCGCCGCTAGAACAAGGAAACGGGGAGGAGGCCGAGGTGACGAGCGCGCTCGAACGGGCAGCAGATCTGCTTGGCCGCGCACGCTTCCCCGTCTTCGGTGGTCTTTTCACGGACATTCGCGGCGCTGAGGCGGCGCTGGCCCTCGCCGAGAAGCTCGGCGGCGTCATCGATCATGCCGCGGGCGAAAGCCTTGCGCGGATGTCGCAGATCATGCGCGAAAGAGGAGCGTCGTCTGCGAGCTTCGGCGAAGCGCGCAACCGTGCCGATGTCATCGTCATCGTCGGAAGCGAACCGCTTGAGCGCGATCCCGACCTCATCAACAAATTGTTTCCCGAGGAGAAAGGGCTGCCGCGTCCAGGCGACCACGTGCGCGAGGTGATTCTACTCGGTGGCAAGCTCGCCAACGCGTCACGTCGCGTGCCGCTCACGTCGATTGCGTGTGACGACCGAGACCTGCCGGCGCTTATCGCGAGGCTTGGCGCTGCGGTTGGCGAACGGCACATTGCCGGCGAAGCGCCCGATGACCAACTCGCCGGCGTTGCCGAGCGGCTTAGAGCAGCGGCCTTCGCCGTGTTCGTGTATTCCGCCGCCGATCTCGATGAGCCGGCCCTTTTCACCATTCTCGACATCGTCCGCCACTTGAGCGTCACGACGCGCGCGGCGACTCTGGCGCTTGCGGCCCCCGGCAACGGCGACGGCGTGAACCTATGTTCGACTTGGACTTGCGGACTCCCGGTCAGGACGAGCTTTGCCGGTGCTAAGCCGGAGCACGATGCGCGACGATTTGCGGCACGCCGTCTGATCGAAAGTGGAGAGGCGGACGCACTCGTTTGGATCCATGCTCTTGCGGAGCGGGGCGAGCCCTGGCCCAGAGGCGTCCCTACCGTCGTGCTGTCGTCGGATGACGCGACCGGGGAGGGTGCCGATATTGTCATTGAGGTCGCCTGCGCGGGCCGCGACCACGACGCCGCGCTTTATCTGACGCCGATCTCGGGAATCGGCATGGTCAAGGCCACCAAGCCGAGCGATGCCAAGCCGTCGGTCGCCTCGGTGCTCAGCCGCATCGGCGAGCTGATCGACGAACGGGAAGCCGCCTGATGCTCATCCAGCTCAAAGGCGGCCGGATCATCGATCCCGTCCATGGCCGCGACGAAGTCGGCGATCTCTTCATCGAGGACGACCGCATCGTCATGAAGCCCGAAGGCCGCAAGGTCGACGAGGTCTACGACGTCAGCGGCAAGATCGTCATGGCCGGCGCCATCGACGTGCACTCCCATATCGCCGGTACCAACGTCACCCTCGGGCGCCAGCTGATGCCGGAACTTCCGGCGCTCGCCGCCGCAGAGGGCCAGCCGATCCAGGCCTCGCCTGCCGCCTGGGCCTCTTACGCGACCGGCATCCGCTATGCGGAGATGGGCTACACCACGGTGATCGAGCCGGCGATGATCCCGACCCACGCCATCGAGGCGCAGGCCGAGCTCGCGGCGATCCCCATCATCGACGTGGCGGGGCTCGTGATCCTCGGCAATGACGACTACACGCTTGAGCTGCTCCGCGGCGGGCGCGCCGGCGGCGACGAGCTGAAAGACTATGTCGCCTGGACGCTCCAGCATTCGAAGGCGATCGGTCTCAAGATCATCAATGCCGGCGGCTCCGAGGCCTTCAAGTTCAACGCCCGCACCTTCGATCTCGACGACGAGGTGCCGGACTACGGCGTCTCGTCCCGCGCCATCGTGGAGTCGCTACAGAAAGCCGTCGCCGATCTCCGCGTGCCTCACCCGCCGCATGTCCACTGCAACAATCTAGGCATTGCCGGCAATGTGGAAACGGCGGTCGCCACCATAGAGGCGACGCAAGGCCTCCCCATCCACTTCGCCCATATCCAGTTCTACGGCTATGGCGACGCCGGCGAGAAAGGATTCTCCTCCGGCGCGCCGCGCCTCATGGAGGCGGTGAACAGACACAAGAACGCGACGGTCGATGTGGGCCAGGTGATGTTTGGCCAGACCGTCACCGTCTCCGGCGATATCTTGCGCCAGTTCGATGCGCGTGGCGCCGCGAGCCCCAAGAAATGGGTGATCAATCAGGGCGACGGCAACGGCACGGGTGTCGTGCCCTACAACTACCGCTCAAAAAGCTTCGTCAACGCGCTGCAATGGACGATCGGGCTCGAGATCTTCTTGATGGCCGAGAATCCCTGGCGGGTGCTGTTCTCCACCGACCATCCGAACGGCGCGCTGTTCGTGCGCTACCCCGAGATCTTTCATCTGCTTATGGATCGGGACGAGCGGGCCCGCTGGCTCGACGATCTGCCCGCAGAGGTACGCGAGGTCTCGAATCTGGCCGGGATCACCCGCGAGTTGACCCTGTCGGAGCTGGCCGTCATCACCCGCGGGGCGCCGGCAAAGCTCCTCGGCCTGACCGACCGCGGCCATTTGGGCCCTGGCGCGATCGCCGATATCGCGGTCTATACCGAGCAGAAGAACAAGACGGCGATGTTTGCTGCCGCCGATCTCGTGTTCAAGTCGGGCATGCTCGTGGTCCGCAACGGCAAGGTCGTGCGTGTGACCTGGGGCCGCTGCTATCACGTGGAGCCCGGCTTCGATGCGCAGATCAAACGCCGCGTCAGCGCCTTCTATGACCGCTATTATGGCGCCGACCCTTCCTGGTTCGGCGTTTCCAATGCTATCACCCACCGTCCCGACCGCTTCGCAACCGTCCCATGTCTGAATTGATATGTCTGATCTGAAACTCAAAGGCATCACCATCATCGAGACGTTTGCCGAGGCCTTTCCCATGGTCGGCACACGGATCATCATCACGGCGCCGACCGCCGAGTGGGCGGACATCGCCGCGCGCACCATGACCGGCTTCGCCACCTCGGTGATCGCCTGCGGTGCGGAGGCCGGCATCGAGGGCAAGCTCTCGCGGAAAGAGACGCCGGACGGGCGCCCGGGCGTCGCCGTGCTGCTCTTCACCATGGACGCCGGCAAGCTCCAGACGCAGCTGCGCAATCGCGTCGGCCAATGCGTGCTGACGAGCCCGGGCTCCGCCTGCTTCGCCGGTCTCGAAGGCGAGAAGAAGTTGAAGCTCGGTGCCTCGCTCCGCTTCTTCGGCGACGGCTGGCAGATGTCGAAAGTGCTCGGCGGCAAGCGCTATTGGCGCATCCCGGTCATGGACGGCGAGTTCCTCTGCGAGGACAAGGTGGGTCTCACCAAGAAAGCCGTCGGCGGCGGCAACCTGCTGGTGCTGGGCAAGTCCCACGCGGGCGTGCTCGCCGCCTGCACCCGCGCGGTCAAGGCCATGGCCGAAGTGCCCGGCGTGATCACGCCGTTCCCCGGCGGCATCGTGCGCTCCGGCTCCAAGGTCGGCTCCAAGTACAAAGGCCAGATCGCCTCGACCAACGACGCCTACTGCCCGAGCCTCAAAGGCGCGGTGAAGTCCGACCTGCCGCTCAATGTCGAGGCGGTGCTGGAGATCGTCATCGACGGGCTGACCGCCGACGCCATCGCGCAAGCCATGTATGAGGGCATCCACGCCATCGCCAGAGGCGGCGCGCGGGAAGGCGTCACCCACATCACCGCCGGCAATTACGGCGGCAATCTCGGACCCCATCACTTCCATCTCAAGGAGATCGTCGGGTGAGCGCGCTTGTCTTCGAGCTCAAGCACACGCCGGACCAACGGCTCGATCTGTCACCGCTCGTGCCGGCGAAGCTGGCCGGCCTCAACCGCAAAGAGATCGAGGCGCTGCAAATCGGCACCACGCGCCAAAAGCTCACCGTGGGCGATGCCTTCAAGGTGAAGGGCAAGGACGCGAATAATATTCACTTCGCCGGCACCGACGAGCGTTGCGACAAGATCGGGGCAGGGCTGTCAGGCGGCGAAATCCATGTCGAAGGCAATGTGGGCGCCTATCTCGGCACCTTCATGAAGAGCGGCAAGATCGCGGTCAAAGGCAGCGCCGGCGTTCTCGCAGGCGCATCCATGGCCGGCGGCCATATCGCCATTTCGCGCAACGTGGGCGACCAGGCCTGCGGCGTCGGCCTCGGCGACACCATGGGCATGAAGGGCGGTTTCGTCACCATCGGCGGCAATGCCGGCGGCCTTCTCGGCGAGCGCATGCGCCGCGGCCTTGTCGTGGTCGGCGGCTCAGCGGGCGACTATGCCGGCGGGCGGATGATCGCCGGAACGCTTCTCCTGAGGCGCGGCGTCGGCCGCTATGCGGGCTATGGCAACCGCCGCGGCAGCCTGATCTTCATGGAGAAGCCGAGGCATATCCTCCCCACGTTCAGCGATTGCGGCGTGATGGAGTTCGACTATTTGCGTCTGCTGGAGCAATGGCTGCGCGGCCAAGGCATGAGCATCCGGCTCGGCGCGCAAGGCCCGCCGCCTCATGGGCGACATGGCCGTGCTCGGCAAAGGCGAGATGCTGATTCTCGTCTAGGCGCCAAAAATGGGGCTCGCCCCGCGCCTCGATGTTGGCGCACAAAAATCCCATATTCGCTATGCTTGGCTTGGCCTTGGCTTTCGTGACCGGCGCGACCTGATGACCCTTCTGCCCTACGTCCTTCTCGATGATAGCCTGACGCCGGACGGCCGCAGCCTGCTGTTCACCGCCCCGGAAGACGTCGTCTCCGTGCGCGATCCGGCCGAGGTCGAAGCGGCGCTCGAAAAGGTCTCGGCAGGCCTCGCCCGCGGGCTCCACGCGGCAGGCTATCTTCGGCTACGAGCTCGGCTATTGCCTCGAACCGAAATTGAAGGACCTCCTGCCGCAGGACCGGCGCACGCCGCTCTTCTGGATCGGGCTGTTCAAGGAACCGCAAGCCTTTGATGATGCGCAGACGCGGGCCTGGCTCGACGCCAACGGCGGCGCCGACCGCGCCAAGATTTCCAATCTTCGTCTTTCCTGGACGCGCGATGAGTATGGCGCCGCCTTTCGCGCGGTGAAGGACTACATCGCCGCCGGCGACGTCTACCAGATCAATCTCACCCAGAAATTCTTCTTCGACTTCGAAGGCGATCCGGTCGCGCTTTACGCCGCGCTTCGCCGCAAGCAGCGCGTGGCCTATGGGGGGCTGATCGCCACGCCGGAGCTGCACGTGCTGTCGCTCTCGCCGGAGCTGTTCTTCCGCCGCGAAGGCCAGCACATCTCGACGCGGCCCATGAAGGGCACCGCGCCGCGCGGCCGCACGCCGCGCGAGGACGCGCGTCTCAAGACCTGGCTCGCGGTGGACGAAAAGCAGCGCGCCGAGAACCTGATGATCGTCGATCTCTTGCGCAACGATCTCGGCCGCGTGGCGCGCATCGGCTCCGTCGAGGTCACCGATCTGTTTACGGTGGAGACCTACCGCTCGGTGCATCAGATGACCTCGGGGATAAGCGCCGAGCTGCGCTCCGACATGGGGCTCAAGGACATGCTCCGCGCGCTCTTCCCCTGCGGCTCGGTCACCGGCGCGCCCAAGGTGCGCGCCATGGAGATCATCCGCGAGCTCGAAGGCGGCGCCCGCGGCATCTATACCGGCGCCATCGGCCATATCGCCCCGTCAGGCGACGCCCAGTTCAACGTCGCGATCCGCACCGTGGTGCTCGACGGCCAAGGCGGCGAGATGGGCATCGGTGGCGGTATCGTCGCCGACTCCAAGGAGGAATCCGAATACGAGGAGTGCCTGTTGAAGGCGCACTTCCTCACCAAGGTCGACACGCCCTTCGAGCTGATCGAGACCTTGCGCTACGAGAAGGAGGGGGGCTTCCACCTTCTGGAGCGGCATCTCGCCAGGCTCCAGGCGTCGGCCCATCATTTCGGCTACCCATTCTCGCGCGAGGCGGTGCTTGCCGCGCTCAACGCGGAAGCCGCCCTTATCACCACGCCGGTCGCCATGGTGCGGTGTCTCCTCGGCGAGGACGGTACCATCACCGTCACCTCGACCGAGATCACGCTACCCACCAAGGACACGGTGTGGCGCTTCGTGATTTCCGATCAGCGCGTCGACGAGAAAGACCCGCTCTTCTATCACAAGACCACGCGGCGGCAGTTCTACGACCGCGAGATCGAGCGGCAGAAGGCGCTGACCGGCTGCGACGAGGTTGTCTTCCTCAACACCCGCGGCGAGCTGACAGAGGGAACGCGCACCACGCTGTTCCTCGAGCAGGACGGGCGCCTGTTCACCCCGGCGCTCTCTTGCGGGCTTCTGCCAGGGACATTGCGGGAGGAGTTGCTCGATCTGCCACGCGCCGCGGCGAGCGAGGCGGTGCTGACGCCGGCTGACCTCTCCCGCGCCGACCGCATCTATCTCGGCAACTCGGTACGCGGGCTTGTCCGTGCGGAGCTGATGCAGCCCGTGCAGGCAGGCGCACGGGAGCCGGCACACGCGGGCTAGCCCACACAAAAACGCCCGAGGCTTTCGACCCCGGGCGTTTTCTTAGGTGTGCGCTCTTTAAACGGGTTAGCTCGTCTTGTGTTCTTCGCCGGCGGCGGCCTTGTCCTTGTCGGTCTGGATTTTTTCGGCGGCCTTGCCGAACGAGGTGGCGAGCTCCGACCAGGCCCGGACGAAACCTTTGCCGACCTCCTGCGCGCCTTGGCGCAGCGGCTCGGAACGCTCCCACACTTGGCGGGCCGTTTCCTTGCCGGTATCGGTCAGCGAGGCTTGGGTCTCCATGGCCTGCTGCAGGGCGGTCTTACGGATATCTTCGACTTGCGCCTCCGTGGCGGAGCGGAAGCCGATCGCGCGGTTCCGCACATCCTGGTACTGGGACTCGAGGTTCGCCACCAGGGCGTCCCCGAGCGCGGCGGTATGGTCGCGCAAGCTGCCGAGCTGCTCGCCAAGCGTGTCGAGGTCGCGCTGCAGGTCGGCCCACTCTTTCTCAGCCTGTTGGTCTTTGGGGGTGTTATCGGTCATTTGTATCTCTCTATCTTCATACGCAGGGTCAAACGGGGGTCTCAGTTTGGTCGTCCGACACGGACTGCTTCGCGATCCAATCTCTGAACCGATCGAGCGTCTCAAAAGCCGAGCGGTGGATCTCGGCCCAAGAGTGCGCCCAGGTGTCGGACCACTTCTCGTCCCAAGCTTTGGTCGCGGCTTCCGTCCACGCCTTGAGCCGTTGAGCCGCATCCTGGCCGATGATGCCGAGTTCGAGCTTTCTGCTCGTTTAACATGAGCCGGAAAGTCTCAAAGCGCGGGGCGAAATCCTTCTCGGCCTCGGCGATAGCGGCTCTACTCTGTCCGACGGCTTGAGCCGCCGCCTTGGCTGTCGCGGCAAGGGCCTGCTCGCTCTCCGCCTTCAGCGTGGAGGCTAAGTGGGCGAACGCCGAATAAGAGGAATTCTCCTGCGATTCCGTAACTCTTGGCGCTCACCGGCGTGACGGCCAGCACAAGCGTCGCCGCCAGAAGTGCGGCACCTGCGCAGCTCAGACGAAATCTCATGGTCCATCCCCATCCGCTCGGGAAGCTTAACCATAGAGATTTGTCTTGGCCGCCCCAACATCAAGGGGTCAGGCGCCCAAAGGCAGCGCAATCCAGCCAAATCCGAGCGCGATACCGGCGATCACGGCGAGAGTGAGGGAAATACCGAGCACCCAGATCAAGCCGGCATGGTGCCCCTGGCGGGCCTCAGTGGTAGTGAGCTCGGTGTGGGCGCCCGTTCTGTCGATTTTGGTCGTTGCCATTTACGTCCTCCTTTCTCTTGAGGGGTCATGCACCTGCGCCCTTGGACAACGCATGAAAGCCGCGCAAGGTTCCGGCCTAACCAGCGGATAAAGAAGGGAAATAGGGCGAGGAGCGTCTAGCGGCCGTCGAGCGTCTCGAGCGCGGCCTGCACGGCGCGCAACAGTTCGGCGGGGTTGTGGCGGCCGTCCTCGGGCGGCATGCCTTCTTCGGTGGCCCGCATCAGAGCATCGGCGTCCTCTTCCCAGCGCAGCAGGATGGCTTTCTTGTCCTCGGCGGAGAGGGAGGCGGCGAGCACCTCTTCCGGCCCGTGGAACACGGACGCGGGATCGAGCTTGGCTTGGTCGAGCTCTGCGGCCGAAAGCGTCTTCATGGCTGGATACGTCTCCGCGTCATTAGGTTTTATCAAGGCTCCTGTGTACCCTTTCGCGCACTTCGGCACGATCAGCGCGTGTGAGAGGAACAGCCGGCGATGCTTGAGAAGATTCTAGGAGCGCTGCTTCCCGCGGTCATCACCATTCTGCTCGGCTATTTCGCGGCGCGCCATCACGACTTCAAGCAGAAGGAGGTGCCGACCCTCAACAAGATGGTGATGACCTACGCGCTGCCGCTCTCGCTCTTCGTCGGCGTGGTCAGCGCCGGCCGCGCCGAGCTTCTTGCCGATCTGCCGTTGGTGGCCTTCCTCGCCGTGGCGATCATCGGCATGTATGCCGTGATTCTGCTGCTCGGCATCTTTGGCTTTCGCCATCCGCCGGGCTTGAGCGCACTGCGTGCGTTGACGGCGGCAGCGCCGAGCACCGCCTTCGTCGGCACGCCGGTGCTTGGCTATCTCTACGGAGACAAGGGCGACATTCCCGTGGCGGTCGGCAGCATCATCATCGTGGTTGTCCTGGTCCCCGTGACGCTGATCCTGCTGTCCCTCGATACGCAAGCGCAGCCCGCGACCGCGCACGGGCAGGGCAGCGCTTCAGCCTCCGCGCAAGGGGCGCCCCAAGACGCGGACGTCATGGCCAAGATCCTGAGCGCTCTGAAGCAGCCCGTGGTGTGGTTGCCGTTCCTGGGCTTTGTCCTCGTGATCTTCGATGTCGACACGCCGGAGGTGTTCGACAATTCGCTGTCGCTGCTGGGGCACGCCTCCGCCGGCGTGGCGCTGTTCACCGCGGGCATCATCCTCGCGGGCTACAAGATCATCGTGAACACACCGGTCATGTTCCTCGTCTTCCTCAAGAACGTGGTTCAGCCGGGGCTGGTTTGTGCCGGCATGCTCTGGCTGGGATACGGCGATCCGCTGCTCGGCGAAGCGGTGGTGACGAGCGCGCTTCCCCCCGTCACGCTCGTCGTCATGCTCGCCGTTCAATATCGCGTCGCCATCCCTGAGACGGCCTCGGCCCTGTTGTTCAGCACGCTTGGCTCGCTTCTCACCATGAGCGCCTTCATCTGGTTTCTGCTGTGATAGCGCCGCTTAGGCGCTCTTGGCGGCCGGCGGGGTGCCGCCGGTCGCGTCGTCGTCCGGTTCGCCGAGCTCGAGCATGTCGGCGAGACGGGTGCGCGCGCGATTGACGCGGCTCTTGATGGTGCCGACGGCGCAGTCTGAGATCTCCGCGGCCTCTTCGTAGGAGAAGCCCGCCGCGCCCACCAGGATCAACGCCTCGCGCTGATCGTCGGGAAGCTGCGAAAGCGCTTCCTGGAAATCCTTCATGTCCATATGGCCGTGCTGCTCGGGACGGGAGGAGAGCCGCGCCGCGTAGCTGCCGTCGGCGTCTTCCACCTCGCGCTTCCGCTTGCGCCGCTCGGAGAAGTAGGTGTTGCGCAGGATGGTGAACAGCCACGCCTTCAGGTTGGTCCCTTCCTTGAAGGAATCGAGATGGTTCCACGCCTTGAACAGGGTCTCCTGGACAAGATCGTCCGCGCGCTCGCGGTCGCCGCACAGCGACACGGCGAACGCCCGCAGGCTGCCGATTTGGGCCACGAGGGAATCTCTCAGGCCCGGGGAGACTTTGGCGGCAAATTAATTCTCTCCGCTTTGATCGAGATCCTTGAGCAACCTCAAGAGATGATCCGGAACGGGCTCTTCCGCGACCTCGTCGAACATCGCCCGAACGTGGCGCCCGATATGGGCCTGAAGGGCAGGGGACATGCCTTCGTCCGACTCGCTCCTGGCCCGGTCTTGCCAGCGCGGGTCCGCCTGATCCGCGCTCTTTCCTGGCGTCTACCGTCATGCGCCTGGTGGCCTTCTTCTTGTCGTTGCGGTTCACAGCGGTTCCTTGTCGAGTTTGCTCTCGGCAAATCACAGTGTAACGGATTCCGCCGCGCCTCTGACCCAAAAAACCCGCTAAGCTTCAAACGGTTCCACGACAGGGGGAACTTTGTCGCGGTTGCGGCATTGACCGACGCAGGTCGCAAAGTCGCAAATCCGTAAATTGCCACCCTCCCGCCTGGTTTGTGAGACAATGGAGCGGCGGGCGGTGCTGCCCTTGGAGAAAGCCTGACCGATGCCTTTGTCGAAAATGATCGCGCCTCATCTTCCCTATCTGCGGCGTTTCGCCCGCGCGCTCGCCGGCACGCAAAGCGCGGGCGACGCCTATGTGGCGGCAACGCTGGAGGTGTTGGCCGAGGACCCTTCGCTGTTCGACGCGAATCTCGATCCGCGGCGTCGCGCTCTACCGGACGTTTCTCGGCCTATGGAATTCCGTCGGCCTCAACTTGAAGCCGGACACTGTGCGCAGGCGGGGAGACGGCCGTCGACCGCAAGCTCGAGCAGATCACGCCGCTGCCGCGCCAGGCCTTCCTGCTTTGCTCCGTGGAGGGCTTCGCGCCGGACGAGGCCGCGATGATCCTCAATACCAGCGCGAGCAATGTCGACGCGCTGATCGACGACGCCGGCCGCGAGATCGCCGCACAAGTCGCAACCGACGTGCTGATCATCGAGGACGAGCCGATGATCGCCATGGATCTCGAAAGCATCGTCGAAGGGCTCGGCCATCGCGTGGCGGGCGTCGCCCGCACCCACACCGAGGCGGTGAGTGCCGTCGCGAAAGAGAAGCCCGGTCTCGTCCTGGCCGACATCCAGCTTGCCGACGGGAGCTCGGGGCTCGACGCGGTCAACGAGATGCTCGGCTCGTTCCAGGTGCCGGTGATCTTCATCACCGCCTATCCCGACCGGCTGTTGACCGGCGAGCGGCCCGAGCCGGCGTTCCTCATCACCAAGCCCTATCAGCCGGACACCGTGAAGGCGATCGTCTCGCAGGCGCTGTTCTTCGAGCGCCGCGCGCAGCTGCGCGAGCAGCCCTCGGCAAGCGCGTGAGGAGACGGCAGACCTGCTGCTAGATCATGTTCAAGAACATGAGGACCAGCAGGAGGATGACGATCAGGCCGACCAGGCCCGACGGGAAACGCTCCCCAGGCGCGGCTATAGGGCCAGGCGGGCAACACGGCGAGAAGAACGCCGATCAGGATAATGAGAAGAATTGTCGGGCCCATGTTTCCCCCAAAGCCTGGCGCAGCACACGAACACTAGCGCATTTATGTGAAGCGCATCTTACGCGGCGAGGCTGCCGCGCGCCAACGGAGACTGTGTCGCCTCCGCCGGCGCCGCGGCGAACCCGTTATCCGCGTTACATATTCTGGAGCCAGGTATCGACCTGCTGTTCGGCCTCGTCCTTGGCAATGCCGTAGCGCTCTTGGATCTTGCCCACGAGCTCCTGGCGGCGCCCCTCGACGACGTCGAGATCGTCATTGGTGAGCTTGCCCCATTGCTGCTGGGCCTTGCCCACGGAACTGCTTCCAATTGCCTTCAATTCGATCCCAGTTCATGGAAAAGTACTCCTGTTGTTGTGGCCCACGGGGGGAGGGTGTGGACCGTTCGCTAGAGACCATGAAACGCCCGGGGCCTCATCTGCGTTCCCGTGACGCCGGTGGCGACGAGCGAACCGACCGGCCATAAAGTGTGCACGGATTTCGTGCGAGGCTCGCGCGCCGAATGAGGGAAAGGTGAAGGAGTGGTGACCGCACACCCCATTCTCGTCGTCGAGGACGAGTTCCTCATCGCGCTCGACATTGTCGCGGCACTGGAGGACGCGGGCATCGCCGTGGCCGGTCCGGCCAGCACCGTCAGCGACGCACTTGCCGCCATCGAACGCGAGCCGCTGCGCGGCGCGTTGCTCGATGCCCATCTCGCCGGCGAGTCCGCCGGGCGCATCGCCGATGCGCTCGCCGCGCGCGGGCTCCCCTTCGCCTTCGTCAGCGGCTACGGGCCGGAGAGCCTGCCACCGGCCTATCGGAACGCGCCTCTGGTGCGGAAGCCGTTCACCGATCGGGATCTGCTCGCGGCCATTGCCGGATTTTGACCGAGGTGCGCTGCAACGAAACCGCACAAGCGGGCGTTTGCCATGGGCGCAGCAAGGAGGGGCGGGGAACCGCCCGGAGGCATAGACTGAAGATCCAGGAGTGAGACATGTTGCTTTATTGGGCGATCATCTTCGCCATCGTCGCCTTGGTGGCGGGCGTGTTCGGCTTCGGCGGCGTGGCCTCTGCCGCGGGCGGCATCGCTCGCATCCTGTTCTTCATCTTCCTCGTCGTTTTCCTCGTCACTCTGATTGCTGCGATCGTCTAGACGCTAGGTTCAGGCCGGCGCGCCATGCCACTATGATAGGGCGCATCGTGTCGTATTGAATTGGCCGGTCGCGATGGAAAGCTCGCTAGCCTTGCTCTTTGGTATCGAAGGACAGGTCCGGCTGGCCGACCGGGCTGGCGCTGCTCCATGCGGTCGGCGACGGCATCATCGCCGCCACCTTCCTGCTCGTGCCTGCCGTCCTCCTCTATCTCTACAAGCGGCGGGGCGAGGGCAGCGCCGGCGAAGCGGCGCTGGTGAAGCTCTTTCTTCTCTTCGTGTTTGCCGTGGGCCTCGTCCATTTCGCCGCGGTGCTCAATCCGTGGATGCCGGGGCGCGAGTTCGAAGGCGTGCTGAAAGGTGCGGCGGCGCTTCTGGCGCTTGCCACCGGCATCGGTCTGTGGTGGCTCGCGCCGCATCTCGTCCGCGTGCCGTCGCGCGACCGGCTCCAGGCGGAGATCGCCGCCCATTTGCAGACCTTGGACGAGTTGAAGGCGGCGCGCCAAGAGCTCGAGGCGCGGGTGGAAGCGCGCACCAAGGAGCTGGCCGAGGCGAAGCAGCGTTTCGAGATCGCGCTGCGCGGCTCGCCCATCTCGGTGTTCAGCCAGGACAAGGATCTGCGCTTCACCTGGGTGCACAATCTCCCGGCCGGGCTCAAGCCCGACGAGTTGATCGGCAAGACCGACGCCGACATCTTGCCCGCTGAAGCGGCGAAAAAGATCATGGCGGCCAAGCGCAAGGCCATGGAGACCGGCGCCTCGCAAGAGCTCGAGATCGACTTCGCGCTATATCGCCGGGAGCGGTCCTTCTATTTCGTCATCGAGCCTCTGCGCGGCGAGGACGGTACCGTCATCGGCACGGCCTCGGTCGCCGTCGACATCACCGAGCGCAAAGCCAACGAGCACCAGCTCCGCCTCTTGCTGCGGGAGCTGACGCACCGCTCCAAGAATCTGCTGGCGGTGATCCACGCCATCGCCCGGCAAACCGCCGCGCGCACGACCTCGGTCCAGGACTTCCTCGATCGCTTCGGCGCACGGCTTTACGCGATCAGCTGCTCCCACGATCTCCTCGTCGCCGACGATTGGCAGGGTGCCTCTCTGCGCATGCTGGTCGAGCAGCAATTGGAGGCCCATGCGGATCGGCTTCGGCGAGCGCATCGCCATCGAAGGCGAGGACATCATGCTGAAGCCCGAGGCGGTGCACAATCTCGGGCTCGCGCTGCACGAGCTGACCGCCAACGCGGAGAAATACGGCTCGCTGTCCGAGCGTCTCGGCGAGATCCGCATCCAATGGGACTTCTGCGAGGAGGCCAAGAAGCTCAAGCTCGTCTGGCAGGAGACCGGCGGGCCCGAGGTCACGCCGCCGGAACGGTCCGGCTTCGGCCGGGCCATGCTCGAAAACGTCGTCGGCAAGGCTCTTGCCGGCGACGTCACGCTCACCTTCCCGGCCAAAGGCGTGCGCTGCGAGATCGTCATCCCCGCAGCGCCATGTGACCTCGCGCGGCTAGCGGCGCAGTCGTTAGCTGATCCCGACCAAGCCGCGATGGTCCGGCGGGGAGGGTGGCCGGCACGATCACCGTCAAACCGTGGCGCAGCACGCTGAACTCGGCCGGCGTCGCGGCTTTGATCTCGCCATCGGCATTGATCGGCCGCGGCGTCGAGGTGGTGAGTGTGACGCGCGTGGCGCAGCTTCGCTGCAAGAGAACCGGCGCGCTGAAGCCGAACTTCAGATGGGTGATGCAGGCGATGAGCTGCCATACCGGTCCCGGCGAAACGAGGTAAAGGTCGAGCTTGCCGTCGTCGATGGCTGCATGATCGGCGACGGTAAGGCCGCCGCCATGGAAACGTCCGTTGCCGATGCTGACTTGATAGACGGGCCCCGTCCAGGCCGGCTTGTCGTCGACATTGAGCGTGACTACGAAGGGCTTCGAATTCACGCACGGCGTGGAGAAAGCTGATGGGGTAGGCGAACATCCGCCAGCGTCGCTTGAGCGCGGTCGACTGGGCGTGCGCCACATTCGCCGCGAGCCCGACGCTCGCCACGTTCAGGAACGGATGGCCGTTGACGAGACCAACATCGATCGGATGCGGCCGGCCGCCGAGCGCCACCTCGGCGGCGGCCAAGCCGTCAGCCGGGAGGCCGAGCGTGTTGGCGAAGTCGTTGGCGGTGCCGAGCGGCAGCACGGCGAGCGGCTTGCCGAGCGCAAGTAGCTGCGGAAGCGCGCCCGAGATCGGTCCCGTCGCCGCCGCCGATCACGATGCGGTCGGCGCCCGGCCCATGCGCGGAGAGCGCGCGTCTCAGATCCTCCTGAGAGCCGCTGACGACGAAGGTCGAGTCAGCGCGGGCGGCGAACCAGCCGGGCAGCGCGGGCAAGGTCTCCGCCGCCCTGGACGCCTTTGGATTAACCACGAAAAGCACAGGCAATACGAAGGACATGGCCTCCTTGAGGGACGCGGGGCACGGGCGCCAGATAAAGCGGTCGTGAACACCCGTGCGCGCAAGTTGAATTGAAGCGCGGGCCAGAACCCCTAGATTCCACTTGAGACTCTAGCCTTTAGCGGCAACGCACAAGGAGCCATCATGGTTACGCGACGAAGCATTCTCTTAGGCACCGCCGGCGTCGCCGCCGTCGCGGCCGCCAGCCTCGGCGCCGTGAAGTGGTGGAACAGCCGCGCCACGGCCGCGGCAACGGACATTTCGAGGTGACCAAGACGCCGGAGGCGTGGCGCAAGATGCTCACGCCGGCGCAATACGCGGTCTTGCGCGAGGCCGACACCGAGCGCCCCTTTACGAGCCCGCTCAACAACGAGCATCGCAAGGGCGTCTTCGCCTGCGCCGGCTGCGACCTCCCGCTGTTTGCCTCCGAGACGAAGTTCAACTCCGGCACCGGCTGGCCGAGCTTCTACGCGCCAATCAAGGACAACGTCGCGCAGAGCCAGGACTGGTCGTTCGGCATGCTCCGCGAAGAAGTTCATTGCCGCCGCTGCGGCGGCCATCTCGGCCACGTGTTCAACGACGGCCCGAAGCCGACCGGCTTGCGCTACTGCATCAACGGCGTCGCCCTGAAATTCATCCCCGCCTAGCCTCCCCCAGCGTGGTCCCCCGAAAAGGGGGGCCGCGCACCCCCTTCGCAGGCGCTGACCCGCGTCAGAGAAAGCTGGGGAACCATCCCCGGTCGGTGACGTTGTGGACCTTTGGCGGGGTTAGTTCTGCGTATCCCGCCCGCCGTACGGGTACTACGGGGGTGAAGGGGTCGGCGACGACCCTTTCGCTCGCGGCGGCTTCCCGGCGCGGCCCTTACTTTCCTTCCGGACAGTCGAGGTTTTCGATGAGGCAGCCGTCCTTGTCGAACGTGACGGTGCAGCCGCGCTCGCCGTAATAGGCTTCCGTGCTCTTCCGCCATTCGGCGCACACCTGCTCGCGCTCCGAGGCCGGCACGTCCACGCGGCCCCAAGGTCCGTTCACGAACACGCCGCCCGGGCCGACATAGACATTGGCCCAGGGCGTCTTGATGTCCACGTCCGCCAATGCTGCGCCGCTCATCAGGCTCGCGATAACAAACCCCGCGGCCAACTCCGTACGTCTAGTCATCGGTCTGGTCATAATGCGCTCCACAAGACGTCTCGCTTGGCCTGAGGGATAGGCCAGGCATGCGACGCTAGCTTTGCGCTAGCGCAAATTTACGGGCGCTGATTGTACCGAAGAAGAGTTGGCTCCCCGGGCCGGACTCGAACCAGCGACCCAGCGGTTAACAGCCGCTTGCTCTACCAACTGAGCTACCGGGGAGCAGAGCGCCAAGCGGCGCTAGAAGCGGTAGATAGCAAAAGGGGACGAGGCTTTCCAGAGCTTTACGCGCGGCGGGTCTGCGAAAATCGCCCGAGCTTGCGGCGCTTCCCCCAACCCCCTATGTCCGGCAAGGCCGTCTCAGTCCAGGACATCGCAATGGCCCATAAGGTCCGCGTCTTCAACAGCCACTGGCACCTGCCGAAGTCGAAGCCGCTCAGGCTCGGTCTCGGCATTCTGCTCGTGGCCGGCGGACTCTTGGGCTTCCTGCCGGTGCTCGGCTTCTGGATGATCCCGCTGGGGCTTCTCGTGCTGTCGGTCGATCTTCCTGCGGTGCGCCGCTGGCGGCGTCAGCTCACGGTGTGGTGGCATCGCCGGAACGAGCCTGCCGACGCCAAGCTCAAGCGAGCTGCGCGGAAGGAGGAGGCGACTTGAGTGTTGTCGTTTGAAGTTATTGGAGGCCACGCCCGGAATCGAACCGGGGTATACGGATTTGCAGTCCGCTGCGTCACCACTCCGCCACGTGGCCAACCGGGCAGGATTTCTAGTGTCTAACTAGCGAATGTCCAGCCTCTCGTTCAATACGCGTCAGCATGCCGTCCTGCCAACCGCGACCGTCACCTGAGATTAATGGGTCTACGGACAGGATCTTTCTAATCCGTTGGGGCATGGTGTAAGCCATGTAAAGTCCCGGAGATACGGGAGAGAGGCCCGAAAGGACGGCGCGCGCATGAGCGACTATGAGGCGAGACGGATCGCCATGGTGGAGTCCCAGATCCGCCCCAACGAAGTGACCGACGTAGGTCTGCTCGCCGCCATGCGCACGCTGCCGCGCGAGCGGTTTGTGCCGCAAGCCGTTCAAGGTCTCGCCTATATGGACGAGAACATCGAGGTGTTCCCCGCGAAGGACGGGGCGCCGGCGCGTTTTCTGCTTTCGCCCATGGTGCAGGCGCGGCTGATCCAGCTGGCCGAGATCGAGCCGCAAGACAACGTCCTCGATGTGGGCTGCGCCACCGGCTATTCGACCGCCGTATTGGCCCGGCTTGCCGCCCGCGCGGTCGGCCTTGAGCCAGAGCCCGAGCTTGCCAAGGCGGCGAAGGCCAATCTGGCCAGCCTGAAGCTTGCCAATGCCGAGATCGTCGAGGGGAGTCTCGAAGATGGCTGGGCGGCGGGCGCGCCCTATGACGTCATCGTGCTCGAGGGCAGTGTGTCGCAGGTCCCCGAATCGCTATTCGCTCAATTGGCGGAAGGCGGCAGGCTCGTGGCGGTGGTGACGCAACGGCCTAACATGCGCCAGGGCAAGGCGAATCTCTTCGTGAAGGTTGGCGGCGAGGCGAGTGGGGCCGTGCATTTCGACGCAGGCGCGAGCCCCTTGCCGGGTTTTGCGCCGGCGCCGGCCTTCACCTTCTAGCTGTCGAGAGGCGCCTTTCGCCACTGTTGCTCCGATCCCACAGTGCCTTGAGATTTTTGTTGAATTCTGTCGCAGTCAGCCCTTCCTGGGTATCGCAGCCCGCGCGCTGTGCTCTATGGTTCTTAGTGCAGGAGGGGCGGGGGCGCTGCTGACTGCGGGAGAATGGTAGTGCTTGGTGAAGAGGGCAGGCGCGATCAGTCGTGCTGCGCGATGTTGCGGCTGCGTGGCGGGGCGGCTGTCGCCGTGGCTATGCTCGCCCTCACGTTTGCGAGCGCGCCGGCGAAGGCCGAGACGCTGGAGCAGGCGCTCTCCGATGCCTACCTCGTCAACCCGGTCCTCAATGCCGAACGCGCGCGTCTGCGCGCCATCGACGAGCAGGTGGCGTATGCCAAGTCCGGTTTGCGTCCCAACGTGACTGGCAGCGCCGACGCCAACTACGTCAATCAGAACAGCGACTCGAGAAACGCCATCGGGCTCGGCACCGGCGGCCTGTCGACTGATGGCGTCACCCACCCCCACGGCTATTCCGTTCAGCTCTCGCAGCCTCTGTTCGAAGGCTTTCAGAACCTCAACGCCGTCCGCCAAGCTAAATCCGAGGTGCAAGCGCAGCGCGAGGCCTTGCGCACCACGGAGCAGACCGTCCTGCTCGACGCCGCCACCGCGTACGTGAACGTCGTGCGCGATCAGGCCATTGTCCGCTTGCGTGAGAATGACGTGAAGGTCCTCAGCGAGCAGTTGAAGGCCACCCGCGACCGCTTCGACGTGGGCGAGGTGACACGGACCGACGTGGCCCAGGCCGAGGCGCGCAGGTCCGAAGCCCTCGCCACGTTGAGCGTGGCCCAAGCCAATTTGAAGACGAGCCGTGCCGCCTACGAGCAGGTCGTCGGCCATCCGCCCGGCAATCTGCAGACGCCCCCGTCGATCCGCCATCTTCTGCCGCAGACGCTGGACGAGGCGATGACCCTTGGCGACGGCGAGAACCCGGTCATCCTCACCTCGGTCTATAACGAGGAGGCCTCGCTCTACGCTGTTGAGCAGATCATGGGTGAGCTGCTGCCCGATGTCAGTCTCCAAGCGGGATACGAAAAGCGCTTCGACCAGAGCAAATTCACCAAAGACATCGAGACGACGACGGTGACGGCCCAGGTCAATGTGCCGCTCTATCAGGGCGGCGGCGTCGCGGCCCGCGTGCGCCAGGCCAAGGAGACCAACAACCAGCTCAAGCGCGAGGTCGAGGATGCGCGGCTGCGCGTCCATGCCGACGTCATCGCCAACTGGGGCATCCTGCAATCCTCCGGCCCCACGATTACCTCGGCCGAGTCCGCCGTGAACGCCAACAAGATCGCGCTGACCGGCGTGCGGGAGGAGGAGAAGGTGGGCCAGCGCACCACGCTCGACGTCCTCGACGCCCAGCGCGAGCTCCTGAACTCCCAGATCGGCCTCGTCTCGGCCCTGCGCGACCGGGTCGTGGCCGAGTATTCGCTGTACGCCGCCATCGGCCGCATGGACGCGCAAACGCTGGGGCTGTCAGTGCCTTATTACGATCCGCTCGAGCACTATGAGATCGTCAAGAACAAGTGGTTCGGCTTACGCCCGCCAACGCCGCCCGCAGCAGATAATTGAACCATCGCGGGACTTTACGCGTTAACCATCGGGGCTATTCTCCAGGGTCAAATCGAGACTTGGGTCTTAACATCGTGTTAAGCTATTGAGTGAGGGTGACCCTGGTGTACACCCGCCGGGTGATGTCAGTTTCAAGAGGCGGCAAGGGATCAAATCATGAGCAGCACCGAGCGCGCTCCTGAGCCGACAATGGAGGAGATTCTGGCCTCCATCCGTCGGATCATCACAGACGACGAAGCCGGTCAGGCGAAGAAAGCGGCGCCGCAAGCCCAGCCGGACGATGAGAGCCTCGAGGGTGAGGCCGACAATCAGATCATCAACGATATTGCGCGCGTGCTGAGCGGCAGCGCGCCCCAGGCCGCGGCCGATGAGGAGGAGGAGATCCTCGACCTCACGGCCGAGCTTGGTGGTCTAGAGATTGTCGAGGAAGAGGTCGTCGAGATCACCGAGGTGGTGGAGGTCGACGAAGTCTTAGACCTGGAGCCGGCGGAAAGCGACGCGCCCGAGTTCGTACCCGCGGCAGAGGATGCGCCCGAGTTCGTGCCTGCGCCACAGGCCGCGCCCGTAATGGAAGCAGCGGCTTCTGTCGAAGCGCCCGCGCCGATGGAGCCCGAACAGGAGATGGCGCCGCCGCCGGAAATGGCGGCATCCGAGCCGCCGCTCCCACCGCAACCGGAAGCGCCGGCTTATGCTGAGCCTCAGGTCCAAGAGCCTCAGGCCCAAGAGCCGAAGCCGTCGGCGAGCCTCGAGGCCGCCTCGGCGCTCGAGCGCGCCATCGCCGCGCTGCGGGCAGGGCAGGTGCCGACATCGACCACACCTCAAGCCGAGCCGTTCCACTTCCAGGCCGCGCCGCAGCCCGAGCCGATGCCCCAGCCGGAGGCTGAGCTCGCACCGGAGCAAATGGCAGCGGAGCCCGAGCCTCTGCCCATGGCGGTCGCCATGGAGGAGCCGGAGCCGGAAGCCGAGACGCATCCGGAGCCCGAGCCCATGGCCGCATCGGAGCCGGAGGCCGAGTTCGAAGAGCCTATGGGCGAGCCGGAGCAGCCGGAGCCCGAGCTGATGCTGACTGAGGTGGAGATGACCGTCGCCGCCGAGCCGGAAGAGACCGCCGAGCTGGAGGCTTCAGAGCCCGAGCCTGAGAAGGCGCCGTTCTGGGCGAGCGAAGCCCCGGCTTGGGAAGCAGAAGAGCCTGAGCCGAGCCTGAGCCCGTCTTCGAGCCTGAGCCTGTCGCGGCGTATGCCAACGGCGCGAACGCCCATCACGACGACGAGGCTGGCAAGACCCTGGAAGACAGCGTCAAGGACATGCTGCGGCCGATGCTCCGTCAGTGGCTCGACGAGAACATGCCGCGCATGGTCACCGCCGCTCTCAAGGACGAGCTCGACCCGAGCGCATATCGTCGCCACCAGGACTAAAACGCCGCCAGACGTTGACAGCGCGGAAGCCGAGAGCGTAGGACGCGCGGCGACCCTTTTCGCCAACCGTCCGCGTTCCATGCTCGATAAAACGTATCAGCCGCAGAATTTCGAAGGCGACATCTATCGCGCCTGGGAAGACGCGCGCGCCTTCGCGGCTAGCCGCGGCGACCGCGAGACGGCGAAGCCCTTCGCCATCGTCATCCCGCCGCCCAACGTCACCGGGTCCCTCCACATGGGGCACGCGCTGAACAACACGCTGCAAGACGTGCTGGTCCGCTTCGAGCGCATGCGCGGCCGCGACGTGCTGTGGCAACCGGGCACCGACCATGCCGGCATCGCCACGCAGATGGTGGTCGAGCGGCAATTGATGGAGCGCCAGGAGCCGAACCGCAAGGCGCTCGGCCGCGAGAAGTTCATCAAGCGCATCTGGCAGTGGAAGGAAGAGTCCGGCAACACCATCGTCGGCCAATTGAAGCGGCTTGGCGCGTCCTGCGACTGGTCGCGGCTTCGCTTCACCATGGACGAGGGACTGTCGAAGGCCGTCCGCAAAGTGTTCGTCGAGCTTCACCGCGCCGGCCTCATCTACAAGGACAAGCGCCTCGTCAATTGGGACCCGGAGCTCTTGACCGCCATCTCCGATCTCGAGGTGGAGCAGATCGAGACCAAGGGGCACCTCTGGCATCTGCGCTATCCCATCGAGGGCGTGACCTTCAATCCCGAAGACCCGTCCACGTTCATCGTCGTCGCCACCACGCGGCCTGAGACCATGCTCGGCGACACCGCGGTCGCCGTTCACCCGGACGATGAGCGCTACAAGCATCTCGTCGGCAAGAACGTGGTCTTGCCTATCGTCGGCCGCCGCATCCCGATCATTGCCGACGAGTATTCGGATCCCGAGAAGGGCTCGGGCGCGGTGAAGATCACTCCGGCCCACGACTTCAACGACTTCGAGGTGGGCAAGCGCCACGGCCTGCCCATGATCAACGTCTTGAGCCAGGACGCGCGGCTTCTGCTGCATCCCAATCCCGACTTCACCCAGGATGTCGAGCTGACGCCGCAACTCCATGCATCGATTCTAGAATTCAACGGCGTGTTCCGCTTCGGCGCGCGCACGATGATCGTCGATCGCCTGGAGGCCGAGGGCCTGCTCGAGAAGATCGAGGATTACGTTCATACGGTGCCGCACGGCGACCGGTCCGGCGCGGTCATCGAGCCGTTCCTCACCGACCAGTGGTATGTCGACGCCGCCACGCTGGCGAAGCCCGCCATCGAGGCGGTGAAGCGCGGCCGCACCACCTTCGTGCCGAAGAACTGGGAATCGACCTACTTCCACTGGATGGAGAACATCCAGCCTTGGTGCATCTCGCGCCAGCTGTGGTGGGGCCACCAGATCCCCGCCTGGTACGGGCCGGACGGCACGGTGTTCGTCGCCGAGAGCGAAGCGGAGGCCAAGGCACAAGCCAAAGCGCATTACGGCAAGGACGAGAAGTTGAAACGCGACGAGGACGTGCTCGACACCTGGTTCTCGTCGGCGCTGTGGCCGTTCTCGACTCTCGGCTGGCCCGACAAGACGCCGGAGCTCGCCCGCTACTATCCGACCGACGTGCTCGTCACCGGCTTCGACATCATCTTCTTCTGGATCGCCCGCATGATGATGATGGGGCTGCACTTCATGGAGGAGGTGCCGTTCCGCGACGTCTACATCCATGCGCTGGTCCGCGACGAGAAGGGCCAGAAGATGTCGAAGTCGAAGGGGAACGTCATCGATCCTCTCGAGCTGATCGACACTTATGGCGCCGATGCGCTCCGCTTCACGCTTGCCGCCATGGCCGCGCAAGGCCGCGACATCAAGCTCTCAGGGAGCCGGGTCGAGGGCTACCGCAACTTCGCGACGAAGCTGTGGAACGCGTCGCGCTTTGCCGAGATGAACGACTGCGAGCCGCTTAGCCGATTTCGATCCGGCAACCGCGCAGGCGACGGTCAACCGCTGGATCGCCGGCGAGAGCGAGCGCACCGCGGCCGCGGTGACCGAGGCGCTCGAAGCCTTCCGCTTCAACGAGGCGGCGGGCGCCATCTATCACTTCATCTGGCACATCTACTGCGATTGGTATCTGGAGCTCATCAAGCCGATCCTGATGGGCGACGACGAGCAGGCGAGGGCGGAGACGCGCGCTATGGCCGCCTTCGTGCTCGACCGCGCGCTCCAGCTGCTGCATCCCTTCATGCCCTTCGTCACCGAGGAGCTGTGGCGGAAGCGTGCGCCGGAAGGCGAGCCGCGCGAGAGCCTCCTGATGCTCAGCGCCTGGCCCACCCATCGTGGCCTGCAGAATGCCGAGGCCGATGCGGAGATCGACTGGCTCATCCGGCTCGTCACCGAGGTGCGCTCGGTCAGGGCGGAGATGAACGTGCCGGCGGGCGCCAAGGTGCCGCTCGTCATCGCCGGCGCGGGCGAGACGACGAAAGCGCGCGTCGCCGCCCACGAGACCCTCAAGCGGCTTGCCCGCATCGAGACCATCGACTTCGCGGACGCTCCGCCCGCGGGCTCCGTCCAAATCGTCCTCGACGAGGCGACCCTGGCCTTGCCGCTTGCCGGCGTCATCGACATCGGTGCGGAGTTGCAGCGCTTGAAGCGCGAGATCGATAAAGTGGGATCTGAGATTGCTCAGCTAACTGCCAAGCTCACCAACGAGAAATTCGTGTCCCGTGCGCCCGAGCATGTGGTCGAGGAGCAGCGCGAGCGGAAGTCGGAGGCCGAAGCCGTCGCCGCCAAGCTGGAACAAGCGCTGAAGCGTCTCGAAGCCGTGCTCTAGGCGGCGAAAGCTTCCCGCCGCCGTCGGCTGTTTGCATCTAGGCAACCACGCGCCGAGATTCTTTCCATCTGTATCTAAATTACAACAGACTGAGGTATTTGCGCCTCGTTTGCGCCATAAAACTTTGAGACATCGGCGTCAGTTAGAGGATTATTGGCCTCACGAGACACTCGCACGCTTAAGCGAGGGGGGGCGGGCCAGGGAGCGACCCGGCTGGGGCGTAAGAGCGGCAAGAACACTTCTGCTCATCCAAGTTCAGCCGGGACATTGATGGATGGACGCAAAGACGTTCGATAAATCCCGCTTGCCGAGCAGGCATGTGACGGAGGGGCCATCCCGCGCCCCACATCGCTCGTACTATTACGCGATGGGGCTGTCGCGCGAGCAGATTCACCAGCCCTTCGTCGGTGTCGCCACGTGCTGGAACGAGGCGGCCCCATGCAACATCTCGCTGATGCGCCAGGCGCAAGCGGTGAAGCAGGGTGTGGCCGCCAAAGACGGTACGCCGCGCGAGTTCTGCACCATCACCGTCACCGACGGCATCGCCATGGGGCATGAGGGCATGAAGTCCTCGCTGCCCTCGCGCGAGGTCATCGCCGACAGCGTCGAGCTCACCATGCGCGGCCATTGCTACGACGCCCTGATCGGGCTCGCCGGCTGCGACAAGTCGCTGCCCGGCATGATGATGGCCATGTGCCGGCTCAACGTGCCCTCGATCTTCATCTATGGCGGCTCGATCCTGCCGGGCTCCTTCAAGGGCCGGCCGGTCACCGTCCAAGACCTGTTCGAGGCGGTCGGCCAGTATTCCGTCGGCAACATCTCGCCCGAGGATCTGGACGAGCTTGAGCATGTCGCGTGCCCGTCGGCCGGCGCCTGTGGCGCCCAGTTCACCGCCAACACCATGGCCACGGTCTCCGAGGCCATCGGCTTGGCGCTCCCGTACTCGTCCGGCGCGCCTGCGCCCTACGAGATCAGGGACCGGTTCTGCATGACGGCAGGCGAGAAGGTCATGGACCTCATCGCCCTCAATATCCGTCCCCGCGATATCGTCACCCGGAAAGCCTTGGAGAACGCCGCCGCCGTGGTCGCGGCTTCGGGCGGGTCGACCAACGCGGCCCTGCATTTGCCGGCCATCGCCAACGAATGCGGCATCGAGTTCGACCTGTTCGACGTGGCCGCTGTCTTGAAAAAGACACCTTACATCGCAGATTTGAAACCGGGTGGCCGTTATGTCGCCAAGGATATGTTCGAGGCTGGCGGTGTGCCGATCCTCATGAAGACACTCCTTGACCATGGCTACCTGCACGGCGATTGCCTGACCGTGACCGGTCGCACCATGGCCGAAAATCTTGCCAAGGTGGCATGGAACCCGGACCAGGATGTCGTGCGTTCTGCTGACAACCCGCTGTCGCCGACGGGTGGCGTCGTGGGCTTGAGGGGATCGCTCGCGCCGGACGGCGCCATCGTCAAAGTGGCAGGCATGAAGAACCTGAAGTTCCGGGGGCCGGCCCGCTGCTTCGACAGCGAGGAAGCGGCCTTCGCGGCCGTTAGCGCCAAAAAGTACAAGGAAGGCGACGTGATCATCATCCGCTACGAAGGCCCCAAAGGCGGCCCCGGCATGCGCGAGATGCTCTCGACCACGGCGGCGCTTTATGGCCAGGGCATGGGCGACAAGGTCGCGCTCATCACCGACGGCCGCTTTTCCGGCGCCACGCGCGGCTTCTGTGTGGGCCATGTCGGCCCCGAGGCGGCGCTTTGCGGACCGATCGCGCTCGTGCGCGACGGCGACATGATCGCTCTCGACGCCGAGAACGGCGTCATCGATCTCGAGGTCAGCGCCGACGAGCTTGCGACGCGTGCCAAGGATTGGAAGGCGCCGCAGACGCCGTTCCAGAGCGGCTATTTGTGGAAATACGCGAACGAGGTGGGACCGGCGCGGACCGGTGCCGTGACCCAACCGGGCGGATCAGCGGAAGTGGTGTGCTATGCCGATATTTAGCGCAAGTACGCTGGGGAGCGCGCTTGCCGCGTTCATCATCTTGACGCCGGCCGTGGTCGCGGGCGGGGACAACCCGCCGCCTTATGCGTCGGCCACCGAGGCCTACCGTCAAGGCGCGAGCGCCATGAAGGCCGGCGAAGTCGCCGCTGCCCTGCCGGCCCTCGAATATGCTGCCAAGCGGGGTGTGCTCGGTGCTCAGCTCAAGCTGGCGCGTCTTTACGCCTCCGGCCATGACGTGCCCAAGGACGACGGCAAGGCATTCTTCTACTTCTCGCGCATCGCCGATGCGTATGCCGATATCTCATCGTCGAGCCCGATCGCGAAATATGTCGGCGAGTCCTTCGTCGCGCTCGGCCAGTATTATGTGGACGGCATCCCGTCCAGGTCGCTTTCGCCGGATCCCGGCTATGCAGCCGGGCTGTTCCGCCATGCCGGCGCTTATTTTGGAAGCGCCGAAGCGCAGTATCAGCTGGGCCGGCTCTATCTTGCAGGGACCGGCGTGGAGAAGAACCCGACCATCGCCGCCAACTGGCTCGCCATGGCCGCGCGGAAGCAGCACGCCGCGGCGCAAGCCATCCTCGGCGAGCTTCTGTGGCGCGGCGAAGGGGTGAGCCAGAGAGAAGCGAAGGGGCTGGCTCTCCTGATGCTCGCCAACGAGAACGCCAGGTCGAGCGGTCGCGAGCCGGAGTGGATCGGACAGCTTTATCAAGAGGCCTTCGCCCACGCCGACAACACCACCCGCAAGGAGGCCGAGGCCTTGCTGCCGCAACTCGGCGGTCCGAACCAGAGGTCTGCGACCGTAGCCAAGGTCACGCCGAGCGACCGGATGGCGACCCCGCCGACCCACGCTGTTTCCAAGCCCGCCGCGCCTGCGCTATCCGCCGCGCAGGAGCCCCAGCTCGGTCCGGTTGACGTGGTGCCCCCCGCCGCCATGGGCATGTCCGTCGGCTTCGGCGTCCCGGACGGTGGGCTCGGCCTCCGGCCCTAAAGCGAAAGCTCCGCGACAATCGGCACGTGATCGGACGGCTTCTCCCAACTGCGTGGGTTGGGATCGATCTCGCATGTAAGGAGCTTGTCGGCCGCTTGCGGTGACAGAAGCAGATGGTCGATGCGGAGCCCTTGATTCTTCTGCCAGGCGCCGGCCTGGTAATCCCAGAAGGTGAAGCGGTGCGGCTCGTCGTGGCACGCGCGGAAGGCGTCTGTCAGCCCGAGATTGAGCAGCGCCTGGAAATGGGCGCGCGTCTCCGGGCGGAACAGCGCGTCGTCCATCCAGGCGCTCGGATTGTAGACGTCCTCCGGCGCCGGGATCACGTTGAAGTCGCCGGCAATGACGAAGGGCTCCTCGAAGGTCAGCAGCGTCTTCACCCGCGCCTTGAGCCGCGTCATCCACGCGAGCTTGTAGGCGAATTTCTCAGGCGCACCGTTTCCGTTCGGTAGGTAGATGTTGAGGAGCCGGAGCACGCCTGAGGGCACCGAGACGACCGCTTCGAGATAGCGCGCCTGCACATCCTCAGCGTCGCCCGGGAGGCCGGGCGTCGCGTCATCGAGCGGCAGCTTCGACAGCAGCGCCACGCCGTTGAAGCCTTTCTGGCCATGCACGGCGACGTTATAGCCGAGCTCCTCGAACCTCTCCGCCGGGAAGGCTTCGTCGACGCATTTGATCTCTTGCAGGCAGGCGATGTCGGGCGAGGCCGATTTGAGCCAGGTCGTGGCGGCATCGATGCGCGCTTTGACGCCGTTGATATTCCAGGTGGCGATCTTCATGGATGAGGAGTGTACGAGGCCATCAATGCATTCGTCATGCCCGGACTTGATCCGGGCATCCATGCCGTTACCGCGCGACGAGCTGAAATGCCAGTGGCATGGATCGGGTCCAGCCCGGCGATGACGGAAGGAGTAAGCCGAGACTAGATCGAGAAGCTGGTGCCGCAGCCGCAAGACGCGGTCGCGTTCGGGTTCGTGATCTTGAAGTGGGCGCCGATCAGCTCTTCGACGAAGTCGATCTCGGAGCCTTTCACGAAGTCCGCCGAAACGGGATCGATCGCGACCGTGGCGCCGTCCCGCTCGATGAGGATGTCGTCGGGGGCGGTGTCGCTCGCCAGCTCGAACTTGTATTGAAAGCCGGAGCAGCCGCCGCCTTCGACGCTGACCCGGAACAGGCTGGCAGCCTGGTCTTCGTTGACGAGCTCGATAATACGCTTGGCGGCGCGGGAACTTATGGTGATGGACGGTTCGCTCATGTTCGGTATAGCCAATCTTCTCAGAGAAAGATAAGCCGGGCACCTATAAAGATAAGCTGCCGAGAGGGCTTGTTCAATCGACCGGAACCGCAAAGCCCAGCGCGCTATTGACGCGGTTCGAAGCGCTTCCGCGGACGAAAGGGCGCTTGCCGCCTACGCCGTCGACGAGCGGGAAAGCCGCGGCCGGCTTATCCCCGAGGCGCCGAGCCCGACCCGCTCTCCATACGCGCGCGACCGCGACCGTATCCTCCATTCGACCGCGTTCCGCCGCCTCAACTACAAGACCCAGGTCTTCGTCTATCACGAGGGCGATCATTACCGCTCGCGGCTGACCCACAGCCTCGAAGTCGCGCAGATTGCCCGCAGCCTCGCACGCTCGCTTGCCATCGACGAGGACCTGACCGAGGCGCTCGCGCTCGCCCACGATCTCGGCCATCCACCGTTCGGGCATGCCGGTGAGCGCGCGCTCGACGCCGCCATGAAGGATGCCGGCGGCTTCGACCACAACGCCCAATCCTTACGCGTCGTCACCAAGCTGGAGAAAAAATACGCTAGCTTCGACGGGCTCAACCTTACCTGGGAGACGCTCGAAGGATTGGTGAAGCACAACGGGCCCTTGCTTGGCGGCAGCCGTCCCGTGCCGGAGCCGGTGCTGGCCTATTGTACGAAGCAAGATCTCGAGCTCGACACCTTTGCCTCGGTCGAAGCGCAAGTGGCGGCTCTCGCCGACGACATCGCCTACAACAATCACGACGTGGACGACGGCTACCGCGCCGACTGCTTCACCTTCGCCGAACTGGCCGAGGTGCCGATTGCGGGACGTCTGCTTGCGCAAGTGGACTCCGCTTATCCGGGCGTCGAGGGGCCGCGGCGTCTTTACGAGGTCAACCGCCGCCTGATCACCGCGATGATCGATGACGCCATCGCCGAGACCGGCGCGCGGCTCGCGAGGCTTCAGCCGAACAGCGCCGACGACGTCCGCCATGCAGGCCACGCCGTAGTGGCGTTCTCCGATGATATGCAGCGCGAGCTCGACGACCTCCGCAAGTTCCTCTTTGCCCGTGTCTATCGGCACGAGCGCATCATGCGCATCATGGTCGCCGCAGAAGGCGTGATCGCGGACCTGTTCCGCCGCTACAGCACCGACATGGATGCGCTGCCGCCCGAATGGTCCGAGCAGGCGCCGGCCCACGATGCGCGCGCGTTTGCCCGCCATGTCTGCGACTTCATCGCCGGCCAGACCGACCGCTACGCGCTCGCCGAGCATCGCCGCCTGTTTGACGCCACCCCGGATTTGCGATAGTCGCGCGCCAAAGCATGATCCGGAAAAGTGGGTACCGGTTTTCCGATAAGATCATGCGCAAAAAAGTTTTCCCGGAGCTTCCATGGACGTTTTTGCAGGGTTCCACGGCCACGTTCTGGCGGCCGTCCAACAGCTCAAACATGACGGCGTCGTACCCCATGAAGTGAGCGTTGACGGCATCACGCTCAGCGCGCCGAAGGACCCGACCCACGGCGATCTCGCCACCAATGCGGCCATGGTGCTTGCCAAGCCCGCTGGTGCTCCCCCGCGCCAATTGGCCGAGCGCCTGGTGCCTCTCATCGCTTCGGATCCCTTCATCGAGAAAGTCGAAATCGCCGGACCCGGCTTCATCAACCTGACACTCGCCCGTGCATTCTGGCCGAGCGTACTGCGTATGGTGCTGGAGCAGGGTGATGCGTACGGGCGAAGCGCCATCGGCAGGGGGCAGGCCGTGAACGTCGAGTACGTCTCCGCCAACCCCACGGGTCCGATGCATGTCGGCCATTGCCGCGGCGCCGTGTTCGGCGACGCGCTCGCCAACCTGCTCGCCTTCGCCGGCTACGACGTTACCCGCGAGTACTATGTGAACGATGCCGGCGCCCAGGTCGACGTGCTCGCGCGCTCGGCTTACTTGCGCTACCGCGAGGCCCTGGGCGAGGACGTCGGCGAGATTCCCGAAGGGCTTTATCCCGGCGACTATCTGAAGCCGGTCGGTGAGCAACTCGCCGCCCATCACGGCAAATCGCTCCTCAATATGCCGGAGGCGGAATGGCTTCCCATCGTCCGCACGACCGCGCTCAAGGCGATGATTGGCATGATCGAGGACGATCTCGCGCAGCTCGGCATCCGCCACGACGTGTTCTTCTCCGAGCGCTCGTTGATCGATGGCGCTCATGACGAGGTGGCCGACACCATCGCCGATCTGAGGACCAAGGGGCTGGTCTACGAAGGACGCCTGCCGCCGCCCAAGGGCAAGGTGGACGAGGAGTGGGAGAACCGCGAGCAGCTCCTGTTCCGCTCGAGCGAGTTCGGCGACGACCAGGACCGGCCGCTCGTCAAGTCGGACGGCTCATATACATATTTCGCTTCTGACATCGCCTATCACCGGGACAAGTTCAGACGCGGGTTTAAGTCCATGATCGACGTGTGGGGCGCCGACCATAGCGGTCACATCAAGCGTATGCAGGCGGCGCTCGCGGCCCTGACCGGCAACGAAGCCGATCTCGACGTTAAGATATGTCAGTTGGTCCGCTTGTTTCGGGCCGGTGAGCCTGTCAAAATGTCCAAGCGTGCCGGGACCTTCGTGACCCTCCGGGACGTCGTGGACGAGGTGGGCGCGGGGCCCGTTCGGTTCATGATGCTCTACCGGAAAAACGACGCGCCGCTCGATTTCGACTTCGCCAAAGTCACCGAGCAGTCGCGGGACAACCCGGTGTTCTATGTTCAGTACGCCCATGCCCGGGCGAGTTCCGTTCTGCGTAACGTGCGTGAGAGTTTCGCGGACCTCGATATTGGGGAGGAAGAGTTGGCGCGAGCCGACCTAGACCGGTTGAATGATGATGCCGAGATCGCTTTGATACGGCGCATCGCTCAATTTCCCCGTATTGTGGAGGGTGCAGCGCAAGCACATGAGCCCCATCGCCTCGGTTTCTATCTTTACGATCTTTCCGGAGACTTTCATGGTCTTTGGAACAGAGGCAAAGACTTGCCACAATTACGTTTTATTTACGCAAGTGACCGAGAGTTAACACGTGCTCGTGTAGCGCTTGTGGCCGCCACAAGGCGTGTTTTGGCGTTGGGTTTGGGGATCCTCGGGGTTCATGCCATGCACGAGTTACATTAGCCGGCCAGGGCAGGGGTGGTTCGAGGGAAGTAGCCATGTCCACGCACGACAACGGGCTCGGCGGTAAAGTCGGCCGATCCGCTGAGTTTGAATCGGATTTTGCCGATCCGCAGAGCGCGGGTAACGCACAGGGCAGCCAGTCCTGGGACACGAGCACAACAAATACTCAAAAAAGTGAGGTACCCTACATGGTTCAAGGAGCGGGTCGGCCCGGGCAGCCAAATAGCGGACAGCGCTCGATTTTCGGGAACAGCGGTCCGGCCTTTACGCAGATGCCGACCTATACGCCGGTCACACGCGCTCCCGCGCCGCAGCAACCGCAAGCTCCTCAGCCCGCTTACACCCCACCCGCGCCGACCCAGGCAAGACCGCAAGCGCCCGTAGCGCCCGCCCAGCCTGCGCCTCAGGCACCTGCCGCACCGAGCTTCCAGACACCGCAGCCGCAGCCCCAAGCCTTCGGCAATCAGCACTATCAGCCGCCGTTTCCCGCACCCGAGCAGGCGCCGTCATACGGGACGCAAAGCCCGGCCATGCCCGATCTGAGCAACGCCGATCCTGGCTTCCCGGACTCCATCTTCGGCGACTTCAAGGCCGCCGACGCGAGCTTCTCCGAGACGGACTTCTCCGATCAAGGCGCGGCCGACACCGGCTACACCGATCAAAGCTATACCGATCAAAGCTATGCCGATCAGAGCTATGCCGATCAGAGTTTCGCCGATGCGGGCTACCCGGACGAAGGGGGTGACGCGAGTTTCCCGGAGACGAACTATGCCGCGAGCCCCGAGCCGGCGCTGGGTGGCGGCAACGAGATGGCTCACGGCATGTACGGCGGGGGCAACGAATTCGGCCACGGAGTCATGCCGAATGGTGGCGGAGCGCACTACGATCCCGCACAGCCTCAGGCGCAGATGCCGCAGCAGCAGGCCTATCACCCGCAAGCCCCGCAGCCGCAGATCCCGCAAAGCGACCCGCGCCGTCAGCTCCAAGCCTTTGACGCGGTCTATGACCAGCCACCGCAGATTCCGCTCGGAGGTTCGCAAGCACCGAGCGAAGGATATTTCGACGCCGACCGGGGCGATGCCGACTTCCTCGATGAGAGCCAGGCGCCGCAGGGCGCTGGCCGCTCGAAGCTGACGAAGAGCCTGAGAGGGCGCAGCGCCGTCATGGTCGCCAGTGCGCTCCTCGGCGCCATCGCGCTTGGTGGCGCGCTGGCCTATGCCTACAAGCAGAGCGGCGGCGGCATGGCCAATGGCGAGACGCCCATCGTGACGGCCGACGCGCGGCCGGTGAAGGAAGCCCCTGACCAGCCAGGCGGCAAGGAATTTCCTCACAAGAACAAGCTCATATACGATCGTCTGACGAACGGCAATGAACCTGAATCCGAGCGGCTCGTGCCGCGCCAGGAGGATGTCGCGGTTCCGGCCCTGCCGCCGGCCACAGCGACCGCCGGTCTGCCAGCGCCCGTTGCCACCACCGATCTCGCCAATCCGGCGACGACCGAGTCCGTCGACGGTGCGGAAGACGACGGTGGACCGCGCAAGGTGAAAACTCTCGTGGTCCGCCCTGACGGCTCCGTGGAGGCACCCGCGGGCGAGGCCACGCAGGCTGCCGCTGCCGGCGCACCGGCGCAAGCTGCGCCTGCCGGCGCCATGCCCGTGCCTGCACCGGAAATGCCTGCGCCTGCGGCCGCAGCGCCGGCGCCGCAGCAAGTCGCCGCCGCCGACCCGAAGCCTGCCCCGGCGCCTGCCGCCAACACGAAATACGTGGTTCAGGTTGGCTCGAAGAAGAGCCAAACCGATGCGCTGGCGAGCTTTGCCGACATTCAGCAGAAATATCCCAAGCTGCTCTCCGACTATCGGCCCATCGTGCAGAAGGCCGATCTCGGCTCCAAGGGTGTGTGGTACCGGCTGCGCGTCGGCCCCATCAACGACAAGACGGAGGCCTACAAGCTTTGCGGTCAGTTGAAGTCGCAAGGCTTGCCCGACTGCTTGGTGATGACCCAGTAAGGGCACGGCCGATGCGGACCGCTTGACCGCGGCCGCAGGCAAGGTTAGCCCCCGGGCGTGGATCTCAAAGCCTTCATCTCAGGCTGCGCCGGCAAGGCGCTGACCGACTCCGAGCGCGCACTCTTTGCGGCCGAGCGCCCGTGCGGGCTCATCCTGTTCGCGCGGAACGTCGACAGCCCTGAGCAAGTCCGCGCGCTCATCGCCGTCCTTCAAGGCAGCGGTGGGAAGCGAGGAGGTCCTTATCCTCGTCGATCAGGAAGGGGGCCGCGTGCAGCGCTTCCGGCCGCCCCATTGGCGCAACATGCCGCCCGCGCGCTGCTATGGCGATCTCTACGAGATCGATCCCGAGGCGGCCAAGCGCGCCGCCTTCGCCGGGGCCCGGCTCATCGCGGCGGAGCTTCACGACTTGGGGCTCAACGTCAACTGCACGCCGTGCATCGACGTGCCGCAGAAGGGCGCGCACGACATTATCGGCGACCGCGCCTTCTCGACCGATCCCGACGTGGTGATCGCGCTCGGCCGCGCGGTCATGGACGGCACGCTCGCCGGCGGGGTGCTGCCCGTCATCAAGCATGTCCCGGGCCATGGCCGGGCGAGAGCCGACAGCCACCTTTCGCTGCCGTCTATCGACGCCACGAAGGAGGACCTCGAAGCCGTTGATTTCCGGCCATTTCAGGCGTTGCACGATGCCCCGCTCGCGATGACCGCCCATGTCTTGCTGCCGGCTTTCGATGAGCGGCGACCCGCGACGGTTTCGCCCGTTATAATGGGGCAAGTGATTCGAGATCAGATGGGGTTGACCGGCCTCGTGATGAGCGACGACATCGGTATGAAGGCCTTGAAGGGCCCCTTCGCGGAGCGCGCGCGCGCCGTGATCGAGGGGGGCTGCGATGTCGTGCTTCATTGCGGCGGCAATCTTTCCGAAATGGTCGAGGTGGCCGGTGCGGTGCCGCCGCTCGAAGGGGAGGCCGCGGCGCGCTTCGAACGCGCCCGCGCGTGCCTCCATGAACCGCAGCCCTTTGATCGTGCTGAAGCAATGGCCTTGGTGAGCGAAGCCGCCGGAACCCGCGTGGCAAGCCTCGGCCCCGACCCGACGGTGCAGGCATGAGCGACGAAGAGACGCCAGTGAGCGATGAGCCGCGCGAGCCGCAAGCCCCGTCCGATTGGGAGAGCGGCAGCGAGCGCGTCGAGATCGAGGATGGCGAGGAGTTGAGGGTCGACGTCGGAGGTTTCGAGGGGCCGCTCGATCTTCTCCTGGCACTGGCGCGCACGCAGAAGGTCGACATCACCAAGATCTCCGTGCTCGCGCTTGCCCAGCAATATCTCGACTTCATCTCCGAGGCCCGGCGCCTGCGCCTCGAGATCGCCGCCGACTATCTCGTCATGGCGGCGTGGCTCGCCTTCCTCAAGTCGAAGCTCTTGTTGCCCGCCGAGCCGTCCGAAGAGGGCGAGCCGACTGGCGAGGAGCTTGCCGCGCTGCTCGCCTTCAGGCTGAAGCGCCTCGATGCCATGCGCGATGCCGCGGCCCAGCTCATGACGCGCAAGCGCCTCGGCCGCGATGTGTTCAGCCGTGGGCTACCGGAGCCCGTGCGCATCACGAAGAACGGCGTCTACGAGGCCAATGTCTACGATCTCCTGAAAGCTTATTCCCAGCAGCGCCAACGCAACGTGTCGCGCACGCTCCATATGGAGAAGCGCACCGTGTGGTCGCTGAAAGAGGCGCGCGACGAGCTGGAGCGCCTGCTCGGCGTTGCCTGCGATTGGGCGCCGCTCGATCAGCTCATCGCCGAGTTTCTTGTCGAGCCGGAGCTCAGGCGCACGGCGCTTGCCTCGAGCTTCTCCGCCACGTTGGAGATGACGCGCGAAGGCGCGCTCGAAATTCGCCAGGCGAAGAGTTTCGCGCCGCTCCTGGTCCGCCGCCGCGGCCAAGCTGCGTGAGGTAAGAGTTCAGTGGACGGAAAGAGGACCGCAAGGAGGCGGGCACGAGCGTAATTGAGGCCTAAACGCTAAGGGGCACATCATGCCGAGACCCAAAATTTCGCCATCGAAGCTTGATCGAGATATGCCGGAAACGTCCGAGGCGGCGGCAGGGGCCAAGCCGACCTTGAAGGAGGTTCTCTTCGACATCTCGAAGCTGTCGGAGAAAGAGGAGGTCGAGGGCAAAGGCGGGTCCGCGCTGGTGAAGCTCGATCGGGCCATGCGGGCGGCGGCGGCTGAGCATACAAAGACAAAAAATGCGGGGATGCCAATGACAGCGAAGCAAGTGGAGAGGGTAGTGGAGATGACGGCAGAGAAGGACAAGCAAGGCGCGGCAGCGCCGATGCTGCCCCTGCCGTCCAACGTGATGGCACTGCCCTCTGCCGACCGGCGCGAGAAGCTGCGCATCGTCGAGGCCTTGCTGTTCGCCGCGCCCGAGCCGCTCAAAGAGGCGGAGCTGGCGCAACATTTCGGCGAAGGCGAGGACGTGAAGGCGCTGCTGGAGGAGCTGCAAGGGCTCTATGCTGGCCGCGGCGTCAACCTGGTGCGCGTCGCCGGCAAATGGGCCTTCCGCACCGCCGACGATCTGTCCTTCCTGCTGGAGCGCCAGGCCGTCGAGCAGCGCCGCCTGTCGCGCGCCGCGCTCGAGACGCTCGCCATCATCGCTTATCACCAGCCCGTCACCCGCGCCGAGATCGAGGAGATCAGAGGCGTGTCGACCTCGAAGGGCACGATCGACGTGCTGCTCGAAACCGGATGGATCAAGCTCCGAGGGCGCCGCCGCGCCCCGGGGCGCCCGGTGACCTATGGCACCACGGAGACCTTCCTCGAGCATTTCGGCTTCGAGCAGATTCAAGACCTGCCGGGTCTGGCCGAGCTCAAAGGGGCAGGGCTTTTGGATTCCAACCTGCCGCCCGGCTTCTCCATGCCGAGCCCCGATGACGCGCCGGACCTTCGCGAGGACGAGGAGCCGCTCGAGGAGGAGCCGCTCGGCGCCGGCGAGGATGACGAGGCCCACGAAGAGGAGTAGGCCCTTACGGCCCGACAAGGCGCGTCTACCGCGGAAGTTGCGCGTGGGGCGCGCAGTCGCGTAGACCAGCGCCATGCTTGAGTTCTTGAAGGCGCGCACCCGCTCCCTGACCGAAGCTGCCGCGAATAAGAGGGCGACCATCAGGGCCGCCCGCGGCAAGGCGGCCGTGACCTTCGCCTCGCGGCTCGACTTCGAGCACGTCTCGCGCCGGTATGGCGACACGTTCGCGCTCAATGACGTCACCCTGGACGTGCCGCCCGGCAAGGTCTTGTGCCTGCTCGGACCTTCCGGCTGCGGCAAGACCACCTTGCTGAGGATCGCAGCCGGGGTCGAGCGGCCGTCCGCGGGCCGCGTGCTCATCGACAACCAGGAAGTCGCCGGGCCCAATCGCTTCGTGCCCCCGGAGAAGCGCGGCGTGGGCCTCATGTTCCAGGACTTCGCGCTGTTCCCCCATCTCACCATCCTCGACAACGTGGCCTTCGGCTTGCGCTCGCTGACCAAGGCGCAAGCAAGGGCCGAAGCCCTGAATGCGCTGGAGCGCGTCGGGCTTGCGCAATATGCAGGCGAGTATCCCCACATCCTGTCCGGCGGCGAGCAGCAGCGTGTGGCGCTCGCCCGCGCCATCGCGCCGCGCCCGGGCGTGCTCCTCATGGACGAGCCGTTCTCCGGTCTCGATCCGCGCTTACGCGAGACCATGCGCGAGGACACGCTCGCCATCGTGCACGAGACCCGCGCCACGTGCATCGTCGTGACCCACGACGCGGAGGAGGCCATGCGCATGGGCGATAGCGTGGCGCTCTTGCGCAAGGGCCGCGTCGTGCAGACGGGAACCGCGCCGGAGCTTTATCGCGCGCCGAAGGACATCTTCGCCGCACGCACCTTCTCCGACCTGAACGAGGTGCGGGCGCGCATCGAGGGCGGCGCCGCTTCGACACCGCTCGGCACCTTTGCCGCGCCGGGGCTTGCCGACGGAACCGAGGCTATCGTCTGCGTGCGCCAAGGTGGCGTGCGCCTGATGAAGCCGGGCGAGGGCACGCCGGGCCGCATCCTCGACACCCGCTTTCTCGGCGATGTGGGCTTGGTCGAGGTGGCCGTCCAGGGGCTCGATGCGCCGATCTTGGCCCGGGTGCGCGAGAGCGACGTGCCGCCTAAAGGGACCGAAGTGGGCGTCACCGTGGACGCGGGCGCCGTCCTCATTTTCGAAACCCCGAACGACGCGCCTGAGCCTTCACCTTAGAGGGAGGCCCGCTTGCGGCCCACGCGCCTTTACTGTCATAGTGCCCGCGAACACTGATACGCGTGGGCGACGCACGCGTCGGAGGCTTTTATGGGACCGAGTTGGTGGCAAATCCTGGTTGTGCTGGTGCTGTTCGTGCTGCTGTTCGGCCGCGGCAAGATCTCCGACCTGATGGGCGACGTCGCCAAGGGCATCAAGAGCTTCAAGGCGGGAATGGCCGATGAGCCCGAGCCGCAAGCGCAACCGGAGCCCAAGGTGATCGATCACGAAAAGCCGAGGCCGCAGCCCCGCGCTAAGTCGACCTCTCGTGCGAAAACGCCGCGCAAACAGAAATCGAGTTAGCCGCGCTCCCGCCGCGGCCTTGCGCGTTCGCGTAACGCCTGAACCAAGCTCATGCTCGACATTGGATGGTCCGAACTTTTGGTGATCGCCATCGTGGCGATCGTCGTGGTGGGTCCGAAGGACCTGCCGAAGATGATGCGCACCATCGGCACCTATGCCGGCAAGCTCAGGCGCGCCGCGGCCGACTTCCAACGGCAGTTCGAGGAAGCCATGGCCGAGAGCGAGGCCGACGAGGTGCGCAAGAACCTCGAGAGCATTCGTTCAGGGCTAGGCGATTTCAAAGCCGAGGCCGACAAGCCGCTGATGACCGGCGAGCCGGCCCGCACCGCGGTCGGCGCCCCGCCGCTTGACGCACAACAGGCCGAAGAACCCACGAAGCCGAAGCGTGCCCCGCGGACGAAGCGCGCCGCGCCGAAACCCAAAAAGGCCGTCACCAAAGCCGCAGCTACAAAGCGCGGCACGGCGAAGGCCAAGCCTAAGGCCAAGCCCAAGCCCAAGGCTAAGACCAAAGCGGGGCCCAAGCGGTGAGCGACGAGGACGTGAGCGAAGAGGACGACATCGACGCGACCAAGGCGCCGCTCATGGAGCATCTGATCGAGCTCCGGCGCCGTCTGATGTGGGCGATCGCCGCGATCTTCGCCGCCTTCGTGGTCTGTTTCTGGTTTGCCAAGCCGATCTACAATCTTCTGCTGTGGCCCTATCGCGTTGCAGCCGGCGCCGATGCGCCCATCGAGCTGATCTACACCGCGCCGCAGGAGTTCTTCTTCACCGAGGTCAAGCTTGCGCTGTTCGGCGCCATCTTCATCGCCTTCCCGGTCATCGCCGCTCAGCTTTATTTGTTCGTGGCGCCGGGGCTTTACCGGGCCGAGCGCAAGGCGTTTCTGCCGTTCCTCATCGCCACGCCGATCCTGTTTCTGACGGGCGCCGCGCTCGTCTATTTCGTGGCGATGCCGCTCGCCATGAGGTTCTTCCTGTCGATGCAGCAAACGGGCGAGGTGCAGATTCTGCTCACCGCCAAAGTGAGCGAGTATCTGTCGCTGATCATGGCGCTGATCTTGGGCTTCGGCATTTGCTTCCAGCTGCCGGTGCTGCTCACCCTGCTGGCCCGCGCCGGCCTCGTCACCTCCGATCAGCTGAAGCGCTATCGCCGCCACGCCATCGTCGTGGTGTTCATCGCCGCTGCCATCCTCACGCCGCCGGACCCGGTCAGCCAGATCGCGCTCGCCCTGCCGACGCTTCTCCTTTACGAGCTTTCGATCTTCGCCGTGAAGCTGGCCGAAAAGAAGCGCGCCGCGGCAGACGGCGCGGCAACCTCGCCGTCATCCTGAGGCGGGCGGGGGTCATGACAAGGGCCTGATCGGGCCTTATACGAGGGCAGGCCGCCCCCGAGTCGCAACCAAACCGCAGAGTTTCGCCCGTGCTCGACGTCAAATGGATCCGTGAGAACCCCGACGCCTTCCTCAAAGGCCTCAAGGACCGTGGCTTTGACGGTCCGACCAAGACCTTGAATCAAATTCTGAAGCTCGACGAGGAACGCCGCGAGACGATTCAGGTTTTGCAGGATGCGCAAGCCCGCCGCAACGCCGCCTCCAAGGACATCGGCAAGGCCAAGCAATCCAAAAATGAGGCCGAAGCCAAACGCCTCTTGGACGAGGTGGCCGGACTGAAAGAGACGATCCAAGACGGCGAGGACAAGGAGCGCGCCCTCGATCAGGCACTGCGCGATCTGCTTGCCGGCATTCCCAACATGCCCGCCGCCGACGTGCCCGTCGGCGAGGACGAGCGGGAGAATGTCGAACTTCGCAAAGTCGGCACGCCGCCCAAATTCAATTTCGAGCCCAAGCAGCATTTCGAGATCGGCGAAGCGCTTGGCATGATGGACTTCGAGACCGCGGCGAAGCTCTCCGGCGCGCGCTTCGTCGTGCTGAAAGGACCGCTGGCGCGGCTCGAGCGCGCGCTCGCCCAGTTCATGCTCGACCTGCACACATCCGAGCACGGCTATACCGAGATCAACCCGCCGCTTCTCGTGCGCGACGACACCATGTTCGGCACCGCGCAACTCCCGAAATTCGAGGACGATCAGTTCCGCGCCGGAGAAGACTTCTGGCTCATTCCGACGGCCGAGGTGCCGCTCACCAATCTCGTGCGCGAGGACATCACCGACGAAGCGAAGCTCCCGATGCGCGTGACCGCCGGCACGCCGTGCTTCCGCGCCGAAGCCGGCGCCGCCGGCAAGGACACGCGCGGCATGATCCGCCAGCATCAGTTCCCGAAGGTCGAGCTCGTCTCGGTGACCACGCCCGAGCAGTCGGCCGACGAGCACGAGCGCATGACGCAATGCGCCGAGACCGTGTTGCAGAAGCTCGGCCTGCCGTATCGCGTGGTGGTGCTGTCCACCGGCGACATGGGCTTCGCCGCCCAGAAGACCTACGACATCGAGGTCTGGCTGCCGGGGCAGGGCATGTACAGAGAGATTTCCTCCTGCTCTAACTGCGGCGACTTCCAGGCCCGCCGCATGAACGCCCGCTACCGCCCGAAGGACTCCAAGGCCACGCAGTTCGTCCACACGCTGAACGGCTCCGGCGTCGCCGTGGGCCGCGCGCTGATCGCCGTGCTGGAGAACTACCAGGAGGCGGACGGCAGCGTGCGTATCCCCGAGGTGCTCCAGCCCTATATGGGCGGCCTCACCAAGATCGAAGCGCCCAAGTGATTCAAAATAAGAATAAAGCGGCGAAGGCGCCTAAAAGGACTCGCAAAAAGATGCGGATCCTCCTCACCAATGACGACGGCATCGAGGCGCCGGGTCTCGACGTGCTCGAGAAGATCGCCACCGATCTCACCGACGATGTCTGGGTGGTGGCGCCCGAGACCGACAACAGCGGCGCCTCCCACTCGCTGACGCTCGCCGAGCCGTTGCGCATGCGCGAGCTCGGCAAGCGCCGCTACGCGGTGAAGGGCACGCCCACCGACTGCGTGATCATGGGCGTGCGGTTTCTCCTGAAGGACGCGCCGCCGGACCTCGTGCTGTCCGGCGTCAATCGTGGCCAGAACCTTGCCGACGACGTGAACTATTCCGGCACCGTGGCCGGCGCCATCGAAGGTACGCTGCTTGGCGTGCCGTCCATCGCGCTCAGCCTCGCCGTCGGCAACTATGAGACGGGCATCCCGGTGTGGGAGACACCCATGCGTCACGGCGCGGATCTGCTCCACCGGTTGGTCGACGCCGGCTGGCCCGAAGGCACGGTGCTCAACGTCAACTTTCCCGATTGCCAGCCTGATGAGGTCAAGGGCATCGCCGCGACTATCCAGGGCTTGCGCGATACGAACCAGCTCGACATCGAAGATCGGATGGATATGCGCGGCAAGGCCTATTACTGGATTGGCATCATCAAGCGCGGCGCCAACCCGCCCAAGGGCACGGATCTCTGGGCCGTGCGGGCCAACCTCATCTCCGTCACCCCGCTTTGCCTCGACTTCACCGACCGGGCCACGCTGGACGAGCTTGCGACCGTCCTCGGCGAAAAGCGCAAATAGTTCTTAGGAGAGTGGACTAGAATCGGCTGATACTCGCCCGAAAAGCCGCCTCGCGGGGAGGTGGAATGAATGGCGAGCGCGCAAGACCAAATCGGCCTCATCATGCAGCTCAGGCGTCGCGGGATCCGCGACACCAGGGTGCTGCGCGCCATCGAGCGCGTGCCGCGCGAGCAGTTCGTCGACGAAGCCTTCGCCGACCACGCCTATCAGGACATCGCGCTCCCCATCGAGTGCGGCCAGACCATCTCGCAGCCTTTCGTGGTCGCCTTCATGACCGAGAAGCTCGAGCTCGAGCCGCGCCACAAGGTGCTCGAGGTCGGTACGGGCTCCGGCTACCAGGCGGCGGTGTTGTCCTATCTGTGCCGGCGCGTCTACACGGTCGAGCGCTGGCGCGAGCTGCAAAAGGCTGCCGAGCAGCGGCTGGCGCAACTCAAGATCAATAACGTCACCACGATCATCGGCGACGGCTGGCTCGGCTGGCCGCCGCAAGCGCCGTTCGACCGCATCATCGTCACCGCGGCGGCGCTGGATGCGCCGGCAGCGCTCCTCGATCAGCTCAAAGAGGGCGGGCGCATGATCATCCCGCTCGGCGAGACGCGGGACGCGCAGTCTCTGGTGCAGATCGACAAGACGGAGGAGGGGCTGGTTGAGACGCCGTTGCTTCCTGTGCGTTTCGTGCCGCTGGTGCATGGACGGGTGAAGCGTGACTGAGGTTGCGGGGGACCTAAGTCATTGTTCGTTGATTCCTTTTTAGGCAGGCCCGCGAACAGACTTAATGCCTTGTTTACCGCCCGCGCGCTTTACTCGCGGCGACGGGTTTTACGAGGGGGCCAACGAGGGATGCGCGTGGCGTTCTGGTCGGAGTATGGCCGCAGCGCTTGTGGCGTGATGGCGGCGGCGGGTATCGCTTTGGCCGTTGTCGGCTGCAGCTCCGGCGTCTCGCGCTTCGATTTCCCGGCCTTCAATCTCACCGACAACCGCTCGAGCACCAATGCCGACATGACGACGACCTCGTCGCTGCCGGTCCCGAGAGAGTCGGTCTATAGCCCCGAGCGCTATCATTATTACGGCGATCCCCAGCAGTCCGGCGGGATCTCCCGCTCGACCCTGCCGCCGCCGCAATCGACGGCGGCCTACACGCCCGGACAGCCGCGGTACTACGGCACGCCGCGCCAGGCGAAGCCGCCCGCGCCGCCGCCGCAGCCTGCGCTCGCCAAGGCCTCCGGTCCCCGCATTAAAGTGCAAAGCGGCGACACCTTGTCGAGCCTGTCGCAGCGCTATGGCGTGCCGATCGAGCGCATCCAAAGCGCCAACAATCTCCCTGACGCCCGGCTTCGCGAAGGCCAAGAGCTGATCATGCCTGGCGCCAAGGTGGCCGCGGCACCGAAGCCTGCGCCGCGCGTGGCCGTCGCCTCGGCTAAGCCGCGCCCTGGTGAGACCGTCTATACGGTGCAGGCCGGTGACACGCCTCACGGCATCGCCGAGAAGCTGGGGGCCAACGAGAAGGCCATCTTGGTGCGGAATGACGTCCGCGCCGACTCGCTGCAAATCGGCCAGAGGCTCATCATCCCGGCAGGCGGCGCGGCGCCGACTGTGGCCGAAGCCCAGACCGCGCCGTCCGGCGTGCGCAAGGTGAAGACGACGACGATCCGCCGCGCCTGGCGCTAAGCCTGAGTCCACGAGACCATGCCCAAGGCCGCGCCGGACATCACCGGCGGGCGGGTCGCTACCAACACCCAGCTTCCCAACCCCGATCCCATGACGGGCAACAGCTTCCGCTGGCCGGTCAAGGGCCGCGTCATCTCAGGCTTCGGCACCAAGCCCGACGGCGGTCATAATGACGGCATCAACATCTCGGTGCCGCAAGGCACCTCGGTCAAGGCGGCGGAGAACGGCGTTGTCGCCTATGCCGGCAGCGAGCTGAAAGGCTACGGCAACCTCGTTCTGGTCCGCCACGCCAACAACTGGGTGTCGGCCTACGCGAACAACGAGGAGCTTCTGGTCAAGCGGGGCGACAAGGTTCGCCGCGGCCAGGTCATCGCCAAGGCTGGCGCTACGGGCTCGGTGAGCCAGCCGCAAGTACATTTCGAATTGCGCAAAGGCTCACGTCCGGTCGATCCGACCAAGTACATGAGCAGCATGGCGGCGCAGGCCGATTAGAGCGTCGCGCCGAGACGCCCCGCTAAATCCTGAATGAACTGCCACGCCACGCGGCCGGAGCGGCTGCCGCGCCCGCGCGCCCATTCGAGCGCTTCCCGCTCCAAATCCTCTTTGCGCACATGGAGCCCATAATGGTCGGCGTAGCCCTGCACCATGGCGAGGTACTCGTCCTGGCTGCAATTGTGGAAGCCGATCCACAGGCCGAAACGGTCCGAGAGCGACAGCTTCTCCTCGACTGCCTCGGACGGGTTGATGGCAGTGGAGCGCTCGTTGTCCACCATCTCACGCGGCATTAGGTGCCGCCGGTTGGAGGTGGCGTAGAGCAGCACATTGGCGGGGCGCCCCTCGATGCCGCCTTCCAGGACGGCTTTGAGCGACTTGTAGGAGGTGTCCACCGCCTCGAACGACAGATCGTCGCAGAACAGGATGAAGCGGAGCTCGGCCGCCGTCCGCAAATGGCCGAGGAGCCGGGGAAGGGCGGCGATATCCTCCCGGTGGATCTCCACCAGCTTGAGGCCTGGAAAGGCCCCGTGGACGGCCTTGACCAGCGAGCTCTTGCCCATGCCCCGGGCCCCCCAAAGGAGCGCGTTATTGGCCGGAAGGCCTCTAGCGAAGCGTTCGGTATTGGCCAAAAGCGCGTCCCGGTTGCGGTCGATGCCCTTGAGCAGCGGCAAGGGCACCCGGTTGACCGCACGGACCGGCAGGAAGCTCTCGGTCTCCGCCTGGAAGGCGAAGGCGTCCGCGGCCGCGAAATCAGGCGTCTCGGGCCGCATCGGCCCAAGGCGCTCCAGCGCCCGGGCAATCCGCTCCATAAGTCCCGAGAGAGGTTCCTGAAAGTTCATCTTGGCCCCGTTGCAAAGGCGATCTAGCACAGTATAGTCGCGCCCAATCGCGCGATAAGAGCCTGCTCGCAACGCCGCAGAGTCAGGGCCCAAAACTGGCCGACAGCGGCCACCATTAAGCGAAAGTAGGGGACACGAGCAAATGAACGGTTTCGCTTACGCTCAAGTAGGCTCGGGCGGCTTCGAGATGCTGAACAGCCTGCTCGTTCCCACCATCCTGATCATCGGCATCATGTATTTCCTGATGATCCGGCCGCAGCAAAAGCGCATGAAGGAGCACAAGGAGATGATCGCCGACATCCGCCGCGGCGACACCGTGGTGACTTCGGGCGGCATCATCGGCAAGGTGAACAAGGTCGAGGAGCACGAGCTTCAGGTCGAGATCGCCGACGGCGTGCGCATCAAGGTCCTGCGCTCGACGGTATCGGAGGTGCGCGGCAAAGGGGAGGGCGGCGCGGCCCAACCCAAGACCACGGCGTCCTCTTAAAGACTTGGCCTGATCTGGAGTTTCAAACCCGGCAATGCTGCATTTCCAAAAATGGAAGCTGATTTTGGTGTTCGGCGTCGTGCTTGCCGGCTTCATCTTCGCGCTTCCCAATGTGATCCCGGCCTCGACGCTGGCGAAGCTTCCCGGCTGGCTCCCGCACGACCAGGTCAGTCTCGGCCTCGACCTTCAGGGTGGAGCGCATCTTCTTTACCAGATTGACGATAAGGAGCTGGTCGACGACTGGCTCGGTACCATTCGTGGTGACGTGCGCGAGAGGCTGCGCAGCAGCCGGATCGGCTACACCGACCTTCAGAAGAACGTGGCTTCGCGCTCCGTATCGGTGCGTATCCGTGAACCCGCGCAAGTCGACAAGGCCTATGACGAGCTGAAGAAGCTCGCCGTGCCGATCAGTAACGACGTGTTCGGTGGCTTCTCTGGCTACGACCTCGACGTCGAGCGCAAGGGCAGCGACGGCGTCACGTTGAGCGTCACCGATGCCGGCCTGAACAATCGCATCAGCGCCGCCATCCAGGCTTCGATCGAGACCATCAGGCGGCGCGTCGATGCCTTCGGTACCACGGAGCCGAGCATCCAACGCCAGGGGCGCAACCGCATCCTCGTCCAGGTGCCGGGCGTGTCAGACGTTCAGCGCCTCAAGACCTTGATCGGCGAGACCGGCAAGCTCGAGTTCAAGCTTGTCGATCCGAACGCCAATGCCGCGGAGGTCGCCGTCAGCAAGAAAGTGCCGCCTGGCGACGAGCTGGTTTATTCCGACCGCGAGCCGCCCGTGCCTTACGTGCTCAAGGAGCAGGTCTTGGTGAGCGGCGAGAGTCTCGTCGATTCTCAGCCGGGCTTCGATCAGCGCACCGGTGAGCCCGTGGTGACGTTCCGCTTCGACGCCGCCGGCGCCAGGCGCTTCGGCCGGGTGACCCAAGACAATGTCGGGCTGCCCTTTGCCATCGTGCTCGACAACAAGGTGATCACCGCCCCTGTCATTCGCGAGCCGATCCTCGGCGGCACCGGACAGATCAGCGGAAACTTCTCCGTGCAAGAGGCGAACGACCTTGCCATTCTGCTGCGCTCCGGCGCGCTACCCGCCAAGCTCACAGTCATCGAAGAGCGCACCGTGGGCGCAAGCCTCGGCGCCGACTCCATCGAGTCGGGCAAGAAGGCTGCCATCGCCGGCTTGCTGCTCGTGGTGGCCTTTATGTTCGTCGCCTATGGGCTGTTCGGCCTGTTCGCCAACCTGGCGCTTTTGGTCAACGTGGTGCTGATCTTTGCCATCCTGTCGCTCATGGGCGCCACGCTGACGCTCCCCGGCATCGCCGGCATCGTGCTGGTTATCGGCATCGCCGTGGACGCCAACGTGCTCATCAACGAGCGTATTCGTGAGGAGATCAGGTCCGGCAAGTCGCCTCTGGCCTCGGCCAATTCGGGCTATTCGCGTGCGCTCACCACGATCATCAACTCCAACGTTACCACCTTGATCGCCGTGCTCGTGCTGTTCTGGCTCGGGTCGGGCCCGGTGCGTGGCTTCGCTGTCACGCTCACCGTCGGTATTCTCACCTCGATGTTCACTGCCGTCACCGTGACGCGGATGATGGTCGCCTTCTGGCTGCGCTGGGCGCGGCCGAAACAGCTGCCACTTTAGGATCAGCCAACATGTTTCGCGGTATTACCTTTATCCCCCCGGATACGAAGATCGACTTCGTCGGCCAGCGCGCCATCACGTGGTTCGTGTCGGCGTTCCTCACCATCGTACCGCTCATTCTCGTCGCCACGGTCGGCCTCAACATGGGCATCGATTTCCAGGGCGGCACGCTGATTGAGGTGAAGACCAAGGAGAGCCCTGCCAAGCTCGCCGACATTCGCAGCAAGATCAGCGGACTCGGCATCGGCGAGGTTCAAATCCAGGAGTTCGGGGCGCCGGACGAGGTCCTGATCCGCATTGCCTCGCAGCCGACGGAGACCGAGCAGCAAGCCTCCATCGCCAAGGTGAAGAAAGCGCTCGGCGACACGGTCGAGTATCGCCGCACCGAGATCGTGGGCCCGACGATCTCATCCGAGCTGATTGCCGGCGGCACCGTCGCCGTGGTCGTGGCCATGATTGGCATCATGATCTATGTGTGGTTCCGCTTCGAATGGCAGTTCGCCGTCGCGGCTATCGCCTCGCTCGTCCACGACGTCACCGCGACGATCGGGCTTTATTCGCTACTCCAGCTCGAATTCAACGTGTCGAGCATCGCCGCCATCCTCACCATCATCGGCTACTCGCTGAACGACAAGGTCGTGATCTTCGACCGCATCCGGGAGAACTTGCGCAAGTATAAGCGCATGCCGATGGTCGAGCTGCTCGACCTCTCCATCAACGAGATGTTGTCGCGGGCGGTGCTGACCCACGTGACCACGTTCCTCGCCATGCTGCCCTTCCTGTTCTTCGGCGGCGAGGCGATCTACGGCTTTGCCGTGGCCATGTGCTTCGGCGTCGTCATCGGCGCCTATTCGTCGATCTTCGTGGCCTCGCCCATGCAGCTGATCCTCGGCGTCCGGCGCGACGCGTTCAGCCCGAGCGCAGCCGGTGCCAAGGACCGTACAGGGGCTGCGGTCCGCGCGTGAGCGCGGTGAGGTGTAATCTTGGATGACCCCGAGCGGCGCGACGCGGTCAGACGCATCGCCCGCGCCGGCGACCCCGATCGCGCCCTTGCCGCCCTGTTTGCACCGCCGGAGGCGCGCGCCGACCTCTTTGCCCTTTACGCCTTCAATGCCGAGCTGGCGCGCATCGCCGATCAAGTCACGGAGCCAGGCTTAGGCGCCATCCGCCTGCAATGGTGGCGCGAGGCCATCGAGCAGGCGGCAAGCGGCGAAACCGTCGGGCATCCGGTCGCCGACGCCTTCGGCGAGGTGCTCGCCCGAAGGGCGCTGTCGCGGGAGCGCATTGCCGGACTCATCGATGCGCGTACGTTCGACGTGGGTGAGACAGTCATGCCCGACGCGCGCACCCTCGACGCCTACCTGTTCGATACCACGGGGGGGCTCTTTGCCCTGGCCGGAGAGATCGTCGGCGCCGAAGGCGAGAAGCGTGACCAGGTGGCGGAGGCGGGCGGCCGCGCCTACGGGCTGGTGCGCGTGATGCGGAGCGTGCCGGTGCTTGCCGCCAAGGGCCGCACCTATCTGGCGGCCGACGCGCTGGCGCGGGCCGGCACCTCGCCGCAAGCGATTTTCGCCGGGGAGACCAGCGAGGGGCTCAAGGCGCTGCTCGCCGAGATGCGGGAGCGGGCGCGCGCAAGCTTGCGCGAAGCGCGGTTCCATCTTTTCGGCGAGGGAATGACCGGCACCGGCCTCGACGAAGCGGGCCGCACGGCCTTCCTGCCGCTCAGCCTGGTCGAGCCTTATCTCGCCGCGTTGGCGAAGGTCCGCGATCCCCTACATGAGATCGTTCGGATCAATCCGCTCACCCGGCTGTGGCGCATGATAGTCTGGCGGTAACGGAGGGCGGCGGTGAGCGAGCGGTCTGTCAGGTCCTGGTGGCGAGACCGGCTCCCCGATCTCGGCGCCGCGGTGTCGCGCTTTCCACTGGCGCTGGCCCTCGCGGGCGTCCTCACCGCTTACAAGCTCTATCACGACTCCCCCGGCGACCTCGAAAACCGGGTCATGGGCGCGCTCGCTGCGGCGTTTCTCTGGGTCGTCGCCGTTGATCTCTATGTGGAGTCGCAACGGCGCCCGCTTGCCGCACGCCTGGCTCTCTGGCTTGCCGGCATTCTCGTCATCGGGCTCCTGTTCTGGTTCGCTTGGGAAGTCTGGCTCTTTCAGCCACTCCTTCTCGGCGCGCTTCTAATCCTCGTAGGTCTTGCGGGCCATCTCGGCCGGGCTGAGTCCAACGCCACTTTCTGGCTGTTCAATGACAAGCTTTGGCTCGGTGCGTTGCTCGGCCTCGCCGGTGCCTGCCTGTTTGGCGCCGGTCTCTCCATCATTCACGAGACGCTGAATCTTCTATTCGGTCTCGGCCTGTCCTCGAAATGGCACGAATATATTTGGACCGTGAGCTTGGGCTTCGTCGCGCCGGTGAGCTTTCTTGCCTTCGCACCGCGTAGCTTCACCGATCCCATCACGGCACGCGAGGAGGGCGAGTTCACGTTCCGCGCCGCCGCCGTGCTGGTGAAGTTCGTGCTGGTGCCGTTGTTGCTCGTCTACACGGCCATCCTCTACGCCTACGCCATCAAGATCGCGCTGGCATGGGAGCTGCCGAAGGGCACGCTCGGCGGCATGGTCGTGGGCTATTTGCTGGTTGGCGCCGCGACGCTCCTGGTCGGCTATCCGACCCGCGATGTGGGCGGCCCCCATGTCCGCTTCTTCTGGCGCCATTGGGTTTGGCTCGCCGCGCTACCGGTCATTCTGCTCTTCATCGCAGTATGGCGGCGCATTCACGACTATGGCCTCACCGAGGATCGCTACGTCATGGTGCTCATTGGTGTTTGGGCCCTGATCCTCGCTGGCCTTCGCCTCACAAAGGGCAACAACCTCGACCTGAGGCTGGTGCCCGGCGTGCTGGCTCTGCTCCTCGCGGCTTCCTCATTTGGGCCCGGCGGCGCCAGCGGCTTTTCGGTCATGAGCCAGAAGGCGGAGCTCGCCGAGATTCTAAGGGCCAAGGGAATGCTGGCCGGCGGCAAGTTCGTGCCAAGCAGCGCCGAGACCCCGCTCGGCCACGATGGGGCGCGCGTGCGCAGCATCCAATATTATCTCAACGCCCACCACGCGCTCGACGAGATCGCGCCGTGGTTCGCGGGCCAGCCCGACGATCCCTTCGCCCCCGGCAAGACGCCGGAGGAAACGACGCGCGCCCTGCTTTTGGCATTCGGCCTCCGCCCCGATCTCGGCAATACCGCAGGCGTCGTTTATTTCACCCACTATTCCGATGTGCCTGCGGCCGTCGCCCTTGCCAAGGGCGCGAGCGTCGTTGGTCCCATTGTGTTCCAGTCCATCGGCCCGAATGCCGGGCCGATACCGCCACAGACCGTGACTGTGGAAGGCCTCGGCGACGTGCGTGCGGAGCTTGCCGAAAACCTGCTCTCGGTAAGCTTGGCGAATGGAGACCGACTGGAGTTCAACATCATCGACGCGGTGAAGGAGATTTACCGACGCGGGTGGCCCAAGACCGAGGATCACAGACCGCTGGTGCTCAAGGGATCCGGCCACGGCCTCAGCGGTATGGCGCTGATCGACAACATGAACGGGGCCTACAAGGAGCCGGACTTCCAACTCTCGCTGTTGCGCTTCTGGCTCGTGCTGGGCCGGTCTGACTGAATTTACTCGGCCGCGACCGAGGCGGTTGGGCCGGAAAGCCAGCGGTCGAGATCGGCGAGCGCGCGGTTTGCCATCGCGCGCTTCCGCTCGAAGGACTTGCCGCTGCGCGGGCCCTTGCTGCGCGGCTGGCGCGGGACGCTGATCGGCGGGAACAGGCCGAAATTCACGTTCATGGGCTGGAAGCTCCGGCTCCCGCCGTCGCCGTCGGCGCTCAAATGCCCGCCGGTGATGTGAGCCAGCAGCGCACCGAGCGCCGTGGTCGGTGGTGGCGGCGAAGCGCTTGAGCCCTGCCGCTCGGCCGCGGCGAAGCGCCCGGCCAACAGCCCGATCGCAGCCAACTCCACATAGCCCTCGACGCCGGTGATCTGCCCGGCGAAGCGCAAGCGCGGATCGGCCTTGAGGCGAAGGCTTTCGTCCAAAAGCTTCGGGCTGTTGAGGAAGGTGTTGCGGTGGAGCCCACCGAGCCGCGCGAACTCGGCCATTTCGAGCCCGGGGATCATACGCAGCACGCGCACCTGCTCGCCGTGGCGGAGCTTGGTCTGGAAGCCGACCATGTTCCACAACGTGCCGAGCGCGTTGTCCTGGCGGAGCTGCACGACGGCATGAGGTTTCACGCCCGGCCGGTGCGGGTCCGTCAAGCCGACCGGCTTCATCGGCCCGTAGCGCAGCGTGTCGCGCCCCCGCTCGGCCATCACCTCGATGGGGAGGCAGCCCTCGAAATAGGGCGTCGTCTCGAACTCCTTGAACGCGGTCTTCTCGGCGGCGAGCAGCGCGTCGATGAACGCCTCGTACTGATCCTTGTCGAGAGGGCAGTTGATGTAGTCGGCGCCGCTGCCGCCGGGCCCGGCCTTGTCGTAGCGGGACTGGCGCCAGCAGACATCCATGTCGACGGACTCGAAATAGACGATCGGCGCGATGGCGTCGAAGAAGGCGAGCTCCGCTTCGCCGGTGAGCGACTGGACGGCGCGGGCCAGAGCGGGCGAGGTGAGGGGGCCGGTCGCCACGATGACGCTGTCCCAGTCGGCAGGGGGCAGGCCGGCGATCTCGCCACGGTCGATCTCGATCAAGGGATGCGCCGCGAGCGCCGTGGTCACGTCACCGGCAAAGGCTTCGCGGTCGACGGCGAGCGCGCCGCCCGCCGGCAGCTTGTTTTTGTCAGCCGCCGTCATGATCAGCGAGCCGGCGCGGCGCATCTCTTCATGCAGGAGGCCGACCGCATTGGTCTCCCAGTCGTCGGAGCGGAACGAGTTTGAGCAGACCAGCTCGGCCAGGGCGTCGGTCTTATGGGCCTCGGTCGGCCGGACCGGGCGCATCTCGTGGAGTTCGACCGGCACACCCTGTTGAGCAAGCTGCCAGGCCGCCTCGCTCCCGGCGAGCCCGCCACCGATGATGTGAACTTTGTTGGTCATGGCCGTACCTAGGCCCGCATGGCCCGTGGTTTCAAGCGCAACAACCCCCGGAGGGCCTTGGATAAAATGGCTATTCGTTGGGCAAAAGACTAATCCTTGTTCAGTCGACGACCACTTTGGGCTATAGTTGCAACCGGAAGCCGAATCGACTGCCTATAACAGGCTTCCGTGGAATGAGCCGGTGGATTGCCGGCAGACGGCGGATCCGCCCGCTCTCTTTTTCGCAAAAAAAGGGGGGTGAGATGTCCGCGAATACTGCACTTGCAATCAGCGTCGGTGTGCTTGGCGCCATCGCCACGTGGCTGTTCCTTGGGCCACTTGGCGGAATGCTGGCAATTTGGGCTGCTTTTATCGCTTGGGGCTGCTTCTTCCACTGCGGTGGCAAGGAGACCGGCCTGCAATCAGCCATCCTCGGTAATGTCGCCGGGGCCATCGTCGCTGGTATAACCCTCTGGGTTGCGACCCAGACGGGCATTGCCGACAAGATCAGCCTGCCGATTTGGGCCGGTATCTGCGTCGGTGTCGGCGTCGCTGTCATGGTGCTTCTCGGCAATATCCCGATTTTCGCGTCGATCCCGGCGCAAGTCTATGGCTTCGCCTCCGTCGTCGCCCTGACACTGATGGGGAACGGGGCCGGCAACCTGACCGCCATGTCCATGGAGAACCCGGTAGTCGTGATCATCCTCTCGATGATCGTCGGCGCCATCTTCGGTTGGGTCTCCGAGAAGGTGGCCGGCATGCTGGCCGGGGCCGGGCACGGCGCCCACGCAAAGGCTTAAGACCGCAAGGCGGCTATAAGGCTCCGGGGCCCCTAGGCCCGGAGTTCGCATGGCCCCTAAACGGCGTGGCCTCGCCATGAGGTCACGCCGTTTATTCTTTCCGGTGAAGCTCTGGGCAACCCTGTTTGCGGGAGCGACTTGCGCGCGCCTGAAGACATCGGCAATGTGCCACCTTCCTCGTGGTCCCAAGCCTTTATCGGAGGACGTTCAAAAGCCATGCCCTCCGTCGATGTCGTATGGAAAGGCAACTGCCGCGATCCCCAGATCCGCTACCGGCTGCTGGGGTATCTGCATCGTCTTGCCCGCTTGAGCGATAGCTATCTCCTCAGGGGCGAGCGCCCCTTCTTGAGCCTCGTGGGCGAGCAGTGCACGCGCTCGGCGTGCCAATATCGAGACCATCGATGAGACGGTCTCCGGCGAGATCCTGATCTCGAGCCTTATTGGGGCCCATCCTGAGACTCTCGTCACCCGGGCCCGTGAGGCGGGGCTCACCGTGATCGAGCCGGAAGGCGAGGGGCCGCATTTCATCACGCTGGATGAGGTCCGCCTGCGTGGCCTCGATTTCAAGCTGTTCGATCCGCGCGGCCTCTATCCCGGCGACGACCGCATGAGCTTCGTGTTCCTCGAATGCCCGGAATACCACTTCCTAGATGGCCGGCTGGTGGAGATCACCAAGAAGGATGGCGCCATCTATGTGTCCAGCCCGAGCATCCACCTCCACGCCTATTTGGAGGACTGGACCGACTGCTTGTTTGCCTGGATCCGGTTCTTCCTGGTCGGGGATTTCTGGTGGCAGCGCCGCGAAGAGCTGCAAGGCTACACCGACTATCGCGGCGTGTTCGAGCAGCTGCAGACGGAGCGCGGCAGCGCGGAAGCCGAGGAGGCCACATTCGATGCGGTGCTCTCGACCTTCTCGCAGCACGCCGAGCATACGATCGATCAGGTCCAGAGCCTCGCCAAGGCCTAGAAGGCTGGCGCGAGCTATTCGGTGGGTGGCCGGCCGAAGGCTTTGCGGAGCTCGTCCTTGGCCTTCTCCAGCCGCGCCCGGTCTTCCTCGGATAAATTCTTGCCGGCGCGGTTGATGTAGAACACCAGCATGGACATGGCCGAGCGGAACGGGTCAGCCTTGCGGCGCCTGCTCGTCTCCGCCGAGCGCTTCAGGGACGCGGCGATCTTTTTCGGATCCTTGAGCGTGAACACGCCCGTCTCTAGGTCGAGTGCGTGGGAGTGCTCCGTCACGTCCTGAGACCAGCGCTTGACGCCCATTCGAGATCCTCCTGACGCGTTGCGCTAGAACCGGCCTTCGTCGGGAATGTTGAGCCGCGTGCCGCAGGCCTTGCAGAACACCGCATCGACCTCGTGGCGTTGGAGTCCGCAGGATGGGCAGGGGAAGCGCACCTTGTGGGGACGAAGCAGCGTTTGCAGTAGCCGCAAGAACAAGGTCACGCCGAAGATCATGATGACCACGGCGGTGAGCCGGCCAAGTTCGCCGTGAAGGGTGATGTCGCCGAACCCGGTCGTGGTGAGCGCTGTCACCGTGAAATAGAGCGCATCGACATAGTTGGCGATGTCCGGATTCCGCCAGTGCTGCGTCTCGTAGACGAAGCCCGTCATGATGAACAGAAACACGCCAAGATTGATGACGGCGGTGATGGTCTCCTCGTTGCGGCGGAAGAAGCTGCTGTCGGTGCGAAGCCGCGCGACCAGCTGATAGGTATGCAAGAGCCGCAGCGTGCGTAGGATTCGCAAGAAGCCGAGGCCTTCGCCGACGATCGGGGCGAGGAAGGAGAAGATCGCCACCATATCGGCCCAAGTCGCCGGATGGGCGAACTCGCGGAGAGGATGCTTGCTCACCCAGATGCGGGCGCAGAAGTCAGCGAGAATGATGATGCCGAAGAGCATGTCGAGCCATTCGACCCACGGTCCGCGCGGGGTGAACGACGTGCCGACGATGAACAGAATCGTCAGAATGTCGAAGGCCAACAGCCCGAAACGGAAGCGATGCGCCGCAAGACTCCGGCCGTTGTAGAGGTCTCTCAACCGCTCTCGAAAAAGCCTCACCTTGACCGCAGTCTTGTCCCGTTCGGCGGCTTTGGTCGACTTTGTCGGCGTTGATTTTGTCTTTGCGGCTGTCATGCGTCTTCTTCGTTTCGTGCGTTAGCGGTATCGTGGGCGGCGCCAAGGGAGGGAACAGGATGGCGAACCTTACGCTTTATCATGCCGCTCCGTCGCGCTCGTCCATCGTGCGCTGGATGCTGGAGGAGCTCGGCGAGCCCTACGATCTTCACCTGCTAAGCTTGACCAAAGGTGAGCAACTCGCACCGGACTATCTGGCGATCAACGCTATGGGCAAGGTGCCGGCCCTCAAGCATGGGGACACGGTCATCACCGAGGCGGCTGCCATCTGCACCTATCTTGCCGATGAGTTCCCGCAGGCCAAGCTCAACATCCCCATCGGCGATGCCCGCCGTGGACCTTACCTGAAATGGCTGTTCTTCGCACCGGGCTGCATCGAACCCGCCATGATCGACCGCGCCTATCCGCGCCAAGAGCAGCCCCGCCGCGGCACGCTGGGATATGGCGACTTCGACACGGTCATGGAGGTGACGGCGAAGGCAGTCGCGCCGGGCCCCTACCTCATGGGCGAACAATTCACCGCCGCCGATGTGGTGCTGGGCGCCACGCTGCGCTGGGGTTTGATGTTCAAGCTCCTGCCGGAGCGCCCCGAGTTCGTCGCCTATGTCGGACGCCTGGAAAAGCGGCCCGCGCTTCAGCGCGCCACCGCCCTCGACCAGGAGATCATGGCAGCCTCCTAGGACGGCCGGATGTTGAAGATCATCTCAGGCGGGCAGAGCGGCGTCGACCGCGCCGCGCTCGATGCGGCCATTGAAGCCGGCATGGAATATGGCGGCTGGTGCCCGCAAGGCGGCTGGGCCGAGGACTACGGGACGCCGCCCGGCGTGCGTGCACTTTATCCCGATTTGCGCGAGACCCCGGAGAGCAGTCCCGACCAGCGCACCGAATGGAACCTGCGTGATGCCGATCGGCTCATAGTGCTGACGAACAGCGCGGGGCTTTCCGTCTCAAAGGGAACGGCACTGGCGCTCCGCTCGGCGGAGAGCCTCGGCAAGGCGCATATTGTCATCGACCTCGATGCCCCTGATGCGCTCGCGCAAGTCAGCGCCTTTCTCGAGGAGCGGGCAGGCGGCATGCTCTGCATCGCGGGGCCCCGCGAGAGCGAGGCGCCGGGCATCTACGCCAAGGCGCGTGCATTTCTCACCATGCTCTTCGCACGCTGAGCCTAGGCGACCAGCCTATCTCGTCTCCGTCTTGGCCCGCCACGTCGTCCCGTCGATCGCCTCGAGCACGATCTCCTGCGGCGCGCCGCCGTGTGTTTCATCGGGTGGCGGAAGCGTGATGGTCGCCCGCGCGCCGGTCTGCCCGCTGAACCCGATCTTCTCGGTCTTGAAGTGCGAGGCCCAGACATATTGGTAGGTGTTGCGGATGGCCGTGGCCGGGAGGGCCGCGAGCGTCGCGCCGTTCCATTCGGCAACGGTCGCACCGGACTCATCGACCAGCCGCGCGGCGATGACGTAGGCGGCGCCCGTATCCGGCCCCGCGTCCACATAGGCGTCGAAGGTGACGGCGCCGTCCGCCGCGACGGTCGCATCGGACAGCGCGATACTGTGGCTATGGAAGCTGACCCGCGCATGCTGCGGCGACACCACCGCGTGAAACAGGATGTGATAGCTGCCGACGGTGAACACGACCGCCAGCGCGGCCAAGAGCAGGCTGAGTGTCTTGACGGTGGACGGCGGGAGCGGCCCGCTGAACACCCAATTCGACCAGCCGTTGCGGTCAGCCCATGCGGTGCGTCCGATCAGGCTGTCGAGCGACCAGGTGCCGCCGCCGGCGAGGAACACCGCGCTGCTCATCGCCAGGCCGGACACCGCCATGGTCCATTCGTCGAGGCAGGTGGAGCCCATCCATCCGAAGATCAGCATCAGCGCGATATTGAGACCGATGCTGACCAGGGCGAGGAGGCGGGTGGCGAAGCCGAAGATCAGGCCGAGGCCGACGGCGAGCTCGGCGAGCGTCCAGATCCAGACCGAGGCGATGATCAAATCCGGATATTGCAGCGTCCATTCGAGCGGGCCTTGGATCCACAGCGTGCCGGGCAAGGCATGGGTGAGCTTGTTGGCGACGAACCTGGCCGACTCGAAATCGAGCTTTACGGGGACATCGACGCCGTTCAGCTCGTGAAAATTGTAGAAGAGCCGCCGGCTCGCCCCGCCCCAGAAGATGAAGCCCTGAACGAACCGCGTGCCGAGCAGCACGAGGGCGAGGAGCGAGAAGCAGGAGGCCGGCCAAGACGCCGACCGTTCGACCGTTTGTGCCTCAGCCATGGGTGCCTCCTTGCCGATTTTGACTCGCTTTTGCGAGTGTAGCGCAATCGCGCTGGCGATGGTCTCGTGGCAGAATAGGCCGCTCGGGGCGGGGGCGGCCATGAGAGGAGGAGGCCATGACACGCATCCTGAAACTGAAGCATTTGTGCGCCGCGGCAGGCGCGATCTTCGGACTCTTGGGCCCCGCGCTCCTCATACCCGACACGCCCGCGAGCGCTATGGGCTCGTGGGTCCAGGGCGAGGAGGCGGATAATTGCGCCAATGACGACGGCGCCTTCGACGAGGCGTCCTTCGTCATCGCCACCAAGCCTGAGGCCGGCAAGCGCGTCGAAAGCGGCTTCGCGGTGGAAGGCTGCTCGCGCACCTTCGAGGGCAATGTCCAGTGGAAACTCCTCGGCCGCGACGGATCGGTGCTTGCTAGCGGCAACACCCAAGGTGGCGGGGTCGACGGACCGGGCGCGTTCTCCTTCGCCGTGCCGTACGACGTGGACGCGCGCCAGATCGGCCATCTCGAAGTGTTCGAGGAGGACGTCTCCGACGGCGAGGGCTTCCCGCCCGGCCACACGGTCCTGCCACTCATCTTGAAGCCTTAAAGCGTGCTTCCGGAGGTCTCATGACGAAGCCGGTGCTTATCATCCAGAACGACGCGAAGGAGGGCGCAGGCCAGCTCGCGACCCTGATCGCCGGGCGTGGCCTCAAGCAGGAGACGGTATTCGGCTACGACACCGACTATGACCGGCTGAGCGCCGGCGACTACAGCGCGCTCGTCGTGCTTGGCGGCGCGCAAAGCGCCTACGAGACGGACGCGTATCCTTATCTCTCCCGGGAGATCGCGCTATGCCAGGACTTCATGCAGACCGGCAAGCCGATTGCCGGGTTTTGCCTCGGGGCGCAGATCCTCGCCAGCGCACTCGGAGGCGAGGTCGTGCCCGGCGACGAGAAGGAGATCGGCTGGTACGACCTCACCTTGACCGACGCGGGCGAGGATGACGCGATCCTGCAAGCCCATCCGAAGACGCTGCTCGCTTACCACTTCCACGGCGATCGCATCGATGACGTGCCGGGAGCCACGAATCTCGCATCGTCGGCGATCACCGCGTGCCAGCTCTTCCGCTACGGCGCCAACGTCTATGGGTTCCAATATCACGCCGAGGTCGATCAGCCTTTGGTGGAGGTGATGTGCCGCAACAATGCCGACTACATGGCGTCGAACGGTTTCGATGCCGAGGCCATCGTCACAGAAAGCCGCGCGCATCTGCCGGCCTTCGCCGATGCCAGCAAGGGCGTGCTCGGCCGCTGGCTGGACCTCGTATCCTAGGCGGCAAAAGGCTGGAGAAGCCCTCGGCGCGACTCATGCTAGATTGCCGGCCGGTCAACAAGGGGAGGGGAAACAAATGCTGACAGCGCTCATCATTGCGCTTGTGGTCGGGGCGATCGCGGGCTGGCTCGCCGGCCTCGTCGTGCAGGGAACGGGCTTCGGCCTCATCGGCGACATTGTCGTCGGCATTCTCGGGGCGCTGATCGCGGGCTTCCTGTTTCCCTATTTCGGGATCGCGCTCACCCTCGGCGGTGGCATTCTCGGCGCGATCGTCATGGCCTTTATCGGCGCCGTGATCCTGCTCGTCATCGTCAAGGTGATCAAAGGAATCGCCTAGACGCGCGGCCCCGGTCCACGCGGACACGGCTCAGATCGCGATACCGCCTGGAAGTTGCCGCTCTAGAAGTTGAACAGGGCGCGCGCGAAGTCGTTGAAGGCGTCGCTTTGCCGGCCACGCCGGAAGTTCGGTCTCTGCGGCTGCTGTTCGGCGACCTCCTCGGAGCTTCCCGGCAGGTCGTAAGGCACGGCTCTGCCATTCAAGGCCGCGATCATCCTTGCGTCGTGCCCGTAGAGGTCCCGGTACGTGGACAGCGTGCCGTCGTCGTTCACCCTGGCGGTGAAATAGGTGATGTACACCGGGATGTGGTGCTGCAACGCCACGTGGTTGTCGTCGACCCCGTTGAAGGCTGAGGCGACCCGCGCGGACGTCCAACCCTGATCCTGGCCGAGCAGAATTGTCGCCATCTGGTCTGGATTCTGCACGCGCATGCAGCCATGGCTCTCCGCACGAATGGTCTTGGCGAACAGGTTCTTCTGCGTCGTGTCGTGCATGTACACGTCGTGCGTGTTGGGGAATCGGAACTTCACCAAGCCCAGCACATTGGTCGGTCCGGGTGGTTGGTACAGCTCGTATCTGCGGATATCGGTGTTGCCCCAGTCGATCGAGTCGGGATCGATATCACGTCCGTTGACTCCGCGGATATGCAGGTTGTGACGCCGCAGCACCGACGTGTCCCATCCGCCGCCGAAGAAGCCGCCGCCCTGATAGAGATAGGGCGCAATCTCTTCCGTCTTGATGGAGTTCGGCACGTACCAGTTCGGGCGGAAGACGATCTCCTCCATCTCGTCGGAGAACACAGGCGTCTGCTTGTTGGGTTTGCCCACGACCACGCGCGCCTCATGAATTGGCTTTCCGTCCTTGACGATCCGCAGCTCAAACTCCGGAATGTTGACGGTGACGTAGAACGGGCCGAGGTCACGGGGGAGCCAGCGCCAACGCTCCATGTTGACGATAAGAAGGTTGATCTTCCCGCGATTGTCGAGTTGGCGGGGTGCCGACTGGCCGTTCAGCATGCGCCGCGTCCCGGACCCGACAACGCCGTCAGGCGCGCCACCGTGCGCGAGTTGGAACTGCCGGACTGCCTGGAACACGCCCTGATCGAACAAGTTCTCATTGGCGCCCGCCTGCGGGGGAACGTTAAGCCGTGTCCGCAGCAGAGCCACTTGCGGATCCTCGACGCCGAGCTTGAGCAGCGGACCGTCGGGGATGACGACGACATCGGGTTTCGGCGTTTCGGGTTCCTTGCCGCCGCGCGCCTCAAGAAGCAGTTTCCGGAGTGCTTCGAATTGCGGATTGTCGGGCTGGAAGCTGCGCAGATAGGCGGCCGCGTCCGAGCGGTAGGAGATTGAGCCCAGAACCTCCGAAGGGTTTGGCAGGGCAAGAGTCGGGTCCAGGTTCTCGCTCAGTTTTTGCGGGTCGAGACGACCGCCCCGCGCGTCACTTGCATAATCGAGCACCGCGCGACTGATCTTGATCTCGGCTTCGGCGAGCCAGTCGGTGGCATCGGCTCTGTTGAAGCTGCTCGCGTTGGGCAGGCTGTAGTCGCTCGCGCGGAGGCCGTAATCGTCCGCCTTGGCGATTTCACCCATGACGGCCTTGCCCCGCGCGTTCACCCCGTTCTCGTCGACCCACAGGAGGGACTGATCGGGCACCGAGTAATACTCGGCGAGCGCGACCTGCTTCTCCGTGCCGGAGAGCGCGTGGCCCGCGAGCCGGCCCTGGATTTCGATTCTGACGGCTTCTTTCTGGGTGATCAGTTCGGCTGGCCCATCCGGCTCGGCCGCAAGTGCCGGGAGGCTGAAGGAGGCCGCCAGAACGAGGCCCAGTGCAATTCGCTTCATGATGTTCCCCCTGGCCCGCAGGCCCTCGAGGTCTCCAGGATCCCCCGACTACCCGGAAAAACCGATTATAATTTGACGGTTCACTAAGGCGGATTATGGGCCGAGAGGGGCGATGAAACCACCCCATTTGGCCAAGTTTTGACGGGTGGACCGCCCTGTTTCTCCTCCACAGCCTTTGCGTCCGGGCAGTCGGCAACCGCGCAACGGCTGCGCGTTATCCTTACAATGTAAGGTTGAAACAATTTGCCGCAGCTTTTTGCCAGAACCACCACGGTTTCGTCACACCATGATCGCGCCCTAGCCAGATTTCCCCAGCATTAGCCCCGCCTCCAGTGGGTACACCCCGCTTATGATTAACAACGGCGAGGAATATCGATGGGTTTTTGGGGGAGTGTGGGTTTGCGTTGCGTTCTTGTCTTGGGTTTTCTTGCAGTGTTGCAGCCGGCAAGAGCGGAGGAGACCGGCGATCAGCCTGAAAAGTCTCAGACTTTGGCGACCGCTTCGACCCTCAAGGGGATCGGAGCGGCGGCGCTGGAAGTGGCAGCGCAAAGCACTCCGTCGACAGGCGCCGCCGGATGGTCCGAGCGCGAGGCGAGGTGCTTAGCCGAAGGGATCTATTTCGAGGCCCGCGGCGAATCAGTTCGCGGCCAGCTCGCCGTGGGCCGGGTCATCCTGAACCGGGTCGCCAGCGACGCCTATCCCAACACGATCTGCGGGGTGGTCTACCAGAACGACGACAAGCGGAACCGCTGCCAGTTTTCTTTCGCCTGTGACGGTAAGGAAGACACCATCACCGAACCCTCCGTCTGGGCGGAGGTCCAAGGTTACACCACGTGGCTCTTGGCCAATCACACCAAGCCGGGCACCGAATCCCAACTCTTGGCTTCGCTTGGGGATTCGACCCACTACCACGCCGACTATGTGAACCCGCGTTGGGCGAACTACCTGACGCTCACGGTTCGGATCGGTCGGCATCTCTTCTATGCCGACCCGGCGGCATAATAGCTTCCGCTTGTACATCGGGGGCTGGCCGAAACACGCTGGCCCCCTAAGACGCCCCCTTGTAATCGGCGGTGCTAGCCCCATTTTTAGGGTTGGTTGGCCAAGCCCATTCACGGGGAACGCAATGTCGAAGTGGCTTCTGATCTTGTTGACGCCTCTCGCGCTTGCCGGCTGCGTGACGGAGCAGGGGCCGACGCTTCCTATGACCCTTGGTCCGAGCGATGCCGCCAAAGCGGCCTGTCTGACCTATGCCGACACCCCCACGTTCGGCGACTGCAAGGGAGCCGGCACGGCTTCGAATTCCCAAGACACGAACTCGCAGAACTAGACGCGCTCTCCCATTGGGAGGGGCGAAGCACGGGCCAGGCGTGGTAGGGTCCGCCATGTTTAGCGACAAGCTCGACCGCCGCCGGAAGATTCATCGCTGGGCCGTCGTGGTCGCCGCGACGCTGCTCGCCGCCGGCCTTGCCGTCATCGGCTTCGTCGCCGTGCAGGGCTTTGACATGCTGGCGGTCGCGGAAGCCGACCGCGCGCCGGTCCTCCTCGGCGCGGCCATCGCCTTGGCGGGCCTCCTCGTGCTGTGCCTCGTCGCCTATACGGCGGTCCGCGTCTATGCCCGGGTCACCACCCGCTGACGCCGGCTCCGGCGTGCTGGTATCGTGACCACCTCCCGCCTAAGATGTAGGCGCCGCATAGCGGTGCGGCGCGAATTGAGGGGGGAACGAATGGATCTCACAAGCCTTCTGGTTCAAGTGATCTCCGGCGCGGTCGGCGGCGCGGGAACAGGCGCTGCGGCCAAGCAATATTCGCTCGGCACGATCGGCAATGTGATCGCGGGCGCGATCGGCGGCGGCATTCTTGGCCAGCTGATCGGCACCTATGCCGGGCAGATGATCGAAGGCTGGGTCGGCGATATCGGCGGCGGCCTGGTCGGCGGCATCATCCTCACGCTCATCGCCGGCGTCATCAAGAACATGACGTCGAAATAGGAGCAGGGCGTCTCGCGTCTTGGAATTGCGGAGGTGCATTGCGCGCCTGAGGGGTCTCTGTGCGCTTGCGCGCAGGCGAAGGGTGTCGAGCCGCCGTGGCACAAGAAGCGGGAAGATGTGGCAACGAGGCTGCCAGGGTCCGGGCAGGCATCGTGCGTTAGGCTTGCGCAAAGCGACGATGTCGACTTGGAAACGGGGCCGTCCGTGGCAGAGCCGCCACCAGAGTTTTCCGGACGCGTGATGCTGATTGCCACAGCCATCGCCATCGCGGCGCTCATGCTGGTTTGGCTGGTCATGGTTGAGCTGCGCTAGGGGACCGCCGCGCGCCGCGCCGACCTGCTCATTGCCCCGGCACGGGACAGCTCAAATCGCCTTCTTGGCGGGCCTGTACGCGCCACACCGCGGTATGGCAGACTCCGCGCGCCGAACCGGCCAAGACAAATCCTAGGGAGAGACGCGATGACCAAAGCACGCGACGAAGTGCTCGCGGCGAACGAGACTTATGCGAGCGCATTCGGCGACAAGGCGAACCTGCCCATGCCGCCGGGGCGCCGCTTCGCCATTCTCACCTGCATGGATGCGCGGCTCGATCCGGCGAAGTTCGCAGGCCTCTCAGAAGGTGACGCGCACGTCATCCGCAACGCCGGCGGCCGCGCCAGCGACGACGCCATCCGCTCGCTGGTGATCTCCCACAAGCTGCTCGGCACCAACGAATGGTTTGTCATCCACCACACCGATTGCGGCATGGAGACCTTCACCGACGAGATCATGCGCGGCCTGCTCCGGCAGAGCCTGGACACCGCCGAGATCGGGCCGGACGGCTGGAAGGATGTCGGGCAGGGGCCCGGCTCCACCGCCGGCGACATGATCGACTGGCTCACCATCAAGGACCAGGCCGAGAGCGTGACCTCGGACGTGGCCCGCATCCGGGCGCACCCGCTCGTACCCGCGGACGTGCCGATCTACGGCTATATCTTCGACGTGAAGTCGGGGAAGCTGATCGAGGTGCCTGCGGCCACCGCCGCCGGCAAGGTCTGACGCGCTCAAGTAGCGAAGCGGTAGCGCAACTTAAAGGGCCGCGCTCAAGTAGCGAAGCGGTAGCGCAACTTAAAGGGCCGCGCCGGCCTTGCTAGGCTTTGCCGACCAGCGCCTCGCGCTCTTTGAGAAGTGCGTCGAGCTTCGCCTGCTGATCGGCGATCCGCTGCGAGGCGCGCTCCTCGTCCGCCGCGCCGGAAAAGGCCGCCGCCTGCTCGATCAGTTCGCGGAGATTGTCCTCGACGATCTGGATGCGCCGGTCGATGTCTTCGAGCGATGCTGAATTGGCCATGGGCACCTCGCGGCTTGCCGGGTTTGAGTCGTGCGCGCCGGACTTTACCCAAATTCCGGTCCCGGCCGGAAGAGGAACGTGGCCGGCTCGATCCTCCCCGGCGCATTGTTCCGTTAACGCATTTCAGGCAGGCTGCGCGAACCGGACAGCTCGATAAGACGAGCAGGACAACCACGCATGAGGACTTTCATGATCGGCAATCGGATTTGCGCCGTCGCATCGGCGGCGGCCTTTGCGGTGCTCTGTTTCGCAAGCCCCGCACAGGCGGCCCGGTTCGACGGAGCCTGGAAGATGTCCCTTGTGACCACCGACGGCCATTGCGGCATCATCAACGTGGGCCTCGCCATCAGCGGCGGCCGGATCGTCTCGACCAGCGGAAAATTCGTCATGCGGCCGATCCACATTGCCGGCCTCGTCTCCGGCTCCGGCCAGGCCCGCATGAATGGCGTGGCCGGCCCGCGCCAGGCCGCCGGCACCGGACGGTTCACGCACGTGAAGGGCACCGGCAAGTGGAACGGCACCGGGCCCTCCGGCGTCTGCTCGGGCTATTGGGTCGCCGTTCCCGGCTAGCGCGCACGTCCCCTAGCGCGCAACGTCGATTTACGGCTGTCGCAGACCAAGAAACGCCCCTCGGCATCTCTCCCCGTGGCGCGAAATGGCAAGCTCCCCTGATGGAAATACGATATGAGAGTTCGCGGTCGCTTCGGCCGATCAGATCAAGTCAAAAATCTCGGGGAGTCAAACACATGTCGAAAGCAATTTTCCTCATCGCAGGCCTGGCGGGATTGATGTCCACCGCGGCCTTTGCCGGCCCGGTCACGCCGGGGGAGCAGAAGTACTGCGATGTCGATTATCGGCAGTACTGCAATCAGGACGGAATCGGCAGCCAGCTGCTGGCGCTGTGCATGAAGCAACACGGCAAGGAGCTGTCGCCGGAGTGCATCAAGGCGCTGGAAGACGCGGGCGAAGTGACGCCGGAAGAGGAAGCCGACCTCAAGAAGATCGGCGAGT